>CAVQCA010000158.1:0-10303 GCA_963710815.1 uncultured Gammaproteobacteria bacterium | reverse complement strand
AGTATCTTATAAAAGTCGAATAATATAGATTAATACATCGTATTTTTCGATGTATTGCGTATAGCGGCATCAAGCGGAACTGCGTGATCGCTAACGAGCTCGTACCCGTTATCAAAGACGCAATGAGGCGGAGGGTGTAGTCTTGCAGCGAAAGTCAGCCCGGATATTGCGTTGAACTTCGCCCGTCCGGGCCGAGGACGTGATTGTCTTTCCGGTTTTTTTCCCTGTTTTTCGATTATGGCAATACCCGTAAATCATCCTGGATTTACCGGGAGACGGCGGCCTTCCCTGCCCCGATTCGCCGGCGTCCATGCGCCCAGTGCCGGCTGTTGGACACCAAGCGCCATGTGGCGGACACGCAAGCGATATACCTGGAGTAGAACCGGCGTGCGGCGGGGCGCACCACAACTCATCAGAGAGTAAACACTGTCCCCGCAAATCGTCACAGTTCGACACGAACATAGATGAGAGCTCATGGCTTGCAGGCAGGCATCTAGCCAACCCGCGGTGCACTCAGAGCGTAAAGGTGAAATCGTTGACCAGCGCACCGTACACCCCCAAACGCCGCTAACCGATGCCGCCCATCTGATGGTCAGCGAACGGATCAGCGGACTGCCGGTGGTCGACGACGCCGGGCACCTGGTCGGCATCATCACCGAGGCGGACTTCCTGCGTGCCCTCGGGGTACCGGCTCATCAGCCGCACCACAATCTGTGGCAGACCCTGGAGTCCCTGTTCAGCCACCTGACCCACCACGGCGACCTGGAGGCCCCGGAGGCTCCGGTCACGGAGCATATGGTGAAAAACGTGGTCTGCGTGACCCCCGGGCAGGATCTGCATGATGTCATCGAGATGATGAAGCGCAATAACGTCAAGCGTGTCGTCGTCTGTGACAACGAGCGCCGGGTACTCGGCATGGTTACCCGTTCGGATCTGGTGCGGATTTTCTTCGACCGTTACACTCAGGCGAGCGCCGACTGAGACATCCTGCTCATGGTGAGAAGGAACAGGTGTCAGTGTACAATTTACTCAAGTATTGGAAAGCAATGTGCTCTGAACCGCTTTTTATCGTGCGGAGTGCCGTGAAGAGTTCCAGGCACTTCAGCAGGCGTTGAGAGGAATGGATTGACAGAAGCAATGAGCATCCGGATCAAACGCGTTTACGACGACCCCGGCGACGATGACGGCCTTCGTGTGCTTGTGGATCGCCTCTGGCCACGCGGCCTGAAGAGAGCCGATGCCCGCATCGATTTGTGGGCAAAGGATCTGGCGCCGACCTCCCCGCTTCGAAAGTGGTTTGGTCACGATGCATCCAGGTTCGGCGAGTTCCGTTCCCGTTATCTCGATGAACTTGAAGCACGGCGTGATGACGCCAGGGAACTACGGGAGCAGGCCGCCGGCGGAACGATAACGCTCCTGTTCGCGGCACGTGATCGCGCCTGCAACCATGCGGTTGTCTTGCGTGATTTTATGTTGAAGAACTGATCGCGTATTCGATATTCAGGACAGTCCACTCCACCCTCCCGGCATACGCAATTGAGCAAGATTGATTTGCACCGCCGCAAAGCTGATTCGCAAAGTGCCCGGCGGCCGCTCATGGTGCATCGCCTGTTGTTCCCGCTGGCTGCATTATTTGCGCTCATCTCTGTTCCTCTCTGGCTCGTGTTGCAGAGCAGGCATCCCGCCATGATCGGCGCCACATGGCACGGCCATGAGATGCTGTTTGGCTTCGCACTTGCCGTGATCGCCGGATTTCTGTCCACACGCCCGATGCGAAACGTGGCATGGGTCCTGGCCGGAACCTGGTTCGCCGCCCGGATTGCCGCTGCCACGGGTAGCGGTCCAGCAGCCTTTATCGTCGGCATGATGTTTCCGGTAGCGGTGTTTATTTTGGCGGCTCCTCCCCTGTTCGCCGGGGCCAAGCGCCGGGAGAAATGCATCCTGCCCGCGATACTCACCGCCCTGGTTGCCGCCGATGCGGTATGGTGGGCCGGGACGGTATGGTTCGATCAGCAGGTTCAGGCACGCACATTGCTGAGCGCAATTGACCTCGTAGCATTGCTGCTGTTGCTGATCGGTGGCCGCGCGCTGCGCGCGGCGGCGAGTGGTCATCTCGAACGGCAGGGTATTGCACGGCGTGATCACCTGCAGCGCGGTTACGAACTTCCGCTGGCGGTATTGATTGGCAGTGCGGTAATAGTTGATGCACTTGCCCTCGACACCGTTGCTGGCATCTTCTGTATTGGTGCGGCGATACTTGCGCTCGTGCGCGTGATGCCGTGGCAGCTTCACCGCACGCTTTCACTTCCACACCTCTGGTCACTCGCTCTCGGCTATCTCTGGCTCGTACCGGGACTGGCGCTCAAGGGGATCGCACAACTTGCCGGCAACATTCCGGTAACAGGAATGCTGCATGGCATCGGCATCGGGGCGCTCGGCACCATGGCGCGATGCGGCTCCGGGAGCAGTACAATTATCCGTGTATCAGCCTCCTCTGCGACCACAACTGACATAAACGCTGATATTACCAAACTAATGGGCGATAAGCGGCTACTTCATGCCGAGTAAAAAAGAGGATCATGGCAATGCCCGACGCCAGCACTGATGAGGACAGATTCCGCCTGTTCATAACGGCCTTTAACTGCAGAGTTGAATGCATACCGGTTGGCACACCCCATCTGATTCGGATGGTGCCTTGCTTGATTCCTGGTTCTGCAACATAGCCACGGAAACACACGAAAGACACGGTTGTTTGATTTTTGTTTCGTGTGTTTCCATGTGCTTCCGTGGCCAATCGTACGCTTCTATAGACAATAGTCCCGAGGCAAGAATCATCCGTACCGGTTGTAAATGGATGACAGTGCCCTTGATATATGTCAAGGACGATAATTTGATCCGATCGGGATAATGAGCGCAGCGTGGGAGACTCGCCGTGGGAGAGTCTCGAGGTATCATCGGGATCAATACGGCCGCAAGGTGACATTCCACACGGTGGTGACGATATCGGGGCACCCGGCAGGGTCTCTTGAGTGCTCGCGTCCACTTGCGATTACCGGCGATGATCAACCACTTCACCATGACCTCAACAGCAGTACCTGAAACCAGGCCAGTGATTCGCATCGCCAGATATGCGCTCGCGCCGGGGCGTGCGTTACGGCAGCTGTTACCCCGGCTGATGCTGCTCATGCTGCTCGCACTTGCCACGATGGGCACGGCCAGGTCGTGGTCCGTGCCCGATCTCGCCCGGGAGTTCTTTCCGCAGGCCAACCGCGTCGGCGAGTTCGAGGGTGATCCCCTTGCCGTACCCGTCTACCGGGGGGATCAGCTGCTGGGGTATGTGCTGCGCACCACGGATGTCGTACGAATTCCTGCCTACTCCGGTGAACCCATCACGCTGCTCGTCGGCTTCGATCTCGCGGGCAGCATCACCGGCCTGGAGATCATCAAGCACGAGGAACCGATTCTCGTCGTGGGCGTCTCCGAACAGGACCTGAAACACTATGCCGACCAGTACCGCGGCGTTTCCGTGCTCGGCAAGGTAAAGATCGGCGGTGCGCCGCGCGAGGGGTACGTAACCATTGACGGCATTACCGGGGCCACCATCACCGCCATGGTCATGAATGCCACGGTCATGCGTGCCGTGCAGAAAGTGGCCGAGTCGCGCGGGGTGCCGGCGCCACCCGCGGGATCGAACGGAAACCAGGTGGCGCCCGTTCACCACGATGCGACCGGGATGGCGGACGGACAGCCGGCGCCGGTGTGGTGGCTCGGCGCCAGCAGCGAACCCTTCTGGGTCTCGGTATGGAGCGAACGTGTCTGGCAGATCGGCGTGCTGGCAGTCGCACTGTTTGTGCTGACCCTGATCCTGCTGTTCCAGGACTGGCTGACCCGCCGGCCCCGCCTGCTGACGTATATACGGACCGGCTACCTTGTTTTTACCCTGTTTTTCATTGGCTGGTACACGCTGGCCCAGCTCTCGGTCATCCATGTGCTGACCTTCATCAACGCCATCCTGCACCAGTTCTCCTGGGAAGCCTTCCTGGTCGACCCGCTGATCTTTATCCTCTGGGCCTTCGTGGCGCTGACGCTGCTGCTGTGGGGACGCGGCGTCTATTGCGGCTGGTTGTGTCCCTTTGGCGCCTTGCAGGAACTGCTTCACCAGTTGGCGCAGCGCCTCAGGATTCCGGCCTGGAACTTCCCGGACGTGGTTCACGAGCGCCTGTGGGCGGTGAAATACGTGATCTTCGTCGCCCTGTTCGGTGTGTCGCTGCAATCCATTGGTTATGCGGCCAAGGCGGCCGAGGTGGAGCCTTTCAAAACCGCCATCGTGCTGCACTTCCAGCGGGACGGGATCTATCTGGCCTATGCCATTGGCTTGTTGGCCATCGCGGTCATTAATCGCAAGTTCTATTGCAAATACCTCTGCCCGCTGGGCGCAGCCCTGGCGATCCCGGCCCCGCTGCGGATTTTCGACTGGCTGCGCCGTCGCAAGGAGTGCGGTCGCCCCTGCCAGATCTGCGAGAAGCAGTGCGAAGTGCAGGCGATCCGCCCCACCGGCGAAATCAACCCCAACGAATGCCACTACTGCCTGGATTGCCAGGTGACCTACTGGGACGAGGTCCGCTGCCCGCCGCTGGCCGATAAACGCCGTCGCCGGGAAAAAAGCCGGCAGGCGCTCGAACGCATCATGGTTTCGCCAGCCAGCACGTCCACCGTGAAGACCGCGGACAAGAAGGTCTGAAGGCCCACCGCGAGATCCGGCATTGACTGAATAGAACATTATTTTAGTGTTCATCCATAAACACCGATTTAACCGCAAAGCCGCAAAATTCGCGAAGAAACTTACTCATAAAAACAATTAAATGACTTTGCGTTCTTTGCGTCTTTGCGGTGAGTTTGATTCTTTATGGATGGACACTACTTAAGCTCTAATCCAGTTAATTGGCCACGGAAACACACGGAAGACACAAATTATATGTGTGTATCGTCCGTGTATTTCCGTGTGCTTCCGTGGCCATTTGATCGTTCACATGGAAGATATCCCATGAGTTGAGCGCCATTCCTGCCTTGACCTATATCAAGGAGCGCCGCCGCGCGGAGTTTGTAGTATCGCTCCATACAAAACACCGGCCAGGAGGAATAAGGATGATAAATCACACCATGACACGAATCGCGCGCACCGTGGCGCTGGGCATGTTTTCACTTGTGGCGCTTGGGGCCAACGCCGCCGACAAATCCGAACATCCGGGCACGACACCGGGAGAGTTGCGCTACAAGGGCGCTCCGATTCCCTTGCAGGAAGGCTCGAAGGATGTGGTGACACCCGGCGCCCCGGCTCTGACCGAGGCCGAGTTTGCCAAGGCGAAGAAGATCTACTTCGAACGCTGCGCCGGCTGTCACGGTGTGCTGCGCAAGGGCGCCACCGGCAAGCCGCTGACGCCGGACATCACCAATGAAAGAGGTCTTGATTACCTGAAGGTATTCATCAACTTCGGCTCTCCGGCCGGCATGCCGAACTGGGGTTCATCGGGTCAGCTCAGTGAGGAGGAAGTCACCCTCATGGCCAAATACCTGATGAACGAGCCGCCGATTCCGCCGGAATACGGCATGAAAGAGATAAAGGCGTCCTGGAAGGAGCTGATACCGCCGGAGAAGCGCCCCAGGAAGAAGGAAAACAACTATAACCTCGACAATATTTTCTCCGTGACGTTGCGTGATGCCGGCCAGATCGCCCTCATCGATGGCGACACCAAGAAAATCATCAACGTCATCGATACCGGTTACGCGGTACACATTTCACGCTATTCCACCTCGGGTCGTTATCTGTTCGTGATCGGACGCGATGCCAAGGTCAACCTCATCGACCTGTGGATGAAGAAGCCGGACAACGTCGCCGAAATCAAGATCGGGCTGGAGGCGCGTTCCGTCGAGACCTCCAAGTACAAGGGCTACGAGGACAAGTACGCCATTGCGGGTTCCTACTGGCCGCCCCAGTACGTCATCATGAAGGGCGATACCCTGGAACCGCTCAAGATCGTCTCCACCCGCGGCATGACCGTCGATACCCAGGAATATCACCCCGAACCGCGTGTAGCGGCCATCGTGGCCTCGCACGAGCACCCGGAGTTCATCGTCAATGTCAAGGAGACCGGCAAGGTCCTGATGGTCAACTACGAGGATATCGAAAACCTCAAGGTCACCGAGATCCCCGCCGCACGTTTCCTGCATGATGGCGGCTGGGACAGTACCCAACGCTATTTCCTGACGGCAGCCAACCAGTCCAACAAGATCGCGGTGATCGATTCCAAGGAAGACAAGCTGGTGGCGCTGATCGACGTCACCAAGATCCCGCATCCCGGTCGCGGCGCCAACCTGAACGATCCCAAGTACGGACCGGTCTGGGTGACCAGTGCGCTCGGTAACGAGAATGTCACGGAGATTGGTACCGATCCGGTGAAGCACAAGGCCAATGCCTGGAAGGTCGTGCGTATACTCAAGGGCCAGGGGGGCGGATCGCTGTTCGTCAAATCGAACCCCAAGTCGAACAACCTGTGGGTGGATACGCCGCTCAACCCGGATACCAAGATCAGCCAGAGCGTCGCGGTGTTTGACGTGAAGCATCTCGACAAGGGCTATGAGGTATTGCCGATCGCCGAATGGGCCGATATCAAGGGTGAAGGACCCAAGCGTGTCGTCCAGCCGGAATACAATGCAGCCGGTGACGAGGTCTGGTTCTCGGTGTGGAGCGGCAAGGAGCAGGAATCCGCCATCGTGGTGGTGGATGACAAGACCCGCACGCTGAAGACGGTCATCAAGGACAAGCGTCTGGTGACGCCGACCGGCAAGTTCAATCTCCATAATACCGTGCACGACAGCTATTGAAGCCAGGCGTTGCGGGGGAAGAGAAGGCACTTCTCCCCCGCGATATCGATGTAGGGTGGGTTAGGCACGTTGTTTGTGCCGTAACCCACCGGTTGTGCCGGCAGGCACTCACCAAGAATACGTTGTGTTGCTGCGCAACGCCTGGTGGGTTACGCAAAAAACGCTAACCCACCCTACATTTATAACGGAGGTGCAATCAAGTCATGCGTAGATCCCGTCTGCTTCTGTCCGCCTGGGGCCTGACGACCGGCGTCGCGATGGCCCAAGGTCTCTCCCTCGAACGGCAGGACGAACTGCGCAATCTCCTGCACCAGGACTGCGGTTCCTGTCACGGCATGCGCCTCACCGGCGGTCTCGGACCCGCGCTGACGCCGCAGGCCCTGCGCGGCAAGCCACGCGAACTGCTGATCGCAACGGTGAGCGACGGGCGTCCGGGCACACCCATGCCCCCCTGGAAACCGCTGTTGAGCCAGTCTGATATCGCCTGGCTGGTCGATTACATCACCGGGACGGAAAGATCATCCATGAGATTCCTGCTGACTTTACTCCTGCTGCTCGCCGCCCATCCCACCCCGGCCGAACTGCGCGGCACCGGCGATCTCGGCGTCGTCGTGGAACGCGCCAGCGGGCAGCTGCTGATCGTCGAGCACAGCACGGACACGCGCCTCGCGGAAATTGATGGACTCGGCGACCTGTCGCACGCCTCGGTGGTGTTCTCACGCGACGAGCGCTACGCCTACGTGTTCGGTCGCGACGGCGGCCTGACCAAGGTGGATCTTTTGAGCGGCAGCATCGTCAAGCGCATCCTGCAGGCGGGCAACAGCATCGGCGGCGCCATCTCCCAGGACGGCAAACTGGTCGCCGTCTCCAACTACGAACCCGGCGGCGTACGGGTGTTCGACGCGAAAACGCTCGAACCGGTGGCCGACATCCCGGCCGAATACCAGCCGGGCAAGCTCTCCAAGGTCGTCGGACTGGTGGACGCACCGGGCAACCGCTTTGTCTTCAGTCTCTACGACGCCGACGAGATCTGGATCGCGGACCTGAACGATCCGCGAAAGCCGACAATCACCCGTTTTCGGAACATCGGCCGCGCGCCCTACGACGCGCTGATCACCCCCGATGGGCGCTATTACATCGCCGGCCTGTTCGGCGAGGACAGCCTGACGCTGCTCGACCTGTGGCACCCGGAAAACGGCGTCCGCCGGATTCTCTCTGGATACGCGGCCCACGATGAAAAGCTGCCCGTCTACAAGATGCCGCATCTCGAGGGCTGGGCGCTCGCCGGCACGCAGGCCTTCCTGCCCGCGGTCGGCGAACACAAGGTGCTGGTGGTGGATACCACCACCTGGCGGCAGGTGGCGGCCATCCCGGTGCATGGCCAGCCGGTGTTCGTCATGGCGCGGCCGGACGGACGGCAGGTCTGGGTCAACTTTGCCCACCCGGACAACGACACCGTGCAGATCATCGACGCCGAATCGCACGATGTCATCAAGACCCTTAAACCTGGCAAGGCGGTGCTGCACATGGAATTCACCCCGCGCGGCGAGAAGGTCTGGGTTTCGGTGCGCGATGATGACCGCATCGAGGTCTACGACACCCGCACCCTGGAAAAAACCGGTGAGCTGCCGGCGTCCAAACCGAGCGGCATCTTCTTCACCGACCGCGCCCATCGCACCGGATTGTGACTATGGAACCGTTGACGGAAAGACTGCTCAACGACTTTCAGCACGATTTCCCGCTAAGTCCCGCACCGTTTGCGCAGATCGCACGGCGCCTCAATACAAGCATGGCAGTGGTGCTGGACCGGCTGCGGGAACTGCAGCTCCAGGGCGCGGTGAGCCGCGTCGGTCCGGTGTTCCGGCCCAACACCATCGGCGCCAGCACCCTCGCCGCCATGCAGGTCCCGGCTGCGGAGCTGGAATCGGTGGCCGCCAGGGTGAACGGCTTCCCCGAGGTGAATCACAATTATGAACGCGAACACCGCTATAACCTGTGGTTCGTGGTCACGGCCGCGGACCAGGCCGCGCTCGCAGAGACGCTCACGCAGATTGCACAACAGACCGGTCATGCCGTGCTCTCTCTGCCGCTGGTGCGGGATTACCACATCGATCTCGGCTTCCGAATGTCGCTCGGGGGACACGCGCCTTCCCCCGCACGCGATGCGGAAAAGGTGAAACCTGCTGATGACAGGCCCGATGGAATAGCTCGCGGCGCCGCTGAAGACCTGATCGAGGCCATTCAGGAAGGGCTGCCGCTGGTGCCGCGGCCCTATCGCGAGATCGGGGCGCTCCTCGGGATGAGCGAGCAGAGCGTGATCGAACGGCTGCGCGCGATGATCGACGGCGGCATCATCAAACGTCTCGGCGTCGTGGTCCGTCACCACGAACTGGGCTACCGCGCCAATGCCATGGTGGTATGGGACATACCCGATGAGCGGGTGGACCGGATCGGACGACAACTCGGCGACATCGACTGTGTGACACTCTGCTACCAGCGTCCGCGGCGCCTGCCGGACTGGCCCTACAATCTCTTCTGCATGGTGCATGGCCAGGACCGCGATGATGTTCTCGCCTGCATCGCGCGCCTGGTCGAGGCGCTTGGGCTGAGCGCTATCCGGCACGCGGTGCTGTTCAGCGGGCGGCGCTTCAAGCAGCGCGGCGCGCGCTACCGGCTGGGACGCTGATGGACGCGCTCGACCGCCGCATTATCAACGATCTGCAGGGCGGCTTTCCGATGTGCGAGTATCCCTTCCGCGAGGTGGCGCAGCGACTGGGCAGCACCGAAAGCGAACTGATTACGCGCCTCGGTTGCATGCTCGAGGATGGTCTGCTGACGCGTTTCGGACCGATGTTTCACGCCGAACACCTGGGCGGGGCCCTGAGCCTGTGCGCCATGCAGGTGCCACCGGAACGATTCGAGGCGGTCGCGGCGCAGGTCAACGCCTTTCCCGAGGTCGCTCACAACTACCAGCGCGACCATGCCATGAACATGTGGTTCGTGCTGGCCACCGGGACGCCGCAGGCGCTGGAAGCCGCGATCGAGCGCATCGAAACGGAAACCGGTCTGCAGGTATTCAACCTGCCCAAGCAGGAAGAATTCTATGTTGGACTGCATTTCCATGTTTGAAGGTATAGGTGCTTGAAAGAAATAATTCACCGCAAAGACGCAGAGAACGCAAAGAAGTTCTTTATTATGAAAACACACAACAACTTTGCGAACTCTGCGCCTCTGCGGTGACATTGATGTTGATAAATGAAACTACCTGATCGTAAATAACCACGGGAACGTACAGATGAAGTCGAAATCGCCAGTAGTTAGTGCGTATTCTTCCGTGTTTTTCCGTGTGCTTCCGTGGCCATTCATGGATTTGATAGAAACGATATCACTATAAGGTCGGTGTCATTAATGCCTGAAGACG
>CAVQCA010000157.1:0-140947 GCA_963710815.1 uncultured Gammaproteobacteria bacterium | reverse complement strand
ATCATTTCGATGGCATGGCAGGGGCACTGCTCGAAGCAGGTGGCGCAGCCGGTGCACTTTTCGAAATCGATTTTGTAGCCCTTGTTTTTGCCGAGTTTGATGATGGCCCGTTCCGGGCAGGAGCCGAAGCAGCCATCGCATTCGAAACAGTTGCCGCAGGACAGGCAACGCTTGGCCTCGAAGGAGGCGTCCTTTTTTTTCAGCCCCTTGATCACCTCCTCGAAGCCCTCCCGGCGATGATCGAGGTCCAGCTCTTCCTGTGGCCGCTGGGCGGCGTCGGTGAAATACCACACATGAAGCTTGTCGAAGCTCGCCAGCGGATGTTCGTCGGGTTTGACGTAGCGTTCGTCACGCAGCCAGGCATCGATATGACGGGCGGCTTTCTTGCCGTGGCCGACGGCGACGGTCACGGTTCGTTCCGAGGGCACCATGTCACCCCCGGCGAAGATACCCGGGTGTCCCGTCATCATGTTGGTCATCCACGGTGACGGTGGTGTCCTCCTGGAAGGTGATGCCGGGCACATCCCGCAACAGGGTGATATCGGTGTTCTGCCCCAACGCCATCACCAGGGTGTCCGCTTCCAGCGTCTCCATGCGTCCCGTTCCGTGCGGGCGGCCGTCCTCGCCGATTTCCATGACCTCCACCGTAAAGGTCGTTTCGTCGATCGCCTTGATGGTGCGCAGCCAGTTGATCTTGACGCCTTCCTCGATGGCATCGCTTGCCTCGAAATCGTGCGCCTTCATGTGGGCACGGTCGTTGCGATAGATGATCAGCGCCTCCTCGGCGCCGAGGCGCTTGGCGACGCGGGCGACGTCCATGGCGGTGTTCCCGCCCCCGTAGACTGCCACACGTCGTCCCAGTTGCGGCAATTCGCCCTTTTCGGCGCTGGCGAGAAAGCTCACCGCGTCGAGCATTTTGCCGGCATCCCGGGCCGGGATGTCGATATGCTTGCTGATGTGGGCGCCGATGGCGACAAACACCGCATCGAAAGCGCCTGCCGTCTTCTCCGCCAGCACGTCTTCCACCTTGTGATTGAGGACGATTTTGATCCCCATCGCCTCGATGCGCCGGATCTCGCTGTCGAGGATATCCCGGGGGAGACGGTAGGCGGGTATTCCGAAATGCATCATGCCACCGGGCATCGGGCCGGCTTCGTGGATCTCCACCTCGTGGCCGAGACGCGCCAGGTGGTAGGCGGCAGACAGGCCGCTTGGTCCGGCGCCCACGATCAGAATACGCTTGCCGCTTGGCGGTGCATCCCACTCGACATTCCACCCCTTTTTGACCGCGCGGTCGCCGAGAAAACGCTCCACGGCATGGATGCTCACCGGAGCATCCAGGCGGGTGCGGTTGCAGTTCGACTCGCACGGGTGATAGCAGACCCGGCCGTGTACCGCGGGCAGCGGATTCTCTTCGATAAGCTTCTGCCAGGCCGCCTTGAAGTGGCCTTCCTGAGCGAGTGCGAGCCAGGCCTGGATGTTTTCACCCGCGGGACAGGCGTGGTTGCAGGGCGGCAGCATCGACACGTAGAGGGGACGCTGAATGCGCGTTGAGCCAATGCGCTTTTCATGTGTGAGGTCCGGCGGGCGCGTCAGGTCGTACTTCATCCTGTTATCTCTCCTGGTAACTGTCAGTTAAATTCAGGGTCACGACGGTATTTCTCGAACCCACCGGTCAGCCAAGTCCGGGGATGAGGCATCTCCGAATACTGGATAGCGTCACCCGGGGCGGAAAACCCGCCCCTCAACGAGCAAGCACGAGGGGTTTCTCTGGCCCGGGTGATCGTAGCGAGCACGGGTTTTTCCGATTTCAAGCCGCATTAGTGGTGCTATGCAACGGGGAATCGGGAAACTCCGGGCCGTTCTCCCGTCAGCGCGGTAGACCAATCCTGAGCCCGGCGACTCCTGCGCATGATAAACAGCAGCACGGTTCGCTTCAATAGAATCGGCGGCCACTCGGTTCTCGATAAAAAACCGCCCGACTGGTCATTGTGAGGCCCCTGCCGGGCTAGTTGGCGGCGGGATTCTTTTCAGGGGGAGTCTTGCCAGCGGCGCTTTGCTCCAGGACGCGCTGGATCTCCATACTGAAAACGGCCGCGTATGGCCGGCTGGGTGTCTATACGGCATCTCATGTCCGTGATCGCTCCGGTGGAAGAGGTGATTATTCCTGCGCGGGACATTATTATGGTTCCGCGGTCCGTACCCGAGAATACCGCAAATCCGCGCTTTATTCCCCGTCGATCCCGTTCACGCCCGCGCCGACGCTGCGAGGGGATACGGACAAACGGTAAACCGGGGCCGCGTGCACCGGCAACCGCGGTGTCGTTTATGTATGGAGAAACCAGCCCGCTCATGAAACAGGATGTCATTGACGCCGTCATCTCGCCGGAGGGCCGCCTGGAGGTCCTGTCCAAGGCCGAGGTCGGCAAGCTCCTCGATACCAGTCAGGGCGGCTTGTACACGGTGTTCCGCAACTGTTCTCTCGCGGTGCTCAACTGCGGCAACTACCTCGATGACGGCAAGGAACTGCTGGAGCGCTACCAGTCCTTCGATATCCGCGTCATCCAGGAAGAGCGCGGCATCAAGCTCCAGCTCCGAAACGCTCCTGCCAGCGCCTTTGTGGACGACAAGATCATCAAGGGAATCAATGAACATCTGTTTGCCGTGCTACGCGATGTCATCTACGTCAACGACGAGATCAACGACAATCCGCGCATTGATCTGGAGTCATCCGACGGCATCACCAATGCCGTATTCCATATCCTGCGCAACGCCAACATCCTGCGTCCACTGCTGAACCCGAATCTGGTCGTCTGCTGGGGCGGGCATTCGATCAGCCGCAAGGAGTACGACTACACCAAGGAAGTGGGCTACCAACTGGGGCTGCGCGGCCTGAATATCTGCACGGGCTGCGGGCCGGGGGCCATGAAAGGGCCGATGAAGGGCGCTACCATCGGCCACGCCAAGCAACGCATCGGCACCGGTCAGTACCTCGGCATATCGGAGCCCGGGATCATCGCCGCCGAGTCGCCCAATCCCATCGTGAACGACCTGGTCATCCTGCCGGATATCGAAAAGCGACTGGAAGGCTTCGTTCGCACCGGCCACGCCATCGTGGTGTTCCCCGGCGGCGTCGGCACCGCGGAGGAGATCCTGTACATCCTCGGTATCCTGCTGCACCCCGGGAATGCGGAGATCCCGTTCCCCCTGGTGTTCACAGGTCCTGCCAGCGCCAGGGATTACTTCCGTGAGATCGACCGGTTCCTTGCTGCTACCCTGGGCCGGGAGGCGCAGCAACGTTACCGGATCATCATTGATGACCCGGTCCATGTGGCCCGCGAGGTCAAGACGGGGATCGGGGAGGTGCGCCATTTTCGCAAGGAGACCGACGACGCCTACTACTTCAACTGGCTGCTGAAGATCGAACAGGAATTCCAGCGGCCGTTTCTGCCGACCCATGAGAACATGCGCAATCTCGAGCTGCACAAAGACCAGGAACGCCACCAGCTGGCCGCCAACCTGCGGCGGCTGTTCTCGGGCATCGTCGCCGGCAACGTCAAGGACGAAGGCATTCGCGCCATCGAGCAGTACGGTCACTTCGAGATTCGCGGCGAGTCGAACATCATGAACCCGATGGATTCCCTGCTGGGCTCGTTTGTATCCCAGCATCGTATGAAACTGCCGGGCAAGACCTATACCCCCTGCTACCGAATCATCAAATGAATCCGCTGGCGGAAGGCGCCTGACTAAGGGGGTAGTGTCTGTTTATGTAAAGAAGAAATGACTATGGAAGCACACGGAATTTTCACGAACTCAGGCCTGTTGCCTCTTGAGAATTTCCCTGATGTAGGTGGAGAATTCCGCCACGTCAAACGAGATATCCGCCTCGCGACGTTCCGGCATATGACGTCTTTCTGACACTACCAAGTGTCCCTCGATATCTTGTAAGGGGAACAGCGGTACGGGGCGATAGCGCCGGCGTTGCCCCTTTCTTCTTGTTTGCAGCAGGTCATCACGCATAGATTAATACATGTAGCCGATGGGCGCAAAAAATCCAGCATTTTGTGTGTGTCATACAGTTTCAACGGGCTGCAGCCAGTTCCTGCCTCTGCTCCGAGATTCTGGTCTCAACCCGATGATTGTCATACCCGAAAATTGTTCGAGGAATCACGTCCGACGAATCCGCAACCGGTTGGAACGCGCTCATCCGGCAGTCATCGGCCCACTACTCGATTGAATCGGATCCCGCGCGGCCATGGACGGTTTATAGGAGCCTTCCCGTGCGGTAGAGTTGCGGCCTGCCGGTATCCCGGCAGGCTCTGGAAATCACCGGGCGAATTGAGGCATGGATCAGAAATCTGTTGAAGAACTGCTGCGGCGGTTGTGCTGCGCCGCGGATGAAGAATTGATGGGGCGTTTCAATCACGTCGGCGCCCGGATCAAGGCGGATGGGTCACTGGTGACCGAGGCCGACCTCGCCATGCAGGAACGAATGCAGCGGGAGCTGGCCGGGATCTGTCCCGATTTCGGGTTTCTGGGTGAGGAGATGGAGTCCGGGCAGCGCCGTTTGCCGCTGATCCGGCCGGGGGCGGGTTTCTGGGTGCTCGATCCGCTCGACGGCACCAGCAATTACGTGAACGGCATACCGTATTTCGCGGTATCTCTGGCGCTGATGAAAGAAAACCGCGTGGAGCGTGCCGTGGTATACGATCCGATGCGCCGTGAACTGTTTCATGCCGCGGCGGGGCAGGGGGCGTGGCTCAACGGACGGGAGCTGAAACGGCGCGCCGCCCCGCCCGCGCTGCGCAAGGCCATCGGGCTGGTGGATTTCAAACGCCTGCCAACGGAGTTGTCACGGCGCCTGGCGATTGCGCCTCCCTATGGCTCCCAGCGCAGCTTCGGCTCGGTGGCGCTGGATTTCTGCTGGATCGCCGCCGGGCGCGGACATGTCTACCTGCACGGCAGGCACAATCTCTGGGACTATGCCGCCGGTCTGACCATACTCCATGAGACCGGTGGCCACTCGATTTCCCTGGAAGGCTGGGAGGAGCCGGTGCACGACCTGCAACCGCGCTCCACGGTGGCGGCGCTCGATGCGAAGCTGTTCGCCGAATGGTGCGGCTGGCTGGGAGTTGCGCCCCGGCAGGCATGAGGCCGGCCGTGAGGCCGTGTCACCGCTAGTCGTCCTCGGTATCTACCCAGCTTTCATCCTCATTGTCGTTCTCGATGAATTCATCGAGGCCCTCTCCATTCTGGGCTCCCGCCGACCGTCGCGCGGCACCGGCATGCTCGGGGATGGTCGTGGGGTGGCCGCGGCGGTCCTTGAAGTTGCGGCGTGCTTCCGTATAGGCCGCATCGAGCTCCCTGACGGTTTTCGTCTCGCCGGACTTGAGTTCGCGCAATTTCGGTTCGACGATATCCCGCGAATATTCGAGTATCTCGCTGCGCGAGAGATTGAACAGGAACATCGTTTTCGGATTTCCCGTTTCCAGTCGCTCGTCGCGAATGACGGGGGAGCTGCGGTTGCCCGCCTCGAGGTAACCGTGCCAAAGCGAACTTTTGTTTTTCGAGGATCCCGACATGGTATTTTCACCAGAACATTGCGGTTCGATGGTGTCCTTGCTGATACCGGAGTCCGGCGTTGAGCGGAATATTATCCACGTTTATTGATTTGTCCAGAATCAATTTAACGGTGTTGCAGACCCGGCGCCGCAGGCATGGCCGGTCCGGACGCCCCACGAGGTCGCCGGCCCGTGGCATTACCGGAAATCGCCGCATGATCTGACTTCGATTACCATGCAGCATATACGACGACTCTCCCTGCACCGATGCTGCCTATCGACTCCCTGTTGCCGGCCCTTCGGCAAACCCTTGCCGCCGGCCGCAATGCCGTTCTGCAGGCCCCGCCCGGGGCGGGCAAGACCACGTGCGTCCCGCTGGCGCTGCTCGACGCCGACTGGCTCTGCGATAAAACAATCGTGATGCTGGAGCCGCGCCGCCTGGCGGCGCGTGCGGCGGCGCGTTATATGGCACATACCCTGGGCGAAGGACTCGGCGAGACGGTGGGGTATCGCATACGGATGGAGGCGAGGATCGGCGCGCGTACGCGCATCGAGGTGGTCACCGAGGGCATTCTCACCCGGCGCCTGCAGGAGGATCCCGCGCTCGGGGATGTCGGCCTGGTGGTGTTCGACGAGTTTCACGAGCGCAATCTCCAGGCGGACCTTGCCCTGGCCCTGTGTCTCGATGTACAGAGCGGCCTGCGTCAGGACCTGCGCCTGTTGGTAATGTCCGCCACGCTCGACGGAGCGGCGGTGGCACGATTGCTGGGGGAAGCGCCGGTGCTGACCAGTACCGGACGGAATTATCCGGTGGGCCTCAGGTACCGGCCGTTGCACGCGCACCCGGCGCGCGCACCCCGGGGATTCTGCGACGAGGTGGCGCGCGTGGTGCTGGAGGCGCTCGCCCGTGAGAGCGGCAGTCTCCTGGTGTTTCTGCCAGGCGCGGGGGAGATCCGGCAGGTGGAAAGCGCTCTGCGCCCGGTTGTTTGCGACGATGAAGTCACTCTGGCCCCCCTGCATGGCCAGCTCTCCACCTCCGACCAGGATCTCGCTATCCAGCCCGCCCCCGCCGGCAAGCGCAAGGTGGTGCTGGCCACGGCGATCGCCGAGACCAGCCTGACCATCGAGGGAATCCGCGTGGTGATCGACGCCGGCCTCATGCGCCTGCCGCGCTTCGATCCGAACACGGGCCTCACCCGGCTGGTCACCCTGCCGGTGACGCAGGCGGCGGCGACCCAGCGCGCCGGACGCGCCGGTCGCCTGCAGGAGGGCGTGTGCTACAGACTGTGGCCCGAACATCTGCATCTGCTGGCGCAGGCGACACCTGAAATCCTGGAGGCCGACCTGGCGCCCCTGGTGCTGGAACTGGCCCAGTGGGGCGTGCGCGAGGTCGGGAAACTGCGCTGGATGGACCCGCCGCCGGCCGCGCATGTTGCCCAGGCCACCGACCTGTTGCAGCGGCTGGGCGTCCTCGACGCGCAGGCGCGCATCACGGCGCACGGCCGCGGTATGCTGCAGTTCGGCGCCCATCCACGATTGACGCACATGATGCTGCGCGGCCGGGAACTGGGCTGCGGGGCGCTCGCTTGCGAACTGGCGGCGCTGCTGGGCGAACGCGATCCGCTGCGTGGCGCACAGGCGCGCGAGGCCGACATCGTCCTGCGGCTGGAGCTGCTGCGCGGTGTGCACACCGACGGCGGCGCGGTTTCCGCCGTGGTTCGGCAGATCCGTACCCAGACTGCTCACTGGCGCCGCCAGCTGCGCTGCGCGGCGGCGCCCGCCGATCACGCGGACCTGGCGCTGACCGGTGTCGTGCTGGCGTACGCCTATCCTGACCGCATCGCGCAGCGCCGCGCCGGCGCGTCACGGCGCTACCTGCTGAGCAACGGGCGCGGCGCCGTGTTCCTCGAGGCTGAACCCCTGGCCGCCGCGGACTGGATCGTAGCCGCGCATCTCGACGGCGCGCGCGAGTCGCGCATCTTCCTTGCCGCCGCCATCCCGCGCGAGCAGTTGCTGAAATATCACGGCGTGCTGATCGGCGAGCAGACGTTTCGTGGTTTGGGACGAACGCGAACAGGCGGTGCAGGCGCGACGCCAGCAGCGGCTGGGCGAGCTGGTGGTGGCGGATGAGCCCTGGGCGGAGGCTGACGCCGAGGCGGTAGAGGCGGCGCTGCTTGCGGGCATTCGCCGCAGCGGCGCGGGTTGCCTGCCGTGGAACGAGGCCGCCCGCGAACTGCAGGCGCGTATCGGTTTCCTGCAGCGGCTGGCCCCGCAGTGACTGGCCCGACGTCCGGGATGACTCGCTTCTCTCCACCCTGGAGGACTGGTTGTCGCCCTGGCTGCAGGGCATGACGCGTCTCGCGCAGCTCAAGCGACTGGACCTGCACGCGGCGCTGCTCGCGCGGCTGTCGTGGACACAGCAGCGGGCGCTCGATGAACTGGCGCCCGCCAGCCTCAAGGTACCGAGCGGTTCGCGGGTGCGCCTGGATTACCGCGAGGAAACCCCGGTGCTGGCCGTGCGGCTGCAGGAGATGTTCGGCCTCACCGATACCCCGTGCGTCGCCGGAGGGCGGGTGCCGGTGCTGCTGCATCTGCTCTCGCCGGCGCGCCGACCGATGCAGATTACCCGGGACCTGGCCGCCTTCTGGCGGGAGGGCTATCACGAGGTGAAGAAGGAACTCAAGGGCCGCTATCCCAAACATCACTGGCCCGACGATCCGCTCAAGGCGCCGCCGGTCGCGGGAACGAAACGCCGGCGCAGAGATTAATTGGAGGAATCCAGCCCGGATGGCACTTGGTTAATCCTGATCGTGAATGGCCACGGAATCCACGGAATTCACAGAAATATTATATTGATTCTTCCGTGTTTTCCGTGTGCTTCCGTGGCCATTTGTTCTTATTAAACGACCATGCGATGCAAACGCGATTCGAGTGGCCCCTTAAATACAGACCCTGAGCAGGTCTGACTCTGTTTCCGCTTTCGGGTTACACTTCGGCTGTTTTCAATCATCGGGTACGCATCATGAAGTTCACCGTCGGGGAATTCCGCGCCTGGAAGACCAAGAGCATTACCCTGCTCGGCATGTCGGGCGTCGGCAAGACCTATCTGTCCACGCTGCTGCGCCGCCATCACTGGTTTCATTACTCCGGCGACTACCGCATCGGCACCCGCTACCTGGACGAACCGATCCTCGACCTGATCAAGCAGCAGGCGATGCAGGTCCCGTTTCTGCGCGAGTTGCTGCGCCGGGACTGGATTTCCATCCGCAACAACATCAAGGTGAACGACCTCGGGCCGGTGCTGAGCTTCGTCGGCAAGCTGGGCGACCCCGAGCGCGGCGGGGTGCCGCTGGAGGAGTTCAACCGCCGCCAGGCGCTGTATCGCCAGGCGGAAATCGACGCCATGCGCGACGTGCCCGAGTTCATCCGCAAGGCGCACGAGATCTACGGCTACCGGAATTTCGTGAACGACGTGGGCGGCAGCCTGTGCGAGCTGGAGGAGCCGGCGATTATCGACCTGCTGGTCGCCCACTCGCTGATCCTCTATATCCGCGTGACGGAAAAGGACGAGGAGGAGGCGCTCATTCAGCGCGCCCAGAGCGACCCCAAACCGCTTTACTACCGCCCGTCCTTCCTGGAGGAACAGCTCAAGGACTATCTCGGGGAACATGGTCTGGACTATGCCGCGCAGATGGACCCCGATGACTTTACCCGCTGGGTGTTCCCGCGCCTGTTCCATTCCCGCCTGCCGCGCTACGAGGCCATCGCCCGGCCGCATGGCTACACGGTCACCTCGCGCGAGGTCGGCGACGTGCGCGATGAAAAGGATTTCCTCGCCCTGCTGGAAACCGCCATTGCACGTAGCCTGAGTGGCGGGACGCAAGCCATATCGGAGAAAGTCGCCATGCCCATCGTCGCCCATAATAATCTGCCGACCTTCGAGCGGCTGCGCCAGGAGGGCCAGACCATCCTGGATCCGGACCGCGCCATGCACCAGTACATCCGGGAACTGCATATCGGGCTGCTGAACATGATGCCGGATGCGGCCATCGCAGCCACCGAGCGGCAATTCTTCCGCCTCATCGGGGAGAGCAACCCCATCGCCCAGTTCTATGTGCATCCCTTCACGTTGCCGGCGCTGCCGCGCGGTACGGCGGCACAAGCGCATATCGACAAGTACTACGAGCCCTTCGAGACGCTGAGAGAGGAAGGGCTGGACGCGCTGATTATCACCGGCGCCAATGTGGCCCACCCCGACCTGGCGCAGGAACCGTTCTGGGATCCGCTGATCGGGGTGATCGACTGGGCGCTGGAGAACGTGACCTCGGTGCTGTGCTCCTGCCTCGCCACGCATGCCGTCATGCAGTTCCATCACGGCCAGAAGCGCAGGCCCCTGCCGGCCAAGCGCTGGGGCGTGTTTCCCCATCGCGTGATGAAAGCGCGGCACCCGCTGGTGAATGATGTCAATACGCTTTTCGACGTGCCGCATTCACGCTTCAACGACATCAGCCGCGCCCAGTTCGAGGCGGCCGGCCTGCATGTGCTGGTCGAGAGCGAACCGGCCGGGGTGCATCTCGCAGTGAGCCGGGACGGCCTGCGTGTGGTCTATTTCCAGGGTCACCCCGAGTACGATACCGTCTCGCTGCTCAAGGAGTACAAGCGTGAGGTGACGCGCTTCGCCGCGGGCGAGCGCGGGGACTATCCGCCGTTTCCGGATCACTACATCAAGGTCAACGAGCAGGCTATCCTCAACGAGCACCGGCGGCGTCTGGAACAGGCCATCGAGACGGGCGCCGCGCTTCCGGCATTTCCCGAAGTGCTGGTCAGCCGGCGCATCGACAACACCTGGCACGATACCGCCGAGGGCATCGTCGGCAACTGGATCGGCCTGGTCTACCAGGTCACGCACCAGAACCGGAAGCTGCCTTTCATGGAAGGGGTGGATCTACAAAACCCGCTCGGCATTGAATTCTAGTGTCCATGCATAAACACCATTTTCACCGCAAAGACGCAAAGTTCGCAAAGAAACGTATTAACAAAAACAATTAACCGGCTTTGCGTTCTTTGCGCCTTTGCGGTGAATTTATTTCTTCATGGATAGACACTACCTGCACAGTAGCACCCCCGTATCGAAGCAACGGAGAACTATCCATGGGTTTTGAATGGATCGCCGATCCCCATGCGTGGGTCGCCCTGATGACCCTCACCGCACTCGAGATCGTCCTCGGCATCGACAACATTATCTTCATATCTATCCTGGTGGGACGCCTCCCCCGGGAGCGGCGCCAGAGCGCCCGCCTCCTCGGGTTGTCTCTCGCGATGATTACGCGCATTGCGCTGCTGCTGTCATTGACATGGATCATGGGCCTGACGCAACCCCTGTTCAGTCTGGCCGGATGGGAAGTCTCCGGGCGCGACCTGGTACTGGTGGGCGGTGGCCTGTTCCTGCTGGTCAAGGCCACCCTGGAGATTCACACGGCGATGGAAGGGGCGGAGGAAAGCACGGAACACCACGTCCTGGCGAGTTTCCCCGCCGTGCTGGTACAGATCGCCATCCTGGATATCGTGTTCTCGCTGGACTCCGTCATCACCGCGGTCGGCCTGGTGCGGCTGCTACCGGTGATGGTCATCGCCATCGTGCTGGCCGTGCTGGTGATGATGCTGGCGGCAAAATCCATCAGCGATTTCATCGATGCCCACCCGACCATCAAGATGCTGGCGCTGAGCTTCCTGGTGCTGGTTGGCGTGGCCCTGATCGGTGAGGGATTCGGGATGCACATTCCCCGGGGCTACATCTATTTCTCCATGGCCTTCTCCTTCGCCGTGGAGATGCTCAATATCCGCGTGCGTCGCAAGGCCACGGCGGTGGTGCATCTTCACAAGCCGATCAGCGAGGACGGGGAACGGTGAAGCAGGCCTTATCCAGCAAGGGTGTTGACAAAATTATTCATACATCACCATCCAGATGCCACCAACGAGCCGCCCATCCAAATCACCGTCATGTATTGCGGACATGACATCCTCTTCCGATTTTGATGTTGCTGCCGCATATTCCGTTACGCTGACCCACCCCCAGACTGACGGAGCAAGAACAGGAAGATCGCAACCGCAGTAGCTGCATGTTATTGCATCTGTTGTCAGCATTTCTGAACAGAATGGACATCGCCTGGTTGCTGTAGTTGATTTTGTCTCTGTCTGTGCCTGCTTCTGTGGCATTATCATACCCTGACCTCCTTGATAGACCGTGCTTATAGCGGGTGTTCTTATGCTGATTCCTGTCCGGCTTCCCGACCCTCCCCACCGGGTCAGAACCCGGTAGCCAGGAGACCAGATCCTGTTGCGTGGCCAATCACAAGAAAACCAGGCTATATTCCGTCTGGGTTACTGTCGACTCCTCCCAAGAAAACACTGTTATCATATGAACATGTGTTCACCATACCTCAAGTTTGGTTACAAATAGGTAACAGAATTGGCGCGAGCGTGATTGTCGTGTTCGGGCAACACCTGGACCTTTAGCCTTGATAAGTCGTATTACGAGGTTGCCATGGCAATCCATTCCGACCGGCAGCGGATAGCCCGTGACTGGGTGGCGCGCGGCTTCAGCTGCGCCATCTGGACCGATCCGCCCGGACAGGTGTGGGCGGATTTCGTGCATGCCACCGACGAACTCGTCATGCTGATCGACGGCGGCATGGAGCTGCGGTTCTCAGGTCGGGTGCTGCATCCGCCGCCGGGTGAGGAGGTGCTGATACCCGCCGGTGTTCCCCACACCGTGATCAACACCGGGCAGACGACGAACCACTGGTTCTATGGCTATAAACGCAGCTGAGGAGACCTGGTTATCCAGGCCATCCCGGCCGGCAGATGTCCTGGATCGGAATTCGCATTTGTGAGCCACGGCAGGAGGCCGTTGGCGGGCGGGGGCATGATCTTCGGCCGGCGAATCAAATCCCTGCACAGTCCGGGTTTTCTTTACCATGGGGCTTGTTATGCTTGCCGCCGGGTGAAACGCGCACACGCACGGGTACCCGCACTCCCCATCAATCCGTCAACCGCACAAGAGAAGGAAGCCCCCATGCCGCAACAGGACAATCAGAGACTGGCCGAGGACCTGGTCAAATCGCTGGGTCTGCAGCACCAGCCATTCGCCATCAATTTCACGCAGGAGGCCGTGCCTGGCATCGAGCCCTTTGCCGAACCCATGCCGGCGCCAACCGCGGACGGGCGCACCGGTCGTGTCCCGGCCGGCTGTGTGTTCTGGATGAAGGCGGAAGGGCGCGGCTTCAGTACAGTGGCGGAGGATCATGCCAACTGCAGCGTCGGCAGCGTGACGCACGGCTTCAAGACACTGGAGGAAGTGGGCGGCAAGGCCGATGTCGGCGCCCTGGTGGGTGCGGGCTGGGTGGCCCCGGAGATGTTTCCGGAGATTCCCGTGGTGCAGGAACGTTTCAAATATGTCACTTATGTCCCCCTCAGGGACGTTGACGGGGTCCCCGATGTGGTATTCCTGCGCGTCAACGCCAAGCAGGCCATGACCCTCTCCGACGCCTTCCCCGGCATGCGCTTCGAGGGAAAACCGCAGTGCCACATCATCGCTATCGCCAGGGAACAGCAGGAGATCGCGGTCAGCGTGGGCTGCATGCTGAGCCGTGTGCGTACCGGCATGCCGAACACCGAGATGACCTGCGCCATCCCGGGTGCGCGCCTCGCCGAGGCCGTACAGCAGATCAAGACCACGGCCGTTATCGACGGCACGGTGGCCAATTACGCCAGCGAGGACACGCGCCGCTTCGAACCGCACTGACGGCGCGGTGGCGGGAGGCGCACTGGAGTGCGTACCCGTCGAGGGGCGGGCATGCCCCGACCATGCGGCGGGGCGTCGGTATGACCACATCCTGTCGATGGCAACACCTGCTGGCGGCAATCGCGGCCTTCTCACTGAGCGCCTGTAGCACGCTCGGTTACTATGCGCAATCGATCGGCGGCCAGATGGATGTACTGAGCCGCCGCCAGCCGATACCGCGTCTGGTGAACGACGAGACCCAGCCACCGCAACTGCGCGCCAGGCTGGAAACCGTGATGCGGATCCGCCGCTATGCGAGCGCGGTGCTCATGCTTCCGGACAACGGCAGCTATACCAGCTATGTGGACCTGGGGCGCCCCTACGCGGTATGGAGCGTCTTTGCCGCCCCGGAGTTCTCCCTGCAGCCCAAGGAGTGGTGCTTCCCGGTGGCGGGCTGCGTACGCTACCGCGGTTATTTCAGTGAGCGCGCGGCGCAGGCCTATGCGGACGGCCTCGCCGACGAAGGCTACGATACCTGCGTCGGCGGGGTGGTTGCCTACTCCACGCTCGGCTGGTTCGACGATCCCGTGTTCAGCACCCTGATGAACCTCAGCGACGCGCGCCTCGCGGGAGTTATCTTTCACGAGCTGGCGCACCAGCAGCTCTACGTCGAGGGTGACACGACCTTCAACGAGGGTTTTGCCGTGACCGTGGAGCTCGAAGGGGTGAATGCCTGGCTGAAGTCGAACGGCGACGCGGCCGCGGCGGCGGAATATATCCGTTTTCTGGCGCACCAGGAGGACTTCATCGCCCTGGTGCAGCGCACGCATAAGCAATTGCAGACGCTCTACGACAGTGATGCCACGGCGGTGGAAAAACGCCGGCGGAAGCAGCACCTCTTCGAGACCATGGTGGCCGCTTACGACAATTTGAAGCGTCGTTGGGGCGGCTGGACCGGCTATGACGCCTGGTTTGCAGGCGGGCTCAACAATGCGAAGCTGGCGGCAGTGAGCACCTATCGCGACTATGTTCCAATGTTCCGGCAGCTGTTCCGGCGAAGCGGAGGCGACTTCACTGCCTTCTACCGGGCCGCGGCCGCCATCGGCGCGCTGCCGAAGGGACAGCGACTTGCGCATTTGCGGGAGGCCGCCTCCGGAAAGATTTGAGGAAGGGTGCAGGTTGCCTGCCATCCGCTTTCGCGATGCCGTGTTATTAAAATATATTTGAATATAAATAGTTTACGAGATATTCCTGTGGCAGGAATGAGTATTGGCAAGCTGCCCGGTCTCATGGGATAACGTCGGAGTTTTCCGAGGGGTCAATCAGCGGGGCCATCAGGCTGCCGGCGTTTATCAGCACCAGCCGGTATTCCGACTGACCGGCCACCCTGGCCGCAAGCCAGGGGCGTACCAGTTCGAAGAGCCTGGTCGTCCTGGACAGCGCGGGCAGCGGCAGGCGAATGCTGCTGCCGTCACCGGTCAGTTCGACCAGTTGTTCCTCCTCCCCGGGCAGGGTGTGGATGGCGAGCCGGTTCCAGTCAATCCGGCTGCCCTCGGCCAGGCTGGTGGTTATTGCCAGGCCAAGGGCGTTCAGTTCCTTGACGATCTGATCGCAGGCCTTGCGTTTACTCCCGATGTCCGTCATGTCCTGAAACTGGAATTCCAGGCCGTCACCGGTGCTGCAGGAGGGCCCCGCCTGCTGGCTGAAACTCCAGTAGGTCCTGGTGTCCGATGTGGCAGCTACCGTTTGCGGCGGCCGGTACTCGGCGATGAGATCCCCGCAGGGGTAGCGATTACAGAATCGATCCAGTATGCGTTGCTCAAAGGCCGATTTCTCACTTACCCGGGGGCTGCCCACCAGCACCGGCTTGCCGTCGATGTCGAGGGAGATGCCGTTTGCCGCACCAATGGCCACTCTGACCGGTGTGTCGGGGGTCACGCTTTCGGCGATCGCCGTGAGTTCCGCGGCATAGGTATCCACGGCTACCGCCCAGCGTTTCAGGTCACGGTCACGGGCATGGGTGCGCGCCTCGCGGCGGGCCCGGTCGGCTTCTGCGTTATAGTCCGCTATCATCTCCGCGATCGCGGCCACGGCGAAATCGGCGCGCATGGACTCCGGGGCGTCGACCAGCGCGGCGGCGAGTCGGTCGATCTGGCGTGTAGCCACGGCCTGGGGCTTTTCCGGCGGCGGTCCGCTCGCCTGGACCGGGCGCGGATTCAGACAGATCAGCAGCAGGCAAAGGCACGGCCAGAGGCGGCCCAAACGCCACTGCGGATGGTTACTGCTCCCGGCATCCCGGCGGTGGCTGTATTTGATGACGCGCATAGGATCCGTGTGTTGCAATGGGTCTCCTGGCCGGGCGATGGAGGTTCTTGCGATCTGCTGCCGGCGGCTGGCATCCGTCCCCTTGGGCTCTTTCAGATTCAGGTGATCGTAGTGAGCATGGTGGAAAAGCGAACACAGGGTTTTCCGATATCGAGGTGCATAGTGGTGCTATGCAACGAGATACCGGGGGAAAACGAAGCGATGGGGGATGGGCCGCTTTCCCGCCAGCGCAGCAAATCCCGAGTCCGATAGACTCCTTTGCTATCAGGGTAACAATGCATCAAGGCGCATACCAGTGTATCCGCCCGGTATACTGAGTGGACGGGATTTGACCGGAGGAGTGGAATACCATGAGCCAGATCATGGCCGTACTGTTGAATGGACTGGCGGAGCTGGAATACGATCGTCAGAAGCCGCTACCGGATTACCAGGCGGTCTATCTGGACAAGATGGACACCCGCATGGACGAGGGAATCCGTATCGGTGAGGGGTCGATCGTCAACCCGGACCTCAATCAGCGCGCGCAATTCGTCGCCGCCAACCTGCTGCATGCCATCAGAAACAACGACGAGCCGTTGGCCGCCGCCCTGTGCAGTTATCTGGCCGTCCGCCTGCCGGATCTGAAGCAGATCAAGATCGAGGATGACCGGCAGAACGTTTCCATCGAACTGGTGTTCGATGCGGATTACCGCAAGCAGGTCGTCGTACCGTTCACCAACTTCCACTGAAGGCAGGGGCGGGTGAGGCGCGTCACGGATCCTTCACCCCATTTTCTATAAATAATATTAATAAATAGTCACAACTATATGTTTTATATAGTATTTATCTTCCGCAATCCCGATGGGGTCCTGCTTATCACGGAAGCACCCGGCATTATTCTCCGGGTTTAGTGTCTACCAGGTGCTTGCGTGGCTGTTCAGTCAGATTTGTTCGGAGGGGATTCGCTGTCGATGTCGCGGTTGATATCATGGTTGAGATCGTTCACCGTGTCGTCCAGTGGCGCAAAGAGGCGGTCGGGCAAATCTTCCTTTGGCGTCTTCACGGGCTGATTGCCCTGTGGCGTCGTACCTGTTGCCTGCGACGGGGGAGGAGGGACGGGGGCCGCCGGCGCCGCGGCCTTGCCGCCATTCATACAGGTGCAACCGGCAAGTAGAAGGAAACTGGCGGCGGCGAAAACCGCCGGTAGTATATTGTTCCGCTTATTCATCAGCTGCGCTCCATGGCCGTGGCGGCAAATAATAACAGGCCCGCGGTCCTCGTGGCAGCCGGGCGTCGGCGGCTCGGGGTCGGTTATCCTTTGCTCCCTGATCGACCTACTGGCGCAGTATCCTGATTTGCTGCTGCGTGAGGGGTTCCTTCCGTTCGTGCGGCATGCGCAGGGTGGGCGTCCGCGCGTCCCTTCACCGGCATGTTGCGTATCATCGTTTTACTATCACCGGGGATGATTGCGGGACAATACAGGATGCCCCGCATCAGGCTCCGGTAGGCCTGCATGCAGGCCGCGGGACTGCGATACGAAAAGTGTTTGCACGGGCTGTGATTTCAACACATTATTCCGGCTTCCCGTTAGCGTGTGCGCAGGCATACCCGATGCTTCGCTGCCACACGTTACAGCCTATGGAATCAGGAGGATGCAAATGCTGCATGTGGGTGACAAGGCCCCCGGGTTCTCCCTGCCGGATGCCGATATGGAGTATCGAACACTGGCCGACTTCGCGGGCAGGATGTTGATCATGTATTTCTATCCCAAGGACGACACGCCCGGCTGTACGATACAGGCCAACGATTTCACGGAACTGATGGACGAGTTTGAAAGTGAGGGGGCGCGGATCGTCGGTGTCAGCGGTGATGACTGTTTCAGCCACCAGGCCTTCAGGGAGAAATACGGCCTGAAGATCACCCTGCTTGCAGATGTCGAGCGCGAGGTGTGCAACAAGTACGGCGTTATCCAGGAAAAGGAGAAGGACGGGGTCAGGAAGGTCGGAATCGCGCGTTCGACCTTTCTCATCGATTCCGAGGGTGTGATCCGGTACGCGGAATACGGTGTCGCCCCGAAAGGCCATGCTCGCAAGCTCCTGGAATTGATCAGGCAAGGGCCGTAAGCCCATCCAGGACCGCCGTTGTGGCTGTGGTCAGCGGGCCATCGGCGGGAGGTTGCCCGCGGGGGGAGGAGGTGGCGCGTTCTGGTGAAGGATCAGTCGCCAGCCGCCGGTTCCCCGACGGTAGATGTTGACACCGTACACGACCAAGGGTGGACTGCCGTCCGGGCCATGATCCTGGGGGGATTCTTCCACGAGATGTATGGCAACCTGGTCGGTCTCGATCCAGCTCAGGTGTTTCACCGACAGTGCGATGCCCTGACGACCACGAGCGAACAGTCGTGCGAAGGCGTCCCTCACTGCTGCCCGGCCTTGCGCCAGGGGTTGCATGGGCAGTAGACAGCCGATGTCTTCCGATTCGTCCCAGACGGCGAGCAATATTTCCAGATCGCCCTCTTCAAGAGCGTCGTAGTAGGCGTCTTCGGCATCCTGGGGGGTATCGAAAGTCCGGCTCATGACATTACCCGTTTGCGTGGAGTCGGGATGTTTACACTCCCGGAGTGAGTATTCAAGACAAACTACCTATAATTGGTTGCGGGTGGCGGCCTCTTTCAAGCCCCGGTTTCGCTGGTAATTTTAATTATTTACATTAAAAACATATTATATTCTATTAATAAAAAAAGAAAATATATATCCACTCTTTGGCAAAAAATGAGGGATTGAGACATCGTGATAGTGCGACACTCCTGGAGTGCGAGACCCGCCGTCTCGAAAACTGGATTTTCTTGGTGCGTAGTCTGCCCTGTTTTTGTGCAAATTGGGGCCAACGCATCGGACGGTCATTCCTGATTTTATTTGTAATTAATAAGATAGTGAGGTGGTCTGGATTTTGCAAAGAATCTTGGAAAATATGCCTTGATGTATCATTCCCGGGTCCGGCTATTCGCACTGCACTGGTGAGGCCATTACCGGAATGCGTGGCATGAGAATACCGTTGGGGAGAATAACCATGGATTATGCGCACGCCCTTGGCTTGCACCAGGTGATTGACGATGCCCATGAGGAATGTGAAAAGCTTCAGATTTACATCAACCTGAAGCTGGCGTCCTCGGGTCAACCTACCTGCATTTCCCACGAAACGGCCAGTTTCTTGGAAATATCCCGCGACCTGGTCAAGAGCTACCGGGAAAAGAACCGCCTCCTCTCGAATTATCAGTGCCGTGTCGACCAACGCATCCAGACTTTCCTTCGGCAGTATCTGGAGGATGACATGGAGGAGGATCAGGTTCCACGGCTCCCGACCCAGACCTTCATTCTCGACCGCCATGGCGTGGCACGCGAACTGTCATTGCCGATGAACGAGGATGAATTCCATTCGGAGATCGTCTCCAGCTACCGCGTGAAGCAGGGCGTGCTCCACAATCCTGCCAACGATCGGCGTACGTCCCAGGGTTTCTTCCATATCACCGAGGGTGGTCTGCCGGTGCCCGGCGACAAGACGGCCGTGCCCAGGCGTACCTTCGCACGCCTGCTGGAGCATGCCCTCAATCCACCGGCGGAGCTGTTGACCGTACCGTTTACGGCCGGCCTGCCGGAACCCGCACGCATGTTCGTGTCCTTGCTGCTGCGCCCCATCGTCTGCCCCGAGATCCCCGGACTGGAAGCGGAAAAAACCATGGAGATCAGGTTTTTCGCGCCGGGCAGCCTGGTGAGCAACCTGGATTTCGTGGAGAGCATCTTCGGCAACGGCGGCAATCCCCATCTGGCCGAGTCTGATGCCGCCCTCGATGTGGATCATTGGACCGGTCACACCGGCTGCGTCATCCTCGCCCCCCACCTGGTCGCCCTGACCAAGCGGGAACTCGGACTGCCGCGCTGGGACGAGGCCACCGAGCGCCAGCGCCGGGACGGCATGTGCTGGAAGCAGGCCGATGAACATTATAACAACGGCCAGGCATTCAAGCTCACCACGCGGGACGAATCGGGTGTCATCGTCACCCTGCTGGCAGACAATTATTTCGGTTACTGCAAGAAGGAGGTCAAGGCGCAGATCAGTTTTTCCGCCAATCTCTTCGGGCTGGCCGAGGAGGAGCACGCCGGTGGGGCGCTCGCCTTCCCGTGTCGCAACCACGGCGAGGAGTACGGAGCGGACAGACGCGCCCATGCGCCCGGCTATTCGTTCGAGGAAGTCAGGGAGCGCTACGGCGAGATCATGGAGCTGCAGCCGGAGGGTTTCGGGATCGACAAGCATTATCCGGAAATCCTCTATGTACCGCAGAAACTGCGCATGGACCTCATCGCCCAGACCGTCAGTTGGGAAACGAACGGGGAATTGCAAACGATCCGTCTGCGTCCCGACAGGATTTACATACAGCCGAATGGCTACAAGCTCGAAATGCAGAAGCACCCGGATGCGCCGTCCTGGCGTCTCATCGGCACCGACCCGGAAGGGACCTTCTGCCACAAGCCGTGTACGGTATCGGGCGGCGGCAAGTCCGAGATTTCCAAATCGCTCGATGACGCCGTTATCTACCGGCCGCTGTTCGTCGATGATCTGAACAGGGATCTCGACATGGTGCAGGAGATCTTCACCCGGGACTACACCCGCCGCTACAAGCCCGGCTTCGAAGATGATGACCACGATGCGAGCCGCCGGCCGCTGAGCACCGGGCGCAGCCTCGGTTCGGTCATCAAGCTGCTGACGCCATCACCCAAATACACCGATGAGTTCAATGCCTGGCTGGAATCCATCCCCCCGCGCATCCTGGCGTTGACCTATCTCATCAAGCGTTTCTACCGCCCGCAATGGGGTAACCGGTGGCGCGAGCATCTTTCCGTAGACGTGGTCGACGGTGCCCCCGCGCATGAGCTCAAGTTGCGTGATCGCACCATCATCGCCTCCTACCTGCGCGTCGGTTTCGACCGGGAATCCAAATGGCGCACCTTCAAGCTGAGACAGGACTTCATCGCCGCGGAAAAGGTGCAGATGGAGGATGACATCAGCGCCTCGGTCGTGGTGCCGGCCGGTTGTCTTTCCGGCTGCGGCCCGGCGGCCCGGCGCGGGGACTACAGCGCGAAGCTGGTGAAAAACTGCGAGTACCGCCTGTTCCAGCGGCCGGACGAGGCCATCCACCCCGGCTTCGACAAACAGACCGAAGCGGATCTTGCCGGAACCGGCAACTTTATCGCCAACTACGAGCCGATGTACGGCGAGCGGCTCACTGCGCTGGTCGAGGACGTCAACACCTTCTACCGGTTTACTCCCCCCATGCAGGGGCTGTTGAAAGAGGTTTACGAGGAGGGACGCGGCTACGTCGTCTCTTCGGCGCACCCGCGACTGGTCGATGGCAAACCCTCGAGGAACCCGCGTTACCTGCAGACGCGGCCCGATCTGGTCCAGCCGCGTCGAAAGTACATTGCCGAGATAGGCATGCGTCTGCACCGCAAGCTCGGGTTGCAGGAGGCGATCTGCCACCCGGTGGATGCCGTGTTGATCGGACGACGCAACAATCCGCCTGAACCGGGCATCCGCTCCCTCGCGGTCTATAACCCCATCCACTACCAGGAACTGCCGGAACTGTTCATGGACTTCATCTGCAGTCTGACCGGCAAGTCACCCTCCACGACCGGCGCCGGCAGCGAAGGTGCGCTCACGAAAGGTCCGTTCAATGCCCTGCGCGCCACCGCGGACCTGAATGGCGCCCTGGTGTCGTTCATTCTGACCGGATATGCGGGATTTTCCAGTTCCGCCGGTTACGTGGGGCCCGATATGCGGGTCGATCATGACATCAGCCTGCTGGTCCCGGAAATCTGGGCCCGGCTTTCCCCCGAGCAGCGCGATCCTGCCTACCTCATCAGCAACGGCTACCTGGAGGCGCTGGAGGACATCGAGTACCACGGCAGGACGGTACTCGCCAGCCGTCTGGGTTACCGCATCACCGGACACTTCGTGCATGACTTCATGGGCAAGATTTTCGACAATCCCGGGGCGGTCTTCACCGAAGAGATCCTCAAACCCGAGACCCAGGGGATGGAGATATACGTCGATGGCATCGACAACATCGTCGAGGCGCAGCAACGCGTTGCCCTGCGCTACCTCGATGGTGGCTGCATCGAGGATGCCTGCCCACCCCTGCAGGCGCTGCTGCATATCATGGGGACCGGCAACTACCGGGGCATGGATGTGCATCACCCCGACATTCGCGCGATGTTCACACGCGAATACCTGCTTGATTCCGAGTGGTATCATGAGCGCCTGGAAGTCAAGCAGCGCCGTGACGTCGCCTTGTGGAAGCGTCATTTGCAGAATCTCCATCGATTTCTCAATGACGTGGAATACAGCGATGAGGCGGAGCGGCTGGGCATCGGCAGGCGGTATGAGACCGCCAGGAAAAAACTTATCCAGGTGCAGAGCCGGGAGTATTTGACCAGCCTGGTCGGCACCATCGGCGCCGACCCGCTGAAACCTGTCTGCTGCGAGGCGTTGCAGCAGGTTCGCGGGGGAGAACGGGTGGTTGCATGATCCGGCTTCCCGGCTACCCTGGCCGGGCGATGTGATTTAACCCGTATGCCTTGAACAATTACCCGCCCGGGCACGGCATGCATGCCCGCTTACTATGCTCCGACTCGTGAAAACCCTCCTCATTCTGCTGCTGTTGTCACTGTCGTTCATGGTGCAGGCCGCGGCAGCGCCGTTGACCGCGCCGCCGGGGCAGCATGACCGGCTGAAGATCAATGTGGGGATGATCGTCGTCGACATCCGCAACATCGACGATGTGGCGCAGGATTTCGAAGCGACCCTGATTATCTACCTTTCGTGGCGGGACCCGCGCCTCGCATCATCGGATAGCAGGGAAATACGAACCTACACGATGAATGAAATCTGGAGTCCGCGCTACCAGGTGAGTAACGAGGTCCTTGCGCACAAGCGTTTTCCCGAACAGCTTCGGGTCGACCCGGACGGGAATGTGGTCTATATCCAGCGACTGACCGGCAGTTTCTCCACCCGTCTCGACCTGCTGCATTTCCCCTTTGATAACCAGAAGCTCGATTTTCGGCTGGCGTTTCCCGATTTCGAACCGCAGCGTCTCGAACTGATTCCGGCTGCCGATTTCAGCGGCATCCTGCCGGAGATGTCTATCGCCGGCTGGAGTATCGGCGCATGGAATCTGCAGTCGGATCCGGTCCACGTCCTGCGCAATATCACCCGGGCAAGCGCACTCCTGAACTTCGAGGCGCGGCGCAGCAGCGGTTATTACCTCTGGAAGATCATGTTTCCGCTGGTGCTGATCGTGTTCATGTCGTGGGCGGTATTCTGGATCAGCCCGGAAAACGCCGGGCCGCAGATCGGTCTGGCGACCACCTCCATGCTCACCCTGATTGCCTACCGCTTCATTCTTGGCAGTCAACTGCCGCGGGTGTCCTATCTCACCTTGCTGGACTATTTCATCCTCGGGTCAACGATCCTCGTGTTCCTGGCCCTGGTGGAAGTCATAATCACCGCCGGCCTGGCCCAGGCAGGCCACACTGCGCGGGCCTGTCGGGTCGACAGGGCCGCCAGGATACTGTTTCCACTGTTGTTTGGATTAATGATAGCCGCTGTTCTGGCGCACTAGCCGCCTGGCCGTATCCCCGGATGCGCTGCTGCACTCCATGGATTGTCCCTAACCTCCTTTCAGCTGTGGCGATGTCTTTCCCACTGGCTGAACGGCATGAGTTTCATTGGGCACCACGTGTATTTATCGGGCAGTAGACGCCTCAACCCAGGTAACGCTGCGCCGCCTTGAAGAAGTCGGGCCGCTCGGGCAGATCCGCCCGCGGGATATAAGCGGGCAGCAGAATGCGGTGCAGGCCGTTGACGGAATAGAGTTCAATCAGATCGATCAGGTTCGATGCCTGCGCTGAAAGTTCCTCTACCCGGATGCCCATGTAATTAAGACGCATGGGCAGCTCGCGTAGCGAAAGCCAGTGTTCCGGTTGTCCCAGCACTTCCGCCAGCTGGTCGAGACTGTGCTCCAGGCTCACGACATCGGCCCCGAGCGTGAGTAACTCCTTTCCAGAACATCGGGTTTCTGGATCTCCCTTTCGCGGGGAAGACTTGTTCAGATATTTCCCGAGTCCTGGCGCGGAGTCTGTCAGCTTGCGTAAAGCGTGTTCGCGCTGACAGTGATTGCCTGTGGAACGGCGTCTGCTATGCTCAAGCCACTGGCTGATGCTTGCGGGGTCCTGTATCGGTGTTCAGGCCGGATATCAGCGGAAAATTTTCATATCGTAATACAGGGGTTAGCCATGGCGCGAAAATCCAAAAAAGACAAGAAGGACAAGACAGACAAGAAAATAAACAAACCGCAGGCTGACACGGCGGAAGCACTTGCTGCAGGGAAACCGCGGAAACTCTCCAACAAGGAATTCGATGCGGAACTGAAACGGCTGCAGGGTGAGCTGGTCAAGCTGCAATACTGGGTGAAGGACAAGGGCCTGCGGGTCATCGTTGTGTTTGAAGGCCGCGATGCGGCCGGCAAGGGCGGCATCATCAAGCGCATCACCGAACGGGTCAGCCCCCGTGTGTTCCGGGTCGTGGCGTTGCCGACGCCCTCCGAGCGCGAGAAGACCCAGATGTATATGCAGCGCTACGTCACCCACTTTCCGGCGGCCGGGGAGATCGTGCTGTTCGACCGCAGCTGGTACAACCGCGCCGGTGTCGAGCGGGTGATGGGCTTCTGCACCGAGGAACAGTACCTGGGGTTCCTGCATTACACGCCCGTCTTCGAGAAGGCCATGACGGATGGCGGCATTCTGCTGGTCAAGTACTGGCTCGATGTCGGCATGAAAGAGCAGGAACGCCGCTTCAAGGACCGCATCCATGATACGCGCAAGACCTGGAAGCTGAGCCCGATGGATACCGAGTCGTACAAGCGCTGGTATGATTATTCCCGGGCGCGGGATGCCATGTTTACCGCTACCGACACCGATTACGCACCCTGGTACATCGTTCACTCGGACGACAAGAAGCGGGCCCGCCTGAACTGCATTTCCCACCTGCTCAGCCTGATCCCCTACAAGGACCCGCAGCTTGAGGAGGTGAAACTGGGCAGGCGCAATATGAAGGACAAGTATGACGACGAGGCGGCACTCAAGGGACGGCGTTTCATCCCCGCGAAGTATTGAGCGCCGGCGGCGGGCAACCCAGGTCGCTGGCGCAAGCCTCCAGTGCGGGAGACGGGATGCTGTCCATGGCGGGTCGCTGCCCCGAGCGGTTGTCAGCCCGGGCGCAGCCCGGGGAAAACGGGTCGCAGGCGTTGAACCTGTCTCAAGGCAGGGCTGCACATGGGTGAAGTAATCCGCTTCAAAAAGCCAAAAGCCGCGGACAAGGCACGGGGCAAGACGCTGTGCCGGGAAGGTTTTCACCGCTGGGTCGTCTTCAATGACAAGCAGTTCGACGTGCGGCAGGGACGGCTGGTTACCGTATACCGCTGCAGCCGCTGCGGAGCCATGAAGACGAAGGCGCAGTAGCGTGTTCAATGGGGTCCAGACTCGATTGATCGAAAGTAAATTTCCAGCGCTCAATTCACTTTCCGGGGATCAATCGAGTCTGGCCCCCATTGAACACTCGCGGTAATAGTGGTTATGCTCTCTGGACAGGCTGGTGATTGGGGTTCACCATTCTGTCGAACAGGGTAATCCAGAAAAAACAAAAGAGCGCCTGGCTATAGAGCCAGTCCCTGGTGGCCGGCAGGCGGGCGCCATGGAGGGGGGAGCATGAATGAAGAACCAGCACAAGATCCCGATCTGCAGCAACTGAAGGAGGCAGTTCGTCAGACGGTGGACTCCGGTCGTGATCTGCAGTCTCATGTCAGTGATCTGGTGTTCTCGGCGCTGTCCACAGCCACGACGCAAATCGATCCGGCGCACCTCCGGCGGGTCACCCGGGCGGCGCTCGAGGGTGTAGGGGCAGGGAGCGCCGTCCGATGGCGCCGGGTCGGCCGAGGTGATCAGGAAATCGGTCGCCGGGGTCGAGGATGCCCTGCTGAAAACAGCCGGTGTCTCACGTCTTGCCATCGAGGAAGCGGCCGGGCACGTGGAGGAATTCGCGAAGACCGATCTGAGACATGCGGTGGACGAACTGGCCTCGCTGCAGGACCTTTTTCTGGATGTCCTTGGCGATGTGGCGAAGGCCGGTTCGAAAACCGCCGCCGTTACCTTTACGGACATTCAGCGGCACATCCATGACAGCGGCGGTGCGTTGGGAACGATGCTGGCGGATAACACCCGGGATCTGCAGGAACTGTTTCCGCCGCCGGCGCGGGATGGCTTGCAGGCGGGTATGGAATCGGCCGGCAAGGCCGCGGAACAGCTGGGTCGGATGGCAAGCGGGGTGCTTGCAGGAATTGCCAGGGGCCTTGAGGAACCTGACCGGAAACCGCCGCGTGATACCGACGTGGACAAGCCGGGAGACAGCTGATGCTGCTCGAAGCGATCAGCGCCGGTAAGGATCTCGGCCGCGCCCACGAAATCGCCTCGATTCTGGTGCGCTGCGGCTTCGGGGGTGTCGTGCGCCGGCTGGGACTGGGCCATGCCCTGGAGCAGGCCGGCAAGAAACTGCACTGGAAATACGCCGAGGAAACCGCCGTTCTGGAGTCGCACCAGCGGGCTCGCCATGCGCTGGAGGAACTCGGTCCCACCTTCGTCAAGCTGGGGCAGGTGCTGGCCACCCGTGTCGATCTGTTCCCGCCGGAATGGATCGCCGAATTCGAGCTGCTGCAGGACGCCGCTCCACCGGTTGACTTCGATGCGCTGCGCGCCCAGCTGGAGGAAGACCTGGGCGCTTCGCCGGAGGAGATTTTCGCGGAATTCGACACCGAGCCGCTGGCTGCGGCCTCCATCGCACAGGTTCATCGCGCGCGCCTCAGGGACGGCGCCCGGGTTATCGTCAAGATCCGCCGGCCGGGTATCAAGCGGGTCGTGGAAGCGGATCTGCGCCTGATGAAGCGGCTTGCCCAGGTCGCCACCCGGGAAAATCCCGAGACCCAGCGTTTCTGCCCCGATGAGGTCGTTCACCAGTTCAGCCTCGCGCTGCGGCGCGAGCTCGATCTGGCTCACGAGTGCCGCAATGCCGTACGGGTGGCGGAGAGCCTGGCCGAGCGCGAGCATGTCGTAATACCTAAAGTCTACTGGCAATGGACCAGTGAGCGCGTCAACGTGCAGGAATACATCGACGGCATTCCCGGACGGGATATGGCCGCGTTCGAGGCGGCCGGGCTTGATCGCAGGCTGATCGCGCAGCGCGGCGCCAGCGCTATTCTCAGGATGGTGCTGGTGGACGGTTTCTTCCACGCGGATCCCCACCCGGGGAATATTTTCTTCCTGCGGGATAACCGCATCGCCCTGATCGATTTCGGCATGATCGGACACCTGACCGAGGAACGCCGCTTCCAGGTGATCGAGTTGCTGCATGGCATGGTGGAGCGCGATACCTCGCGAGTCTGCGAGGTGCTGCTCGAGTGGTCGAACAGCACCCGTGCGCCCTCGGAACGGCTGGTTGCCGATATCTGTGCGTTTCTCGACCAGTACCATGGCCTGTCGCTGGGCCAGGTCAATTTTCCCGTCATGGTGCGGGACATGATGGCCATGCTGCGGGAAAACCGCCTGGTCCTGCCATCGGACCTGTCGATGATGTTCAAGGTCTTCCTCACCCTCGACGGTTTCTGTCGCCAGCTCGATCCTGACTTCGATCTGATCGCCGAGGCGCGACCGTTCGTGCGCCATGCGATGATCATGCGTTACACCCCCGGGGAGGTGGCGAAGCGCGGCTGGCACGGTTTATCCGGCATGATCGACCTGCTCACCGGGTTGCCCAGGGATTTGCGCCGTCTGCTGCGCGCTGCCCGGCACGGCGCCTTGCGGGTGCACATCGACATCGAGGAGCTGGAACATTTCGGCGAACGGCTGGACAGCGCCGCGAGCCGACTCACCATCGGCATGATCACCGCTGCGTTCATCATCGGCACGTCCATCATGCTGTCGGTGACCGGGGATACCGAGTATCTGGCCATGTCGATACTCGCGGGTTTCGGTTTTTCTCTGGCGGCGCTGGGCGGGGTATGGGTGTTGCTGTCGATCTGGCGCGGCCCCCCCCCCCCCCCCCCCCCCCCCCCCCCCCCCTCAGACTCGATTGATCCCCCGACGTGAAATGGTTGTTTGAATTTACTTTCGATTAATCGAGTCTGACCCCATTGAACAGAGCGGTTCGAGCTGGTTGATCAGCTTCTGCCACAGGGTGGCGGCATCGGGACCAAATACCGCCGCCGGATCGCCTTTCACGAGATACCAGTAGTGATGCCGGAGTTCCTGCACCAACCTGCCCGGTGACCAGCCGGCATATCCGAGGTAGAAGCGCACCTCATCCGCCGGTTTTCCCTCCACGAGGATCTGTTCCAGCACCTGCAGGCTCACACTGGCCTGCAGGTCATCGATAACATGCCGCATCTGCGGTGAATCCGGCATGTTCCTCATCAGCATGACCGGCATATCGGGATCCATCGGGCCGCCGCGATACACCGGACGGGATGCGAGCGGCGTGTCGGTGACGTAGGCCAGGGTGTCGGACAGGCGTTTACCGCTCGGTCGGTTGATCACGAGCCCGAAGGTAGCTTCACGGTCATGTTGCAACAGGTAGACCACGGTCTGGCTGAAATTCGGATCCAGGAAGCCGCACCGGGCGACGAGGAACATGCCGGCCGCGGGTGTGGCGGTTTCCGATGCCGGCGTCGGTGCGATGACCGGTACCGGTCTCGCATTTATGGCCGCCGGTAACAGCAGCAGAGAGAGGTAGGCGGCAAACGATGCAAGGTATCTCCCCATGGTTATGTGCCTGCGCTGCGTCTTACGGTGAATCAAACATTGCCGGTTAGATACCAGTCTAGCGGGCCTGGCGTATTTACACAGGGGTGATCACCAGCACCGGCGATGATGAGGTGGAGAACTCGCGCAGATACGCGGCGGGACATTGACACCGCCGTACTCAGTAATTGACCGCATTCAGGGCCTTGCGCTTGATCAGCCGCAGATCGGCGGCATTGAGGGAGGCCTTGTCCGCGGGATATGCCGTTAACCGCGCCCGGGGATGGACTGCTGTGCGGTTCAGGAACCGCTTTGCGCATCCGTTCTCAGCCGGATTGTGCGTCACCGCGCATCGGCTCACCGGAAAAGGAACTATGATTGTAATGACCGGTGGGCATGGGTAGAGGCGAGAACGCGGGGCGAGAAATCCGGATGACGAATTATCACGCGTTAGAGTACTGGAGATTTCTATTCACGCTGACGTGCCGGTCTGGGGTTGGCCGGTACGAGGTGTGAGGTGGCGCGGCGTCCGGACACACCCGCACTCCGTCGATGTGCAGGGATGTGCGAGTGTCGCGGGAGGCAGGACACCGTGACCGACCAGCATCCGGGATCCCGGTGAGAAAGGCGGGCCAGGCAAGTGGAAAACTTTTTCCAATGGCGATCTGGGTGGCTTCTGGGTATCAAGGGGATCGACGAACAGCACCGGAAACTGGTCGATGGCGTCAACAAACTCGCCCCGCTTTACATGAGTGCGATCAGAATTCCAGTAGACAAGGGTGCGATACGGGCGCGACTCATAGGGCTGTTGAACCTTTTACACGCCGATCTCGAGCAGCATTTTCATGATGAAGAGAAACTGATGATGGCGTCGGATTATCCCGGTTATAAAAGTCATGTACATGCGCACGTCATGTTTCTGGCGGAGTTTAAAAACTATTCTGATTGCATCACGTCCCGGGATGAAGCGCTGGATATGGAAACCCTGTATGCACTCAGGACCTGGTTTATCATGCACTTCCTCGATGATAGGGAATTTGCCTCCCATTTCCATGCCGCCCGGGTGGCAGGTTGCACCGAAAGACAGGCGTGTCAGGGGGAATAGCCCTTCAGTATCTCCGTACAGGGGGGCGTAACCCGCTTCATCAGGCGGCGGATGATTGACGTTTTATGCCGCTGACCGGATTCCCTGTTTGGTAACAAATCGGCCGATTACCACAGTACACTCCTTGCTGGCGGCGATACCGCAGCCATACTCGCGCTGTTGCCGTTCTGAATATTTATTTAAATATCTACCGCCGGTTAGATAGGGTATATACCTATAGCATCACATTACTATCACTCGAAATGTCACTTATGATTCGCCCCGCCCGGTTGCACGACCTGGAAGCTTTGGTTGCCATCGAAAACCGTTCCTTTGACGTCGACCGGTTCAGCCGCCGCAGTTTCCGTTACCTGCTGACCAAGGCCAATGCCGAGACACTGGTTTACGAGGAGGAGGGACGGGTGCTGGCCTACGTCATGCTGTTGTTCAATACCGGCACCTCGCTCTCACGTCTCTACTCGCTGGCCGTTGACCCGTCACTGCGGGGCAGGGGAATCGGCAAAGCGCTGATCACGGCCGCCGAGGACTCCGCCATCGCGCATGATTGTATCTACCTCCGCCTGGAGGTGCGCCGGGATAATGCCGCCGCGATCTGCCTCTATGAGAAGCGTGGTTACAAGTCGATCGGCCATCTGCCCGATTATTATGAAGACCACATGGAGGCGCTGCGCTACGAGAAGCTGCTTGCGCCCCATCTCGAGCCTGACATGGTTCGGGTGCCGTACTACGAGCAGACCCTGGATTTCACCTGTGGGCCGTCGGCGCTGCTTATGGCCATGAAAGTGCTGGATCCCGGACTCGAACTCAGTCGTCAGCTGGAACTGCGTCTGTGGCGGGAATCGACCACCGTCTTCATGACCTCCGGCCATGGTGGTTGCGGCCCCTACGGCATGGCGCTGTCGGCCTGGCACCGCGGATTCGATGTCGAGATCTATGTCAAGGAACCGGGCGTACTGTTCGTGGATTCCGTGCGCAGTGAGGAGAAAAAGGAAGTGATGCGCCTGGTGCAGGAGGACTTCATCGACGAACTGGCGAAGCTGCCTGTCAGGATCAATCGTCATGCCATGCGGGTGGGCGAGATCCAGAAAAAGTTTGAGGCGGGTGGCATCCCAATCGTATTGATCAGTTCCTACCGGATCTACCGTGAGAAATTTCCGCACTGGGTCGTGGTGACCGGATTCGATGAAAAGTACATCTATGTACACGATCCCTATGTGGACCGCGAGGCGGGAAAGACCGCCACCGATCTGCATCAATATGCCGATACTGAAAAAGGATTTCGAACGCATGGCGCGCTACGGCAAGGCCGGACAGCAGGCCGTCCTGATCCTCAAACGGCGCCGCAAAGGCACGCGTGCCAGGGGCGGCATCCGCTCTGCGACCGGGAAAGCGCGTCGCGAGACGGCTGTTCGTGCGTAAAAAATTTATTATAAATTATACAATACAATATATTACATATGTTTTCTCGACTGGTAGTCATGACTGAGTCAGGGCGACATCATTCGGGGCCCGAATGGAGTCAGACGCCATTGTGGGCCGATCTGAATACGACCAGTGAATCACCGGTGCCTACCATCAAGGCGCGGGGGAAGCTCATCGGTAAGCGACTCGACCTCCGGAGCCTGGGCCAGGCCAGGCGGGTCGCCATGCAATCCCTGACCCTGTCTTCGGGGGGGAAGGGGCTGGCCGTGCTGTTTCGCTATGGTGCGGTGGTACTGTTCGATGTCCCGGCCGAGGAGGAGGGGGGCTGCTCGTCTCGCTCGTGCCGCTGGTGAGTGAGGGCGCCGCCATCATGGAAACGGAGGAGCTCGAGATACGTATCGACCCGTCGATCGATGAGGGATTCGAGCGGAGGCGTTCTCCGGATTCACGAAGCTCTCGAATGATCGCCTGCAGACGGTCGCCGAAGTCATGGCGCAGAGTATGGTTATCGCGGAATACGAGGACAGCATCGCTTCGACCTTCGACCGTTTGGAGCCGCTGGCGGAGGAGATGAAACTCAAGGGCACCACCACATGGGCTGCCGGCAAACTGAGACGGGACATGGGAGATACCCTGCTCAATCTGCATCGCATGCTGGGCAGGGTTGAAGTGGGTGAGAAACCGAAGATTCTCTGGGATCTTCCCGAGCTCGAGCCACTGTACCGGCGTCTTGAGAGAGAATTCGAGATCCGTGAGCGGAATCTTGCCCTCGAGCGCAAACTCGACCTGATTTCGCGTACCCTGGAAACCCAGCTTGACCTGCTGCAGGCAAAACACTCGCTGCGTGTCGAACGGTATATCGTCATCCTGATCGTGGTGGAGATCCTGCTGACGCTCTACCAACTGTTCGCGCGCGGTGGTATCGGCGGCATCGCCCATTAAGTGCGCGCAACCGGGCGCCTGTCGGATTTGAGAAAAACACATAAATAGAATGTTGTATTATATTGATAATAATAAGAATTACACTTGAGTTGTCACCGGTGAGGACACGGCGTGGTTCGGCTGCCGGGTTGTAATGCGGTCACGAATTGGGAATGATGTCGATTTTACCGGGCAGGGTTTGCAGGCGGAGGTTCGTAATGATTGATGCGGCAGCTAGCGAGGCGCAGGATCCGGCAGCTAAAAAAGTGAACACGGACGATGCCGGGAACAATGCGAACCCGGGAGTCGGACCCGACAGCGATCATCCCCCTGCGGCCACGGCGCAGACGAAGGCCGCCATCGACGAGCAGTCGCCGCAGGCCCCCGCACAACCCACGGAGAATGCAGAGCCGGCTTCCGCAGGGCTCCCTCCCAGGCGGCGCGGAATACTTCTGGGTACCCACGCCGAGGCGCCTGCCGCAGTGGATGACGAGAAATCTCTTTCCTGGATGGCTTCGCAGGCGGTCAAGGCACTGAATGCCGTCAAGGCCTCACAGTCGGAACAACTTCAGGCGCTGAAGGCGAAGGCGGAAATGTCCGAGGGTGAACCGGCACCGGCATCCAGGGATGAGGGCATCGACCTCGAGACCAATGAAACTGCTGGTGCCACCGGAGAATACGAGCCGGTGATAGCTGAATCCCAGGTAATGGACGATGGGTTAACTCAATCTCCGGACGTCCCCACCGGGGAACCGGCCTCAGTGGTTCCTGCTGCTGCCCAGATGACATCCACGCAAGGTGCGCCCTGGAGTACGATCCTCATACTCGGCGTCCTGGTGGTGATCGGCGTGCTTGGTTATCGACACTGGTCCTCGCGCAACAACGCCACAAGCGACCTTTCCACGCCGTCATCCGTGGCTATCGAGCCGATCAACCCGGCGACGGGAATCGACATGACACGGCCACCCATCAGTGCGGTGGCGGCCCCCCCCGTTGCCGCTTCCGGTCGGGCTGAATCCCCTTCCGCTGTGGCAGGCACGGCGCCCTCACTCACACCGTCAGCTGCATCATCGGGTACCGCGATTACGGACACCCACGAACCGGCAGTGCCGAGACCGGCGGGGCTTACGGCGGGCGCAGCCACCCCGCGACCGGCGCCTGAGAATCCGCCTGCCGCCGTTAGTCGGGAAGAAGGTCATCCCCCGGCCGTTCCTGCGGTGCCCGCACCGGAACCCGCTACCGAACATTTCAGCCCCCCTGCCGTCGAGGCCGGGATGGCACCGGTGCATGGATCGGCGACCGAGATACAGCCAGCGACAGTCGGGGTTGCCCCGCAACCGGCGCCAGCCTATCCGGCATCTGCCACGAAGCCGGAGGCCTGGTATCCCTCAGCCGTACCGTCGGCTCCCTCGCCGGCAGCAGAAGCCGGGATGAACGCCAGGCAATCAGTGCCACCTTCATCACCGCCACCTGTGGAAGCCGGTGTGGCGGCAAGTCGACCGGCCTCGCCCTCATCGCCTCCGCCGGCTGTCGAAGCCAATGTGCCCGCAAGGCAGCCGGTGATACCGGCGCCTGCAGCCCGGCCCCGGTACCCGGCAAACGGCTACGGATACTATCAGCCGCCCTCATCCTGGCAGCCTTACTATCAGCCCGGGTATCCACAGGCGCCTGCACGCCGGTAATTCGCCGGCTTCATGCGACACCGCCTGCCTGCCGGGAGGATGGAGCGGAGAGCGTTGACCGCGACAGCTCTATTTACCCGGGTGACGGGCCGCAGCGGTGAAATGCACCGGTTGATGAGGCAACCCGGATGGTAGTGTTCACTATGAAGTCTGGACGCCGCCGGCTTGTCACCGTCCTGCTCGCAGCTGCACTGTCGTTCCTTTCCGCGGGCGCGATGGCCGGCGGCTCCCCAATGACCAATCGCCTGATCGTCAGGTTCGTCACCCCGGCGGGTGCCGTTTCGCCGTCGGCGCTGGATACCGCACAGATGGAGCGGCTGAACCGGCTTGCCGCCGTCACTCTGAAGCCACGTCATACCATGTCTTACAACGCCCGGATTTTCGCTCTGCCACAGCGTGTGCCCGACGCCGTGGCCGCCGCCATGGCCGCACGGCTGGCTGCAGATCCCGCTGTCGAGTACGCCCTGCCGGATCGCGTGAAAAAGCCCCTGTTCGTTCCCAATGACCCCTTGTACGACCAGCAGTGGAATCTGTTCGAGGATGCGGGCGGAGTTCGCCTCCCGGATGCCTGGGATATCGAGCGCGGAGCGCCCGGACTCGTGATTGCCCAGCTCGACACTGGCATTATCTCGCATGCCGACCTCGACCCGGCGCGGTCGGCGCCCGGTTATGACTTCATCAGCGACCCGGATATGGCCAATGACGGGGATGGGCGCGATCCTGACCCCTCCGATCCCGGCGACTGGGTCGCTGCCGGTGAATGCGGTGCTGGCGAGCCGGCCGAGCCGAGTTCCTGGCACGGAACGCAGGTCGCCGGCATCATCGGCGCAGCAACCGATAATGGAGCGTACATTGCCGGCGTCAACCACGGTTCGCGCCTGTTGATGGCGCGCGTGCTCGGCAAGTGTGGAGGTTATACCTCGGATATCGTCGATGCCATGCGCTGGGCCGCCGGTCTGCATGTTCCCGACGTACCGGATAACCCCAATCCCGCGCGGGTCATCAACCTCAGTCTCGGCGGGAGTGGCCCGTGTACCTCGCTGGAACAGAACGCCATTGATGAGGTGAACGCGCGGGGTGCGGTGGTCGTGGTGGCGGCGGGCAACGACGGGGGCGATGTTGCCGACCAGACCCCTGCCAATTGCCAGGGCGTGATTACCGTGGCGGCCACCACGCGCAGCGGCGCACGCGCCGACTATACCAATACCGGCAGCACGGTCGCGGTGAGCGCGCCCGGTGGTGACAGCACCGGGTATCTGCTTGCGCTTTCCAACACCGGTGCCACCCATGCGGAAGCTGATAATTATGTGCAGGTAGCGGGCACCAGCTTCTCAACCGCCCAGGTGAGCGGTATCGCCGGGCTGATGTTGTCGGTCAACGCGGATCTGAATCCGGGGCAGGTGCGGGACCTCCTGATGCAGAGCGCGCGCGCGTTCCCGGATGCAAGCTGCGACACTTCGCTTTGCGGCGCCGGTATCGTCGATGCCGGCAGCGCCGTACAGGAAGTCCTCGTCACGACGGGCGAGCCGGATGCTGACGGCGATGGGGTGAAGGATGTTAACGATCTCTGTCCGGGGACGCCGACGGGCGCAACCGTGGATCTCAACGGCTGCAGCGCGAGTCAGCTCGATACCGGAAACCACGACGGCGGTGGCGGAGGCGGGTGTGTGCTGCGCAGGAGTGGCGCCTTCGACCCGGTATTGCCGCTGCTCGTGTTCTCCACCGTCCTCTGGTTGATTGTTCGCAGACGCCCGGACGTCAGCCGGGCGTTGCCAACATTCAGCTTCCCACGCCGAAATTGCGCAGGGCGGTGCGGAAGGAGTTGAACGGGCTGATCACGGCATCGCCGATAATTACCGCGTAGCCCAGCCAGTAATAGAAGGTGGGTGTCTCTCCGAGTTTGAACATCAGGTAGGACATCAGGGCGGTGGCGATCACCACCGCCAGCACCGCGAAAACGATATCGGACAGAAAGTAGGCGGTGCTGATATCCCCGGATTTGAAGAACTCGACGATCAGCACGATCAGGCACAGCCCGATGAAGATATAGCCGGTCATGCCGCCCATGTCCAGGCCGGTGAGGCGCACGACCAGCATGTAGATGATAAGGAAAAAGGCATAGGGGATCTTGTTGAAGATGCGCATGCCCTTCCCGTTGCTTTTAATGGTGATGTCTTCAGACATGTTTCGGTCCTCGCATGACAGAAACCAGGCGGTAGCCACCGGCCGGATTGGAGGGATTATCAGGGTTGTGTCACCGCTTTTCCAGTGATCGCGCCATTCGAGCAGAGTCCAGTGAGCGTTCTGCATGGCACATGCCCGCGCAGAACGTCCGACTGGCGAGCGATGAGAATCCCCCGGCCTGACCGGCGAGAGGCGTAACAACCCGACACAGGAGCCGTTACTATGCGAATGCTGATGATGATGCGGGAAGTTGCCCTGGGATCCGCATGACCCGAACGAACACTCCGCGGGGTATACTCCTGCCCCGCCGGAGACCGAGTCGCCCGGCGGACCGGTAGAGGAGACTGCGGATGAGCCTGGAGGCATGGATCGCACTGGCCGTGGTGGCGCTGGTGATCGGGTTGCTCGCGTTCACCCGCTTCGCCGCCGATGTGGTGCTGGTCGCGGGGGTGACGCTGCTGCTGGTGAGCGGCGTGCTCACTCCGGGGGAGGCGCTCGCGGGGCTTTCCAACGAAGGGATGGCGACGGTCGCGGTGCTGTACGTGGTCGCTGCCGGCTTGCGGGAGACTGGCGCCGTCGCCTGGCTGGTCCAGGGGGTGCTGGGTCGGCCGCGGAACCTGTTCAACGCCCAGCTCCGGCTCATGGCACCGGTGGCGGCGGCGAGCGGCTTCATGAACAACACCCCGGTGGTGGCCATGTTCCTCCCCGCCGTGATCGACTGGGCCCGCCAGAATCGCCTGCCGGTGTCGAAACTCCTGATTCCCCTGAGTTATGCCTCGATTCTCGGCGGGACCTGCACGCTTATCGGGACCAGCACCAACCTGGTCGTTAACGGGTTGCTGATCAGTCACGCCGGGCTGCCGGGGCTCGGCATGTTCGACATCGCCCGGGTCGGGCTGCCGGCCGCGCTTGCTGGGCATTGCCTACCTCGTGTTGCTCGGGCGCTGGCTGCTGCCGGACCGCCGCCCGGTGATGGATCCCCGGGATGACGCGCGCCGCTACACGGTCGAGATGCTGGTGCAGCCGGCCAGCCCGCTGGCGGGAAAGAGCGTCGAGGAAGCCGGACTGCGTCACCTCCCGGGGATGTATCTGGTGGAGATCGAACGCGACGGTGAGGTGTTTCCCGCCGTCGCCCCGCACCACCGGCTGAAGGCCAATGACCGGCTGGTGTTCGCCGGCATCCTCGATTCCGTGGTGGACCTGCAGCGCTTCCGCGGCCTGGTGCCGGCCACCGATCAGGTGTTCAAGCTGGGCGGGAGACGCCCGGAACGCGCCCTGGTCGAGGCGGTGGTTTCCGACAGCTGTCCGCTGGTCGGCAAAAGCATCCGCGAGGGACGCTTCCGCAATATCTACAATGCCGCCGTCATTGCGGTGGCGCGCAACGGCGAACGCGTGCAGAAGAAGATCGGGGACATCGTGCTGCGGCCTGGAGACACGCTGCTGCTCGAGGCTGATCCTTCGTTCGTCGAGCGCCAGCGCAACTCGCGCGATTTTTTCCTGGTAAGCCGCCTGGAGAACGTCCACCCGCTGCGCCATGAGCGGGCCCTGGCGGCCGTGGCCATACTGGCGGGGATGGTGGTCGTGGTCAGCGCCGGCTGGGTCTCGATGCTGCAGGGCGCGCTGGTGGCGGCCGGCTTGATGCTGGTGGCACGGTGCACCACCGGCGGGGCGGCCCGCGCCGCGGTCGACTGGCAGGTGCTCGTCACCATCGCCGCCTCTTTCGGCCTCGGCTCCGCCCTGGAGAAGACCGGTGCGGCGCAGACCATCGCGGAGACCGTGATCTCGCTCGCCCAGGGAAGCCCGTGGGGCACGCTTGCCGTCGTCTATCTGGTGACCATGCTGTTCACCGAATTGATCACCAACAACGCCGCCGCCGTGCTGGTGTTCCCCATCGCGCTGTCGACCAGCGAGAGCCTCGGCGTGAGTTTCATGCCGTTCGCCATCGCCATCATGATGGCTGCCTCGGCGAGCTTCTCCACGCCCATCGGTTATCAGTGCAACCTGATGGTCTACGGACCTGGCGGCTATCGGTTCAGCGACTACCTCCGGGCGGGTATCCCGCTCAACCTGCTGGTGGCTGCGGTGTCACTTGCCATCGTGCCGCTGGTCTGGCGGTTCTGACAAAGTTCAATGGGGTCAGACTCGATTGATCGTACGGTATGTGGTAACCGATTGAAAAATTCACGATCAATCGAGTCTGACCCCATTGAACTCCTACAAATAACCCGAAAAGAGCGTGGCGATGCCGAGGAAGCTGAAGAAGCCGGTGACGTCCGTGATAGTCGTCAGCACGATAATTGAGGATTGCGCGGGGTCCTGACCGATCGCCGTCAACACCAGAGGGATGGCCGCGCCGAAGATCGCGGCGATGACCATGGACAGGATCATGGAAACGCCGATGATCCCAGCCAGTCCGGTGGACCCGCTCCATACCCAGACCCCAAGGGCGGTGGTGGTGGCGATGGCGGCTCCATTCCAGAAGCCGGTGGACATCTCCTTGAAGACGACCCGCGGCCAGTGTCGAATGCGGATTTCGCGCAGCGCCAGGCCGCGCATGGTGACGGCGAGCGCCTGGGCGCCGGTGTTCCCGGCCTGTCCGGCCACGATTGGCAACAGCACGGCCAGCGCGGTGTATTTGGCGATCGTATTCTCGAACAGGCCGACGACGGAGGCGGCCAGGAAGGCGGTTGCCAGATTGATGTGCAGCCAGGGCAGTCGCTTGCGCACCGCGAAGGATACCTTCGACAGGGCGCGCTCGTCCTTGCTGACGCCCACCATCGTCTGCATGGCGACCGTGGCCTCGTCCTCGGCGGCGGCCATGAGGTTGCGATAGCGCACGGCGCCGATGAGGCGGCCCTCGGCATCCACCACCGGGAGGTCGGTGAGGCGGTAGCGCTCCAGGATGTCCACCACTTCCTCACGCGGTGAAATCGCATCGACCACCGCCCGTACCGGGTGCTGAATCTCCTCGATACGCGTGGTTCCGCTTGCGGTGGCGATATCCTGGATATCCACCTCGCCCTCGAGGTGATTTTCTGCATTCACGATGAAGAGCATGTGCACACCGCGCCTTCGCAGCCCGCGGATGCGGGCCAGGGCCTCGTTCACCGTGGTCTCGGGACGCAACAGCAGCACGCGCGGGTCCATCAGGGCGCCCGCGCAATCGGCCGGGTAGGAAAGAATGGTGCGCAGTTCGTCCGCAGCGGTGGCCGGCAGTCGCGCCAGCTGTCCCTCACGGGTTTGCGGGTCAGCCATGGCAAGCAGGGCCGCGGCACGCGGGGCGCTTATGTGTCGCAGCACCTCCGTCGTTCGGGGTTCCGCCAGGGTTGCGATGGCCCGCCAGCCGATGTCCGGCGACAGCCGTTCCCAGACGGGAGCAGCCACCGTCACGGGATGCCGGGACAGGACGTCGGCGATTTCCGCGGGCGGCAGCCGCTCCAGCAGCTGCACGGCATCGTCCGGGTGGTCTTCGATGAGGTCACGCTGCAGGATATGGATGGCGTTGTCGAGTCCCGGTTTCATCTCAGTCCTTCACCTTGTGACGCGTGGTCGAGCCGCTGTTGCCGGTAAAGAGCGACGCCACACTCAGCCAGAAGATATCCGCCAGAGCGGTTCGGGTGATGGAGAGCTCATTGCGTTCCGCCACCTCGGTGAACAGCTGGTGTTCTTCCGTCATCACCCTGGAGCGCGACAGTACGCCCTGAAACACGCCCTCGCGGTTGACTACCGGCAGGCTGTCGTGGGTAAGCCAGGCCGGATGACTGGAGACCGTTTGCAGCGCCGTCCGTGCATTAAGCACCATAGGTGCGGGACGCAGCACCCGCTGGATCCTGCTGCGATCGCGCTCACCGAGGAGATCGCTCAGGTCGACTACACCCGCGAGGCGGCGATGCTCATCCAGTACGTAGAGCGTGTGGCCCACGCGCTGGCCGACGCGGCGCACCAGCCGCAGCGCATCGCCCACGCGCTGTTCCAGGTTGAAGGTCAGCACATCCGCATCCACGAAGGAGCCGACCAGCGTTTCCGGGTAGCGCAGACGCAGCCGCAGCCGCGCGGCGGCCGCGCGCGGCATTGCGGCGAACAGTCTCTTTACCTGGTCGGTGTTCATCTGGCGCAACGCCGCCACGGCCGTCAGCGACGGGATGCGCATCAGGATCTCGGCTGCCGTCCTGGACTGTAGCTGTGCAAGGCATCGAACAATCGAGACCGGAGGCATGTGTTCCAGCACACTGGCGGCCAGCTGGCGTGGCATGGCCTGAAAGACGGCCTGGAGATCGCGGCTGTCGAGACGCGCCAGGGTGCGCGCTGCGGCGGCCGGGTGCCGGGTGAGGTACCCTTTGGTGAGGGCATCAAGCACGGCCGGCCTCCTGCTCATCGACGATCATGGATACGGTTTCCAGAAAATGGCGTGCCGGGATCAGGGCCTCACCGTCCGCGGTTTCCATGACCACCGCCACCGGTGTCAACTCCAGAATCTCGCCCTCCAGTCCCTGCACGCGCACCCGCAGTCCGGTCCGGTAGACCTTGCGCACATAGTGCGAGGCCATGACGTTGCGCACCGCGTCGGCGGCGCCGATGCCGAAGGCGATCGCGGCGCTGCCGAAAAGCGCTGCCGCCGCCAGGAGGATGATGTTGGCGAACAGGCTGACATCGAGCCCGAGCTGGCTGAGGCCGAGCAGCAGGGTGAAGGCGAGGATCAAACCCGCTGACAGGTGACCGAGGGAAATCCCGTGCTGGAAGCCGCTGGCATCGGCGAGCGTCACGATCATGTTGCGTATGCCGCTGCTGATCAGGTAGCCGATGAACAGGATGAAGGCGCTGATCAGTACCCGCGGCAGATAGCCGAGCAGCCCCAGCACCCAGTTGGCGAAGGTGACCAGACCGACCTGTTCCGCTGCGGCGCTGAGGGCGTAGGCAAGCGTGATCCAGAAGGCGATATTGCCGACCAGGCTCGTGACCGACCAGCGTGGCCGGGTGACTTCCTGGCCGAGCCAGCGGTGGATAGCCGCCATAATCACGTCCAGCCCCTTGCCAAAACGGTTGACCAGCCAGCGCATGAGAAAGGCCGCCAGCCAGCCAACGAGGAGCAGCGCCAGTGCCTCCAGCAGGTGTGGCAGGAGTGTCTTGAGCGCCGTGGTCAATTCGCGCAGCACACCTTCCAGCCACTGACCCGGGTTGTCAATGAGATTCACGCCGATCTCTTTCAGTGGAGAGGGCGGCGGAGTGGCTGGCGGTAGGGTCGGCTGAACAGCCATGGTCATATCCGGTAAGCAGGTGCAGACGGTGAACCTACTATACACAGGCCGCGGTGGCGCACCAATACGAGGCTTGTCGGTCCCTCTGGAATCGACACCCTCCACGCACGCGGACCGGCATTTGCCCGTTGAATATGAAACATCATGTTCGCGGGCGACCCGATTGATCGCCGGGCGCAAGCCCTGGCCGGCTTCGATGGTGTTTTTACGGCGGGATCTGTGACCGGCCCGGTCGCCAGTCCGGCGAGCGGTGCGTGACTGTTACGTCCGTGGTGGTGGTTTCCTACCGCGGGCGGGTTCCGGCCTGGGGACTTGTCCCAATCGCAATTGCTCACGCCTTTGCTCGTATTCCGCCTGGCTGATTTCCCCGGATTTCAGGCGACGTTCCAGGGACGTGCGCAGCAATGCGTCATCGACCGGGGGGCGACCTTTCGAGGCGGCCCACAGGATAGCCGTCACGATGCCGCCGATCGCCGACACCCAGCAGAGGATCATGTACCAGACACCCGATTTCGAAAGGTCCATGGTATCCGGCCGGCATCCCGTCAGGCGGTTTCGGGACGTGCCTGCACCGGGAGCAGGCGGGCCACGGCGGCGCCGGGAGCCGGGTGCGGCTCATCGCCGTGCCGACCCAGTTCCTCGAGAAGCTTCCCGGCCTCGGCCAGCAGCCGCTCGCGTTCCGCATCGGCCGCGGCGAATGCCGTTTCCGCCCTGGCATGGAGTTCCTCCAGTCCGAGTTCGAGGCCCGTGTGCAGCGCGCGTGTCACGGTCGTTTCCAGGGAGGGTTTGAGGCGACGGTGCAGCAGGAAGGGCAGGAGCCAGGCGACCAGCACCAGCAGCGCGCTGTTGATGGCGAAGTTGACCCCGAGGTAGGCCGCCTGCCCGGTGGCACCATGCAGGAAGCCGGTGACCACCTGGTAGGACACCCACAGCAGGGCCGCAATGGGCAGCACGCTGAGCGTGGCAGCGGTGCCGCGGCGCAGCGCCCGCTGCCATGCCGTCCCGGGGTGGGCGAGTCCCAACCGCAGGGACTGTTGCAGCCGCTGGCTGACTGTCCGACCGGCGTCCCCGGTGACCTCTTGCAGGCGTGTAAGCAGCGGCTGCGGGGCGACGTCGATGCGTCGCAGTGCGATCTCCAGGGTGTCGCAGACCTCGGCCAGCTTGCCCTGCGCCCAGCTATCCCAGAGGGTGGTGACCGCCTGCTGTTCCATGGCGGTTCGTGTTGCGGGGCGCGCGCTCCCCGGTTCCTGACGGCTTGCCGGCGTCGATTCCTCGCGATTTCCGATCAGCCGGGTCAGCAGACCGGCATCGCGGCTGGCGAATTCCGCGCCAATCTCCTTGATGGGCCAGGTCATGCCGTCCACGATCGCTACCGCCGTGCTTGCCCATTCCCGTCGAAACCCGGCCTGAAGGTTGGCCCACTCAGCCGGCGTGCCCAGGCGCTGCAGCGCCGCCTGCAGCAGGGCGGCCAGGTCATGCAGGTGAGCCAGATGTCCGAGCCGCTCCAGCTCCCGCTGGCCGTGCTGTGCCTGCACTTCCCGGATGGAGGCTTCCAGCTCCGCGAACCGGTCATCCGGGCAGGGCCTGTCACCGCTGCAGGTGTGCAGCACCACCGGGTCGGCAAACCCGGCCTCATGCAGGATGGTGAGCAGGTCGTCCTGCTGTTCGGGAGCACCTTCGTCCCAGCGATTCATGACGAACATCCAGCCGTGACGGTGGCCGCGCTGGTGCAATACCCGCCAGCCGATGTCGTCGCGGTAGCGTTCGGGACTGACCACATAGACCAGCAGGTCGATATGGGGCAGCCAGGCAAAGGCCAGTTCCCGGTTGTTTTGTTCGGTGCTGTCGATATCCGGCATGTCGATCCAAAGGACATCACGTCGTGCCTTATCGGCATGTCGCGCGATGTGCACCTGATCCACGGGAAAGTGCTCCGGCAGGGTAGCCAGCTCCACCGCTTCATGCACGTAGACGGTGACCTCGTGGGATGTCGGGCGCTCCACGCCGACCCGCGCGATGTTTTGTCCGGCAAGGCGGTTGAGCAGGCTGCTCTTGCCTACGCCGGTGCCGCCGAAAAATGCCACCACCAGCGGGCGGGCGGGCTGCCCCCGGCTGAACAGATCTGCCGGGGTGTGCTGTTCCAGGCGTTGCAGCGCCTGTAGTTCCACCGTGTCGACCCATGCCATGGTCTGCGCGCGGCTGATCCAGGCGCCGACCTGACCACGCAGTCGTGTGAGCCGGTCAGTCATGCCGCCACGCCCTCAGTGCCTGTTCCGCTGCCTCGTACTCCGTTCGCGTGATTCCGAAGAGACCGGGGGCATCGAGGGTTTCGGTTAGACCCAGCAATGCCGCTTTGACCGCACCGGTGAATACCCTCTTTTCCACGGCTGCGTACTGTCGCTGCTTCAACCGCCCGGCGACGTGCGTCATGTAGGATCCCAGTGCACCCTCGGTCAGCATGGAGGTCAGCGACACCATCGCCGGTGCGAACAGCAGGTCGTTGAGTCCCACGCCCCCGGTCTTGAGGGCCAGGGCGACACCCGCGGCGTCGGTGGTGACGCGCGCCGCCCGCAGGGTGTTGAGCAGGGCGGGTTTCTGCTGAAGGTTGGCGTACAGGTCGTGAGCCGCGGCCTCGATCTCCGGCTGGAAGTCGAGGTGGTGGCGGTGGATGGCCGCGGCGAACTGTTCGGTAAGTTCCGTCTGGCGCTCGACGAGGCGCTGGCCGAGCGCCTGCCAGAAGGCTGCTCCCGGGGTTTGCGGCGTGCCGCGGCGCAGGGCGTCACGCGAGAGCGTGGTGAGCAGCTGCTCCAGCAGGTCACGCAGGACAAGCTCCTCGCCGGGCAGGTCATGCACCGCCTTGCCGCGCAGGCGGCCGGTGAGGGATTTCATGCGTCGGGAATCAAAGAGCTGGCGTGCCGGCCAGGTGAGCACCTGGCGCACACGTGTCAGCGATCGCGCCAGACCGGGTAATTCCAGCAGCTGCAGGAGTTCCAGAATGGCCAGGCGGAAGGTGTCGAAGCGTTTCGGATGGTCCAGAAATTCGTCCCGGTAGGCTGCCAGCGCCTGTTTGATGGCTGCCTCGATGGACTGCTCCCAGATCGCGGCGGCTTCGAGCTCGACGCGTACCGGCTCCATCCAGGCGCCCCAGTGCTGTTGCAGCAGTCTGCGCACTCCGGCGGCGCGCAGGCTGCGGTCGGTGCCGGTCTGCGCGCGCCCGAGCGCCGCGCGCAGATCGGCCACCTCACCAGGAGGAGCACTCACGGGTGCATCGATCCCCGGCCAGTAGGGCATGGCAATGACTTCGATGTTCTCCGCCAGGGGTGTCAGCTCGGCGAGGCGTGTCCGCAAGGCCTGTACCAGCACGTCCCGGGTGTTGTCCCCGGTCTTGTTCAGACACACCAGCAGGGCGCGCTGCAGGGGCTCCAGCAATTGCAGGGTTTTCCATACCGAGAGATCCGCATATTTTTCCTTGCTTACCACCAGCACGATGACGTCGGCCAGCGCGGCGACTTCAAGCACGCCGCGCTGGTAGGTATGGGCCTTGAAGGAATCGAAGTCGGGCGTGTCCCAGACCACGGTGCCGGAAGGCAGCCCGTGCGCGTCGCCGGTGAGGTGATGCAAGGCGTAGCAATCGAGGCGGTCGCGGCTGGGGGCTGTGTTCTCGAGCCGTTCCCAACCTGGGAAGAAGGGTTTGATCCAGTCCGGATTCGCCTCCCGCGACGGCAGCGCGAATCCCTGCGGGTGAATGGTGAAGCCGGCCAGCGGGCTGACCTCGGCCACACCCTGGCCGAGCAGCAGGTTGACGACGGTGCTCTTGCCGACCTGGGTCGGCCCCACCACGGCCACCTGCAGGGGGCGCGGCGCCGGCCCGTCCAGGGCGGCGATATCGCGCAGCGCCGCTTCGGTCAGCTCCAACGCCGCCAGCCGCCGGCTCAACTCGTTCGTATCCAGCGGCGGCGGAGTATCCCGGTAGCGCTGCGCCAGCCGGGCGATGATCCTCGCGATAAGGCCGTGTCCGGCGCCACTGGTCGACGGCGGCTCGTTGGTGCTGAATTCGTTCATGACAGGTGAAGAGCCGCCTGTCGTAGCGGTGAGTATGACCGTTCATGGCGAAGTGTAACTGGGTCTGGCATGGCGATCGATTCGGTATTGCCGGTCCGGGATGAAGGGTACGTGGTTAAGGCCCAGACGCGATAAATCGCCACGGAAGTGCACGGAAGACATCGAAAAAAGAGCTCGTACTCCGCTTTTCCGTGTGGTTCCGTGGCCATAGTGATGTGATCAGGTTTAACCAGGCCCCGTTCATTCCAGAGGCTATTTCACGATAGCATCCGCGAGAGGGGGGCGCCAGATCCTGGTGGTGGGCGCTGTCGGAGCAAGCGTTTACCCGCTGTCGCCTGTGTCCGGTGACCGGGGCGAGCGCAGCGACATCCAGGTGATGGTCATGGCGACGACGGCGCCGACAAAAGCCTCGAAGGCGTCCTTCTGGGCGTCCCATTCATCACCCTGGGTGCCGAGATAGGCGGAGCCGAGTTCGGGACTCACGATTTCGGCGACGATGGCCTCGATGATTTCATAGATGCCGCTGAACGCCAGCACCAGCGTCACGGCGAGCAGGTATGACCATGATTTGCGCACGCCCGCCGCGCGCAGTAGCAATTCGCGAAACGGGTAGGCAATCAGCAGGCCGAAGGAGAAGTGCACGAGGCGGTCATAGTGATTGCGCTGCAGGTCAAACAGTTCCTGGAGCCAGTAGCCGAGCGGCGTTTCGGCGTAGGTGTAATGGGCGCCGATCAGATGCAGGCTGAGGAACACGGTGAACAACCCGTAGGAGAGGTTGGAGAAGGCGAAGCGCCGGTAGGTAACCAGCAACAGGAAGCCGTAGAGAAAGACCAGCAGATTCTCCAGCAGCCAGTCTCGGCGGTCGAAGGGCTCGATTGCGGTGACCACCCATATCAGCACCAGCCAGATCAGCATGCCCTGCAAGGGGCGGTTGGTGCGAAATGGCATGGCGTTCACGCATTACTCCGGGTCAGAGGAGGGGATCCAGCCTGTGCAGTACCATCGGGTTCCCGAACCCCGCCCGAGCGGGGACGCTGCTTATTGTTTTTCCGGGGGTTTGCCGGATTTATCGTCCGCTTCTTCCTTTTTTTCCTTGTCAACCTTTTTGCTGTCCGCCCCGTTGTCCGAGCCGATGACTTTCTTCAGTTCCTGACCCATGCCCTCAAGCAATTCGCCGAAATTGTTGCCGACTTCTTTCGCGGTATCATCGAGTTTGGTGTCGCCCTTGGTCTCGGCCAGGGCAGTGCCCGTGCCGCCGCCGAGCACGACGAGGAGGAGGCCGGCGATTCCAAGCGTGCGCAGGCGGTGCGTCGCGTTAAAGCATTCAGTCTTTGTCATGGTGGTTACCGATAAGTCGTTAATCGAGGAGAGTATTATAATGCCAATACCGGCGTGAGTGGTGTATCGTACGTTAATTCCCCGTTTGCTTTCAGCGTCCTGATGCTAGATAATCCGTTCTTCAGAATCCCCTGGATGTCGGATTTGTCGATACAACCTTAATGGTGCATTTTCAGCAATTTCTGGCTACGACACCAAAACCTTTGATTCAAGGTGAACTTTTCGGCTACTCTTAAGAGATGAAGGGATTATGTTGTTGATGCTTGCTCTAGTTGAGAATAATTTGAAGGTGTTTCCAGGACAGGAATATCGGCTTCTGAACCTTTTGTGCAATCAAAGAATTCGTTAATGTTACCTAATATCCTTGTGAATCGCATCTTGATGCAGGGCTCTCTGTACTGCGCGATCAGTTCGGCATATTGGTTGAGACGATGATTACTATTGTACAGTTTGACGGCTTCTGCAATCCGGTCAATGTCGTATTGCCTTGTTTGCACTGAGTAACTTGTCAACAATTCAATCCACGATCCAGGTAATCACTCTCGGCATCGTTTACAATGGTTAATCACGGTGCACCCGCATGCCATAGCTTCCAGCGGAGGCAAGCGAAAGTCATTCAATCGCACCAATCTGGTGCCAGTGATCGGTAGAATCGTATAGATACACTTTAGTTCTGTTAAAAACCTCTGCCAAATCATCGACCCATGAATCTAGCACCTCAACATTGCAGCTTTGTTTCAAGGCGGGAACAAGTTCTTCAAGTAAATATCTGGAAGATTTCCTTTTCTGCACAAGAACGTCAATTGAGCGGTGTTGCTGTAGCTGGGTATAGTTTTCAGAAAGTATATTGGGCAGATAGTAAATCAATGAATTAGGTGCGTGTTTGCCCCAAAAGGCTTGTGTGTGTTTGCTTACTGCAACTATTGGTATTTCAGAAGGTATACGGATGTTCCAGCCACTGCTATGAGCAAAATAAACAACATGTTTATTAGAAAGTATTTGCAGAAGATGTTGAACATCGGGGCCCCAATGAACGACATATATCGCTTCATCATCGACATCCTGTTTAAGGACATCATCCAGAAAAATATCGTCCTGGTCCTTTTCCTTGTATGTGGCTGCATAAGCCTGGCAGATTGATTTTGCCAGATTAAAAAACTTTATCTGGGCAATGTGCCCGCCGCTATTGATTCGCATTCTTGGAAACAGGAAATACACAGGTCGCATTGTCTACCCTTTATTCAGGATTAATGAATGGGAAAATGTAAACGAGAGATCTCATATCTCCAGCGGGTCTTGCCTGTCTGCTGGTAGAATCCGCGACGATACAGTGATCACGGATTTCCTGGCATTGGGTGTAGACCAGATGCACGTGGACCCAACAGCAACAGACGACGAAGCCGGCGGGCAGCGTGGCTATCATGGCGACGGACTGTGGGGTCCACAGCTGCTACAAAGAACGAAGCGATACCGCTTATCCGGCGCCGTTTTTGCATCTGATTCACCGCCCGCTTTCATAACTGTCAATACATAAAGTCCTTGCAATCCCACCGACTTTCTGGTCAAACTAATAATAACCTTGGGGTATCTTCCGGATACCCGGTGGGGTCTGATTCGCACCTCCAAAGTGCCTGCGAGGATGATGATCGTCCTCTACTCAACCGCTTCTCCATAAACCGATTCGTACCAAGGGACTATATTCTTTGATTGGATATCATTTTAATCTATTATCATTAGCATATCTCTCAGAAACGAGTTTGGATCATTTGGTTAAGGCGCTGTTATCTAAAAGATTCGGGTATTTCAGATGAAATTTCTTGCTTCCATGAACATCGATAGGGGTGTATTGCTGCTCCTGTTGGCGGTCAGCCTGTTCCCGCCTTCTGCGGCGGCATTTGTGAGCCAATATTCAATATTATGTCGCGATGGGTGACAGCATTACCTGGGGTTATGGCGATGATATCAGCAGCGACAATGTCTCGGCCGATAGCCGCAATGGTCCTCCCCCGCCGGACTTTAGTGATCCCATCCCGTACGTTGGTGGGTATGAACCGATTCTTAACAATCTGCTGACAAACTTTACTGGCATACCCCATACGGTCAAGAATGAAGGCCACCAAGGTGAGACCTCCGCCGGTGGATTGGCCAGATTATTTCCGCCAGTTGATGTTGGACAGGTACGCTGCAGCCAAAAGGTATCTGGTGCTCTACGGCATGAATGATGCCAGGCCATGGCTACCCGTTCCGAGTGGTGAAGGGCTGAGTAAAGGGGACCCCGGATATGCAGGTTCGTTCAAGGACAATATGCAGCAGATCATCAGCGCAATAAACAGCAAGGGTCATGAAGTCATCCTTTCCAAAATAAATATTGCGCTTGGTGACAGCACTAATACAACACCTTATCCTGATCCGGACAATGGTGCGCGGAGTCTGTTGATACAGGAATATAATGTCGTAATTGATGAGTTGCGTGCTATCGCGGGAAACAATATTTCTGTTATCCCGCCCGGATCTCTACAACTACTTTAAGGCAACCTATACCACGGAATATTACGACAATATCCATCCCAACGGCCTGGGCTATCAGGGCTTGGCCAATCAGTCGTTCAATGCCCTAACGCAATGAGGTATAACCTATGCGGCGAATGTCTTTTCTTACCCTGCTTGGTCTACTGCTCCCTTTGACTTTCGCTCATTCCCAGGGCTGAGAGACAATGACCCGGAGACGTTCAGGGTGGTACGCGACACCTCGTTTTTACCGTTGTTCCAGGCCATGAAGGAGGGAAATGTTGCAGTGATCAAACAGTACCTCAATGGGAAATCATATGATGAGTATCGTACTCTGTTTGATCGAAACAAGGAGACACCGGAGAGTTTCTGAGAAACTACTATTCGGGCGCCAGTTTTGTACTGAACGATATTACAAAGAAAGCCGATGGTAATTACAATGCTAATGTATCCATCGACTGGACGGACGGGCGTAATGCCAGGATTGAACTCGAAGTTTCTCCCCCGTCTTCACGTTCGGGAAAGCAAGGTGGCAAATGGATGATCGGGAAGCCGGTTGAAGGGAGAAAAGCAAAGTAATAACGTTTGATTTTTCGTTGCGGCTTGCAAGTTCCCATCGTGGCATGGCTTGCTGATCAAGGCATTGCGTGAATTCTCGGGAAGCCTGGAATCACCCGGTTTACGGCATCGCTACTGTTGTCCCGGTACGATATGAAATATGCGATTATACTATTATCAGAATCCGCGGGGTAATTTTGGCGATGATCTGAATATATGGTTATGGCCTAAACTGATAGGCTCTTTCATAGATACCGATAATCCCTACCTGGCGTTCTGTAAGTCTTCATGTCAAATGAATCCGAGACGCTATTCGTGGGTGTTGGTTCACTGCTGAATCATCATATCCCGGAGCAGCCGAGGAAAATCGTTCTGGGTTCGGGTGTCGCTTACGGTGATGTACCTAAGGTTGACGAAAAGTGGTCGATTTATGCCGTAAGGGGACCACGCAGCGCAGACGCGCTTGGCTTAGACCGCCGGCATGCGATAACGGATTCGGGCATCCTCGTCAGGGCGGCTGATATCCCCAGGAAGGAAAAAAACTATCCAGTCTCTTTCTTTTCCTATCACCAGAGCGCAGAGTTGATCGATTGGGACAGACCCTGTGAGTCGGCGGGTATCCATCATATTGATCCGTCCGGTGATGTCGAAGACATATTGGATCAAGTAATGCGCACGGAAGTGCTGATAACAGAGGCTATGCACGGGGCCATCGTTGCCGATGCACTTCGTGTCCGCTGGATACCGGTGAAGATATTTCACTCGTTGAATTCATTCAAGTGGATGGACTGGTGTGAGTCGTTGGGGATGGAGTACAAGCCCCATGAACTGCCAAGTATTGGCCCCTGGATGTTTCATGGATTGAAAGGGATGGCACGTAAGGTGCTGAGGCCAAGAAAACTATGCCGGGAGTTTCTAGGCTTGCCTCCACAGTGGAGCCGCTCCTGAGCACGGATCAGATCATTGATGAGGCAACCGAGAGGCTTTTAGGAGAAAGAGGACAGCAGGTGAAACGTGACCAGGCCAATCGGCAATAGCTGTGGGTTCACGTTTCCTTATAAGACAATGATGGCCTTGGATTATGCTTGTCTGTTAGACAGTGTGATGCCTGCACTCTTCATGTCTAAAGAGAACTGGTAATTTTTTTTAAAAAAAAAAAATTTTTTTTTTTTTTTTTTTTTTTTTTTTTTTTTTAATTCACTACTAATTGTGATGTCCGTATGATCCATCTGGCAAGGCAGGAGGTAAGCAGTTGTCCCCCTTAGATACTGCGCTGCCATCATTGACTGTGCGAGTATACGAAGTGATCATATATTTCATCGATGCGTTTCTCTTCCACTCGAGCTCACAATTCCTGAGATGGGTATTGCTAATCCAGCTGTATGCAGCTTCCCCCATCTGTTCCAGTTTTGCAGGGTCTGCCAGCAGTGCCTCAATCCGTCCGGTAATTCGTTCCTTTTTTTTTTTTTTTTTTTTTTTTTTTTTTTTTTTTTTTTTTTTTTTTTTTTTTTTTTTTTTTTTTTTTTTTTTTTTTTTTTTTTTTTTTTTTTTTTTTTTTTTTTTTTTTTTTTTTTTTTTTTTCTGAGATGCAACGTCTTCGACATTTGCCCCGCTTATGGGAGACAGGTGAAGTCCTGAGCGAGCAATTTTTCGATTAGTCTTGATCTCCGGGCCGAGCCAGAACCGACGATACAAACGTCATACTTTCTTGCCTTCGGCTCGCAAAATTAGCTGCTTCGTCAATGGTGACTGCGACGGGAAATGAATTGACCGGCATCATCACTTTCTGTCTCATCCTTGCAGTATGTGCAGGCCAGAAATCAAGGATATAGTCGTAGCAGTCTAGTTTTTCCTCGAAGATTTTCCTCTTCCTCTTTATTAATCGATACCCTGAAAGGCTGCAATTGAAGGGATTTCCAAGCAGGTATAAGACCGAAAAGTTCATGAATACGTACTTGCAGCCGGGAGCCCTGGTAAACCTAGTGAAAGGATCGCCGATTATGTATACGGTGGAATTGGGCAATAAGGGCACATCCTCGACACTTTCACATAGTTGAAATTCAGTCTTTAGCGGCGAATGCTTTTTTAGCTGAAGAAAAATATAGTCGGCGATATTTTTTACGTATCGATAACTGAGTTTGTGAACAAGAAAATAGCATTTGCTCATAGTGATTTGCTCCGGGCTTTCCGGAGACCCCATTTCTTGAGAGGACGGGTTTATGAGGGAGAGACAACGAAACACTCCCCGGAGTTCCGGGAACGGAACGTGTGGCTAATATTCAAGCACCAGGGGGAACACGATTCGCAATAGGTGGAGATGGCATCGATCGCCGGGAAACTTGTCTGTACGGCCGATACGCTGTGTGAAAGGGTGAGACAGGCCAAACAACGTGCCGGCCCGGCTAAACAATGCCAGCCAGGGGGGCATCCAGCCGGTATGTTCCAGGTAGAAGCGCAGGTCATCGCCCGGCTGGTTGCCCTGATGCCCAAACCCCGTGCACCGCCTGACGATCTATTCGGCTCTATGCTCCCCGCCGACACAGGATACTATCACCCGGGGGCGAACCGCAGGCTTTTTTTTTTTTTTTTTTTTTTTTTTTTTTTTTTTTTTTTTTTTTTTTTTTTTTTTTTTTTTTTTTTTTTTTTTTTTTTTTTTTTTTTTTTTTTTTTTTTTTTTTTTTTTTTTTTTTTTTTTTCTGCAGATAATTGGATATAAGACTGGCCTTGCTGCCTCAGTATGGCTAACAATAAAATCAGCCTCTGGAACCATGATGGCCGGAAAATTATGCCAGGTAGGGAAGAAGACAGGTCCGGGTTGACTGGGTATGTGTAGGGTCGGGTGATCGGTTAATGTTTTCCTAATATCTCCATGCATTTCTTGAATTTCTGGTGATTACGTTATGAACTCGTATGATCATCTGCGCGAATTAAGTGCGATCAAGACTGCAGTATTGATTCCTTGTTATAACGAGGAATCCAGTATCGCAAAAGTGGTTAACGATTTTCGTAAGACATTACCCACAGCAATTATTTATGTTTGCGATAATAATTCCACTGATCGTACGGCTCAGATGGCGCAAACCGCTGGTGCAATAGTTCTTGTTGAGGAACTGCAGGGCAAGGGAAACGTCATACGACGCATGTTTGCCGACATCGAGGCGGACGTTTATGTGCTGGTTGACGGAGACGACACCTATGATGCGGCAAGCGCCCCGATTTTTATTGGTCACTTGTTGTCAAAATCTCTGGATATGGTGAATGGTGCGAGAATCACTGACGCCGAGGGCGCATACCGCCCTGGCCACCGGCTTGGTAATGTGGTTTTAACCAGAATTGCCGGTCTGGTTTTTGGTAACCGCTTGCGTGATATGTTGTCTGGTTATCGGGTTTTTTCACGGCGGTTTGTCAAGTCGTTTCCCGTCTTGACCAATGGCTTTGAAATCGAAACCGAATTGACTATCCATGCTCTGGAATTGGGAATGCCGATTCTGGAAATGCAGACTCCCTACAGGGAAAGACCACCCAATTCAACAAGCAAGCTGAAAACATTCCGGCATGGCTTGCGAATACTTGGGACCATTCTGGTGCTGGTTAAGGCGGACAGGCCCTCACAATTTTTTGCGGCTATATTTGCACTATTCGCTGGCGTGGCAATAATTCTGGCCTGGCCATTGATGATCACCTATCTGTGAACCGGCCTGGTTCCCAGGTTTCCGACGGCAATTCTCTCGACCGGTTTAATGATCCTTGCCTTTCTGAGCCTGGTAAGCGGATTGATTCTGGACACCGTCACCAGGGGCAGGCGTGAAATAAAGCGCCTGCACTACTTGAGTATACCCGGGCCGTCACGTTTCTTGGCTTTCAAGGATACTTTCGGATGGGGAGATAACCGGATAGCTTGAAGAAGAGCCGACGGCGGTGCCATGCCCCTGCGGGATATGTGACGACAGCTTTCCCGGATTTGTTGTGGCAAAAAAACTTCATAAGCCCCTCTTTTCATTCACATTTGTCGGCGGTATCGGCTTTATGGCCGATGCGTCGGTCCTGACTCTACTGGTTAACGGATTGAATTGGGGGCCGTACAGGGCGCGCCTTTGCTCATTTGCGGTTGCCGTAACCCTTACATGGTATCTGAACAGACACTGGACATTCGCTAGCCAGGCAAGAAATAACAAGAAAATCGAGTACGCCCGTTACCTTACTGTTCAAAGCATCGGTGCCCTGCTTAATCTGGGGATATACAGCATATGCCTGGAGACGTTTCCAGTCATGGTGACTTATCCGGTTCTGGCGCTTGCCATCGGGTCTTGGCATCGCCCTGTTTTTCAATTTTTATGCGTCCAGGTATTTCGTCTTCAGACAAGAGCAGGTCATTTCCTGATTCGCCATACACGCAAAAACTACAACTCCTCTGGATAACCTTACGTAACCAGCAAACCTTCAGAGTTGCCTCTGCAGGTTATGGATATGAGAAATACAGGGCGCAAGACCGCTGGCAAGGCTTCGGGCTGGTTTGGCAATACTGGATACCGTTACGGCGTACTGTTTTTCATCGGTATCGGTCTTTTCTTCCGCATCAAGCATTACCTCGGCAATCGCTCATTGTGGATTGACGAGGGTCAGCTGGCCCTGAATTTTGTTCATACTCCCGTGTGGAGCATATTTCACCCTTTGGCGAATGACCAAATGGCACCCGTAGGGTTTCTGCTTATTGAAACCCTGGCTGTCAGGTGTTTTGGGGGTAATGAATATATCCTGCGACTCTACCCTCTGGTCGCGGGAATAGTCTCTGTCTTTTGCGTATACAAGCTGGCACTAAAGCTATTCGGGGCGCGGATAGCCATTATCGCGTTGGCAATATTTTCTGTCTCACACTGGGCGATTTATTACGCCGCGGAAGTCAAGCAATACTCCTCGGACATTATGGTGTCCCTGATTTTATATCTGGCAGCTGCCTACAGCCTGGAGGAATGGAATATCCGGCGCTGGTTATTGTTGACCATGGCAGGCATTCTTGGTGTGTGGTTATCGCATCCGGCCGCATTTATTCTTGCCGCTATCGGTCTTTGTGCGGGAACGCAGTTTCTTCTGAAGAAGCAATGGTTCGATGTAGCTCGAATAGCAATGTCATCGATTCTCTGGATCGGGAGTTTCGCGTTCGGTCTCTACGCAATATCCAGTATAGGCTCTTCTGCGGGGTCAGCGACATTATCGAAGATGATAAATATTTACTGGAAAGACGCATTTGCACCTTTCCCGCCAATATCATTTGCCGACATTCGCTGGTACTGGTCGCATTTTATTGACTTCTTCGGCAACCCTGTTGGTTTCAGTGCAGTTGGGGTGGCTGCGCTCCTGTTTCTTATCGGCTGATTTATATTTGGAGAAATAACCGTTGTGGTCAGGCATGCTCGTTCTGCCTGTTCTTATTGTGCTTGTCGCATCCGCTTTTCACGAATATCCGTTTAGTACCCGTTTGTTAAACTTCCTTGTGCCGGGAACGATTATCGTTATCGCCGCTGGCCTCGAAGCCATGTGGCAAATAACAGGGAGTGAATACCGTGCTGCATGGTATGTTGTTATTGTTATGCTGCTGTTTAGTTCGGTGATGGGTGCACTGTCAAATGCCTCCACAACGTGCCTTATGTGAAAGAAGATATTAAGACTGTTCTGGAGTATATTAGAAAATCAAGAGAACCGGATGATAAGGTTTATGTCTACTATGGGGCAGATATGGCTTTCAGGTACTATCAGGCACGTTACGATATACCCGCCGAGGCTGTGATCCGGGGAAATTCTTCGCGGAAGACATGGGATGATTATCTTGCCGATGTAGAGAAAGTGGATGGGTTCAATCGGGTCTGGCTGGTGTTTTCTCATGTGTGGAATAAATCCGGAATGGACGATGAACGATTCCTGCTCTATTTCCTGGACAAGGCTGGAAAGCAGGCTTGACTCGATAAAGGCAAACGGGGCCTCCGGTTATCTGTATCAGTTTGATCCGACCAGACAAGTCCAGCCCGAAATGAAATAGCAGGCCGGGAGATGTTATTCCTCGTCATGGCTTTCTGGAATGGAAACACTGTGTGCATGGAGGCACAAGTCGACAGGCTCCTGGCGCCCGCATCAGAAAGTGTCATAGCTGACTCCGACGACAAGGTAGCGCCTTGCACCGCCGGGCGTCTCGACCAGGACTTCGTCATCGACGGTTTTTTTCATCAGTGCCCGGGCCAGCGGGGAGTCCATGCTGATCCAGCCCCGGCGGGTGTCGAATTCGTCTGCGCCAACGATGCGATAGACCTGTTCCCGGTCGTCGTCATCCTGCAGGCTGACCCAGGCGCCGAAATAAATCAGCTCCGGCCGGGTCGGTGGACTGGCCACTACCTTCAGTTCCGGCAGGCGTTTCTGCAGGTAGCGCAGGCGCCGGTCGATCTCGCGCAGTTCCTTTTTGCGGTAGATGTATTCGGCGTTCTCCGAGCGATCCCCTTCCGCTGCCGCGGCTGTGAGCGCCCGGGTCACATCGGCACGGCGTAACCACAGGTCCTTCAATTCCTCCTGCAAGGCGCGATGGCCGTCCCGGGTGATGTAGGGGGAGGATTTCGGTGCGGGCGGGCGGTAACGTCCCATCGGGTGACAGGCGCGGGGTATCAGCCCCGCCGGAAGAGCCCGGGTTGATTCGTCAGATCAATGACCTGTGGTATATGCGAAAAAGCAGCGGCCGGGGTATCCATGGTCTTGTCGTCACCGGCATAGATGCCGCTCGGGTCGAGCTTTTCGATCAGCCGCTTCCAGATCGATCCAGGATCGGTGCTGAAGATGACCGCCGGATCGGTGTGAATGACGTACCAGTCCTCCTGTTTGATCTCCAGCGCCAGTTGGCCGGGCAGCCAGCCGGCATGTCCCAGATAGAAGTGCAGGGCATTGTCCGGTTTCTTTTCGTTCAGCAGGCGATCCAGTATCGTGCGGTCGCCGCTGAAGTAGACATCATCGGCAATATGCCGCACCAGCCGATTTTCCTGTGTGTCGCGAATCAGCATCCACACCGTACTGACCTCCACCGGTCCGCCAAAGAACATCCGTCGGGGAGGGGGGCCCGCATCCTTGATGTTCGATATGGCATCGGTCAACTTCAGTCCGCTCGGGCGGTTTACGATCAGTCCCAGGGAACCCTGTGATCCATGTTGCAACAGGTAGATAACACACCGGCGAAAATGAGGATCATCCAGACCGCGCCGGGCCACGAGGAAGAGACCGGCTGCCGGTTCTTTCGCCAGCGTTGGGGAATTGTCGGCGCGACTGAACGGCGGGGGGGTTCCCGCGGCATTCGCGCCGCAGTGAATCCCGGCCAGCAGCAGGATGGCGCCGATGATCAGAGATGGCCTGATTTCACCCATAATTTTACAATTATAATGGTTATGTCGCATTGTGCCTCACTGATCTGGCAATAACACCCGCGTATCGTTCCCCCGTATCCCGGATTTGCCGGCGCGCCGGAAGTTTCGCGAATTCCGTCCGTGGGAAATAATTTGCCCTCCCGTTACGCAAGGTGGAGGATAATGGCATTCACTGACCAGGATCGTACCCCGGAATGAGTCACAGTCACGAACGTCTCCTCCATGCCATCCTTCAGGAACCCCTGGGTGGCAATATCCACTGGCGCGATATCGAGTCCCTCCTGCACCACCTCGGCGCTGTCATCGAACCTGGCCACGGCGCGCGCATGAAGATCGAGTTGAACGGTGTTATCGGCACACTGCACCGTCCCCACCACAGCGGCGTGTGCAGCAAACAGGACATCCGCCATCTGCGTGATTACCTGACCTCGGCGGGTGTTCCTCCGCCGCCTCAGTAGCCAGAGATTCATCCCGGGCGGTGTCTGGCTCGCAGGTCTCGACAAGGTGCCGGAATACGATATTTCGTACTGTTATGGTGAGTTATTCCACCGGCGTGTCGGCCAGACCGAGATCGTAATACGACTGGGCCAGCTTGCGGATGGCGATGACATAGGCGGCAGTGCGGTAATCATAAATCGTCGGGTAGCGTTTCATGGTGTTGCGTATCTCCTGGAAAGCCGCGCGCATGGTGTCGTCCAGCCCCGAACGTACCAGGTCGAGCTCGCTCGCGCCGCGCACGATATCGTTGCGCAACGCCCCCGGTGCCTCCTTGCCGGTCATGGTTTCCAGTGCGGTGAGATAGGAAGTTCCGCGCAGCTCGTCGAAGCGCCGCTGCAGGCGTCCGAAGCGCATGTGGGAGAGATTGCGCGTCCACTCGAAGTAGGAGACGGTGACGCCGCCGGCGTTGATGAAGACGTCCGGCAGGATCACGATGCCGCGGCGGCGCAGGATCTCGTCGGCCTCGTAGGTGACCGGCCCGTTGGCCGCCTCGACGAGGAGTTTTGCCTGGATATTCATGGCATTGCCGGCGTTGATCTGCGACTCCATGGCAGCCGGAATGAGGATGTCGCAGTCCATCTCCAGTGCCTCGCTGCCGCAGGGGCTGTATTCGCCCCCGGGAAACCCCTTCACCCCCCCGGTCATGGCCAGGTGCTGGCGCACATCATGGATATTGAGCCCGTCCTCGTTCGTGATTACGCCGTCGCGCTCGATGATGGCAATGACCCTGACCTCGTCCTCCTCGGTGAGGTATTTGGCGGTGTGGTAGCCGACATTGCCGAGTCCTTGTACGACGACGCGCTGCCCGGCGAGACCATCCGTCAGGCCGGTTTTCTCGACCTCTTCGCGGTGCCGGAAGAATTCCTGCAGGGCAAAATGTACTCCCTTGCCGGTGGCTTCGACGCGCCCGGGGATGCCGCCGCGGTCGACCGGCTTGCCGGTGACGCAGGCATCCTGGTTGACGTCCTCCGGGTACAGGGTCTTGTAGGTGTCGACGATCCACCCCATCTCCCGGGCCGAGGTGCCCATGTCCGGCGCCGGGACATTCGTCGCCGGGTCGAGGAAGTCGCGCCGTGCCAGCTCCTGGGCGAAACGCCGGGTGATCTCGCGCAGTTCATCAACGGAGTATTTGCCGGGGTCGATCATTAACGCGCCCTTGGCGCCGCCGAAGGGAATGTCGGCAATCGCGCACTTGTAGCTCATCAGGGCGGCCAGCGCCTCTGTCTCTTCCTGGCTGGCGTACGGCGCGAAACGCAGGCCGCCCTTGGCCGGCAGGCGATGGGCGCTGTGCACCGCCCACCAGCCGGTGAAGATTTCCACCGTCCCGTGCAGCCTGACCGGAAACCGGAGCTGCAGGACGGCATCACAGGCCTTGATGAGCTTGGCGGTGTTGGGATCCAGGCTGGCTGCCACCGTGGCATGGTCGACCATGCGGTTGACGCCCTCGCGAAATGTCATGCTCTCCTGCTGGTTGTCCTTCACGTTGCCCTCCGGGAAGCTGGTACTGTTCTGTTTACTCCAGGAGCCTGTCGGATTCAGGTGATCGTAGCGAGCATGGTGGGAGAGCGAAGCACAGAGGTTTCACGATATCGAGACGCATAGTGGTGCTATGCAACGAGATATCGGGGAACTATGGGCCGCTCACCCGCCAGCGCAGTAGATCAATCCTGAATCCGACAGGCTCCTGGGTCCCCATAACACCGCTTTCACCGCAAAGACGCAAAGGACGCAGAGAAATTCTTTTTAATAAGAAAAATCAAACACTTTGCGTTCTTTGCGCCTTTGCGGTGAGTTTGTTTCTATATGGATGAACCCTACTCTAGCGCGAAACGTGCCCGAATAGTCCCTGTATCATGGATTACATCCTCTTTCCGGTTTTCCGGCTGACCGGGTCGTCGCAGGGCCGTACAATCCCCCCATGGACACCCCTCGCGTACTCACGGATGACATCCACGACACGTTGCGCCGTGTTTTCGGCTATACCGCCTTCCGCCCGCACCAGCAGGTGATCATCGAGGCGTTGATCGCCGGCCGGGATGCCTTTGTGCTGATGCCGACAGGCGGCGGCAAGTCGCTCTGCTACCAGATCCCCGCGCTGCACCGGCCCGGGGTGGGTATCGTGGTCTCGCCGCTGATCGCGCTGATGAAGGACCAGGTGGACGCCCTGCAGGCCAACGGCGTGGCGGCGGAATTCTACAATTCCTCGCTGGGATCGGAGGAAGCCCGCCGGGTGCTGGCGCGGCTGCACTCCGATGAACTCGACCTGCTTTACCTCAGTCCCGAACGGCTTCTCAGTGCAGGCTTCCTGGAGCGGCTCGATTCCATCGATATCGCGCTCATCGCCATCGATGAGGCCCACTGCGTCTCGCAGTGGGGGCATGACTTCCGGCCGGAGTACGCTCAACTCGGCCTGCTGCGCAGTCACTTTCCACAGGTCCCGCTCATCGCCCTGACCGCGACCGCCGATGCGCAGACCCGGGCAGATATCGTGCGCGTGCTCGGGCTGGCGCAGGCCGGGCAGCACATCAGCGGTTTCGACCGCCCCAATATCCGCTACACGGTGCTGGAGAAACACAAGCCATTCGAGCAGCTCATGCGGTTTCTGCAGCCGCGGCAGGGCCAGGCGGGCATCGTCTATGCGCTCAGCCGCAAACGCGTGGAGGAGATTGCCGGGAGACTGGGGGAGAAGGGCGTACGCGCGGCGGCGTATCATGCGGGATTGCCGGCAGGGCGGCGTGTGGAGGTGCAGGAGCGTTTCCTGCGCGATGAACTGCAGGTGGTGGTGGCCACCGTCGCCTTCGGCATGGGTATCGACAAACCGGACGTACGTTTCGTGGTGCACTACGATGTCCCCAAGCACATCGAGGGCTATTACCAGGAGACCGGCCGCGGCGGCCGCGACGGCCTGCCCGCCGATGCCCTGTTGCTCTACGGTGCGCAGGACATCGCCACTGCACGCTGGCTGATCGAGAATGGCGAGAACCCGGAGCAGCGGCGTATCGAGGTGCACAAACTGAACGCCATGGCGGGCCTCGCGGAGAGCGTGACCTGCCGGCGGCGCGTGCTTCTCAACTACTTCGGCGAGCGACGGGAACAGGATTGCGGCAACTGCGACGTCTGCCTCGACCCGCCGGAGTGCTTCGACGCCACCGAGGCCGCGCGCATGGCCCTGTCCTGTGTCTACCGGGTCGGCCAGCGCTTCGGCATTGCCCACGTGATCGACGTGCTGCGCGGCGCCGATACCGAACGCCTCCGTGTGCTGCGCCACCAGCAGCTCTCGACCTGGGGCATCGGACGTGATCGCAGTGCGCAGGAGTGGACTTCCATCCTGCGTCAGCTCATCCACCGCGGTTACCTGGTGCAGGACATCGCCAATTTCTCGGTGCTCAAGCTGACCGAGGCGGCGCGTCCGCTGTTACGCGGCGAGCAGTCGCTGGAACTCGCCCGGCCGCGCGTCAGGGAGCGGGTGAAGAAGAAAAAAGGGTTCAACCCGGCTGCCGTGCAGGAACCCCGTGACGAGACGCTGTATGAGGAGTTGCGCGCACTGCGCAAGCGACTCGCTGACGCGCAGGGCGTGCCGCCATACATCGTATTTGGCGATGCCACCCTGATGCAGATGGCATGCCACAGACCGAGCGATGAAGGCGCGCTACTGGAAATATCCGGCGTCGGGCGGCACAAGCTGGAGAAATACGGCGCGGATTTTCTCGCCGCGATCTCCGCCTGCGGAGCAAGGCAGGATGAACCCGCCCGGAATGACCCGGAGAGTGGCGCCGGTTGATCGTCCGCTGACCGCGCAGTAAGGTGTCTGTCCGGGACCGCTTTCGATCGGGGACACGCGCCGCGCGCTTCAATGTTCCGGGGCGGCGGTGCGGCACGTCGATGTGTTCATTCCGTATGGAGTGAACATCTCTCATCAGCCTCGCCCGGGATTTTGCTGTCTATGGTAGTCTGTGCCGCGGCGTGAACGTGTTCAGTGAACTTTGGCGGTCAATTCGATAACGGGTCAGGAGGCAGGCATCCCTTATGGGCGATACCTCGACGCTGCTCTGGGGCGTGATCTTCGGGTCTGTTGGGCTCGGATTCTTTATTTATGGCCGCAAGCAACAGGCGGTTGTTCCGCTGGTGGCCGGTATTGCCCTGTTTGTCGTCCCCTATGTTATATCGAACGTCTATTACCTCGTTCTTGCCGGTCTGCTTCTGGTCGCGCTGCCGTACTTCCTGAGAAACTGAGGCCAAAGATAGCGTGTGGCACTTTTTACCGATACGGGAGGCAATTCGATGCATCCCGCCGCTGCGGCAACGACCTCATGATTTCCCGCCATCGTACGGCGGGCGTATGAACGGATAAACAGCCGGAAAGGCCCATGACCTGGCGGAACCATGTCAGGCCGACGGTCAGAATGCCAGTTCCTCAACTCGTATGTCGTAATCACCGTCCACCATGGTCTTTACGATATTGATCGGGTTGCCGGTGTGTCCGGGGCTGTAATCGGCGAGATTGATGATCGGGTAGGATCCGTAGGGCTTCTTGTCAGGATCGAGGATCAGGACCACGTTGGGCTTCAGGCGCAGGCCGGGGTTCTGGGATATCACAATGCCGACCTCGCCGCTGCTTAGTTCTACGAGTGAGCCGGTGGGGTAGGTGCTCAGGGCATGAATGAAGTTCCTGACGAGCAGCTCGGAGAAGTGGCGCCCCTGCTGCTGATACAGCATGTAAATGGCATTGGAGGGTGAAACGGCCTTGGCGTAGGGCCGCGGCAGTGTTACAGATACGTAGAAATCGACGATGCCGCCAATCTGCCCGAGGAGGGGTAATCCATCGCCCCTGAGGGCCGCGGGGTAACCGCTGCCGTCCAGCCGCTCATGATGCGTGCGGACGATGTCGAGGACGTCATCCGGAATGCCGTCCTTTTCCGAAAGGATGCGTACACCCTGCTCGACGTGGGTTTTCATCAGCGCCCATTCATCGTCCGACAGTCGTCCTGCCTGGTTCAGCAGCTTGCTTGGCAGGGCCGTCTTGCCGATGTCCATGAACAGTGTCCCCATGCACAGGGCATTGAGCTTGTCCCGCGCCAGCCCGAGTTCCCGTCCCAGAGTCGTTGCCCACACCGAGGCGCTGAGTGCATCCTTGTAGATCGTCGAGTCGAATTTCTTGATCCTTGTGAGCCAGATGTAGGCGTCCGGGTTGCGCTCGATACTGTCGACCATGAACTCGATGGATTTCGTGATCGCCGGCAGATCGATCTCCTTGTCATCGTTCAGCGCGGCCTCGATCTCCCGAACCAGAATGGAGATTTCCTCGTGGGAGCGGTGCACCGCATGTACTTCCTCCTGGGCCGATTTGGTGATCTGGTAGTGTTTGTGTCCGACGATGTCGCGATAAACCTCCCCGGATTTGTTAGGGGTAACGTCGCTGAGCTCGATCTCCTCGTCAGGCACCATGATGTAGACATGGCGGCAGAGCTTTTCCAGCTCATCGATTTCGGTCTTTTCCCGGACCGGAAAACCCTGAAACAGGAACGGAGTTTCGCTCCAGGGGCGGTCGAGGCTGGAGACGAACATGCCAACTTCGACGTCCTCGGTACGGATTTTTTTTACCGGCATTGCAAGGTCCCTCTTCCGTGTACTGGTTAACGAACGTCGTCTCTTGTGCAGGAGCCCGTGTCAGACCGTTTATCAGGGCGCAATTCGACAATTGTCCGGGTCTGGTTGTCGCATGTCCCTGTCTCACAAGGCATCGGGACGACACAGGCAATAACGGCATTGCGTCACATTTCTGTATAGGTACAGGTACTTATTCAAGAACAAGTAGAGACTGAAGTGCCGTATCCGGCGGAAGGTGCGAGCGCCGTTCCAGCCAGGCGAGAAACGCGGGCGGGTGGCTTATACTACCGCGTGAGATCAGGCATTTCATTCAAGGACATGGGATCGGAAATGAACTGTTTAAAGGAATTCGTCGTACTGCCTGTCGCCGCGGCCACCGCCGGCCCGGTTGCGCGGGAGTGGACGCTGCGCACCGCACTGCTCGCCTTTCTGCTGCCCCTGTCGCTGTATAGCCACGCCGGAGGCGAGGCTCCGCCGGTCACGCAGAGCAGCCTTCCCGGCGTGGACTGGACCATGCTTCGCTTCGAGGCAAGCCGTTTCGGGATCAGCCTTACGACGACGCTAGATCTCGGGGAATCCTCGCGTAGTGATATGCAGGCGCGCCCCTATGCCGCGCTCGGAAACGAGGGATTCCAGCAGGTCGCCGGCAAGGTCATGCGTCTCGATATTCATGCGCTGGCGGAGTCGGTGCTTGAGCGCTACAGCACGGAGGGGCGGGTCTGGTTTGCCGCCGGAAGCCTCGCCGTCCTGCAGCGCGACCGGCTGAAACCCGGACCGGGCGGTGCCCGCAAGGTTTATCGCTACGCCGGAGATGGCGCCACACGGATCAGGGTGGAGCCGGACAGCCGGGAGGAGGGGAGGCAGCCGCCCGTCGACTGGACCAAGATCAAACGGAGCTTTTATCCGTATGACCTGGCCACTGCCGGCTGCGACTTCGTGACCAGTCCGGAGCTGCTGCTCGATCGCGCATCGTCCCGGGAGCCATCCAACGGCGGCAGACCCCTGTGCGTCTTTAATGATGATGCGCTCTATCGGGTATGGCTCGTGCCAGGTGTGGAGGCCAAGCGTCACCTCGACTATACCGTGAACGCCGGTGGTGCCGTGCATAGGGTTAGCGGTTCCCGGAGGGTGCTGAAACTGTCGCTTCGGGTCGAACCGATCAGCCCGGGGGCAGACCCGGCGGTTTTCGAACTGCTGGAGCTGCGCGGCGCTATCGCGATCTACCTTGATGCCGGCAACGGTCTGCCGGTGCTGATCTCGGGGGAGAGGGCCGGGATCGGCGAGCTGGATGTCCGGCTGGTCGAGGCGAATCTGCGGGAGTTCTGAGTGCTTTCTCTCTCCGCTGGCGCATGCTATCGTGACCGCGGGGAATTGGCCGTCTTCCCCTGGTGGGACACCGGAATGCAGCGACCACGCGAGGGCAGGTGGGAATCACATTCTCCATGACAATGACTCATCGCCCATGACCGCCAATACCATCATGGATCCAAAGCCGACGGTGCTGCGTTCCACCGATACCGTCCGCACCGCCACGCAGTACATCATGCATCACCGCTACCGCAATCTGCCGGTTGTAGATGAGAATGACCGCTATCTGGGCGTCTTCGGGGTACACTGTCTGCTGCGTCTCATGTTGCCACAGGCGGTCGTTATGAAGGAGGGCCTGACCACGATTCCCTTCATCCGGGAGACGCTAACGGACCTGCACCGGCGGCTTATCGAGGTAGAGGACGATCCGATCAGCCTGTGCATCAATGAAGAGGTCACCGTGGTGGAACCCGATACTCCCCTGCTGGAAACACTGCTCGTTCTCTACAAGACCCGCACCAGCGTGCCGGTGGTCGAGAAGACCACACGGCGGCTTGTGGGCATGATCTCCTATTGGGATGTAACCAGAAAGATACTCGCCGCCGAGGTTTGACTTGGTAACTGAAGGAACAGAAGCCACCCGGCTGCTGCTGGGCATGGATCCCGTATGGTTCGCGGGTGTCATCTTCGTGCTGACCTATGTGGTCATCATGACGGACCGCATCAACCGGGCGGTCGTATCACTGATGGCTGCCGGGCTGATGATCGCCGGGGGCCTGCTCAACCAGGAAGCCGCCCTGCGCGGTATCGATTTCAACACCATCGGCCTGCTGACCGGCATGATGATCATCGTCGCGATTACCAAGAAATCCGGTATTTTTCAGTATCTTGCCATCTGGTCGGCGAAAAAGGTCAGGGCGGAGCCCGTGGGTATCCTGGTGATGCTGGCGCTGGTTACGGCGGTGCTCTCGGCACTGCTGCCCAACGTGACGACGGTGCTGATGATCGCGCCGGTCACGTTGCTGATCACCGACGCCCTGAAGGTAAATCCCTACCCGTACCTGTTCGCCCAGCTGTTCGCCGCCAACATCGGCGGCACCGCCACGCTGATCGGCGATCCCCCGAACATCATGATCGGTTCCGCCGCCGGTCTGAGCTTCAATGACTTTTTGCTGAACCTTGGCCCGCTCGCGCTGGTGGCCTTTATCGCCACGTTGCTGCCGATCTACCTGATCTGGGGAGGAGGACTGAAGGCGAGCCCCGAACGACGCCAGCGCGTGCTCGATTACCGCGAAGCCGATGCCATCACCGACAGGCGTCTGCTGTGGCAATCGCTGGTCGTGCTCGCCCTGGTGATTGCCGGTTTTGCACTGGCGAAAGTCCTTCATGTGGAGGTCGCCACCGTCGCTATGTTCGGCGCTTCACTGCTGCTGTTGCTGGACAATCTGCCCCGCAGTCCCGGTGAACAGTCCAGGGTGGTCGAACAGACCTTCGCCGACGTGGAGTGGCAGACCATCTTCTTTTTTATCGGTCTGTTTATCATTGTCTACGGCGTAGGTGTGACCGGGCTGATGGAAAACGTGGCCCATGGGCTGCTCAAGCTGACCGGCGGCAATACCACCGTGACATCCATTTCCGTGCTTTGGGTCTCGGCGGTCGCCTCGGCGCTGGTGGATAACATCCCCTTCGTCGCGACGATGATTCCCCTGATCAAGAATATGGCACCCTCACTGGGCGGGTCTCATGCGCTGCTTCCCGTCTGGTGGTCGCTTTCCCTGGGGGCCTGCCTCGGCGGCAGCGGCAGCCTCGTGGGATCGAGTTCGAACCTCATCATTGCGAGTTTCGCGGAGCGCACCGGGCACCCTATCCGTTTCATGCCTTTCATGTTGATGGCCTTCCCGTTGATGCTGCTGTCGATTTTCATTGCTATGATATACGTCTACCTGCGTTATCTATGAGGTTTCCCGCATGACCGACGACACATCGGAAAAACCTGGTGAACTGCACGAGCTCATCGGCGCGCTGAACATACTGACGTTGTTGCGGGAGGAAATGGAGCAGTGGCTGGAAGAAGCCCAGGACGCATCAAAACAGGAGACGCTGGAGAATGTGCTCGGGCACCTGGCGGCAATGGAAGAGGAATACCGCCGGCGTTGCCGCATGATCGAAGGCGAGTAAGCAGGAACAGCGCCGCTGGAAATGCGGACGGGTTCAACTCCCGCCAGAGCCTGTTCGCCTGACTGCCGGGTGGATACCAATGCGGCGGGTTGCCAGATCTCCGCCCTTCCACCACTGCACGCGTAATTTCTCCTGTTGGTTTATTTACCCTGCATGCCGTGGTGTTACGGCGTCCGTGCAGCTGGTCGGTGTCTACCTGGTGTTCGCCAGCCTGATCATCCCGGCCCTGTCCTGTCGGTGCGACGGACCGGAGAACGGGCGGGATTCGCCGTTAATCCGTCTCCGAAGGCTCGCCGGCCGCTTCCCTGCGGCCGACGGTCCTGTCCGTCTACTCCAGCCCTGTCTGGCTGATTTGACTGCATCCGGTGTGCTGGGTACTGTGAAAAGAATCGTGATAAAAGAAGCCTATGAGCAGAACGAAATGAAGCCAACAGTACCGGGCATTACACCCTTATACATAGTGAATCCGGACGCGAACCATGAAATGGCTTGATAGCATTCCGCTTTCCGTGCTGCTGCCGCTGGCTGTCGTGATGGCGCTGGCGCCGTTTGTTCCGGAACCGCACCTGTGGGAGAAGCTGAAGATGCTCGCCTCGGGAACACTGGTCAGACCGATAGACATCTTCGACCTGTTCCTGCACGGCACGCCGCTGCTGCTGCTGGCGCTCAAGCTGCTGTCCGGACTGTCCCGCAAGCGGGTATGATCGACGGGCGGTGCGACACCATGCGCACGACGGATACGGGATGATCCCGGATTTCGTTTTCCTGTCCCGGAATGGAGGTTCCCATGCGCTGGAAGACCGGACGTCGGAGCAGCAACATCGAGGACCGGCGTGGACGGAGTGCCGGCCCCGTCGTCTTCAAGGGCGGCATCGGCACCATCGCGCTGGTGCTGGTTGCCAGCTATTTTCTCGGCATCAATCCGCTGGATATCCTGATGATGCAAACCGGTACGGGTTTGGGCACCGATGTCAGCCAGACCGACCGGCAGCCCTCGCCGGAGGAGCAACAGATGGCGGATTTCGTGTCGGTGGTACTGGCCGATACCGAGGATACCTGGACGGATATTTTCCGCCAGTCGGGTAAGACCTACCAGGAACCGACCCTGGTGCTCTACACCGGGGCCGTCCAATCCGCCTGCGGCACGGGCAGCGCCGCCATGGGTCCGTTCTACTGTCCCGGCGATAGGAAAGTCTACATCGATCTCTCGTTCTTCGATGAACTCAGGCGCCGTCACGGCGCGCCCGGCGATTTCGCGCAGGCCTACGTCATCGCTCACGAGGTGGGCCATCACGTGCAGAACCTGCTGGGAATCAGCGATCGTATTCAGTCAGAACAGCGTGGTCTCGGCAAGGCGGAAGCCAATGCGCTCTCGGTCAAGCTGGAACTGCAGGCCGACTGCTTCGCCGGAGTCTGGGGCAACCATGCTGATCGCAGCCGCCACGTGCTGGAGGAGGGCGATATCGAGGAGGCACTCAACGCGGCCAGCGCCATCGGCGATGACCGCCTGCAGAAAGAGGGCAGCGGCTACGTGGTTCCCGAAAACTTCACCCACGGAACATCGCGCCAGCGCGTCGAGTGGTTCAAGCGCGGCATCGAGCACGGCGACATCGGCAGCTGTAACACCTTCGCATCCGGCTGATCAGTCGAACAGGCGTCCAGAGGTTCTTCGAACTCATCCTCCCCGCGAAAGCCGGGATCCGGCAGTCTCGCGGTTAATCAGACGGGGCTGGCGACCTGTGCTTCCGTGCAAACATTGAAATCCCTTCTGGACAGTCCCTGATACACGATTCCGTCGACGGGAGACCTGATCACCACTGATCAAAGCCTGTCCGGCCATGGCCCTGCGGTCCTGATTCGATCGTCAGCTCGCCTGCATCCGGTTGACGCCAGATAAAGACAGGTAATATCCATATCTTTCAACTACTTAAACATGGCGCCTGATAGGGCGTCGTTGAAGGACGACAGCATCGATCCGTAAAATCTGGCTGCCGGAGTGAGGTATACGCCATAACTTAATGTATATGAATGAGTTTGTGAACGTTGGCATCCTATCTGCTAGTAATGGGGCAGTTCACTCGTGACGAATGCCTGGCGGCGGGTTTCCAGATGCCGTTTCAGCTACCGGTGGAGTGGGAAGGTTTGGGAACCGGCAACCCGGTAATGGAGGTTAAAGATGAGACGTTTGGTTATCGTGTTGACGATGGTGCTGTTTGTCACCGGTGTCGCAAGAGGAGCGGCGGACTCCGCACGCCTGCTGGTCATCGATATCTCAAACCAGGTAACCCAGGCGCTCAACAAAGAGCCGGACCTGGCCGAACGTGACCCCGCCTCGATGTACAAGCTGTTGAACCGTATCGTCGTGCCGCACTTCGACTTCGATGCCACGGCGAAGCTGGTGCTGGGCCGCTACTGGCGAGATATCAATCCGCAACAGCAGCAGCGCTTTACCCAGGAGTTCAGCACGCATCTGGTGCACTTCTATGCGGCGTCGCTGATGAAGTACAGGGATCAGACGATTGATTTCAAACCCCTGCGTGCGCCTGCCGCCGCCAATGATGTGGCAGTGCATACCGAGGTGGAGCAGGGGAATGGGGCACCCATACCCATCGACTACCGCATGCATCTCAAGGGTGGCGACTGGAAAGTCTACGATGTGTCAATTGATGGCATCAGTCTCGTGGCCAGCAACCGGAGCAGCTATGCCGCCGAAATTCGCAAGAGCGGCATCGACACGCTGACCGCGCGGCTTGCCCGCATTAACCGCGAGAGCGGCGGCTAGCAGCCTGAGCGCGTCCACGGCGCTTGATTCATTAGTGTCTGTCCATAAGGAAATTAACTCACCGCAGAGACGCAAGGAACGCAGAGAGATTCTTTAGCGAGGCTATTGGAAATAATTGCGTCTCTGCGGTGAGCATGGTGTCCATGGATGGACACTGATTTAATAGAACCCCGGTTCGTCCGGCGGGCGGGTCCGGAAAATCTTCGCCGTCCACAGGTATTGCGCGGGATCCCGGTTCACCATGTCCTCGATCAGCCGGTTCATCCGCAGCGCATCCTGCGCGGTGTCCCCGGTCGGGAAATCCTGCAGTGGTTCAAGAAACTCGATACTGAACCGACGCCGCTCGGATGAATAGAAAGCCAGCGTGGGGATGACTGCCGCACGGCAACTCTCTGCCAGTTTTCCCAGCAGCGGGATGGTCGCCTTGGGAATGCCGCAGAAGGGGATGAATACACTGTTCTCTGCGCCCTTGTCCTCGTCCGGAAAATACATGAACCACTTGCCGCCGCGAGTGGCTTTTACCAGTGAGAGCAGGCTGGCCTTGTGGCTGTAGACCTCTCCGCCGTAACGGATTCGGAAGCGCGTCACAATCCAGTCCATGAGCGGATTGCTGTGCAGACGCACCATGCTGACCATGGCGTATTGATGTGACAGGCATTGCCCGGCATACTCGATGGCCAGAAAGTGCGGTGAGAGCAGGATGATATTCCTGCCCCCGGCGATGGCCTGTTCGACGTGTTCCAGTCCCCGAATATCGAACTGCCTGCGGAGGTGCCGCGGCGAGCGCACCAGCAGCTGGCCGTAACCGAGCAGAATATGCGCGGCGATGCGGAAATGTTCCCGTAGCAGACGGTCTCTTTGCCCGTCCGTCATCCGCGGGTAGCAGAGCGACAGGTTTTTCCGTGCTATGCGCCTTGTCCTGGAATCGAGGCGGCAGAGCAGCCAGCCCACGCCATCCCCGAGTCCGGCCCGCAGCCGCCCGGGAAGAAAGGCCAGGACAATGCTCATCAGCACGACAAACCAGATCGACCAGTAGCGGGGCCGCAGGAAGCGGCGCTGGAAGACGGGCTGGTGACTGGCGTTCATGGCTGTGGACGGATTGTGTGGGGTCATCCGCCGCACTAGGAGCCTGTCGGACTTAGGTGATCGTAGCGAGCATGGTGGGAGAGCGAGCACAGAGGTTCACGATATCGAGGCGCATAGTGGTTCTATGCAACGAAATATCGGGGAACTATGGGCCGCTCTCCCGCCAGCGCAGTAGATCAAGCCTAAGTCCGACAGGTTCCTAGCAACGCGATGGCTTGAACAAGCCCTTATCATAGCCAATTCTGTCCTCTACCGCATGAAGCCATGGACGGAGGATCCCGTGAGGTGAATTCGGGAACCCGTCCAATACTCAGGGTGATCCCGTAGTTCGCTCCCCCGGGCGTCTGACAAGGGATTGTTAACACCTGATGCGGTCAATACCCGGTGATGTCCGTTATCATTTACCATCTGGCGACTTACGGGTCGTGACAGAAGTATTATAGCGATTCGAAAATGGTTATAATACGCGCTGTTGATCCCGTGCGCCGTGGTGCGTCGGCAGACCGAAACCTGCTGCCCCCTCTCGTCAGCCTGTCATTCCAAAGCAGAGACGCCATACGTTGTAATTGTTTTCCATGAGAAATTCCTCTGCGACTCTGGCTTTTACGTGGAAATTCATTGATCATCTGGGACCTTGGCCACCGGAATGATAAATAGCCTGCCAGCACAAGTGGAACCGGAACCCGGGACGTCGCCCCCCGACGAGCCGGTATTCCATCCCTGTCCGCCCGACCCGTCCTGCCCGTACTGCAACGGCAGCATCGACCCCGCGCAGGCGCTGGACTGGTCGTTCCTTGATGGTGTCTATTGCATCTCGCTGAAGAGCCGGGAAGACCGCGCGGTCAACGTCGCGTCCCAGTTCCACAAGGTGGGTCTGTGCCGGCAGGTGCTGTTCTATCGTCCGCTGCGGTTCCCGGGCCGCGGCTATATCGGCAGCTGGGAATCGCACCGCGCGGTGGCCGAGCACGCCAGGCAGCAGGGCTGCAACACCACGCTGATCTTCGAGGATGACGTGCAGTTCGTGCGCCGCCTGAGCCCGCGGTCGGTGCGCGCCATCGGACGCGCTATCGATGGGCTGCCGCCGGACTGGATGATCTTCTTCCTGGGTCACTGGCCGCTGTGGGCCTATTTCGTGCGCCCCAATGTGCTGCGCACCAGTTCGGGCTGCGCGCATGCCTACATCGTCAGTCCGCGCCTGCTGCGCTGGCTGCACGAACATCCCTGGGGCGCTCCCGGCATCGAGAAGCGCCGGCTGATCGGCAAGGCACTGGACTCGGCCTACGCGATGCTCCCCGCCACCTACGCGCTGTTTCCGATGATCGCCACCCAGAGCATCAGCAAGAGCGACAACTTCGCCGTCAGCCGCAAGAAGAACACCAGACTCAAGCACCTTGTCACGCACTCCAGGTATCGTGAATGGTTCCTCTCAAAATTGATGCGCCCTGGCGAGGCGCTCGTGGTCCTGTTGTCACCGCTGTTCTTTATCGCGCAGATGAGCTTGCAGGGAATCACCCGGCTACGCCGCGGTATCACGCGCATGAAGCGCAACGCCACTGGCAATCCACGCTGATTGATGTCTATCAGCAATGAAATAAATTCAACGCAAAGACGCAAAGGATTTAATTGTTTCGCTAATTATCCCTGAAACTCTGCAATCCGGTTTATGCCGCCACTGGTAGCGTTAACTGGCGGCCTCCGGGTCAGGGTCGCAAGGACCTTCTGCCGCAGGGATGCGGCAGTCGAGCCCACAGGGAAGTATTTACGGCGGGTCTTGTGGCTCTGGCGTGGAGGCCGCCTATCTGAGCCATGGCTGAACTTCAGGAATAATCAGGATTGTTTTTTGTAAATAAGTTTCTTTGCGAACTTTGCGTCTTTGCGGTGAAAACAGGGTTTTTGGTTCGCCACCAATTAGCACTTAGTCGGCCAACGGCGGCGCTGGTAAAATAGCACTCCCACTATTCCTGATTGCCCCGCAGAGCCCATCCTCACCATGTCCGAACGTATCCGCGAAATACCCTACAACTACACCTCTTTTTCCGACCGTGAAATCGTTATCCGCTACCTCGGGGAGGCAACGTGGGATCTGCTCAACCGGCTGCGCGCCTCCCGGGTGACCGGGCGGTCGGCGCGCATGCTGTTCGAGGTGCTCGGTGATCTGTGGGTGGTGGACCGTAATCCCTATATTCAGGACGACCTGCTGTCGAGCAAGAAGCGCCTGGATGCGCTGATCGGGGCGATGCACCATCGCCTCGACCAGATCGTGGCCCGGGCCGAGGGCAATGCCGATGCCCTGCAGCTCGCGGCTGCCGCCCGCAAGGCCGTTGCCAGTTTCTCCGACGGGTATCCGCGCACCCGGGAGCTGCGCCGACGGATCCGCCAGCGCCTGGGACGCATCACGCGCCGCGACAATATCGACTTCAGCGGACTGGCGCGCGTCTCTCATGCCACTGATGCCACCGACTGGCGCGTGGAGATGCCCTGCGTGGTGATCAGCCCTGACACCGAACAGGAGACTCGTGACATCGTGCGGGCCTGCATCGCGCTCGGGCTGACGATCATTCCGCGCGGCGGCGGCACCGGCTACCACGGCGGCGCCGTGCCGCTGCACGGGGATTCCGCCGTGATCAACACGGAAAAGCTCGAAACCCTGGGAGATATCCACCTGAAGGAACTGCCCGGCGTAAGCGGGCCGGTGGCGACCGTGCGCGCCGGCGCCGGCGTGGTCACCCGCCGGGTGGGCGAGCACGCCGGGCACAACGGCTACGTATTCGCGGTGGACCCGACTTCCCAGGATGCCTCGACCATCGGCGGCAACGTTTCCATGAACGCCGGCGGCAAGAAGGCCGTGCTCTGGGGCACGGCGCTCGACAATCTGGTCTCCTGGCGCATGGTGGCCCCGGACGGCAACTGGCTGGAGGTCGAGCGGCTCAACCACAACCTGGGCAAGATCCATCTGCAGGAGCAGGTCGAATTCCGGGTAATCCGCTACCAGAAGGGTCCCGACCAGCCGCTGCAGGAGCCGGAAATCATCCGCGTGCCGGGAAGCTCGCTGCGCAAACCGGGCCTCGGCAAGGACGTGACGGACAAGTTCCTCGCGGGCATTCCGGGCATCCAGAAGGAAGGCTGCGACGGTCTCATCACCTCGGCGGAATTCATCCTGCACCGCAAGCCGGAGTACACGCGTACTATCTGTCTCGAGTTCTTCGGCACCGACCTGCGCCTCGCGGTCCCGGCCATCGTGGAAACCCGGCACTACCTGGATGCCCGGCCGGATGTGCTGCTGGCCGGCATGGAGCACATGGACGAACGCTATGTCCGGGCCGTCAAGTACAGCAGCAAGGCGGCGCGCAGCGAACTGCCCAAGATGGTGCTGCTGATCGACGTCTCCGGCGACGACGAGACGGCGGTGGCCGACGCCTGCTCGACCGTGGTGCGCATGGCCAATCAGCGCGGCGCGGAAGGCTTCATCGCCGTCAGCGCCGAGGCGCGCAAGCAGTTCTGGGCCGACCGCTCGCGTACCGCGGCGATCGCCTCGCATACCAATGCCTTCAAGGTCAACGAGGATGTGGTCATTCCGCTGGAGCGGCTGGATGAATACAGCGCCGGCATCGAGCGCATGAACATCGAGTATTCGACGCGCAACAAGCTCGCTATCGTCGAGGCGGTGCGGGAATTCCTCGCCGGCGACCTGGCGGCGCTGCACCGCGACGGTGAATTTGTCGACAGCGAGGAGAATCGCACCATTGTGCAGGCCAAGCAGGATGCCGCCCGGGAACTGCTCGATGCCCGGAAGACGCGCTGGTCCAGCCTGCTCGATCACCTGGATGAGCCGGCGGCGGAACATCCAGAGCTACTGGACGCGGACGTGCTGGCGAAGGCCCGGCCCGGTGACCGGGTGCTGGACCTGCTGCTGCGTCGGGATCTGCGCATTTCCTACCGTGGCGAGGTGGCGCGGCCGCTGTCGGAGATTTTCGGCGGACACGAGTGGACGCGGCTGCTGGAGCAGCTCGAGGCCATCCATGCCGGGCTGCGCACCAGCCGCCTGTTCGTCGCGACCCACATGCACGCCGGCGACGGCAACGTGCATACCAACATCCCGGTTAACTCCTCCGACTATGCGATGCTGCACGAGGCGGATCTGATCGTCGACCGGGTGATGAAACTCGCCGTCTCGCTGGGCGGCGTCATCTCGGGTGAGCACGGTATCGGTCTGACCAAGTTCAGGTTCATGGAGCCGCAGGCGATCGCCGCGTTCGAACACTACAAGCGGGAGATCGATCCGGAAGGACACTTCAACCGCGGCAAGTTGCTGCCCGGTTCGGGACTCGGCAGCGCCTATACGCCGTCGCTGCGCCTGGTGCAGCAGGAGGCGCTGCTGCTGGAGGCGAGCGAACTCGGCGCGCTCAACGACGACATCCGCAACTGCCTGCGCTGCGGCAAATGCAAGCCGGTGTGCAACACGCACATCCCGCGCGCCAACCTGCTCTATTCGCCGCGTAACAAGATTCTCGCCACTGGCCTGATCATCGAGGCCTTCCTCTACGAGGAGCAGACACGCCGCGGCGTTTCCCTGCAGCACTTCAGGGAAATGAACGATGTGGCGGACCACTGCACGGTCTGTCACAAGTGTTTCAATCCCTGCCCGGTGAACATCGATTTCGGCGAAGTCACCATGCGCATGCGCAAGCTGCTGCGCGAGCGCGGTCAGAAGCACTACAGCCCGATCACCTGGGCGGCGATGACCTTTCTCAACGTCACCGATCCCGCGACCATCAAGCTGATGCGCAAGCTGATGATCGACTGGGGCTATCGCAGCCAGCGCCTCGCGGTGCGCCTGGCGCGACGGCTGGTGCCGGTGCGGGACGGGGGGCTGCCGGAGGGGACCAGCGGTCCGCTGACATTGCGCTCCCAGCTGGTGCATTTCGTAAAGAAACCCATGCCATCCTCCGTGCCGCGCCAGGCCATGCGCGCGCAGCTGGGGCTGGAGGACAGCCGCATGGTGCCGATCCTGCGCGACCCGCGCAAGGTGTCGGAGGCCTCGGATGCGGTGTTCTATTTCCCGGGCTGCGGCTCCGAGCGCCTGTTCAGCCAGATCGGTCTGGCGACGCTCGCCATGCTCTACGACGCGGGTGCCCAGACCGTGCTGCCGCCTGGCTATCTCTGCTGCGGCTATCCGCAGAAAGCCGGCGGCGATGCCGCCCGCGGGCAGCAGATCACCACCGACAACCGGGTGCTGTTCCACCGCGTCGCCAACACCCTCAACTACCTCGACATCCGCACCGTCATCGTCTCCTGCGGCACTTGCATGGACCAGCTGCTGGAGTACGAGTTCGACAAGATCTTCCCGGGCTGCCGTCTGCTCGATATCCATGAATACCTGCTGGAGAAGGGCGTGCATCTCGAGGCGGGGCAGGGCGTGCAGTACCTCTACCACGATCCCTGCCACACGCCGATGAAGACCCACAACCCGATCCAGGTCGCCTCGACCCTGATGGGCCAGCCGGTCATGCTCTCCGACCGCTGCTGCGGCGAGGCCGGCACCTTCGCCCTGTCGCGCCCGGACATCGCCACCCAGCTGCGCTTCCGCAAGCAGGAGCAGCTCGCCCAGGGAATTCAGGCACTGACGGGGGAGACGACCGCCATCGCGGGCAACGTCAAACTGCTGACCTCCTGCCCGTCCTGCCAGCAGGGACTGGCCCGCTATGCCGATGACACCGGTCTCGAAACCGATTACATCGTGGTGGAACTCGCCAACCACCTGCTCGGCAGGGAATGGGAGAAGCAGTTCATCTCCAGCGTCCGCGACGGCGGCATCGAACGGGTGCTGCTGTAGAACGTGGGGGTCGTTAGCGTCCTCCATAAAGAAATAAGCTCAACGCAAAGGCGCAAAGAACGCAAAGTCTTTTAATTGTTTTTGTAGTTGGTTTTCTTTGCGAACTTTGCGTCTTTGCGTTGAGAATGGTGTTTATGGATAAACACTGGTTATAGATATATCAGCTTGCTGGAACTGGCAACCTGCGCACGAGGCTGGCGTGACCGGAAACCCTTCACGGCAAGGGCCGTTCCTGCAGGATGCTCAGGTGACGCGGCGGACGATCCGGCGTGACAGGCGGATGCCCAGCCAGTAGCACAGGGCGGTCAGCAGCAGCCACTCCGCGGCGATGGCGGCGAACAGGTCAGGCGCCTTCATCAGCATGGTCATCAGGGACTCCTCATAATAGAAGAACCACTGGTGACCGGCCGGAAAGATCAGGGTGTGCGCGGTATAGAACACCTTCTTCGCCCCGATAGCGATGACGGCGAAGGTCAACACGACCGCGAGAAGACCAAGGCCCGCGAAGTAGCGCCCGAGCGGGGGAGGCGGCAGGCGCATACGCCATAGCCAGGCGAGTACGATAATCCATACCACAATGGCCCCCAGGCCGAGACGGTAAAGCCCATTGACCAGTCGCGCTACGTCACGCAGGTGAGTGATCTCCGGGGAACGCAGCAGCGGCGCGACGGCCTGGCCCCGGGCGTCGTGGTAGGTAAGGGTTTCCAGTCCCTGTCCGCCGTCATTGATCCCGGCGACGATGGCGGCGAACAGCCGGCTGCGTTCCTCCCGCGTAGTGAGTTCGAAGTGTTTCCTGTAGCGGTTCTTTGGTCCGTACTCCGCGATGGTGCGGTCGATGCCGATCACGTCGTACCACAACGGGTAGAGAAAGTCGGCGCTTGTGAGCAATTGCCAGCTGGCCAGCAGCGAGGCGGGCAACGCGGCCAGCAAAAGAATTGCCCAGAGCATGCTCCGGTAACGGTGATGTCCCTCGGAGTTTGCTCCGGCTGATTTCATGACAGGCCACGCTCCGGGAGGTCGCCGATTTGCGGCAACGCCGGCAGCCTGCCACGGTAAGCGTGATGCACTACCGGGATGGTCCCGGGCATCGTCATGGCCACCAGCGCCCCGGGAGATGACCTGTCTGCATCAACGCCAGCAGATCCATGCTGAGTGCGACGCTCATGTGCACCAGCGTGCCGCCCCAGATGGAGCGCGAGCGCAGCGCCAGCACGCCCAGGAACAGGCCGAACAGGATGGCGCCGCTCGCCTCCAGCCAGGGCTTGGCAAAGTGAATCATCAGGTAGGGCACCACCATGACGAAGATGGCGTTGGCGCCGAATGCCGGTTTGCATGCGTGCAGGAAAAATCCGCGGAAGAAAAATTCCAGGAAGGCGAATTGCAGAAGGTAGATCACCTCCCATGCGAGCAGGTCGAAGCCGCTGCGGAAAGCCAGTCGGTAAAACGGGTAGTGTTCAAGGAAGTCCTGACGGTGGCTCACCAGGAAGGCGAAGCCGATAATCGGCGTCGCCAGCAGCAGGTACCAGCCGGCATAGCGCACGGTCTCGCCCCAGTGCAGACCGAAGTCGCGCACCCGCTCGCGCAGGATGAAGCGGATCACCAGCGAGGGCAGTATGACATAGCCCAGCAGATGCACCGCGCCCCACCACAGTTCGGTGTAGAGTTCGTACCAGCGGCCATGCCGTAAAACGCGGGTGAAACCGGGATCTCCCGTCTGTTGGCCAACCCAGTCGAGGAATGCCTCGAAGCTGGTCTCGAATTTCAGGTAGTGGATCATCAACAGGCAGACGGCCACGGTGAGTAGCGCCACTGCAGCGCGCCGCTCTGCGCCGGGTTGCCTCGCCCGCTCGGCCCGCGCCTCGGCATCGATTGCCGCGAACGCGGCGGCCAGGTTCCGGGGGTGAAGCTTGTTCAATAGAGGTCACCCTCGAGAATGGAGATACCTTTCGTAGGAGCAGGCACAAGAGCCCGTCTCTACAGTAGGTGAATGAATAATTCGAGGTACCCATGGCGTCATGGTAACCGCCGCATGGATTCTGGGGGTGCATTATAGCGACAACGAATGACTTTTCCCGCAATCTTCCACAGTTGCGGCTGGTAGTTACGCTGCAGTGCGCAGCTGCGCGACTGGCTGTTGCCGTGCAAAATCCTCCATCTTCATCGCGGAGACGTGAAGTGTGTAAAGCGGTTATATGTTGTCAGTAAAGGTTTTTTCTGCGCTCTTTGCGTCTCTGCGGTGAAATTACTTCTTCACGGTCCAACGTTCCGTTAATACGAGAAGTAGCTGCCCTCCGAGCGTGTATTGTCCGCGTAGCGTTCGATGATGGCGCGCACCAGGTCGCTACGCACGATATCACCACAGCCGAATTCGTGGATATGCACGTGACGCAGACCGCGCAGTCGAGCGACGGCATCGAGCAGTCCTGAATCACGCGCAATGTCGGACTGGTTCAGGTCGCCGTTCACCACCACCCGGGAGCGCTCGCCGATGCGGGTAAGAAACATCTTCAGCTGCAGGCGGGTGCAGTTCTGCGCCTCGTCGAGGATCACGAAGGCGTCATCGAAGGTCTTGCCGCGCATGTAGGCGAGCGGTTCGAAGATGATGCGTTCGTTCTTCAATGCACAGTCGACCACGCCCTTGCCGAGCAGATCGTTGAGGTAGCCGCGGAAGGTGGCGAACCAGGGCTCGATCTTTTCCTGGACCTTGCCGGGCAGGAAGCCCAGGGTTTCACCGGACTCGATGGCCGGGCGGGTGAAGATAATGCGCTCGACCTCGCGCCGCTCGAAGGCCTCCACCGCCATGGCCGTGGCACAGTAGGTCTTGCCGGTGCCGGCAGGGCCGAGACCGAACGTTAGCGGGTAGCCGGTGATGGCCGCCATGTACTGCCCCTGTGCCCGGTTTCTGGCTTCGATGCGGCGGGGACTGTTGCGGCTGGTGTTGCGGGAGGGGTGGAGAGTGAAGGTGTTGATGTCGATGACGACACCATCGGTGGTGAGAATTTCCAGGTCTGCTCGACTGCCTGATTTCCTGGTTGCGCCTGTTCGGCATTTACTACGCGATTGTTTCGACATTAGGCATACCTCTGTTCAGGTTCGTGGGGAATCCGTTAACAGGAAGACTATGTCGCCGTTATCTGTCATTCGTGCATAGGTCGATCCTCCGTGAGGCTGCCAGTGTTGCGGGTACCATACTAGAAATCGAACGTTAGTGAAATATTAGCCGGCCATGAGTTTATGACCGGCTGCATTCCATGCAGCCAGCCATTTGTCGTCCGGGACGCTACAATGGTGCCCATGCTGCAATTCGATAATCTCACCCTGAGGCGCGGGACGCGTCTGCTTATTGAGAACGCCACCCTGCAGATCCACCCCGGCTGGAAGGTCGGCGTGACTGGAGCAAACGGCACCGGCAAGTCGAGCCTGTTTGCCCTGATCCGCGATGAACTGCATGCCGATGGCGGCGCGTGCCGGCATCCGGCCGACTGGGTGATCGCCCATGTGGCGCAGGAAACGCCGGCCGAGCCGCGCGCGGCCATCGAGTACGTGCTCGACGGGGACGAAGGGTTGCGCGCGGTCGAGGCCTCGCTCGCCGAAGCGGAAGCCCGGCACGATGGCGAACAGATCGGCACGCTGCACGCGCACTACGAGGTGATCGGCGGCTACACGGCCCGCAGCCGCGCCGCGCAGCTGCTGCACGGTCTGGGATTCAGCTCTATCGATGAAGACCGGCCGGTGGGCGATTACTCGGGCGGCTGGCGCATGCGGCTGAACCTGGCGCGGGCTCTCATGTGCCGTTCGGACCTGCTGCTGCTCGACGAACCCACCAACCACCTGGATCTGGATGCGGTGATCTGGCTGGAAAACTGGCTGCGCGCCTATGCTGGCACGCTGCTGCTGATCTCGCACGACCGGGATTTTCTCGACAGTGTGGCCAGTCATATCGCCCACATCGAACGCCAGCGGCTTACACTCTACAATGGCAATTATTCGGCGTTCGAACGCCGACGCGCGGCATACCTGGCCGGCCAGCAGGCGCAATTCGAGAAGCAGCAGCGCGAGATCGCGCACATGCATTCCTTCGTCGAACGCTTCCGCGCCAAGGCCACCAAGGCGCGTCAGGCCCAGAGCCGTCTGAAGGCCCTGCAGCGCATGGAACTGATCGCCCCGGCGCATGTGGACTCGCCGTTCCAGTTCAGCCTGCGAGCGCCGGAAAAGCTGCCGGATCCGCTGCTGCGTCTGCGCGCGGTGGCTGCAGGCTACGGTGAGGCGACGGTCATCGGTGGAGTCGAACTCAGCCTCTCGCCGGGCGAGCGCATCGGCCTGCTCGGTCCCAACGGCGCCGGCAAATCCACGCTGATCAAGCTGCTGGCCGGTGAACTCGCTCCACGGCAGGGCCGACGCGAGCCGGCGCAGGACCTGCGGGTCGGTTATTTCGCCCAGCACCAGATCGAGCAGCTTGATGCGCAGGCCTCTCCACTGCAGCACCTGCTGCGGCTCGACCCGAAGGCGCGCGAGCAGGAACTACGCGATTATCTCGGCGGCTTCGGCTTTCCCGCCGACCAGGCGCTGGCGCCGACCGGCCCGTTTTCCGGTGGGGAGAAATCACGCCTGGTGCTGGCGCTGCTGGTCTATCAGCGGCCCAACCTGCTACTGCTCGATGAGCCCACCAACCACCTGGACCTGGAAATGCGTCAGGCGCTGGCCACGGCCCTGCAGGATTTCGCCGGCGCCATGGTGCTGGTCTCGCATGACCGACATCTGCTGCGTGTCACCAGTGACCGGCTGGTGCTGGTGCACGCCGGGCGGGTGGAGGAATTCCCCGACGATCTGGATGTTTACCCGCAGTGGCTGACCGCGCGGAACCGGCAGAGCCGGTATGCGTCCGGGAACGCCGAAGGCCCGGGCGGCGCAGCCCAGCGCAAGGAGAAAAAGCGTCAGGAGGCCGATCAGCGCCGGCAATTGCAACCGCTGCACGAGAAAATCTCGAAGGCGGAAGCCGCGCTTGCCGGGGTGCACGCCCGCCAGCACGAACTCGAGCAGCGCCTCGCCGAGCCCGAGATCTACCTTCCGGTGAACAAGGCCGAACTGAACGACCTGCTGCGGGAGAAGGCGGAGCTGAACCGTCGGAGCGCAGTCCTGGAGGGGGAGTGGCTTGTGGCCTGCGAGCAGCTGGAGGCGCGGCAGGGGGATGTCGAACCCCGCTGATCGGGCGGATGCCGTTGCCTCTACGGCGGACGATGCCGCTGGGTGCGCAGCCATCCCCTGCATCTGAATGCAGCTGCGGGCTCCCTGCTTCCCTGTAGACGATCCCGCACCTACAATAGCAGCGTCCATCCATAAGGAAATTAATCACCGCAGAGACGCAAAGAACGCAGAGTTTAAGTAACCTCTGATTAACTTCTATTTTACTGTCATTCCGGCGAATGCCGGAATCCAGAAAATCATGCATCTGGATGATGGAACACGCGTCCTGTATGACGACACATCAGAGCTTCCTTGATTTGTTTTCATTAAAGAATTTCTCTGCGTCCTTTGCGTCTTTGCGGTGAAAACGGTGTTTATGGATCAACACAACAATAGCTACTTCATCGAGGACTGACGGAGGTACAGGCAATGAGCGGTGGCTGGGGTTGTCCACACGAGGTTAACGGCCGCTGCCAGCGCGTGCTCGATCGCCCCTGTGATCCCGGGATGAAGGGCTGCGTGCTGTTCGGCCGCTTTACCTTCAGCGATCCCGCGAAGAACCGTCCCGCCGGGACCACGCGCCCACGGGTGCCGGACAAGCGCGGCAAATGAGCGCCGCGTGAGTGAAACGGACGGCAATGCGACATACCCGGACGCCAGGATGGCCAGCGTTCAGCAGCCTGGCGAGGGGACAAGCCCGACCGCGCCGGCATCGGAACGCCCGGCGATCGCGACAGGCAGCCAGTTCTCGCTGCTGAAGCAGCGGCGTTTTGCTCCGTTCTTTCTGACCCAGTTCTTCGGCGCATTCAACGATAACGTCTACAAGAACGCACTGATCATCCTCATCGCCTTTCAGGCCGCGGGCCAGGGTATGGGGGAATCCAATACGCTCATCAACCTGAGCGCCGGCCTGTTCATTCTGCCGTTTTTCCTGTTTTCCGCCACGGCCGGACAGCTGGCGGACAAGTATGAGAAATCCCGGTTCATCCGCTGGGTGAAAGTGCTGGAGATCGCCATTATGAGCGGTGCCGTGGTGGCTTTCCATTTCGGCTGCATCCCGGTGCTGATCGGGTTGCTGTTCCTGATGGGCACGCAGTCGTCGCTGTTCGGGCCGGTGAAGTACGGCATCCTGCCGCAGCATCTCAGGGAAGAGGAACTGGTCGGCGGCAACGGTCTGGTGGAGATGGGGACCTTCCTGGCGATCCTGCTGGGCACCCTCACCGGCGGCGTGCTGATCGGCATACCCGTCAATGGCACCAGCCTGGTGTCCGTCACGATCATCACGCTTGCCTGCCTGGGCTGGCTCAGTAGCCTGGGCATCCCGACCGCGGCCGCGCTGGCGCCCGATCTGCGAATCAACTGGAACCCGTTCACGGAAACCTGGCGCAACATCAACTTCGCCCGCAGTCACCGCACCGTGTTCCTGTCCATCCTCGGTATCTCCTGGTTCTGGATGCTTGGGGCGACCTACCTCGCCCAGTTGCCGAACTTCACCAGAGTGACCCTGGGAGGCAATGAACAGGTCGTGACGCTGCTGTTGACGCTCTTCTCCCTGGGCATCGGCACCGGGTCGCTGCTGTGCGAGCGCCTGTCGGGTCGCCAGGTGGAACTGGGACTCGTCCCCTTCGGCTCGATCGGTCTCACCGTTTTCGGCCTCGATCTGTTCCTGGCTATCCCGGGCGGCCCTGCGGCCGGTGTCGCGCTGGATGCCGCCGGCTTTCTGCGGTCATCGGGCCACGGGCGCGTGCTGTTCGATATTCTCCTGCTGGGCCTGTTCGGCGGTTTCTATATTGTGCCCCTGTATGCACTGGTACAGCAGCGCAGCGAACCCAGCCACCGCTCGCGCGTCATCGCTGCCAACAACATCCTCAATGCCCTGTTCATGGTGGTCTCCGCGGTCATGGCCATCCTTCTCCTGAATGCGGGCCTCAGCATCCCGCAACTGTTCCTGGTGATCGCGCTGATGAACGCCGTGGTCGCCCTGTATATCTTCTGGCTGGTCCCGGAATTCCTGATGCGGTTCATCGTCTGGTTGCTGATCCACACCATCTACCGCATCCGCAAGGAAGGGCTCGGGCACATTCCGGAGACGGGCCCCGTGGTGCTGGCCTGCAATCATGTGAGCTTTGTCGACGCGCTGGTGATTGCCGGCTGCATCCGGCGGCCGGTGCGTTTCGTGATCGATCACCGGATTTACAAGGTGCCGGTGCTGAACTTTGTCTTCCGTACCGCCGGGGCCATTCCTATTGCCCCGGCCAGGGAAGATCCGGAGCTGCTGGCTCGCGCCTATGAACGTATCTCGCGCTATCTCGACGAGGGCGAGGTGGTTTGCATCTTCCCGGAAGGCGGGCTCACCACCGACGGTGAACTGAGAACCTTTCGCCCGGGCATCGTGAAGATCATCCGGCGCAATCCCGTTCCCGTTATCCCCATGGCGCTGCGCGGACTGTGGGGGAGCTTCTTCAGCCGCAAGGGCGGGGCGGCGATGAAGGGCAAGCTGCCACGACCGCTGTTTTACAAAATCGCCCTGGCGCTTGGCACGCCGGTGCCGCCCGCCGCGGTCAGCGCCGCCGGTCTGCAGGAACGCGTGGCCGCGCTGCGCGGCGACTGGAAGTGAGCCTGCGCGAATCGTACCAGGGTGCCGTTCAGAACCAGAAAGTCGTGTCTTTCAGCAGAAATTCCATGTAAGGCATGTAGTGTGAACCATCGCATGAGAAGGTCAGACTGACCATGCCATTGAAGAGATTGATCGAGGCCATGCGCAGATAGATGGTCTTGTCGGTCAGGCGCAGCGCGCGCATGGTGTCCAGGATAAGGCCGATGTCTTCCTGCGGAATCAGCGCTTTTTCCGGGTAGGGCTGCAAGGGGTAGACCAGGCAGATATCCGGGTCCGTCAATGCCTCGTGATCGAGGATGCGGTAGCGAAACGGATCGTCCACCACCCAGATCGTTGCCTGGCTGCTGGAGAAGTGGATCTGGCACTGGAAGATGCCGCGTTGCGTCAGCAGTTCCTCCAGGATGGACAGGGCATTCCCGATGTTGCCATCCATCGGGCTTTCGACCCGGGTCTGCTGGAACAGCCCGCCCCGGATGGCCGGATCCCCCTTCACTTGCCGCCAGTAACCCGGTTCCTCGTAGAGTTCCGAGGTCACTGGCAGGCTGCGCAGATCGAAATCCGCACCGAGGTAGCCCAGTGTTCCGGTGTTCGAATGCACGATCTGCAGTGCGGTGAGCGAAGGCCGCTGGTTGGACAGACTGATGTAGGCATCCGAGAGCAGGTAGCCCCAGGGGGGAATTGCCTCTTTCATGTAGGGGCGCTCGGAACGGTCGCGTCCGTAATGTCCAGAGATCCGCCCGGAAGAGCCTACGTTGTCGCTGACCTGTATCGCGTCCGTACCGAGGGCATAGAGGATGGCGCAATGAGGGATATCGGGAAATCCTTCCATCAGAACCGCATTCAGCTTTACCAGATCCACCCAGACCGGTGCACATTTCTCCGCCAGCTGTGCCAGCGGCTCACGCAGGATTTGAGCCAGCAGCTCGCGCTGCATATAGATGCTGTCTTTCCATGAGAGTGCCATCACCGACTCCTTGAATGCCGCGTTGCCTCCCCGGTCACCGCGGGTATTGGCAGAATAATATCCCAAGAGTCAGTCTAGGAGCCTGTCGGACTTAGGATTGATCTACTGCGCTGGTGGGAGAACGGCCCATAGTCCCCCGATATTTCGTTGCATAGAACCACTATGCGCCTCGATATCGTGAAACTCTGTGCTCGTTCTCCCACCATGCTCGCTACGATCACCCAAGTCCGACAGGCTCCTAGTCTCGGGGCTTTAAGGCTGGATGACATTAGCCGTTGCTCTCGACTTCTGGAACATTTTGAAAAATAAAGAAAACCCGCAGTTTCCGCAAGTGTGTCCGATGATTGGATTTTCCTTGTAAGACAGGGGAAAATTGAACCACTCGAACGCTATTTTTCCGAAGGATTTTTCCAGGTCGCGGGCCCCAGGATTCAACAGGCGCCGGAGGGGAAGCCCTCCGGCGACCATCCATCTACCCGGTAACGTATCAGACGTAGAGTGGGATAGCCTATATGTGCCGTTATGCGGCGCATCTGCCGGTTGCGTCCCTCGGTGATGGTCAAATTCAGCCAGCAGGTAGGGATGTCTATGCGTTCACGTATTGGCGGAAAACGCGCCCAGACGGGGGCGGGGCAATGACTTCCACCCTGGCGGGACGGGTTACTCCGTCCTTCAGCAAACGACCCTTGCGCAGCTTGTTCAGGTTGGGCTCCCCGGGTACGCCCTCGATCTGTACCCAGTACCCCTTTTTCTTGCCGTATTTCGGGCTGGCGGTGCGTTGCTGCAGCCTGCCGGTATCCATCAGGGCCAGCAGTCCCTCGCTGTCATAATCCAGCCGTCCGGTGCAATACACCCCGGGGATATCGATATAGTCGGCCAGCACGGCCTTGTCGCCCTGGGTCGTAAACTGCGACAGCACCCGAAAAGGGTTTGTTAAACAGGACGATCATGAAGCAGGCGCAGTTCTTGAGAGGACTGGAAACCGTTTTTTACCACAACGGGTGCAGTAATTACATCCTGTTCTGGGCTACCTGGCCAGGTGTACCGCAGCAAAAATGAATGCCGCGCCCAGACAGGTGAAGAGTATGAGGCTGCCGGTGATGGCCGGGCGGTTCTGGGAATGCGCCTCGGGCAGGATATCGGACGCCCCGATGTAGAGGAGAAATCCGGCGAAGAAACCCAGGTAGAGTATCAGCGAGTCGGGGGGCAGCCGGAACAGCAGCGTGGAGGCTGCGCCCAGGACCGGGGCCATTGCATCCATCAGGAGCATCGCAAACGAGCGGAGCGTCGTGTTGTGATGAACGAGCATCAGGCTGACCGTATTGAGACCGTCACAGAAGTCGTGCGCGATCACGGCGATCGCCACGACGATCCCGGTCGCCTGCGACACCTGGAATGCGAGGCCGATTCCCACGCCGTCCATGAAGCTGTGTCCGATCAGGGCAAAGGCGGAGAGCATGCCCACCCGCGGGTGATGATGCTCCGCGTATTCTTCCTCGTGGACGTGGTGCACCAGAACGAATTTCTCGAGGCTGTGAAACAGGAGAAATCCGAACACCAGCGCGACCATCGCACCGGTGGGATCAGCGCCGTGTTCGCTGGCCAGGCCGAAGATCTCGGGGAGGATATCGAAGCTCACTACGCCAAGAAGCACGCCGGCGGTGAAGCTCAGGATGAAGTGCAGCCGGTCGCGAAACTTGAACGCGAAGAGCCCGCCTGTCAGGGTGGAAAGGAATGTCGCAAGCGACATGAATACGGCGTTCATGAATTCATTGTTCTGCCCGAGCGGTAAAGGGGGACGTGTTTTCCGAATATGTCGAAAGGTAACTGTTCCGGCTGCCGGCGACCTTCCCTGTCTGAATTCGCGCCATACGAATTCTCCCGTGCCCGCTGCACGGCCCGTACGGCTACGGCGACGACCGGCCCGGTAAACATTACTCCTGTAGCATCCGGCAGGATAGTGGTGTTCCGCTCCATGGCCGTCATGAGAGGATCCGCATGAGCACGGTTTACCGTGCCCCGATCCTGCCCGCGCCGGTATCGCTTTCCGTATGTTTGTTAGGGGTGTTCGATAACAAAAAGTTTGTGCTGCTTGTTGCTGTTCAAGAGATTTGGTATGGCTGCCGTCATAAATGTTGCCGGACCATGCCGGTTCCGGCAGGATATGGCGAGCCGGCGGGAGTCCGGTTGCGGTTGGGGGACTGGGCCTGACTCGACCAGGGTTCCCGGCTTGAGTGACTATCGGTGCCTTAACGATGAAAAACCTCCTGCTGTTCTGTTGTCTATGCGCCGCTTTCCCGGCAGTAACGACCATCGCGCAAGAGCAGCCTCTGCGGGTTTCCAGTCTGGCGCCATCTGCCCGTGCCCAGCCCGAAAGCTCCGGGACAGCCGGCGTATGGCGGCTGCTGAATCCGCGAAACCTCAAACTCCAATCGGCCGCCGCGCTGGTTGTGGACCGGAATGGCAACGAGGTCTACGCCAAACACGCAGACGAACCCCAACCCATTGCATCGATCACCAAGCTCATGACCGCCATGGTGATTCTGGATGGCTCCCTGCCGCTGCAGGAGCGGATCACGATCACCAGGGAAGACCGCGACCTCATTCAGCTCACGGGCTCGCGTCTTCAATACGGGGCCACACTGTCCCGGGAGCGGTTGCTGCGGCTGGCTCTGATGGCTTCTGAAAACCGTGCCGCCAATGCGCTTGCCCGCACCTGGCCCGGGGGCAGGGCGGCATTCGTACGGGCCATGAACCGGAAGGCAGGCTCGCTCGGCATGCAAACCAGCCGTTTCATCGACCCCGCCGGCCTGAATCCCGGCAATGTCGCCTCGGCCCGTGACGTGGAAAAGATGGTGCGCGCCAGCCTGGGGTATCCGCTGATCCGCAAGGCGACCACCACACGCTCACTCAGCGTCTATCCCTACAAGGGGCGTGGGCCGCTGCAGTATGTCAATACCAACCGCCTGCTGGGAAATAACGCCTGGACGATTCAGGTGAGCAAGACCGGCTACCTCAACGAGGCCGGCCGTTGTCTGGCGATGCAGACGGAGATCGCCGACCGGTCGCTGGTGATCGTACTGCTCAATGCCTATGGGAAGCTGACGCCGTTCGGCGACTCCAATCGCATCCGCAAATGGATCGAACACGGCGTCGACGGATAAAGCGACCCGGAGGGGAGCGTATTCTCCGGAAACGCCTGATTATCTATGGACCCGGCGCCGCGTAGATCCCGAGCTCTGTGCCGGCCATGACGGATGCGTTCCCGACCTGGATAGAGAGCCTCACCACAGGTGAACAGCAGCGGCTGGCCGGGATAATTATCCTGGCGGTACTGCTGATTCTGTTGTACCTGTTCCGTGATTCCCTGCGCTACTGGCGGGAGAGCCGACAGATCAGGCGAGCGGCAAAACGGCTTGGCGCCCGTATGCTGCGCAATGTACATCTGCCGGACGGAATGGGCGGTGAAACCAGCATCGATTTCCTGGCGCTCGCCGCCGGGGCGGTCCTGGTGATCGGCGTCAAACGCTATGACGGACTGATCTTCGGAAGCACGCGGACCGATGAATGGACCCAGGTCATCAACGGCCGCAGTTACAAATTTCCCAACCCCGATGCCGGTCTCTTGAGGCAAATCGGCGCCGTCAGGGTAATTGTCCCCGGAATTCCGGTCAGGGGGCTGCACCTGTTCATCGACAATGCCGTATTTCCCAAGGACAAGCCGTCCAATGTGCTGCAGGTGAAGGACCTGCGTGGCAGAATCCGTCGTCCCAGGCTGAAGGACATCCCCGCCGACCTGCATACGGCATGGACACAACTCACTCACTCCCTAAAATAATTGGGGACACGTTTCGTCATCAAGCAGGCCACTGTCGATACAGGATGTACGGGTGGGAATGAGTAGACCAGGAAACGCGGTCTGTCTCCTGCAATGAGGTGGGAATCTACTCATGCATCCGCCTGTGCCAGCCGGGCCGGACACGTGTCGTGAGCCGGTTCACTGTCCCCGGTCGCCCTGGTCCTGTTCGCGGCGGACTTCGCTGAGTGCCCGAGCGCCCGTTTTCAAGGCGGGGCCATATCCGGCGCCGGCGGCTGTCGACGGGTGCAGGGCCTCCGATCCGAGTGTCTTCATTAATAAAGGAAATTTCTCTGCAACACAGGGATCTTTCCCCGTCGATCCCACCCTCGTATGCTACCTCCTAATAAAGCCGTAACATTAGCGTAATAAAGTTGTGACATCGCTGTAATACAATCGACATATGACTGCATTATTGTGTCGCGCCTGTCCTTCGGGATGGCAACCGAGCTTGAGAACGCCCCACCCGGGACGGCTCATGCAAACGAAAAACTCAAGGAGATGATCATGATGAAACACGCTGCGAAATGGTTGGCCGCGCTGTTCGCGCTGTCGTGCTGGGCCGTCACTACCGGCGTCGCGGCAGCCGATGTGCAGTTCATATCCGGAGCCGGCGCAACCTTTCCCTACCCGGTTTATGCCAAATGGGCCGAGGCCTATGCGGCCAGGACCGGCGTCAAGATGAACTATCAGTCCATTGGATCGGGTGGCGGCATCAAACAGATCAAGGCCAGAACCGTTAACTTCGGCGCCTCGGATGCCCCCCTGAAGCCTGATGACCTGGACAAGTCCGGCCTTCTGCAGTTTCCCATGATCATGGGCGGTGTGGTGCCGGTAGTGAACCTGCCTGGCGTGCAACGGGGCGCCCTCAAGCTCGACGGCAAGGTGCTTGCCGACATTTATCTGGGCAAAGTGAAGAAGTGGAACGATCCGGCAATCGCCAGCCTCAACCCGGGTATGAAGCTGCCTGGTATGGCTATCTCCGTGGTTCATCGCTCCGATGGTTCGGGCACCACCTGGATCTTCACCAACTACCTGAGCAAGGTAAGCGGGGAGTGGAAGTCCAAGGTCGGCAACGAAAAGGCGGTATCCTGGCCTGTCGGCTACGGTGGCAAGGGCAATGAGGGCGTGGCCGCCAACGTGATACAGTTCAAGGGCTCCATTGGCTACGTGGAGTATGCCTATGCCCTGCAGAACAAGATGAACCACGTGAAGCTGCGCAACGAGGCTGGCAATTTCGTCGAGCCGAACAGCGAGACCTTCCAGGCCGCCGCCGCGAACGCGGACTGGACCCATGCCCCCGGATTCTATATGGTATTGACCGACCAGCCGGGCGCGGAGAGTTGGCCTATCACAGGCGCGTCCTTCATCCTGGTCTACAAGAGCCAGCAGCGATCCGAAGCTTGGCGCGGCGGTGCTCAAATTCTTCGACTGGGCGTATCATAACGGCCAGAAGATGGCGGAAGGACTCGATTACGTGCCCATGCCGGCCAATGTGGTCGAACTGGTGGAAAAGACCTGGGCCAGCGCTATCAGTGGGCCGGACGGTGCGCCGGTGTGGTCCGCGGCGCAATAAATGGCGGGATCGCCGTGCACTGAAGCCGGAAATGGTGGCTTGGCCCCGGGTGTATGGGGGCCAACAGGGATGGCGGGGGGCTGCTTCAGGCAGCCCCCCGTGTTTCCGCATTAAGCATTATTACCTGTATTTGGTTGGGGGATAAGTGTGGACCGGCTGGATCGGACGCTAGTTCAGCAACGCAGGGCGGTGCGCCTGGACTGGGCATTCCGGGGTGTAACCCGGCTTTTTGCCGTGGCGGTGCTGGTCCTGGTGGCGGCTATTCTGGCTTCCCTCGCCGTGGGTGCATGGCCTGCCCTCGATCGCTTCGGCCCGGGGTTCCTCGTCAGCAGCGAATGGAACCCTGTTACCGAGCGGTTCGGCGCGCTGGTTCCCATCGTGGGAACCCTGGTGACTTCGTTGATTGCCATGCTCATTGCGGTACCCGTGAGCTTCGGTATTGCGTTGTTTATCACGGAGATGGCCCCTCCCTGGCTCAAGCGACCGGTAGGCATCGCGGTGGAGCTGCTGGCGGCGGTACCAAGCATCATTTACGGCATGTGGGGCTTGTTCGTCTTCGCGCCTCTCTTTGCCGAGTATGTGCAACCCTGGGTCACCGATCACCTGGGAAACTGGCCGGTGGTAGGCGCCCTGTTTCAGGGGCCCCCCATGGGAATCGGCGTGTTTACCGCCGGGTTGATCCTGTCGGTGATGGTGATCCCGTTTGTCGCTTCCGTTATGCGCGATGTGTTTGAGGTGGTGCCCGCAGTCCTCAAGGAATCGGCCTACGGGGTGGGAGCCACGACCTGGGAGGTGGTGCGCAACGTGGTGTTTCCCTACGCCCGGGTGGGTGTGGTGGGAGGGATTATGCTGGGCCTGGGACGCGCCCTGGGAGAGACCATGGCGGTGACTTTCGTCATCGGCAACGCCCACAACCTGAGTGCGTCGCTGTTCATGCCCGGCAATACCATTTCCTCCGCACTCGCCAACGAATTCACGGAAGCGGTGGGCGAGATGTATACGTCATCGTTGATCGCTCTCGGATTGATTCTTTTCGGCATTACGGCAGTGGTGCTGGCGCTGGCCAAACTCATGCTGGCGCGCCTCGCCGCTAATGAAGGGATGCGAACATGAGGTCGATCACGACTCACGTCCCGCGTCAGGTTGGTTGTCGCGACTGGTTCTGCCTGACAACAGGTTTCTAGAGGCGGTGGGGATGCAATCTTCGGAAGAATTACCAGGAAAGGGTATCGAGCGTGCGCTGTCGCGCAGACGACAAACAAGGATCGGCCTGTACACGCGGCGTCGCCTGGTGAATGTTTTCTACATGGGTCTGTCTCTGCTTGCAACGCTCTTCGGCCTGTTCTGGCTCGCCTGGTTGCTGTGGACGCTGGTAAGTGCCGGTCTGCCGTGGTTGAGATGGGACGTTTTCACCCAAAGCACGCCGCCCCCGGGAAGCGCCGGGGGATTGGCAAATGCCATCCTTGGCAGCCTGCTGATGACGGGCGTCGGGGTTGCCATCGGAACGCCGGCCGGGGTGCTGGCGGGGACTTATCTGGCCGAGTTCGGGCGCAACAGCCGGATTTCCTCGACGGTGCGCTTCGTGAATGACGTGCTGCTCAGCGCGCCATCCATTATCATCGGCGTATTTGTCTATGAGCTGGTGGTGGTGCGTACCGGACACTTCTCCGGCTGGGCCGGGGCGCTCGCCCTGTCCTTTATCGTCCTGCCAGTGGTGGTGCGTACCACCGAGGACATGCTGCGGCTGGTGCCCGAGTCGTTGCGGGAAGCGGCCGCTGCGCTCGGCGCCCCGCAATGGAAGGTGGTAATGCATGTCGTATACCGCGCGGCCCGCGCCGGCATCATGACCGGCGTCCTGCTTGCGGTTGCCCGCATCAGTGGCGAGACCGCGCCGCTGCTGTTCACGGCGCTCAACAACCAGTTCTGGAGCACGTCTCTCAATCAACCCATTGCCAATCTGCCGGTGGTGATTTTCCAGTTCGCCATGAGCCCTTACGAGGATTGGCACCATCTTGCATGGGCCGGAGCGCTGCTCATTACCGCCAGTATCCTGGTACTCAATATCCTGGTACGGGTCCTGCTCCGCGGCCGTCCCGTTAGCCATTGACGGTGTACAGCAAAAAGAAGCCATCCCTATGCATGCAATGAACAAGCTTTTCAACAACAAGCGGACCGGAGTCACTGCCGACCCGGTCGCCGGAACACGATCCGCCAGCAAGATCCTGGTGCGCAACCTGAATTTTTACTATGGCCGCTACAAGGCCTTGCACGATATTAGCCTGGAGGTACCGGAGCGCCGCGTCACCGCGTTTATTGGCCCTTCCGGATGCGGCAAGTCCACCCTTTTGCGCGCCTTCAACCGGATCTACAACCTTTACCACGGACAGCGTGCGGAGGGTGAGATTATCCTGGACGACCAGAACATTCTCGATCCTCGCCAGGATCTCAACCGGTTGCGGGCCAAGGTCGGCATGGTGTTTCAGAAGCCTACGCCGTTTCCCATGTCGATCTACGACAACGTGGCATTCGGGGTGCGGCTTTATGAACGGCTCGGCAGAGGCGACATGGATGAGCGGGTGGAGTGGGCCTTGCGCAAGGCGGCGCTGTGGGACGAGGTGAAGAATATCCTGCGCCAGAACGGCACGCAGCTCTCCGGCGGCCAGCAGCAGCGTTTGTGTATCGCGCGCGCCGTTGCGGTCAGGCCGGAGGTGCTGTTGCTCGACGAACCGGCCTCGGCCCTGGATCCCATTTCCACGCTGCGCATCGAGGAGCTGGTACACGAACTGAAGGAAGACTACACCATCGCCATCGTCACCCACAACATGCAGCAAGCAGCGCGGGTCTCCGACTATACCGGGTTCATGTACCTGGGCCGCCTGGTGGAGTTCAGTGAGACCGAGAAGATGTTCACCAAACCCGAAAAGCAGCAGACGGAAGATTACATCACCGGGCGCTATGGTTGAGGCGATGCGCCGGGTTGCGGCCGGAGGGACGCATGAATCACGACTCGGGCGGCTCCAGGGTGGGTTTCTTGTGGTTGATTCTCCCGAAAGGAGTGCGATATCCTTGTCCCACAATCTGGCATATTTACCCCGGCAAAGTGAGCAATGCACAGAACCCAGCAGTGGTCCAGCATCTTTCGGACTCGGGAGTAGTCTGTTGCACTCGTTTTCACGCCGTGTTTGCTATACCGCCCGGGCCAGACCGGTACCCGGGTTACAATCAGGAATTACGATGCACTCTGATTTGTGGATATATCCTCCGGGACATCCTTCCCTAAGCCTGCCAATCCCCGGGCTTTCTCCCTAATATCAAATCAGCAACCGTTCAAGCAGGAGAGTTCTCGGGCCGATAGCATGCCTGGCAGGACCGAAATTGGAATTCAGCGTGGCCTCGGTACGGGTGATGCTTCAAAAAAACCAATACCTTGTCATGGGTCGTATCGCTCGTAACGTCTCTGTGACGGTTATCAATATGGAGCACAATGAATAATCTCGTGGCGTTGGTTGCGGCAATGGACATCAGTATGGTGCTGATACCACTGATGTCCCGGTTTGCACCACGTTTCAGGCTGGTGGATATCCCCACTCAGCGTAAAATCCATGCCACCCCCATCCCCAGGGTTGGCGGAATCGGTATCGTCATCGGCAGCCTGGTGCCTCTCTTGCTGTTGCTCACGCCCGATAATACGACTCTGGCGTACGTTTACGGGGCCTGTGTGCTGTTTATCTTCGGTCTGTGGGACGATGTTTACGAAATCGGCCATTATCCCAAGTTTGTCGGACAGTTTATTGCCGCACTGATCGTAATAATCTACGGGGATTTATATGTAATACGGTTCCCGTTTGTACCGGGAGGAGAAGTCTCTCCGGGCTTCGGCACTGCCTTCACCCTGTTTGCAATTGTAGGCATGATCAATGCCATCAACCACTCGGATGGTCTGGACGGTCTGGCCGGTGGCGAATCGCTTTTCAGCCTCGGGGCTATCGGATTGCTGGCGTTTTTCGCCACGGATGGCTATCTGACATTGACCATCGCCTTTACGGTCGTAGGCAGTATCCTGGGATTCCTGCGCTATAACACCTACCCGGCGCGGGTGTTCATGGGGGACTCCGGCAGCCAGTTCATCGGTTATACACTGGCATTTCTTGCCATTCTGCTCACCCAAAGAGTTGACACCGATCTCAGTCCGGCCGTTGTGCTGCTGTTACTGGGCCTGCCAATCGCGGATATTCTGGTGGTTCTGTTCAAGCGAGCCCGCGGTGGCATGAATATCTTCCGCGCGACGCGCAATCATATACACCATCGCCTTCTCGATCTCGGCTTTGTCCATCGTGAATCGGTGATTATCATCTATTCGCTGCAGATGATCTTCGTGACAACCGGAGTGCTGCTGCGCGAGGGGCCCGATATTCTTGTTACGGGCGTATACCTGGCCTATTGCCTGGTGATATTCGCCGCAATCCATATCGCGGAGCGTAGTGGCTGGAAACTCAAGAAACCGGCGCACCATCCGGACCATGCCAGGGTTATGGATCATGACGCGCTCAGGAACCTCCTTGTGGTTCTTCCACGCCGCTACCTGTCCGTGAGTATCCCGTTTTTCATGGTAGCCGGCAGCCTGTTCGTTGCCTACGTGCCCGATTATTTCGCCAAGACTTCGCTGCTGGTGTCCGCCATGATCATGCTTGATCTTGTAGCGCGCAGGCGTTTTCACACGCTACTCCACCGGGCCATGATTTATATCATCACCGCCCAGGTCGGCTATCTTTGGGCGACTTACCAGCCACACTACTGGTCAGGTTATGCTGAGTTGGCGGAAGCGCTGTTCTTTGTCCTGATAGCGGTCGCATTTGCAGCGGCCGTGAAGTTTTCGCCGCGCCGGCGCAAGATCGAGTTCGAGCTGACGGCGACCGATTATCTGGTAGCCTTTTGCCTGCTGGCGGTATTGATCATCTCGCGTGGTCATCTGTGGGGTAGCGGCAGTGTTGCTTTCGTCGTACAGATGATAGTTCTGTTCTACGCCAGCGAGCTGCTGATTACCGAGAAGCGCGGCGGTTGGAGCGGGTTGACCCTCGGGGCCATGGCTGCCGGTCTGATCATGGGTGCAAGAGGCCTGCTGCCTGGCTAGGGCCCATGGTCGATGAGTTCCAGTGACGAAGTCTGAAATGAACAAGCGCTCTCAAATCAGCGAATACCGGTGCCGGTGATTATGACGACAAGTGATTTTCTTATAATCGGTGGAGGCGTGGTTGGTGTGAATATCGCGCTGCAGGCGAAACGGCACTTTCCCGACAGCAGTGTAACCCTGATTGATAAAGAGGCGGGTTGCGGTGAGCATGCGAGCGGGCGTAACAGCGGTGTTCTGCATGCCGGCTTTTACTATACAGCGGACAGTCTCAAGGCGCGTCTGACGAAGGAGGGCAACAGGCGCCTGACTGAGTATTGTATAGAGCGCGGCCTGAGCATCAATCGATGCGGAAAACTCGTCGTCGCCAGGAATGTTGATGAATTGCCGGTGCTCGATGAGCTTCTGGCCAGGGCTGAGCGTAACGGCGTCCTCCTCGAAAGCATCACCGAGGTTGAAGCGAGGGAAATCGAGCCGCGTGTGCGTACCTGTGAGCGTGCGCTGTTTTCTCCCGCGACCGCAAGCGTGGACCCGCGGCAGGTGATGCGGGAGTTCGTGTCAGACGCCGGAAGAGCTGGCATCAGGATTCTTAATAACGTCGAATACGCGGGTCACAAGAACGGCGTCGTCTCTACGAATAACGGCGCCATTGCCGCCGGTTATGTCATCAATGCGGCAGGACTGTATGCGGACAAGATTGCGAAGGATTACGGGTTCGCGCAGCATTACCGTATCCTGCCATTCAAGGGCCTGTATTTGTACGCCAATGAAAAGGTAGAGCCTCTTCGGACAAATATCTATCCGGTTCCTGATTTGCGTAACCCGTTTCTGGGTGTGCACCATACCGTGACGGTTGAAGGCAAAAGCAAGATAGGCCCCACGGCCATGCCTTGTTTCTGGAGGGAACACTACAGCGGATTGCATAATTTCCGCCTCGGGGAATTTCTCGAGGTAATCACAAGAGAGGCAGACCTGTTCATTCGTAACGATTTCGGCTTCAGAAAGCTGGCCTGGGAAGAAACCTGGAAAATTTACCGGCCTCGTCTCGTTGAACTCGCCGCCGAACTGATGGATGGTTTGCGGACGGAGTATTACACGAAATGGGGAAGGCCGGGTATTCGGGCGCAGCTGCTGGATACCGCTACACGAAAACTTGAAATGGATTTCAGGGTGGAAGGTGACGATCGATCGTTTCATATACTTAACGCGGTATCACCGGCGTTTACCTGTGCCATGACATTCAGCGAATACACGTTCCAGGAAATTCGCGAACTCATTCATTAACTGACAAGTACAGGGAGGAAATCCGTGAAGGCGGTCATTCTTGCTGGTGGTTACGGGACTCGAATTAGCGAAGAAAGCAGCGTGAAACCAAAGCCTATGGTTGATATCGGCGGGAAACCTATCCTCTGGCATATCATGAAGATCTATTCAGCCTACGGGATCAACGATTTCATCATTTGCTGCGGCTACAAGGCGCATGTGATCAAGGAATATTTTGCCAACTATTACATTCATTGTTCGAATGTCACATTCGACCTGAAGAACAACACCAGGGAGATCCACAACAATGAAGCAGAACCCTGGAAAGTGACTCTCGTAGATACAGGAGAAACCACCATGACCGGTGGTCGGCTGAAGCGTGTAAAGGAATTTATCGGCGATGAGACCTTCTGTTTTACTTATGGAGATGGTGTCAGCGACGTGAACGTGAGCGACCTGATCGCGTTTCATGAAAAACGGGGAACACTTGCCACACTCACCGCGGTTCAACCGCCTGGACGTTTCGGTGCCTTCAGACTGGAGAAATATCAGGACAAGGTCCAATCGTTCAGGGAAAAACCTGAAGGTGACGGTGCGTGGGTTAACGGTGGCTTCTTCGTTCTGGAACCCGATGTATTGGACTATATTTCAGGTGACTTGGTCACTTGGGAGAAAGATCCGATGGAAGCGCTTGCTGCCGATGGGGAACTGGCAGCGTACCAGCATATCGGGTTCTGGCAGCCTATGGATAGCCTGCGCGACAAACACGTCCTTGAGGATTTGTGGGCAAGCGGGCAGGCGCCATGGAAAGTCTGGTAGGACAGGATCGACGCCTGCCTTCCTTGCGGTAATCTCAAGCTGTTGCCCCGGGCCATGATCCATCCGGGCGTTAGACGACTACGGAAAATACGAATGACGGCGGTTAACAAGGGCCAATGAGTGAGTTGCGCAGAATGTCAGCCCTGCCATTGGATAATGTGACTCCGGTATATTTGGGTTCTTTATAGCAAGGTACTTGCTGGGAGGTACTGGATTGAAAATTCTGATTACAGGAAATATGGGTTATGTAGGGCCACGTTTGCTGGAGCGGTTGCGCATGTCTATTCCGGAGTCTGTCCTGACCGGTTATGACACGGGATTTTTTGCGCATTGCCTGACAGGTGCGACAACGTTACCCGAATGCCGTCTGGACACGCAACATTTCGGGGATGTGCGCGATCTGTCATCTGGATTGCTGTCCGATGTTGATGCAGTCATACATCTCGCCGCGATTTCCAACGACCCGATGGGGGACCGGTTCAAGGACGTGACCTACGATATAAACTACAAGGCCAGTGTGAACCTGGCAAGAATGGCCAAGGAAGCCGGCGTAAGCCGTTTCGTGTTCGCCTCCAGTTGCAGTGTCTACGGATTTGCGGAGGGCGGTGCGCGCAATGAGCAGGCGCCGTTGAATCCATTGACCGCCTATGCCAAATCGAAGATACAGACCGAAGAAGACCTCAAGATGCTTGCGGACGAAAATTTCGTCGTCACGAGCCTGAGATTCGCGACGGCTTGCGGTTCAAGTGATCGTATGCGGCTGGACCTGGTATTGAATGATTTTGTGGCCGGCGCGGTTGCCGCAAAAGAGATCACCGTATTGAGCGACGGTACACCATGGCGGCCGCTGATTCATGTCAAGGATATGGCAATCGCCATGGACTGGGCGTTGAAACGGCCGAATACCGCAGGTGGCACATTTCTCGCCCTTAATGCCGGAAGCAATGACTGGAACTATCAGGTCCGTGACCTGGCGGAGGCCGTGGCAAGCATTATTCCCGGTGTAAAAGTCTCCATAAACAAGGATGCCCCTGCCGACAAGCGGTCCTATCAGGTTGACTTTTCGCTGTATAAGCAGCTGGCTCCGGATCATCAGCCGGGAATGACCCTGAAAACGGCCATAGAGGATCTGGCGGAGCGACTGGAATCCATGCGGTTCTCCGATCAGGATTTTCGCAATTCCCGGCTGATGCGGCTCAAGGTTCTTTCCGAGCACCGGGAGCAGAAGCGCCTGGACAGCCAGTTGCACTGGCAGCGATGAGCGATCCGGGAGACGGGCAACTGTACCTTCCGCCAGAAGAACAGGTGTCTGGAATCATGAATATTTTGCTTGGCAGGAGCTCTTCCCGGTGAAATTTTACAAGGTTGAACTTGAGGGTGCATGCATCATTGAGCTGGACAGGCTGGAAGATGACCGCGGTTTCTTTGCCAGAACCTGGTGCCAGAAGGAACTGGAAGAACATGGTCTGGCGGCACGGGTAGCCCAGGCGAACGTATCGTATAACGCCAGGGCAGGCACACTCCGGGGCATGCACTACCAGGTCGCGCCGTATGAGGAAACAAAACTCATCCGCTGCACGCGGGGTGCACTTTACGACGTTATTGTCGACCTTCGTCGCGATTCTCCCACATACAAGAAGTGGATGGGTGTTGAACTCACGGCGAAAAACTACAAAATGCTCTACGTGCCCGCGCATTTTGCGCATGGTTTTGTCACGCTGGAAGACGACACCGAAGCGACATATTTCGTTTCGGAGTTTTATACTCCCGGCGCGGAAAGAGGTCTGCGCTGGAATGATCCCGGATTCGATATAACATGGCCGTGTCCGCCCGAGGTGATCTCCGGGAAGGATGCCAACTGGCCGGATTATTCCGATTAAAAGCCACGACATCTATTAACGAGGTAACCGAAGTGATTCTCAGTCGACAATGCGCTGAAAGGTCGTCAAAAGGCCGATAATCCCGTACGTGTTGCGATGGCAGGGGCCGGGTTCATGGCGCGAGGTATCGCGCTGCAGATCAATCTGTCGGTTCCCGGTATGGAACTCGTGGCAATCGCCAATCGCCATATAGACGGTGCGAGACGGGCCTATGTGGAAGCGGGAAATGAAGACATCCGTGAAGTGGGCACTGTTCGGCAACTGGAGAATGCCATCAGGCGCGGACAGCCGGCTATCACAGAAGATCCGATTCTCTTGTGCCAGGCCGCCGGCATCGACGCTATCATCGAGGTGACCGGTGCTGTTGAGTACGGAGCGAAAGTTGTACTCGCCGCGATTGAAAACCGCAAACACGTCATCATGATGAATGCCGAGCTCGATGGCACGGTCGGCCCTGTCCTGAAGGTGAAAGCGGACCAAGCCGGTGTCGTCATCACCAATGCCGACGGTGACCAGCCAGGCGTGATAATGAACCTGTACAGGTTCGTAAAAGGTATAGGCGTCAAGCCGGTCTTGTGTGGCAACATCAAGGGCTTGCAGGATCCTTACAGGAACCCGACAACGCAGGAAGCATTTGCACGTCAATGGAAGCAGAAAGCGCATATGGTGACGTCATTTGCGGACGGCACTAAAATTTCGTTCGAACAGGCCATCGTTGCAAATGCCACAGGTATGCGGGTAGCCAGGCGTGGTATGTTCGGACCGACCGTACCGTCCGGCACTCCCCTGAAAGAGGTTGTTGACCTCTATCCGATCGAGGCCCTTACCGAGGGCCGGGATAGTCGATTACGTAGTGGGAGCAGAGCCGGGTCCGGGTGTATTCGTGCTCGGGACTCACGATCATCCGATCCAGCAGCACTATCTGAATCTTTACAAGCTGGGAGAGGGGCCGCTGTACTGCTTCTACACCCCCTATCACCTGTGTCATTTCGAGGTGCCCAATACCGTCGCCAGGGCGGTATTATTCGGCGATGCAGCGATAACACCCGGTACGGCCCGCGTGTCGATGTGGTGGCAACAGCCAAAACGGATTTAAAACAGGGCAGTGTACTGGACGGTATGGGATTCTATATGACATACGGCCAGGCAGAGAATGCGGATGTGGTCGCGAGGGAGAATCTTCTACCGATAGGCCTGGCGGAGGGCTGCCGCCTGAAACGGGACATTTCCAGGGATGGAGTTCTCACCTACGATGATGTCGAATTGCCACCAGAACGTTTGTGCGACAAGTTGAGGGCTGAACAGAACGAATACTTTTCGCTGGCAGGAAGGGGCAGAGCGGCCAGGCAGGCATAAGACGCATCACAATTTGTGATATCGATAATGTCTGACCTTGTGGCAACAGCTTGCCGGGTGTGCGCCGATGTTAAGGATACGTTATGACTAATCATGCAAGCAGCAATGAACACGTCACGGTTATTGAACCCGCCAGCGGCTGGGAGCTTCCGGATTTCATGGAAGTTTACGAGTACCGGGACCTCTTCTATTTCCTGGTATGGCGCGATATCAAGGTTCTCTATGCGCAAACCGTGCTGGGATTTGCTTGGGCAATACTTAATCCCCTGGTTCAAATAGTTATATTCGGCGTTATCTTCGGTAGGGTGGCAAAACTAGAGACCGATGGTATCCCGTATGTCCTGTTCTCGACCGTAGCCATAATACCCTGGACTTACATCTCGGAGTCAATGAGCGGTGCAAGCCAGAGTCTGGTAAGCGGACAGAATATGCTGGGGAAGATCTACTTCCCGCGGGTGATCTATCCTATTACGCCGGTACTGGCCAAACTGGTGGATTTCACCATTTCGTTGCTGCTGCTGCTGGTTGTGATGATCTATTACCATGTGTCACCGACCTGGAACCTGCTTTACCTGCCACTGATGGTATTGCTGATGATGGCCGTGCCGGCCGGGGTTGGTCTGTGGCTTTCGGCTCTGGCCATACGCTACCGGGACGTAAAGTTCGCCTTGCCATTTATTATCCGGATGCTGATATATTCAGCGCCAATACTTTACACGGCATCGTCAATTCCGGATAAATACCGGCTCATTTATTCCCTCAACCCGATAGTCGCCGTGGTGGAAGGATACCGGGACTGTCTGCTGGGTCTGCCGATGTCATGGGAATATATCCTTCCAGGTGCCGCGACAGCCATTATTATTCTGGTATTCGGCGCAATGTATTTCAGAAGGATGGAGCGCGTATTTGTGGACGTTATATAGTCTGGGTACAGTACCTTCATCAAGCTAATCAGGCGTACCGGTAAACTTTGTTTCCCACTGGAGCAAGGGACGTACAACCCCCCTCAGTTCCTTGGTCCAGTCACCACGGGCCGAGTCACCTTCCATCCGGTCAATAACCTGAAAACTTACTGCTTCGCTGCCACAACGCTGGTCCATATATACTGGCCCTGTTATTACCATACCGGGAGTAACGAAGAAACTGCCTTCAGCGAGCAGGTTTCCGGGTATCCATGCGGACGCAATATACTCACCTCTTGGCCGAGGTTTGTTGCGCCAGACGGGGTCAAGATCCAGACTAAAAAAAGCGTAAACTCCATCCTCATTTTTCAGGCTAAAGTGCGGCAGCAAAATGTGCCCGTCCTCAAGCACTTCAAATGTTATTTCGATACCTACAGGCGAGCGAATATCGATGGAGGCGGCAGTATCACCATTTTTATTTTTTGTACGGATGCGTCTTAAACGAACAACGTTTTCTCCAGGAGCCTTTTCGATATCCGGCCATGATCGCTCTGCTGTCGTGTCTGTCCCTTCATTCATGTATCTGGTGGCGATCTCGTGTGCGGGCCCGTCTGCCACCAGCTGACCATCTTGCAGCATAAGAATCCTTTCGCACAGTCGTGTGACAGCCGGCATATTGTGCGAAACGAAGAACACCGTCCTGCCTTCGCTGCCGACATCTTCCATTTTCTTCAGGCATTTTTCCTGAAACGCCGCGTCGCCAACCGCTAGAACTTCATCTATTATCAGGATCTCCGGTTCAAGGTGTGCCGCGACAGCAAAGGCAAGCCGCACCCGCATTCCGCTCGAGTACCGTTTGACCGGTGTATCCAGAAATTTCTCTACCCCGGAAAATTCGACAATTTCATCAAATTTCCGATTCACCTCTATTTTGCGCATTCCCAGGATCGTTCCATTCAGGTATACATTCTCACGACCGGTCAGTTCATTATGGAAACCGGTCCCCACCTCCAGAAGACTTGATGTGCGCCCGTGTATTTCCACGCGGCCACGGGCTGGCGGGGTGATCTTGGACAGAATTTTCAATAACGTGGATTTTCCGGCTCCATTACGGCCAATGATTCCGACGACTTCTCCACGGGAAACCTCAAAGGAGACATTTCGCAGCGCCCACAGAATATTCGGGTCGGTGTTCGCCTCAGGGTTGTCGAAGTCAAGATCCGAGAAATTATATAACGATCTGTATTTACTATAATTACTTATTGGGCTTATCGCTATATTGCTTAATGTCTTAAATAAAGAATCCGGGAGTTCCTGTTTTGCACCCAGTCGATATACCTTGCTGATGTTTTCCACGCGTATCGCCAGACCAGTCATCGCTATGGCTTTCCTTTATGGGCTGAAAAAATATATAAAATCCAGTATGGTGTATCGTGTTTCGCGAGTCAAAATAACCAGACTGCCTTGGAATCCTGCTGCGTGAATTGCCCCATTTGTTCGGACAAAAGCGACGGAAGTGATACTGAAAATGCTGACCGGACTGGAAGCAGGTTTGATAATCCTAGAACTGATTGAGCACGGCACCTACGATTTCTGCTTTTGATTTTTTCAAAAATGCCGTCAGCACCTTTGTTTGTTTTATACTGGAATGCCCGCTTCTGGTCAGCAGCAGTGCGCTTCCGGCTCCCGATGTTACCGACAAGACATCGGAACGATACGTTGCGGGAGGTGTGTCGATGATGATTATATCGAAATACTTCTCGATCTCGCGCAATATCGAGGTGAATTTTGTAGAAGCCAGGAGTTCTGAAGGATTCGGTGGCACCGGGCCAGAACCCAGTACGGAAAGATGGGGAAATGCCGGGACCTTGTCCGGGAGCTGATCAAGCTGATCCATTCTGACCCGTCCTGCGAGCAGCGTAGAGATTCCGATCCTGGTGGTAATACTGAAAATCTCATGCTGACGGGGAGCACGCAGGTCCGCATCTATCAATAGTGTCGATCGCCCTAATTGTGAGAATGCCAGCGCGATATTCGCGGCAAAGTAACTGCGTCCTTCACGGGTTCCCGGACTGACGATTGCCAGTGTTTTCCTCTCGGGTGTCAGCCAGTCATACAAGAGATGTGCACGGATGGAACGAAATTCCTCGGCGATCTCGCTAAACGGCGCAGTGGCCATAACCATGTCTTTTGACGATGGTTCACTCTGCCCATAGCTATAGCCATACTGGTTGGACAATACCCGCAGGACATCATCCTGCTTCACCAGCCCCAGCTCTACCGCAGCCTCGCCAAAGTAAATTCCTTTTTCACGCTGGTAATCGACAATTCGTTAACGTCGACGCTACTCAGTTTCCCGTGTGACACCAGCATGTCGCCAATGCTTTGATCCTCCCAGTGTGTATCATCCGCGAGTAATGCATTTTCCTCGGCCTGATCACTCACCGTTTCACGCTGGGCGTGCTCAAGTGCTTCAAATATCTTGCTCATCCAAGTAATTCCTGATCCGGGGCATGCGGATAATGCATCCCGAATTTCTGACGAAAATACGTGCTGCTACAATTAGATAGCTGTAGGTTCGCCAGGCTGTGCTCGGGTACCTGTTGATTATTCATGCTCCCATGCTGGTTTCAGCAAGAATACCATCAGGAGATCACGAATGACTGTTTTTCTCCTGAGACCCTGAAGCGGGGCGTGATATACGGGGTGCAGGTGATCTGTCATCGCTGAATTTGTCCATTTTCCATCTGATTTCACCCGGAAAATATCATGTGCACGGCATTATCAGGGAACATTGCCTGCACGAGTTGTCCGGATCAGCATGGTTCTTGCGGCCATACTGACTCTGACCGGGTATCTGTTCCAGCGTTCCGGAATGTCCTGTTCCCGCCGCGTGCCGGGAACTTGTTACGATCACCCAAGTCCTGCAGACTCCTAGATAAGCCTTTCCAGTTGACGGGCAAGGAGGGTGATTATCAGATAAAGACCCGCCAGAAGCCCGGCAATGCCGATTGCGTTGAAAAGAGCGCTCCTCTTGTTTGGCCTCAAACCCTCACGATCTGCGATAATCTCCTTTATGATATCGGCAGTGATCACGCTGGATTGATAGCCATAGCCGGTGATTAATGCATTGTCGCAAAGAATATTGATCGTGCGCGGTATGCCCTGGGCGCGCTTCACGATAAGTCGAAGGGCCTCATTGGTGAAAATCCTGTTGTTCTTTCTCAGGGATACCTTGTCCAGCCGGCTCTGTATGTAGTTGATGCTTTCTTTTTCGGTCAGTGGACGTATCTTTGCAAGGAGGGCAATACGATTGCGGAGCTGCCTCAGTTCATGGCGCATGAGCATGGCTTCCAGTTCCGGCTGGCCAACAAGGACTATCTGCAGGAGTTTATCTCTGGTGGTTTCCAGATTGGATAACATGCGCAATGACTCCAGTGTCGGCAATGGCATGTTTTGCGCCTCGTCAATAATCACCGTCACATTGCGCCCTTTCCTGTATTGGTCGATAAGACACCGATGCAGTTGTGAAATCATATAGTTGACTTCGTCGCTTGCCGGTTTGACGTCGAACTCCGCTAACAGGTTTTTCAGCAAGGCATTGAATGTAAGATTCGGGTTGAACAGATAGATCAGCTTTAGAGCGCCTCTGTTGATCGAATTAAGATAAGTCCTGACCATGGTGGTCTTGCCGGTTCCCACCTCCCCGAGAATTGCTATAAAACCCTTCCGTGACTTTATGCCGTACAGCAGTACGCCGATCGCTTCTTTATGGCTTGGGCTTAAAAAAAGAAACGTAGGATCCGGTGTTACATTGAACGGCTCCTTGCGCAACTTGTAGAAGTTTGCATACATAATACTTACCAGGAAGGGCGGTTGATTTGTGCGTATTCTGTTACCGGACTTGTCCCTGCTCAGGGGGATATGTGCGGGATACGCAACTGCGAACGCTGTATCATGATGCGGGCATTAAACGGGCGCCATGGATCGAACACCGTGTAAATCGCAAGGCGGATACCCGCGACGAGTCTGGATGACGGCCCTCCTGGCAGGTCACGCTTGCAGCGTGGCATATATATGCATGATTCCGGGTTCTATGGCCTCAATGGCTGGAATTTTCCCTGTTTTGACCATGCTGGGATTGATGACGCTTTGCGATACCGGAAATTTTTTCACCCTGTTAATGTAACCCCATGAATTTCGTTCCGACCGAATGTTCCCAGTATACTCAGTAATTTATGCACCTCCAACAGGAGTCATGATAGTTTTTTTCTGACCCGGGATGACAACCCTGTGGGCATGGAAGCCCCCGGAATTATCACGGGATTGCGACAGAATCTTTCCGTGTGTCCCGCCGAATGGAGCCGCCTGGACGATATCCGGGGTTTCTGTAGTTCACTTTCGATCCACCCGGGGGCGAGCTTGCGGCCATGGACAGCCCGTGAATGCGCTGTTCTTCGCTGCTGGTGCTTTGGAAGAGCGAAGTCCGAGGCCGTAGTCCCCGGGAGGCGCCAGGCGTTAATCGCGCCCGGCGCACGCAGGGTGGCCGGGGTATACTGGCTGGAGATGCAACCTCATGAGTTGCCGGTCGAGATGCTGGACCAGGTTTTCGCAGAGAGTTGCCTCTGACAAACCTACACCCGCACCGGTCCTCTATCTTGTGCCCTGCGATCATTAGCCGTAGTGGCCGCAGACTGCTCATTGAACCCAGACCGAGCCCACCTGGGTGAATCAATGAGCATCTTTGACCCGTTAAATAAAAAAACGGGCCGGCACATTCCTGTGCAGGCCCGTCTGTATTACTGACAGCGTTACTTGCTAGTGGCTGGTGCGGCGGGTTGTGCGGGCGCAGCCGCCGGGGGAGCGTAGCCGTACGGAGCACCATAGGCACCGGGATAACCGCCATAACCAGGACCACCCCAGCCACCATAACCGGGATAGCCACCATAGCCATAACCCGGGTAGCCACCGTAACCATAGCCATTTCCATAACCACGGCCATAACCACGGCCATAACCACTGCCGTGGCCGCTACCGCTCATACTGAAGTCCATATCACCGGAGCCATCACCCCAGCCCTCGCCCGAGCCATTATTACCCCAGCCATTACTCCACGGGCCACCACCGCCCCATGGACCCCAGGCCTGAGCTGCCGTGAAAGGAATCGCCATGACGCCGGCAACGGCGGTGGCACATAACGTTTTGGTCAGTTTATTCATATCTACAACCTCATCATATTGTTTTGTTTGCAATGTTTATTGCAAAACGGGTTCCCAGGTGTCCTGCAATCATCAACGGAGGGAAACAACCGAAGCTGATTCAACAATCAACCAATATCCGTCGGTTGAATCGAAGACGTTACTTGAGATAACTGTCGGTGAGGTGCAGTAGATCCCGCCAAAGACGGATGGGATGCCTTCCCTTACCAACCATAAACCGGCGGAATTATTTCCGGATGGCTGTTATATAACCCACGCCCCGCCCCGGAACCCCCCGGTAATGGTATTGGCTATAGAGGTAACCTCCATAGCCTGACCACACTGATTTTAAAAGTATAACAGATGGATGTTCCTTAAGTGCCACACTTATTTGCTATTTATACGCCATACCCCAAATTCCCGGTAACTTCAGGAGTGCGGCAGATTCCGGATGTTCCTGTCCTGTTGGCCGGGTGACACCATCCGCAAAACCCTGCCGCTGATGATAGAATACGCTGAAGACTGGCGGTGGCGCTTCAGTTGCGAATTGGCTGGCGCCATTGAATGAGATCGGGATAACCCAGCGGAATGGTGCAACAGAGCGACGAATTGTTCGAGGCAAAGGCTGAGCTGCGCAATTTCGAACGCACGGTACTGGCCTTGCGCAGTGAACTGGAGAATGCCCATGCGGAGGCGGATGCACGGCTTCGGGAATCCGCCGTAACTGCCAAGGCCGAGGCCGCGCAGCTTGAGTCCACCATTGTCGCGTTGCGCGAAGAGCTGGAGGAAGTGAAGGCGGAATGCGAAAGGGCGGTGCAGCAGGCCATTTCCGCCAGCCACAACGAAATCCGGCAATTGAAGGCGACCATCGCCGCATTGCGAGATAATCTTGAAATCGCGCGTATCGACAAGGAGAACGAAATCGAAAAAGCAGTTAATACCTCGAATGCCGAAATCGCCCAGTTGCATGACACAATCTGCTCATTGCGCGAACAGGTCGAAGCGCTGTCCGCCAAGGCCTGAACCCGTCGGAGAATCGGGCCGAAGAAAATGGCTCAGCTAACCGCCAAACCCGGAATGAAGAAATCTGCCGCCAATAGCGACATGCAGCAGCGCCGCCGCCTGCATATGGCGGAATTGCTGCTCGAAGTTTCGCGCCGGCTGGCGGAGTACGATACGCTGGATGAGGTGCTCAACGCGCTGGTGGAAATGACCGTGACCCGGCTCAACGCTGCGCGCGGCACGCTGTTCCTCAACGATTCTGCCACCAACGAGCTATATTCGCGCGTCGCGCAGGGCAATATCCAGCGCGAAATACGCATACTTAACACCAGTGGTATTGCCGGCTTCGTGTTCACCAGCGGCGAACCGCTGATCATTCATGATGCCTATTCGGATACTCGCTTCAACCGTTCCATCGACGAGCAGACCGGTTTTGTCACGCAAAACATCCTCTGCGTGCCGATCAAGACAATGAGGGGCGAGGTCATCGGTGTGGCGCAGACCCTCAACAAGCGCAAGGGTAGATTCACCGCCCATGATCTGCACCTGCTCCAGGCGATGATCAACCAGGGGGCGCTCGCATTGCAAAGCGCGCAGTTCATCGAGCGTATGAAGCTGCGCCACAAGCAGGAGATGGAATTTATCGACATCGTCTCCGAGGTTACCGCCGACATCAAGCTCGGCTCGTTGTTGCAGCGGGTGATGAGCGAGGCGACGCGCATGCTTAACGCCGAGCGCTCGACGCTGTTCCTCAACGACGATAAAACCAACGAGTTGTGGTCGGAAGTCGGCCAAGGGCTGGAATCGATGCAGATCCGCCTGCCCAACCACCTCGGCATCGCCGGGGCGGTATTCACTTCCGGCAAGTCCATCAATATTCCCTTCGCCTACGCAGACCTGCGCTTTAATCCGGCCTTCGACAAGAAGACGGGCTTTTTCACGCGCTCGATTTTATGCGTGCCCATCGTCAACAAGGAAGGCAAGACCATCGGCGTGACCCAGGTGCTGAACCGTCGCGGCGGGCCGTTCACCGGCGACGATGAATCGCGGCTGCGGGCCTTCACCGCGCAGATTTCCATCGCACTGGAAAACGCCAAGTTGTTCGCCGACGTTCAATCCATGAAGAACTACAACGAATCGATGCTGGAATCGATGTCTAACGGGCTGATCACACTGGATGAGAATGAACGCATCGCGACCTGCAATTCGGCCGGGCTGCGCATCCTCAAGGTAAATGCCGGGGAGGCGTTGCACAAGCCGGCAGCGGAATTTTTTTCCGGCAACAACGCCTGGGTGCTGGAGAAACTCAAACAGGTGACCGAAAGCGGGCAGCAGCAGATTTCCATGGACGCTCCGTTGCAGGTTGCGGACCAGGCGCTGTCGGTCAACCTCACCGTGCAACCGCTGCTCGACGCCGAGCAGCGGTATATTGGCTCAATGTTCGTGATCGAGGATATCAGCAGCGAGAAGCGCATCAAATCCACCATGTCACGGTACATGGATCCCGGCCTCGCCGACCGGTTGATCGCCACCGGCGCTGAGGTGCTGGGCGGCAAGAACGTGGAATGTACGGTGTTGTTCTCTGATATTCGTGGATTCACCACGCTGACCGAGCAGCTCGGCGCGCAAGGAACGGTGGCGCTGCTCAACGAATATTTCACACTGATGGTGGACTGCATCCAGAAAGAGGGCGGCATGCTCGACAAATTTATCGGCGACGCGATCATGGCGGAATTCGGCATTCCGGAAGGCCATGAAGACGATGCCGACCGTGCAGTACGTGCTGCCATCGACATGATCAAGACACTGGAAACCTGGAACAGCCAACGCATCAGCGAGGGCAAACTGCCGGTCAACATTGGCATCGGTCTGAATACCGACTACGTCGTCTCCGGCAACATCGGTTCAGAAAAACGTATGGACTTCACCATTATCGGTGACGGCGCAAACCTGGCTTCCAGGCTGGAATCCGCATGCAAGCAATATGGCACCAGAATACTGGTGAGTGACTCCACTGTGCAGAAGTTGCAAGGCACCTACCGGAAGAGGGAGATCGACCTGGTGGTGGTCAAGGGCCAGTCCAGGCCGGTATCGATCCATGAAATTCTGGCTTTCCACACCGAAGAGAGCTTTCCTGGAATTGGCGAGGTGATGGGGTTGTACAAGGACGGCCTGAGCGCCTATCGCGCCCGCAAGTGGGATGCTGCGATCAGGCTATTCGGCGAATGCCTGGCCATCAACCCCAACGACAAACCGAGCCAGCTCTATATCGGTCGCGCCGAACACCTCAAGGATAATCCCCCGCCGGACGATTGGGCGGGTGTATGGGTCATGACGTCGAAATAGACTCTTGGTCTGGCCGTTCGCGAAACGGGATGCGGTAGTGCCAGATCACCATCCCCTTCTCACACTACGGCGCTACTGACCTCGGCCGATGCGGTCCCGGTCCGGTCGTTTGGGCCCGCAGCCCGATACCCGGAGGGTGGGAAAGCAGCAATCATGGATCGGTAGACCAGTAGGTATACGCACAGGCGATGTCCATAAGCTGCGCTGAACATACCACACGCCGTGTGGCGATGAGCTATGTGACGATCAATCGACCCTGTCCCGACGCGGCAGTGTCAGCACCGCCTCCAATCCACCGCCGGGTAGGTTGCGCAGTGACAGTTCCCCCCCATGAGAGCGGGCGATGTTGCGGGCGATGGTGAGGCCCAGGCCGGTGCCGCCGCTGGCGCGATTGCGGGATTGTTCCAGGCGGTAGAAGGGATCGAATACCCGTTCCATCTCCTTCTCGGGGATGCCGGAGCCCGCGTCGTGGACGCTGATCTGTAATCGGATATCGCTGTCCTCCACGATCAGCGCGGCGCGCCTGCCGTAGGTGACGGCGTTATCGATGATGTTGCTCAGGCAGCGTTTGAGGGCCTGGGGGTTGCCGAGGAAAGGCGCGGTCGTGGTGCCCTGGATGGTCACTTCGCGGCCCATTTCCCGGGCGTCGGACTGCAGGCTCTCCAGCAGTGCGTTGATGTCGATCCACTGGGCGCGCTCCTCGGTGCCGAGGCCGTGGATGAAGTCCAGGGTGGCGGACACCATGTCTTCCAGTTCTTCCAGATCCTTGATGAACTTCGCCTTGAGTACCGGATCGTCCAGCACCTCCACCCGCAGGCGCAGGCGCGTGATGGGGGTCTTGAGGTCGTGGGACACGGCGGCCAGGATGCGGGTGCGCTCCTGGATGTAACCGGCCAGGCGCGCCTGCATGGTGTTGAACGCCTGGGCGGCGCGGCGCACCTCCTGGGGCCCCTTCACCACCAGGGGCGGGTGGTTGATATCCTTGCCCAGGGACTCGGCGGCCAGGGCCATGGTTTGCAGTGGGCGGGTGACCCAACGCACCGCGATCAGCGACAGCAGAAGCACCGAGACCAGCAGGATGATCAGCTTGGGAAACAGGGCGCTAAGGGAGGTATTGACGTCGTTGGCGAGATACGACTTGAGCGAGATCCAGCTATTGTCCTCAAGACGCACCTTGATCATGAAGATGGTGCCGTTGACGGTCTTCTGATAAGGCACCACCCCCACCGGCCAGCGCTTGCCCAGGAAGTGGCGCAGCACCTCTTCGAACGACCGGGCCGCGTTGTTCTCCGCCGTGGCACTGGCGGGGACGGGTGCCGGCGGCCCGGGCTCGGCCTTTGATACCAGCACCGAGAAGGCGCTGAGGGACGATACGACGCTGGCCCGGTCCTCGGGCTTGAGGGCGTTGAGCACGGCAACGATGTCCGAGATGCGGCGTGCCGTCTCGATGGTGCGGGTCTGGTAGAAAAACTCTTCACGGTCCTCTTCGCGCATGATGACGCTGAGGAACTGGGCGATGATCAGGCCGATAACCAGGATCCACACCAGTCGCCCGAACAGGGACTGGGGCAATAAACGCATTACGCCTCCCGCTCCACCTTGGCGGACAGCACGTAGCCCTTGCCGCGCACAGTCTTGATGATCTGGGCCTCCTTGGGGTCTTCGCGCAGGCGGTGGCGCAGGCGGCTGACCTGCACGTCGATGCTGCGGTCGAAGGGATCGGCCTCGCGACCCTGGCAGAGGTCCATAAGCTGATCGCGGTTCAGCACGCGGTTGGGGTGAGTGAGGAACACCATGAGCAGGCGGTACTCGGCGCCGCTCAACGGCACTACCAGGCCCTCCGGCGCCATGAGGTCGCGGGCGGCGGTGTCCAGGCGCCAGCTGGCGAAGCGGATATAGCGCGCATCACCGATGCCCTCCGGCGCCGGGCGGTTCTTTGCGCGGCGCAGCACGCCCTTGATGCGCGCCAGCAGTTCACGGGGATTAAATGGCTTGGGCAGGTAGTCGTCGGCGCCCATCTCCAGCCCGACGATGCGATCCATGTCCTCGCCGCGGGCGGTAAGCATGATCACCGGCACCTCCGAGCGGGCGCGCAGGTTGCGGCACAGTACCAGGCCGTCGTCGCCGGGCAGCATGACGTCGAGGACGATGAGATCCGCCGGTGACTTGTCCAGAACCGCCCACATGGCCTTGCCTTCTGCAACGGCGGTGGCGCAGTAGCCGTTCTTGCGCAGGTAATCCCCCAGCAGGTCACGGATCTCGGCGTCGTCGTCGACGATGAGTATGTGAAATGGATTCATGATTGCATTTATATCCTGCTCACCTCCGTGCGGATAGTGACAATATTTAATCAAGTGTAAGGCTCCCGCCCTTGTCACACTATGTTACAAAAATCCCCCGTTCTGACATCAGCCCGTTACAACCCTGTGGTGTAATGCCTGCACACTGACAAAGATGTCGGAGTCCCTTCATGCCACCCATCGGGAATAACGCCGGGTGGATTCTCAGTGGGCGCATCAGTACACCGGGAGATGCCGCCGGGGACACGACGGTGATCCACCACTTTAGAAGGATTTAACCTATGAGGTACATGCTACTGGGCGCCGCCCTGCTGAGCGTCCTCGTCGCGGCCTGTGACAGCAAGCCGAAAGAGGAACACGGGGCAATGACGCCCGCCGGCACCGACATGGTGGCGCCGGAGACCCCCGCCGCCACGGAGTCCACCGAACCCGCCTACCCCAACGAGGGCTCATCGGGCAGGGAATCGGAGAGTCCCGCGGATCAGCCGGCACCGGCTGAAACAGATATCGGCAGCCCACCGGACAGTGCGCCCGCGACCAACCCGTGAGGGTGACGCGGCACGAACCAATATCAACATTCACTATGCAGTTTTTACTCCCAACCAAACAAAGGAGAGTTACATGAAGAAGTTACTTGCTACCCTGGCCGTCGCGGCCCTGGCTGTTATGACATATCCCGTCATGGCCTATGATTCCGGCTCCGACAACGGCGACACCAGCGACACCAGCCAGAGCGCCCCGGCGACCACCGACGAAGGCGGGGACATGGGCAATACCGGCGGCGATATGGGTGACACGGGCGGCATGGGCTCCGAAGGCGATTCCTCGTCTTCCGGTTCCAGTTCAGACCAGCCCGTGGAGGACCCGTCTTCCGAACCCGCCGTCCAGGATGAAGGCTCTTACGGGGAGTAATTCACGCCCGGCAAAAAAACGGGACCGGGGCTAACCCCGGTCCCGTTTTGTTATCTGAATTCCTCGAACTCGTCTGACTTATGACCTGACTCAAACAAACGGGTCTTCGAAATACCCGGGGCGGTTCAGTTTGTTGAACGACCACGCGGGCATTGTTGACCGCAGAAAGGCGGCGCCAAGTCCGCGACAAAGCGTGGTGCCGGGCAGCGCCTACCTGCAAGGCAAACAGAGAAAAGAGACAGACACCGTACGGGAAGGGGCCCGTTTCGGGACTTTCGCCGGACCGGCACCCGCAGGACGCCGCCCCACAAGCCGCACAGCCGCGGGGTTTCGGGCAAGAAAAAGGGCTCGGAGAATCTCCGAGCCCTGGTTATTGGTGGAGGCGGCGGGAATCGAACCCGCGTCCGCGAGCACTCAGCCATCGGTACTACATGCTTATCCCGGTCTTTGATTTAACCGAATGCTACCCGACGGGCAGGGAAGACACACGGCGATCCCGGTAAGGTTTTAGTGGATCCGCCCCGGGAGAGCTTCACCGCGATCTTGTGAGAATCGACGCCTGGAAGCTGGACGCACAAGCACGGCTCCAGTCAGACGGCACCCTACTGGGTATTAAGCAGCGAGTGCGTAGTTGTCGTCGTTGGCAACTATGGTTTTGCAGCGTGTTTAACGAGGTCACCGCACCTCGGCATGCACCTCCGGATTTGCCACCCGCGTCGAAGCCAGGTCGCCCCCGTAAGTAACTTATAAGACAGTATACGCTGTCGCAAGGTTCCCGGCAGCTATTGAATTTTATCGCCTCACCCCGATGGATGGAACCATGGGCGTGGACTTCCGAGGGCACGAGACAGATCCGGCGATGGAAAACGCGGACGGGAGCAACCCCACCAGGGACGCGGAACAGGAGCATCGGCCGGTGAAATCGTCCGCGCCACGGACGTACTGCCCGGCGTCATCCTATCCTGCCGCAGAGCTTCACCGGAGAACATGTGCCCCGACACGCCTCAGACCTGATCGAGCGCCTGGCTCACATCCTCAATAATGTCATCGATATTCTCGATTCCCACGGATATGCGCACCAGGTCGGCACTGACACCGGCGGTTTTCAGCTCGGCATCATTCAATTGCCGGTGCGTGGTAGAAGCCGGATGACAGGCCAGTGACTTGGCGTCGCCGATATTCACCAGTCGCAATATCATCTGCAGGGCATCGATAAACCGTCCACCCGCCTCGATGCCGCCCCTGATGCCAAAACTCAGAATCCCCGAAGCCTTGCCGCCGGTAATCTTCCGGCAGGTCTGGTAAAAAGGGCTGTCCGGCAACGCCGCATAGTTTACCCAGCTGATCTTGTCATGGTTACTGAGATAGACGGCAAGTTTTTCGGCATTTTCGCAATGCCGCTCCATCCTCAGACCCAGCGTCTCCAGGCCCTGCAGGATAAGAAACGCATTCATCGGCGAGAGCGCGGCGCCGGTATTCCTGAGCGGCACTACCCGGCAACGTCCGATGTAGGCCGCCGGTCCGAGCGCCTCCGTATAGACAACGCCATGATAGGAAGGATCGGGCTCGTTCAGCATGGGAAACTTTTCCTTGTTGGCCACCCAGTCGAAGGCGCCGGAATCGATAATCACACCGCCGATCGAATTCCCGTGACCGCCGATGTATTTGGTCAGGGAATGGATAACGATAGCCGCGCCCAGTTCGATCGGTCGGCACAGATACGGCGTCGCAACCGTGTTGTCCACCATCAGTGGAATGCCGTGCCGCCCGGCAATTTCCGCCAGCCGGGCGATATCAACGATATTGCCCGCGGGGTTGCCAATGGACTCGCAGAAAATCGCCCGGGTGTTTTCATCAATCGCCTGCTCGAATCCGTCAAAGTCATCTGCCGAAACCATGCGTACTTCAATGCCCTGCCTCGGCAGGGTGTGCGCAAACAGATTGTAGCTGCCACCGTATAACTGGCTGGTGCTGACGATATTGGATCCGACGCTGCAAATACACTGAATGGCATAGGTTATCGCCGCCATCCCGGAGGCCACCGCCAGCCCGGCGATGCCGCCTTCCATGGCGGCCAGCCGCTGCTCCAGCACATCGGTGGTCGGGTTCATGATCCGGGTATAGATATTTCCCTTGACCTTCAGGTCAAACAGATCGGCGCCGTGCCGGGTGTTATCGAAGGTATAGGAAGTCGTTTGATAGATCGGTACAGCAGCCGCCTTTGTCGTTGCCTCGGACTCATAGCCGCAATGCAGGGCCAGGGATTCCAGCTTCATAATTGCTCCTCATAAAACGAAACGGGTGCCAGTGCACAATGATCGGCAATATGCGCCCTGACGCCCTTGGTACCTATTGAAGAAATGACTCGGGCCGGAAGGGCACTTACTTGAGTCGAAGTCGTTGTAAACAGCCACGGAATCCACGGATGACACAGAATTTTTCTGTGAATAGTCCGTGTTTTCCGTGTACTTCCGTGGCCATTGGTTCTTTGATACAAGAACGCTAACCCTTACGCAAGCTCCATTCGACTCAGACCGTATGAACTTTCCCGGCGAGCTCAGTCAGCATTCCCAGGCAACTCTCCCCACTTAACAGCCTCGGCTCAAAGTTCTGCGAGACGGCATACTTCAACAGCGTCGGCTGGGTGACAGAGGATTCCGGCACATACCCCATTGACCATTTCGAAAACAACCGCGTGGACAGAACACGATAATCAACGATCATGGGATTCTGATGCCGCTTGTCCCGGACAATCCTCGCGTAGGTTTTATTTACGGCTTCACGCGACCCTTCCAGGCACTGAACAAAGTTGTTATTGCAGAACAACAGGACGCCGGTGATGCCGTCTCTTTCATTATTGACACGCGACGCCTCAAGAATATCCATGAAATCCGTACTAACGGTCATTTCACTCGTGTAGGTCAGGCTCACCAGAAACATATCAACACCCATGACGAGATTATCTTTCAAGGCTCACCGGTAATAACAGGGGCAGACCCGCAGGGCCGCTGCGCAAAGAGTAATGCGACAGGAAACAATGTACAAACCATGAATGGTTTCAGGACAAGGCTCCTAGTGCTTCAGAATAGTTTTTTTACGTCGCGCGCAGCATACCGTGAAATGATGCAGACAAGCAAAAATCCGCATATCCCGGCGCGTTGGGTAGCGTACGTGGTGTACCGCTGTCTGTCAGGTTCGCAATGAGCACGGACAGGAAAGGGATACCGGCCCGTTTACTACCATTAATCAGGGCAGCGGAATAAATTCCTCCATATCCCCGGGCACTTTCGGGAAGCGGCCCTCCCGCCAGTCCCGGCGCGCCTGCTCGATGCGTGCCTTGCGGCTGGAGACGAAGTTCCAGTCGATATGACGCTCACCCGGATGTGCCCCGCCGATGATCGCAATGCGCGTGGCGGACCCGGCTTTGAGCACTATGCCCTCGCGTGCAGCGAATACCGCCATGGCGTGTTCCGGGATGGCCGTGCCCGCCGCCGCAATACCGCCCCGCACCACGTACACCGCACGCTCCTCCGCGTCCGGCAGCGCGATGGACTGGCCGGCCTGCAGGTGCGCCTCGACGTACAGGGTATCGGCGAAGGTTTTCACCGGCGAGGTGACGCCAAAGGCCGTTCCGACCAGCACCCGTACGGCGACCCCGGCAACCGTCACAGCAGGCATGTCCCCGGAGGGATAGTGGTAAAACGCCGGGTCGGTTTCCTCGTCCGCCTCCGGCAGGGCAAGCCACAACTGCAGGCCGTGCTGGCGGTGAGGCATGGCGCGCAGCGCTTCGCGCTCGCGCTCCGAATGCACGATGCCGCGCCCCGCCACCATCAGGTTGATGTCGCCGGGGCGGATCGCCTGCAGGCTGCCGAGCGAATCGCGGTGCAGGATCTCACCCTCGAACAGGTAGGTCACCGTCGCCAGGTTCACATGGGGATGCGGGCGCACGTCGATGCCCTGTCCGGCCGGGAAGTCCGCCGGCCCCATCTCGTCGAAGAATATCCACGGCCCGACCATGTGGCGTCGCGCATTCGGCAAGGCACGGCGCACCGAAAAACCGCCGAGGTCGGTCTCCTTCGGCTCGATCAGCTGCTCGATTGCGCCGCACGGCTGGCCGGTCGCGCACTCCAGTTCAACGTTCGTGAATAGATTGCTCATCGGTCAACTCCCGTAAATGGCGTCAGCACCCTTCCCGCTTTGCAGCGGGCTACCTGAGCTTTGAACCCTCGCCAGCCTCTCTGCATTATCCGTTAACGCATCAGCGGCACAATCCCTGCACGCCAGCATCGGGTTAATCCCTGTAAGTGACCGGATACATTTTTTCCCGCTAGCGAAGTGTCTTGAAAGCATGGCAAGAAAATGTGTCCGGCCCGAATGGCGCTTACTCAAGAGATATCGTTCTTATATTAAAGAACCAATGGCCACGGAAGCACACGGAACATACGGAATATCCACAGATAACTTCTGTGTCTTCCGTGGATTCCGTGGATTCCGTGGCTATTTATCACGATTTCGCCTTAAGTACGCGCCATTCGTAACCGGCCCCTTAAACGCCATTAATTACCCCAATGATTATGGGCTGCAAAGAACAACCGCCTGTGGGAAACTGTGCGCCTGACGAATCGATCGGGTCTCCCCCTGCTGATTCCGCTTCATCCGATCCAGCCATGAAACCGATCCCCTTCAACAACACCTACGTCAACCTGGGCAATGACTTTTACGTCAGAACCGCGCCCTCCCCGGTTTCGAATCCGGCACTGATTGTTTTCAATCAGGCGCTCGGCGATGAACTCGGGCTGTCGGACACCTGTCTGAACTCACCCGGGGCCGCCGCCATTCTGGCCGGCAATCGAACCCCCGAGGGCGCCGAACCGCTGGCCATGGCGTATGCCGGCCACCAGTTCGGAAACTTCGTTCCGCAACTGGGGGATGGCCGCGCCATCCTGCTCGGCCAGGTTGCCGGCCCGGATGGCGTTCAGCACGACATTCATCTGAAAGGATCCGGGCGCACGGCCTATTCGCGTGGCGGTGACGGACGTGCCGCGCTGGGGCCGGTGCTGCGCGAATACCTGGTCAGCGAGGCCATGGCAAAACTCGGCGTGCCCACCACGCGCGCCCTGGCCGCCGTGACCACGGGCGAGCAGGTCGCCAGGCAGGAACTGCTGCCCGGCGGCGTCATCACCCGCACCGCCCGAAGCTTCGTGCGCGTCGGCACCTTCGAGTTCTTCGCCTCGAGAAACAACCCGGCCGCCGTGACCCGGCTCGCCGATTACGTCATCGAACAGCAGTATCCCGGGTGCCGTGATGAACCGAATCCCTATGTTGCCCTGTTCGAGGCCATTATCGACCGGCAGGCCGCGCTGATCGCGCAGTGGATGCAGTTCGGTTTTATCCATGGCGTGATGAACACCGACAACATGTCGATTGCGGGCGAGACCATCGACTACGGTCCCTGCGCGTTCATGGATCATTATGCCCATGACCAGGTGTACAGCTCGATCGATCGCTTCGGACGCTATGCCTATAACAACCAGCCGAACATCGGAGTGTGGAACCTGACGCGGCTGGCGGAAACGCTCCTGCCCCTGCTGGCGGATGGGCCCGAGGCCGCCGTCGAGGCCGCACAGGCGGCATTGCAGGCGTATGCCCCGTCATACGCGCGTTACTGGCTTGACGGGATGCGCGTTAAAACCGGCCTGCAAACCCCCGACGACCAGGACAAGGCACTGATCAACGAGCTGCTGGAGATCATGCACGCCAACCGGGCGGACTTCACCCTCACGTTCCATTACCTGTCGACACTGGAAGTCGACTCACCGGATCAGGACGGCAACGTGCGGGCCCTGTTCGGCGACCCGGCGGCATTCGATCACTGGGCCCGGCAATGGCGCGCACGCCTGCGCCGGGAAGGCAGCGACGATGCGACACGCCGGGCGCGGATGCAGGCGGTCAACCCCGTGTATATCCCGAGAAACCACCGGATAGAAGCCGCCATCCGCGCGGCGGAAGATCATGACGATTTTTCGGCGTTCCATGCTCTCCATGCCGTGCTGCAAAATCCTTACAGGCTACAGCCGGGGAAGGACGCCTACCTGCTGCCACCGCAACCGGACGAGGTCGTGCAACAGACATTCTGCGGAACGTAAAACGGGCCGGATACCCTTGAACAGGGTATCCGGCCCCCGCATTCACGCGGCGTACTTCTCCTTCGCCTCGCGGGCGCGCTGCGCCTCGTCCGGGTCGTAGGCCTTGCCCGACCAGAGCATTTCGTAGGCAATTTCCTCGTTGCCGTTCTCGCACAGGGCCAGCACCTCGCGAAACAGCGGCTGGAAAGTCTCGCTGCGATGGGAACGCTCGTGGTCCTCGAAAGAACGCCAGAACGTCACGATCAGCGCCTCGCGGTCCTTCAGCGGGCTGGTGACCGCCTGGCCGATGGTCGAGCCTTCATTGGAGATCTCCCCGCTGTTCAGAACCACGAAGCCGCCCACGAAACCGGTGTCGGAATGGTAGGTCTTCACGTTCTCGCACAGCATGGCGACCCGCTCCTGAAGGTCGTCGACCGTGTACCCGTCCTTGAGAAGCACCCGGTTCACGGTCACGACGCCGTCGGCGGGAAAGTCAGGAATCAGATTACGCATGACAACCTCCTATATCGGTAATTTAGCGTGTTTTAATATTATTATACCTGACTGTTTTAGTCAAGTATTACGAACGGCATACCCCCGTTGCCCCGCCGCCCGGGTGGCACGGAATTCCTTTTACGAATAAGGGACCCGGAACCTCACCAACACAGGGCTGAAGACATTTTCTGACCCGGGCAAACACCCCGCCGGAGGAATGAATCCGGCCATATCACGGGCGGCGCAGATTCCCGTCACCTGTGCTATGAGTACACTATGCTTCCCGACCGGGTTTTACATCGCTGCCTGATCGCCAGCGTGTTCGCCGCTGTCGCGGTGGCCACCGCAGGCAGTCAACCGGAGTCTGTAACCATGTCCGAACCGCGCATCCAAACCGCTGCCCGGCTGATGGATGAGTTCGCCGCGCATACCCGGGCGGATGCCGGCCAGCCTCCGCGGCGCTATCTGTGGACCGATGGGTTTGCGGTGTGCAACTACCTCGGCCTGGCGCGTGCGACTGGCAACCCGGTCTGGCGCCAGCGCGCGCTGGCGCTGGTCGAAGAGGTGCACCACACGCTCGGTCGGCATCGTGCCGATGATCACCGCCACGGCTGGATCAGTGGACTGGGCGAAGCCGAAGGTGAAGCGCACCCCACCGCCGGCGGGCTGCGTATCGGCAAACCCCTGCCGGAGCGGGCGCCCGGCGAGCCGCTGGACGAACGCCGCGAGTGGGATCGCGACGGCCAGTACTTCCACTACCTGACCCGCTGGATGCACGCCCTCGACCAGCTCGCGCGCGCCACCCGTGAGGCGCATTACAACCAGTGGGCACGCGAACTCGATGCAACCGCGTTCCGCGCCTTCAGCTACATCCCCGCGCCGCCGCTGCCGACGCGTCGCATGCACTGGAAAATGAGTATCGACCTGTCACGCCCGCTGCTCGCCTCCATGGGCCAGCACGACCCGCTGGATGGGTACCTCACCACCCTGCAGCTGCGCGTCACGGCCGCCTCGCTGGCGCAGGCACAGGCGCAACCGGACCTGGCGGAAGAGCGCCGTGAATACGCGGCGATGGTGCGTCGCGGCGACTGGGCCACAGACGACCCGCTGGGAATCGGCGGGCTGCTGGTCGACGCCTGGCGGGTGCAGCAACTCTCGCAGCAGGGCGCCGACATCGAGCCGAACCTGTTCGAGCGCCTGCTCGATGCCGCGCACAGTGGACTGGCCATTTACCTCCCGGGTGGCGATCTGCAACTGCCGGCCCGCTACCGGCTGGCGTTTCGCGAGCTCGGACTGGCGATCGGTCTGCACGCCGTGGAACGCATGCAGGCCGCCGATCCGGGTCAGCGAGCGCAGCTGGAGGGGCTCGCGCAGTACCTGCCGCTGGCCGGCGACATCGAGGCGTTCTGGCTCGACCCGGCTCAGCAGCGTTCGGCCACATGGATCGAACACCAGGACATCAACACGGTGATGCTGGCGACCAGCCTGGTGCCGGACGGCTACCTCGACCTGCGCTAGGAGCCTGTCGGGTTTGGGTGATCGTAGCGAACATGGTGGGAGAGCGAGCACAGAGGTTCACGATATCGAGGCGCATAGTGGTTCTATGCAACGAAATATCGGGGAACTATGGGCCGCTCTCCCGCCTGCGCAGTAGATCAATCCTGAATCCGACAGGCTCCTAGTCAGCACATAACGGGGCCGGATACATTACCCGGGCAATGTGTATCCGACCACGTCAAGGACTGGGATTGGGATGCGCCTCGTGGATCGCCTGTATCCCCTCCAGCACCTCTGTGGACAATTCCAGGTCGATGCTGGCGATGTTGCTGCGCAGCTGCTCCATGGTCGTGGCACCGATGATGGTACTGGTCAGAAACGGCCGGCTGCTGGCAAAGGCGATCGCCATCTGCGCACAGTCCAGGCCGTGGGCGCGCGCCAGTTCGGCATACGCCGCGGTGGCCTTTTCAGCGGCCGCACTGCTGTAGCGCGTGTAGTCCGGGAACAGGGTCAGCCGCGCCCCCGGCGGACGCTCGCCGTTCAGGTACTTGCCGGAGAGCACGCCGAAACCGAGCGGGGAATAGGCCAGCAGACCGCAGTGTTCGCGCCATGACACCTCGGCGGCGCCGACTTCATAGGAACGGTTCAGCAGGCTGTAGGGGTTCTGCACCGTCACCACGCGCGGCAGGTCCAGCTGTTCGGCAACCTGCAGGAAGCGCATGATGCCCCACGGGGTCTCGTTGGACAGGCCGACATGGCGGATCTTGCCGGCCTGCACGAAATCCTGCAGCACCGCCAGCGTCTCGGCAACAGGGGTCAGGTCGTCCTCGTCTCCGGGTTCGAAGCCCAGCTTGCCGAAGAAATTCGTGTTGCGTTCCGGCCAGTGCAGCTGATACAGGTCGATGCAGTCGACCTGCAGACGCCGCAGGCTGCCCTCCAGCGCCGCCTGCAGGTTTGCCCGGTTGAAACGCGTCCGGCCCTTGCGGATATGGTCGATCCAGCCCTCCCCGGGACCTGCGATCTTGCTGGCCAGCACGATACGTTCGCGGTTGCCGGTTTTCTTCAGCCACTCGCCAATGATCGCCTCGGTCTGTCCGTAGGTGTCCGAACGCGGCGGGATCGGGTACAGCTCCGCGGCGTCGAAGAAATTCACGCCCTGCGCGATCGCGTAGTCCATCTGCCCGAAAGCCTCGGCCCGGGTGTTCTGCTCCCCCCAGGTCATGGTTCCCAGGCAGATGACGCTGACCTTGACTTCGGTGTTGCCGAGTTTTCGATACTGCATTGATCCTGCCTCCGCGCGACTGTGCCTGTCGCAAGTGTAGCGAAAAAAATAATGAGATCTGATTCCGATGGCGCTTACTTGAGCCCAGATGCAAATATATGGCCACGGAACCACACGGAAGACACGGACAGTATTTGTGTTTATTCCGTGTGCTTCCGTGGCAATTTATGCTTTATATAAAAGACGATTTCCGTCAAGCAAGTGCCATTCGGGTCAGACACAATGGATCAGAGACCCTGTTGACGAATCAATCGAGTCCACCCCGTTGATTCGCTGTTATTGCTGTTTATCTTTTGATGTACTCTCACCTGCATGCGCAAACGCACCCGCATTCGCATTCACACCCGCAGCTATTACCGCATTGCGCTCGCCGCATTGTTAGTGGTGGCGGCCTTGTGGTCCTGCTCCACCACTCCGCCGCGCAATCTCAATGACAGCTGCGAGATCTTCGACGAAAAGAGCGGCTGGTACAAGGACGCAAAGCGCGCCTACGAACGCTGGGGCGTGCCGATTCATGTGCAGCTCGCCATCATCTACCAGGAATCGAAGTTCGTGGATGACGCCAAACCGCCGCGCGACTACCTGCTGTGGGTCATACCCTGGGGACGGGTGTCATCCGCCTACGGCTATGCCCAGGCCAAGGACTCCACCTGGGACTGGTACCGTGAGAAATCCGGCAACCGCTTCGCCGGCCGCGACGACTTCGCGGACGCCGTGGACTTCATCGCCTGGTACGGCAACATGAGTCATCGCATGCTGGGCATCTCGAAGTGGGACGCCTACCGCCAGTACCTCGCCTACCACGAGGGACAGGGCGGCTACAAACGCAAGACCTATGAAAAGAAACCCTGGCTGATCAAAGTCGCGCACCAGGTGGACAACCGTGCGAAGCGTTACCACACCCAGCTGGCGCAGTGCGAAGAAGAACTCAACAGCGGCTGGAGCCTGTGGCCGTTTTGAAATAGTAAAACAGGGGACAGACCACGATTTCCACTACCCTTTTACCGGCCTTCCTGACTTACCTGGTGTCACGCGACGCTGCAACATGGCTTCGACTTCTGCGCCGAACCGGGAATCACCGAGTACGAAATTGCCGTTGGTCGCCTGCCCGGCCAGATCCTCTGGATAGCGTTGGTAATCATCCGCGCAATAGAAACAGGTCGTCCGATTATTGCCTCGCTGGATGATATGCCAGGGGATGCCCGCCACGGCCAGACGTGCACGTCGCGGCATACGAGACCTCCTTGTCCATGTGGTACTCAGACTGCAGCCGGTAGCCTGACGCATATCAACAGGAAGTTCAGTCAGATAAATGACTCAGAAACCGTGGTCTGTCCCCTATTGTTTGTGGATTTTTATATAAGAATTTGATAATATACTCACGTCCATTACTTGCCTTCGCGAGATATCAAGATGCTAAAGAGAACCGTGGTTATATTGGCTGCCGCGGCGTTCTTTTGGGGAGCAGTACCGACCCAGACCGCCCAGGCACGGGATGATATCTGGGATCTGATGAATCCCTCGTGGTGGGCCGACCAGATATTCGATGACGATCACGATGACTGGTGGTACTACCGCCACCATGCTTACAGTCCCTACCTGGGCGCTCCCTATGTCCAGCGTCCTCGAGTTATCGTGATACAGCCGCCGGAAACACTGGCACAAAATCCCGAGACCAGGGCACCCGAATAATCTGAATCAAAGGGGTCAGACCCCCTTGATTCCATACCAGGGCATGCCCGCCACAACCGGACGCGCACATCGTGGCGCAGGAGACCACCTTGTCCATGCGGCAATCAGACTGCCATTGGCCGCCTGAGGCACATCAACCAGGAACTTCAGTCAGACAAACGACTCAGAAACCGTGGTCTGTCCCCTATTGTCGTATTATATGAACAATGCATCCAAACCAATTTATCGTGTTGACCGTTCTGCTTGTCGTTACCGGGCTGACGGCATGCAGTAACGACACACAAAACGACAGTGAGCTCGTCACTGGTTACCCCTGGCAGATCGAACGGCTGCCAGATGGAACCACACGTGTATTCGGCATAGTGCCCGGGCAAACGACGCTGGGCGTGGCGATGGCGCAACTGGGCGATGACAACGAGCTGGCCATTATCGCCGCACCGGGCGAAACCGGTTCCCTGGAGGTGTACTACAGCCACTATACCGCCGGCCTGATCGAGGGCAAGCTTATCCTGGTGGCGGATATCGAGCCGGACACCCTGGCTTCCATGCAAATGCGCGCCCGTCGCAAAGCTGGCACACACAGGCTGCTCATGGACGAAGGTGACCTGCCAACAGCCCGACGTGCGGCCGTCCGGGCGATCACCTTCATGCCGACCTTCGACCTTGACGAGGAGATCACCCGTGCACGCTTCGGCCTGCCCGCCGAGGTCCTGCCGGTCAGCGCACAGGAACAGCACCTGCTCTACCCCGAGTCTGGCCTGGACATCGTTCTCAACGCGGACGGGAAGGATGTCCTGCAGTACCTGTCACCCGAGGATTTCGATACGCATCGCGCGCAGTTGCAAGTCAAGAAGGACTGATGGATTAAAGGTATCGAATTATACAATGGACAGACCACGTTTTATCTAACGGGAAATCGTGGTCTGTCCCCTATTGTTCTATTATTGTTTGAAGCGAAACCGTGGCAGGCTGATGTCGTAGCGGATCGCCAGCAGGCGCGATATAAATATGCCAACCCCGGCGATGATCGCCGCCAGTGTGATATCCATGTTGAGGTGTATCAGCGCAATAAAGATCAGAGAGCCACCCCAGGAAACAGTTGCATACAGCGGACTGTGGAACACGACCGGAGGCTCGCCGCATAACACATCACGGAAGATGCCGCCCATGGTACCTGTCATCACGCCCATGAAACTGGCGACCAGCGGGGAAGCACCTACCATCAGCGACACCAGTGTGCCGGCGATCGCGAAGGTTGCCAGGCCAGCTGCATCAGCGACCAGGAAGAATGTTGGCGGCACTGTTAGCAGCCGCGCGGTAATGAAAATGACAATGGCGCTGCCGAGCGAAGCGATAAAAAACATCTGATCGCGGATCCAGAACACGTCGCGATCGAGCAGCATGTCCCGCAGCGAACCTCCACCCAGCCCGGTCGCAATGGCGATAATGATCACACCGAACAGGTCGAATTTCATGAAGCCGGCCTTGAGCACGCCTGAAGCTGACGAGACAACTACCGCGAACAGCGTTATCCAGTACAGGGTTTCCAGCATTGCCGGTGTCGGACTGAGTGTCATGGTTGCGATTATACCCGGGGTTTAAATAGGGGACAGACCACGATTTTCACTCGCCCCTGCCTGTTCTCCCGGATCCTGTAGATCGCGACGGTAGTCTGCCTCCGAGTAGAAACAGCCGACCGGATATTACCGCGCTGAATGATGTGCCATGGGATGCCAGCTACGGCCAGGCATGCGCGTCGAGGGACTACAACTTCCTCGTCCGGGCTAAAGGCCAAACTACTACCTGCGCCATGGGAAGATTCGTCACACATCAGCCAGAAAAGAACCAGGGAATCGTGGTCTGTCCCCATTATTCGCTATTATTCGTGTCCCCTATTATTCTGTTCTTTTCAGTTATACTGCTGACTCAGTTCATTCAGCCCGAGGAGACCAACCATGGCATATAAAACCATCGATGGCGTTGAGTACGAAAAAGAACTGCTGGATCTGGCAGAAAGGCACACGACCGGGCGAGGGGAAGGCAAACTGTCCAAAGACGAGGTTGCTGAATTGTTCGCATCCGCCAATGACGGACCTGGCGTTACCGATACCGAACGGCGCACTCTGGAGTACATCCGTAGCAATTTTGAGTTTACCGATGCCGCTGCAAAGGACTTTGACGAGGCCTTTTCCAAACTGTGACGGTTGACGGATTCGGATCCCGTAATAACAGTGGGCGGAGGAATTAAATTTCAGGCAGTACCGGTTTTATTGTTAGGTAATTATCTGACCATTGCCGATCTCAAGCCGTACTGGATTATCAACTGGCTGACACCGGGTATTCTCGACGGTATTCCGAAGATACCTGATAGATGGGTCTAAAAATGTGGTGAACTGGCGCAACAACATTACTGCGGTGCGCGAGGCCCGCCCCGGGATATACGGAAACCGTGGTCTGTCCCCTATTATTCTGATGATAAACACGTCATGAAACCGGGAAAGATCGCCAAAATAGAAAAGACGATCCGGGTAAACCGCATGGAATTCATGCGCCTGGGCATTGCTTTGCTGTTCATTGTCGCCACCATGATGTTCGTGGGATCGCGCGACAGCGAGGTGAGTTACCTGCTCGTCATCGCTGGCATGATCGGCGGCTACATGGCCATGAACATCGGCGCCAACGATGTGGCCAACAACATCGGACCCGCGGTCGGCTCCCGCGCCCTCACCCTGTCGGGCGCCATCCTGATCGCCGCAGTCTGTGAGGCGGCCGGCGCACTGATCGCGGGCGGCGACGTGGTCGACACCATCAAGAGCAGCATCATAGCCCCGGACCTGATCGGTGATACCGATGTCTTTGTCTGGCTGATGATGGCCGCCTTGCTGGCCGGTGCACTGTGGCTCAATCTCGCGACCGCCATCGGCGCCCCGGTATCGACTACCCATTCGATCGTCGGCGGCGTACTGGGAGCCGGCATTGCGGCCGGAGGCTGGGGCATTGCCAACTGGTCGAAAATGTCGCAGATTGCGGCCAGCTGGGTCATTTCACCGCTGCTGGGGGGCATTATCGCCGCGGCATTTCTCTACCTGATCAAGCGCACCATCACTTACCAGACCGACATGATCGTGGCTGCCCGACGCATGGTGCCGGTACTGGTTTCGGTCATGGCATTTGCCTTTGCCAGCTACCTGGTAATGAAAGGACTGAAACATGTCTGGAAGACCGACGCCGCCACGGCGCTCGGTACCGGACTAATAGTCGCCGGTCTGGTGTTTTTCCTGTCACGCTGGCTGGTTAACAGAATCGCCAGCCGCATGGAAAACTCCAAGCAGGCCGTCAATCGCCTGTTCACCCTGCCGTTGATCTGTGCAGCGGCACTGCTCAGTTTCGCACACGGCGCCAACGACGTCGCCAATGCAGTCGGGCCACTGGCGGCCATCAATGACGCCATAACCACGGGCGTCATCGGACACAACGCGCGGATACCACTCTGGGTCATGCTGGTCGGCGCCCTGGGCATTTCGATCGGCCTCGCATTGTACGGCCCGAAACTGATTCGTACGGTGGGCAGCGAGATCACCGAGCTCAACCAGATGCGCGCCTTCTGCATCGCCCTGAGCGCGGCAGTGACGGTTATCGTCGCCACACACCTGGGCTTGCCGGTCAGCTCAACCCATATTGCGGTCGGCGCCGTATTCGGCGTCGGCTTCCTGCGTGAATACATCAAGACGTCCTATGCCGGCATGGTGGCGGAAATAGAACATCACCACCAGGGCGCGGACCGCGCCGAAGTGGAAGCATTCCTGGCGCGCTTCGAGAAAGCATCGCTGATCGAGAAGGGTTCGATGCTGGAACAGCTCAAGCTCCACAAGGCCAGCACCGAACTGAGCAAAAAGGAACGCAAGTCACTGAAGAAGATCTATCGCTACGAACTGGTGAAGCGTTCCGCCTTGTTCAAGATCGCCGCCGCATGGGTGATCACTGTGCCGGTATCCGGCCTGCTGGCTGCCATCATCTACTTCACCATCCGCGGCATGATGCTGCCCTGACGAAACAGGTGACTAATCACGAAATGACCGCGAAATCGTGGTCTGTCCCCTATCAGGGGGGTCAGAAACGCGAACACCGCAACGGCACAGTGTCGGTCGAGCCTGAAGGCAGGCATCTACAGGCTGTTACCGGGCCGGCATATGCTGACAGTGATCGGCCTGCTGCTTTTCCTGATGAGGGCATGTGTCATGCCGGTTCACGCCGAGGAAGCGGCCGGCGAGTCTGAACTGATCTCCAGGCTGTCCGCAACCGATCCCCGGGCCGCCTTTGCGGCGGCGGCGGAACCCGGCAGGCGGGAATCCGAAATAAATGTATCCGACCTCTTTCAAGGATCAACATGTTGTCTAACCATCGACCCGTACTCGCATCGCTGTTCATTTTATTTGCCACGCTGGCACTACCCGCCATGGCCAGCGCCGCCACGGCCGGGGAGATCATCGATTTCACCGGGCACTGGGCCGGTTTCCTGGCGATCGCACTGTTCATCGGTGCCTATGCTCTGGTTATCCTCGAAGAAGCCATACACCTGCGCAAATCCAAACCGGTCATTGTCGTCGCCGGCTTTATCTGGCTGATCGTTGCCCTGCTCTACGCTGATCACGGTGACACACATTCCGCCGAGGCCCTGGTGCAGCACAATCTGCTGGAATTTGCCCAGCTGTTCCTGTTCCTGCTGGCGGCGATGACCTATATCAACACCCTGGAAGAACGCGGCGTCTTCGATGCGCTGCGTGTCTGGCTGGTGTCACGCGGCTTTTCCCTGCGCGCCGTCTACTGGGTGACGGGCACGATGGCCTTCTTCATTTCGCCGGTGGCCGACAACCTGACCACCGCCCTGCTGATGGCCTCCGTGATCATGGCCGTCGGCGGCAGCAATCATAAATTCGTCACGGTCGCCTGCATTAACGTGGTTGTTGCGGCCAATGCCGGCGGAGCTTTCAGCCCGTTCGGCGACATCACCACCCTGATGGTCTGGCAGAAGGGCATCGTGCAGTTCCATGAATTCTTCGACCTCTTCATTCCCTCGGTCATCAACTGGGTGGTTCCCGCAGCCCTGATGAGCCTGGCGGTGCCGAAGCTTCAGCCGGATCCGGTCACCTATCAGGCAAAGATGAAACATGGCGCCTTCACCGTGGCGGGCCTGTTTGTCGTCACCATCATCATGGCGGTTTCGGCGCACAACTTCCTGCACCTGCCACCGGTGCTGGGGATGATGACCGGTCTCGGTTTCCTCAAGCTGTACAGCTATTACCTGCAGCGCCGCGATCATGCCGCCATAAAACTGGCTGACAACAGCGATATCGGCGCCTTGACCGTCAAGGACGAAACCAGCAACGTACGGCAGGACCAGTCGCCGCGGGCCTTCAACGTGTTCCGCTCCCTGGAGCGCGCCGAGTGGGATACGCTGATGTTCTTTTACGGGATCATCCTGTGTGTCGGTGGCCTGGGCGCGCTGGGATACCTGGAAGTCGGCTCCCGGCTGATGTACGAAGGCATGGGGCCGGATGCCGCCAATATCCTGGTCGGCCTCTTTTCGGCAGTGATCGACAATATCCCGGTCATGTTCGCCGTGCTGTCCATGCATCCGGATATGTCGCAGGGTCACTGGCTGCTGGTCACCCTGACCGCAGGGGTCGGCGGCTCGTTGCTGTCGATTGGTTCTGCCGCCGGGGTCGCCGTCATGGGACAGGCCCGTGGCGTGTATACCTTTATGGCCCACCTGAAATGGAGCTGGGCCATTGCGCTGGGCTATGCCATCAGCGTCTGGGCGCACTACACCCTCAACAGCGCCAGTTTCCAATAAAAGGGGCCGGATACATTTTCTGACACGCTGCCGGGAAACTCGCTGATTTTCAACGCACGTCACAGGCCGCAAGCTGTCATCTTTCACAAGGGGATGACACGGACATGCCACGCCCTACCCGCTTGCATCTGCCGGGCGTACCGCAACATATCACCCAGCGCGGCAATAACCGGCAGGCGTGTTTCTATGCTGAGGATGACTATCGGTTTTACCTGGAGTTGCTGCAAACCGCCTGCCGTAACCATGATTGCGACCTGCACGCCTACGTGCTCATGACCAACCACGTGCACCTGCTCATGACGCCCGGAAAGGCCGACAGTATTCCGCTGGTTATCCGGGACACAGGGCGCGACTACGTGCGCTCGGTGAACAAGGCATACCGACGCACCGGCACGCTCTGGGAGGGCCGCTACAAGTCCTCGCTGGTGGACCAGGCACGCTACTGCCTGACCTGCTATCGCTATATCGAACTCAACCCGGTGCGCGCCGGCATGGTCAAACAGCCGGAGGACTACCCGTGGTCCAGCTATCGCTGCAATGCCAGGGGCGTAACCAATGCATTGATCACACCGCATGACTGCTGGCTGGCACTCGGCGAGAACAATACCCAACGGGCACTGGCCTACCTGGCCCTGGTCAACCAGCGCATGGCGCAGGACGACCTGGATCACATCCGCAACAGCCTCAATACCGGATTACCAACCGGCAACCACCGCTTCAGGCGCGAAATCGAATCGGCCCTGGCAATCAGGCTGGGACACGGCAAACGCGGCAGACCGCGCAAAGCCGCCGACTGAGCAATGCAAGCCGGCCCCAATCAGTCCGGTACATTCCTGAAAATGTATCCGGCCCCTTTATTGGTTGATGCTGTCCAGCGGAATCCGGTCGACCGCCACGTCACGACCATCCAGGCAGGAACACGTGCGCTCTCCCGTGTCCCTCGGAGACGTCTTGCTTCCAGAATAGCCCTTGCCAAGACAGAAGTCCGCGCACACCAGGCTATCCGGTTGTGGCCCGAAATTGCCCACACTGAACTGGTGCAGGATGACCAGCGCTACCGGCAATACAGTTGCCCCGATCGACAGCACGACGTGTTTCCGGTTGAATCCGGGTTGCGCTTCAAGTTTCTTCCCGAATACGTAGCCAGCGACCATGAACGCAACACACGCCGTCACAAAGACGAGCAGGAACGCCACGGAAAGCATCCTCCCGGCGGCCGGCGGCCAGGTGCTGTCACCGTAGACAAAAAGCCAGAAGAATCCTGCCATGGCACCAAGGATAATGGCGGCAAACAGCACGGACCAGAGTATCCCGGGGATTCCGAACAGCAGGACATAGAGGAAGCGCTTTTTCATAAATGGCTGGAAACAAACAAGGGACAGGCCACGTTTTATCTAACGGGTACCCTCCATGCAACGCGAGGTGATGTGTTTGTCATAGAGTTGGTGCAACTTATTTACTAGGAGAGTTGTTTTTCCGGATCCGGAATAACCATATACGACAATTTGCTTCCCGGGAGTACGCAAGGCATTAACAAGCCGAGCATTTATTGTTTCCCTCTCTACAAAAGTGAGGCGCGCGGGTGTCGTAGGCGTAAAAACATCATGCACTGGGTATTTTTCCATCTGATTTCAACTCGCCTTAATTTCTAAAATAGATCAATTGTATTGGGCGTACTACACAAAATTGTGCGATTGGTCGCTATCGATTATTGTGGTTACAGGCGCAGGTTACTAGAGAATCGGAGCACGAACCATCCTATGGTGGTCTACTCAGGTTGGTATAACGCAGGACCAAAATTTTAGTAAGTAAAAATACTTACACAACGCAACTTTACTCATAAGTAACTATGGGAGATTGGGTCCATCCTCTGTAAAAACTCGAGCGTATTGATAGTATCGACGTGGTCAGACTCAATTAATCACGCACTGACTCCGAACACTTACCAACTTTGCAAGAAGTAGTTTTTCAAAAAACCGACGCACTCAACTCATGCACCGCCGCCAGCATCTCCCCGTCATCGGTTAACGCCTCCGCAATACTCGACCGGCACGCCACCACCGGCTTCACCCCCGACCCGATCAGCTTCGCCGCGTGCACCAGCAAGCGCGTGCTCGCACCCTCCTCCAGGCCGCTGCCCTTCAGGTTGCGCGTCATGTGCGCGAACTTGACGAGCTTCTCGGCGCTCGACTGGTCGATGCCGGGCCATTGTACGTTTATCGGAACTAAAGGTAAGCGACGTTTGGGCAACACCAGCCAGGCGCTGATCAAGGACATCATCGAGTCGGCCTATGACGGCGGCGCCGACATGATCGTCACGCCCTGCCCGGTCTGCCAGATGAACGTCGAGGTCTACCAGAACCACATCAACCAGAAGTACAAGACCAACTTCAAGATGCCGTGCGTGTACTACTCCACCCTGATGAGCGTCGCCTACGGCAAGAACGGCAGGGAAGCCGGTCTCGACGGCCAGGTGATCAAGGCCAAACAGCTGGAGGAGATCGCCTCGAACCAGGACCAGCGCCCCGCCGGGAACCGGACCTTCACAAGCAAAGCTCCTCGTCGAGGGGCTCTTTTTGGCGTTTTCCGTCCGCCTGAACAGCGGCATGGCGCAGCGGCCGGTACGTCACGACCGGTAATGTCCCGGTAGTCCGTAAGCCTCCATTGACATCGTAATGATAATCGTTATCATTTGCGTAAACGACGAATCAATGAAGAGGGGGGGTGGATTGCCCATGGATACCGCCAAGGAGTACAAACCGACTGATAACAGTCCAGTAACCGGCAGCCATGACGGTCGGCGAAAAATCTGGCAGATCGACAGGTCCTGCCACGATAGCCTCATCGGGACGTGCCTTTCTCTGCGGGAACTTGAAGGGCTTTGCCGAAAGCTGAAGATTTCCGTAGAGAACCCGGCGAAAGATGCTGTCCTGCGTTCGCTTGTCGGGATAGCCGGTGAGCCGTCAGCCGCCGCCCGCCGGCTGCACAAACTCCTGGACCGGAAATACTGGCATACCATTCTTCATTTCACCGCAGCACATTCCACCGCCGCGCTGGAAACGCGGTGGAAGGAAGCAGCCTCAGCCGGTGAACTGGCGGGCGCCTACTGGGCTCTGGCCACTCATCCTCACGCATCGGCGGAACTGCTTGATCGGGCGCATGAGGAAATGCACAAAGCCGCGCACCTCGCCGGATCCGCACGCCGACCCGACAGCGCGGCGCCGACCCGTCTACGTCAAGCGAGCGCGGGGGCCACGAAACAGTCCGTCGACGACGAGTCGAGGGCCGGCGCACAGATTGCGAATCGGGAGTTCGCTATCCGCCGCCGGCATGGACACCGGGTACTGGCGCAGACGCCGGCAGAGGATCTCGATCGGGTGCGGGAACGACTGGCCACGCTGGAAAGGGAATCCCTTGCGCTGCGGTTGCGAAAGCAGGTCGAGGATTACGCGGCATTGCTCGCCAGCGAACGGCTGCGGGCGGAACGCGCCGAGGCCAGTGCCAGTGAATGGAGACAGCTGGCGATGAAACACGGTGACAAGCATCAACACCTGTCAGGCCAACTGGCGGATCTGCAGGCCGAGCGCGAAGCCCTCGAAACGATGCTGAAGCGGCTGCTGCTGGAGGACTGCGGCACGTGTGTGGAGCGCGAAGACTGCCTGGCCGGTATCAACCTGAGCGGGCGTTGCATTCTGTTTGTCGGCGGCGGGACACGGCAATGCGCGCATTTCCATGCCCTGGTGGAACGTCAGAACGGTCGTTTCGTGCACCACGACGGGGGCCTGAACGGCGACCGCCCGCCGCTGGGTATGATTCTGTCCCAGGCCGATGTGGTGTTTTGCCCCCTGGACAGCGTCAGCCATGACGCGGCCGACCGGGTCAGGCAATTCTGCAACCGCCACGAAAAACGCCTGGTGATGCTGCCGAGCGCGAGCCTGGCCGCCTTTTCACGCGGCCTGACCGAACTGGCCGCCTGAACGTGCCGTCACGTTAACCGGCAATTTCCCGAAACAATCTGTGGCCGGCGCCTTCTCCGGCTGATCACTCTCTGGCCCGACCGATCATCGAGCCTGACCCCGCTGTTGGTATCACGCCGCGTAGAGCACGTCCATCAGCGTTCGGAAGGCTTCCAGCTTGAATTCCCTGAACATCACGCCGTAGCCACTGCGGGTGTGATGCATCACCATGGCGTTCAGGTGATAAATGATTTTTTTGCCGTCGATATCGATGGCAAAGGTCAATTCAACGATCCCCGGAACCGGCAGGTCCAGTTGTTCAGCGGTGATGAACGCCCCCTCAAGACCGATGTCCAGAATCCTGACGGGCAGCAGGCCCAGTGAACGATGAAAGACGATGGCTTCCAGGCAGACCTGCTTGCGAGTACTCCAGCGGTGTTCCAAACTCATGCTTACCTCCTGTTGCATGACAGCGGTCGATTACGACCCTCCTGTGACTATCAAAAACATAGCCATGTCACGCTACGAAAGTATGACGTTTGTATTAAGGTTTTGTGAAACCGTTACAACGCCACACGTCCCTGCGATTTTTTTTTGATGTCACGCATGCAATATAGTTCCGCCCGTGTGATTCATAGTAGCAGCTGATCCGCCGGGCGCAGGTCCCGATGTGTGACTGCGTTGAATTGCGTCGATATTTTTTTTCGATAACCAGAAACCGCGATCCAGGTCATAGTCAACAGAGTGAACGGTTTATTGACGGATGTGCCCGCCTCACAGCCAAAGGAAGAGTCATGACCGCTGAAAAACATACCGATGACTACGCCCGCCAGGACGTCAACGAGACACTTGCCGGCCTGAAAGTGGATGCCGCGCGGGGGTTGAGCGAGTCCGAAGCCCGGCAACGCCTGACCCGCTATGGCCACAACGAAATCGAGGAAACGGAAGAACCGCTCTGGCACCGCGTGTTCCGCCGCTTCTGGGGCCCGATTCCCTGGATGATCGAGCTCGCGGCGCTGCTCTCTGCCGTGGTGCAGAAGTGGGATGACTTCGTCATCATCACCATCATGCTGCTGGTGAATGCCGGGCTGGACTTCTTCCAGGAACACCGCGCGCTCAACGCGCTGAAGGCCCTGAAGCAGCGGCTCACCGCGGAAATCATCGTGCTGCGTGACGGGGCGTTCAAGACGCTTGCGGCGCGCGAACTGGTGCCGGGTGATGTCATCCGGCTGCGCATCGGCAACATCGTGCCCGCCGATGTGCAATTGCTGCAGGGCGACTACCTGCTCATCGACCAGTCGGCGTTGACCGGCGAATCGCTTCCGGTCAGCAAGAAACCGAACGACGTGGCCTACGCCGGCACCATCGTCAAGCAGGGCGAAATGCTGGCGGTGGTGGTCAATACCGCCGCCAACACCAACTTTCACACTGTCGTCGCGCTGGTGGCCAAAGCCGGCCTGGAGGAAAGCAGCCACTTCCAGAAGATGGTGATCCGTATCGGCGATTTCCTGATGGTGATCACCGTGGCGCTGGTGCTGCTGATCGTCATGGTCTCGCTGTTCCGCCACGAGGCGTTCCTGGAGATCGCCCGCTTCGCCCTGGTGCTGACCGTGGCGGCCATCCCGGTGGCGCTGCCCGCGGTGCTGTCGGTGACCATGGCGGTGGGCGCGATGAATCTCGCGCGCCGCCAGGCCATCGTCTCGCGGCTGACCGCCATCGAGGAACTCGCCGGGATGGACGTGTTCTGCTCCGACAAGACCGGCACCCTGACCAAAAACGAGATGCAGGTGGCCGAGCCGGTGGTGCGGGCAGGCTACAGCGAAGGCGAACTGTATCGGGTGGCGGCGCTGGCCTCCCGGCAGGAGAACAACGACCCCATCGAGCTGCCGATCTTCCGTCACCTCGAGGAAACGCTGCACGATGCGGACTGGCGCAGCTATCACCAGCTCGGTTTCACCCCCTTCGATCCGATACGCAAGCGCACCGAGGCCGAAATCGAGAAAGACGGCGAGCGCTTCGTCGCCATGAAGGGGGCGGCACAGGTGCTGCTCGCCCTGGCCGAGTTGCCCGATGAGGAGGCGGCGGAGATCGGCCGACAGGTGGACACGCTGGCCGCCAGGGGCTACCGCACCCTGGCCGTGGGCCGCAAGCGCGGCGACGCGCCGCTGGAATTGCTGGGGCTCATCACCCTCTACGATCCACCGCGCGATGATTCAAAACAGATCATCGCCGACATGCAGGATTACGGCGTCGAGGTGAAGATGGTCACCGGCGACAACATGGCCATCGCCCGCGAAATCGGCGCGCTGCTGGGCCTGGAGCAGCGCACCCTGCGCGCCGAGCAGCTCTCCGGCAGCGCCGGCAACGAATTGCTGGCCCTGGCCGAGGTGCTGTCCAAGGCCATCTACCAGCGCCTCAGGCCGGAGGTTTCCCGCAAGGAGGCGCAGCGCTTCGCCGGCGAAGTGATGGAGACGGTGAAGTCCCTGTACGATACGCGCCTGCTGGAGCGCGAGTTCATCCATACCCACGAATCCGCCATCGTCGGGATGATCGAGTCGGTGAACATCTTCGCCGAGGTGGTGCCGGAGGACAAATACCGTATCGTCGACACCCTGCAGAAGGCCGGACACATCGTCGCCATGACCGGCGACGGCGTCAACGACGCCCCGGCGCTGAAGAAGGCCGATTGCGGCATCGCCGTATCCAACGCTACCGATGCCGCCCGCGGCGCGGCGGACATCATCCTCACCGCGCCGGGCCTGGGCGTCATCAACGAGGCGGTGAAGCAGGCGCGCATCACCTTCGAGCGCATGAAGAGCTACGCCACGTTCCGCATCGCCGAGACCGTGCGCATCATCCTGTTCATGACGCTGTCCATCGTGGTGTTCAATTTCTACCCGATTACCGCCCTGATGATCATCCTGCTGGCGCTGCTCAACGACCTGCCCATCCTGGCCATTGCCTACGACAACACCCGGGTCAATGCCCGGCCGGTGCGCTGGAACTTGCCCGAGATGCTGACGGTTTCCACGGTGCTCGGCGTGACCGGCGTGATCGGTTCGTTTCTGCTGTTCTTCATCCTCAGGGAAAAGGGTTTTTCGGAGGAGATGATCCAGAGCATGATGTTTCTGAAGCTGATCGTGGCCGGCCACAGCACCCTCTACATCACGCGCACCGAGGGCTGGTTCTGGCGGCGACCCTTCCCGGCGCCGCTGCTGTTCTCGGCCACCTTCGGCACCGAGATCCTCGGCACGCTGATCGCCGTCTACGGCATCCTGATTACCCCCATCGGCTGGGAGTACGCGCTGTGGATGTGGGCCTATGCGCTGACCTGGTTCTTCGTCGACAACGCCGCGAAAATGCTGGCGTATCGCCTGCTGCGGTCGCGCAATGGAACCTGATGCGAGCTACAAAGTTTGTAGCTTCCCTCCCGTTGCGTTGATCCGGAACGGCGGCGGAAGCCGCAGAAAACCCTGAATCGGAGGATAAGTCATTGATTAACGGTTGAGATGACCATTGGTCCGAATCTTGCTTTTATTAGACTATTCTAATCAACTGAAGAACAGGAGACGGACCCATGAGATTCATCCATCACACCACCGGCGCCGCAGGGGCGACGGGTTTGATGGCTGAATCCGCACGCGCCGAGAGGGGCGTCAGCTTCCAGCACCCCCGCTTTATCGCCACCGCCCCCCCAGGCCGGCCGATCAGCGCCGCACGCATCGGTAGCCGCCTGCTCTGTCGCGTCGGTCGCACAGCCGCGGCGGGCGAATCGCAAACCGGCCGCGAGGCCGCCCGCCCGATTCCAGCGACCCGCTTTCGCATCCTCAAAGGGCAGGACCATTGACCCCCCGGAAGCCGACTCGGCGACGGGACTGCTGGCCCGCCGCCCCGGCCTCGTGCGGCCCTTGCGCCGCCGGCGGTTCCGGGTTCGCGGGAGTCTCCTGCACACCCTTGCCGCCGCCCGCCACACTGCACCGGGTGGCGCGCAGACGGCATACCCCTTTCCCCACTACTGAAATGAAGGACTAACCCATGTCGAGAACTCATCATCCCGCCTGGCTGTTGCGCGTCTGGCCAGCATTGCGGTGGAAAAACCGCGTCACACCGGAAACCATTCGCAGCGACCTCATGGCCGGCCTCACCGTGGCCATCGTCGTCGTGCCGCAGGCCGTCGCCTTCGCCTCCATCGCCGGCATGCCACCCCAGTACGGCCTCTACGCGGGCATGATTCCGCCCATCATCGCCGCCCTGTTCGGCTCCTCCTGGCACCTGATGTCGGGGCCCACCACCGCGGCCTCGATCGTGTTGCTGTCCTCGTTGAGCGCCTTCGCCGAGCCATTGACGCCCCATTATGTGCAGCTCGCACTGACACTCACCTTCATGGTGGGCGTGATCGAGCTGGTGCTGGGACTGGCGCGCATGGGCACCCTGGTGAACTTCATCTCCCATTCGGTGGTGGTCGGCTTTACCACCGGCGCGGCCATCCTCATCGCCAGCAAGCAGCTGAAAAACTTCTTCGGCGTACCCATCCCGCGCGAGGGCAACCTGTTCGTTACCCTCGAGCACTTCTGGCAGCAGATCCCCAATGTCAACGGCTACATCCTGGCCATCGCGCTGCTGACGCTGGTGTCCGGTCTCGTGGTGAAACGCCTCTATCCAAAAGTCCCCTTCCTGATTGTGGCACTGCTGTCCGGCACCGCACTCGGGGTGCTGCTGAACCTCGGCATCGGCGATCAGGTCACCGGCATCACCACCGTCGGCGCGCTGCCGCAGACCCTGCCGCCCCTGTCGATGCCCGACTTCTCCCTTCAGACCATCAGGGATCTCGCCCCCGCGGCCCTGGCGATGACCCTGTTCGCGCTCACCGAGGCGGTCTCCATCGGCCGAGCCATCGGCATCCGCAGCGGCCAGCTGGTGGACGGCAGCCAGGAATTCATCGGCCAGGGGCTTTCCAATATCGCCGGCAGTTTCTTCTCCGCCTACGTGGCCACCGGGTCCTTCAACCGCACCAGCCTCAACTACCAGGCGGGCGCCAAGACGCCCATCAGCGCGATGATCGCCGGCTTCCTGGAGATCTTCATCGTACTGGCGATCGCCCCCCTTGTGGCCTACTTGCCAACCGCCGCCATGGCGGGCATCCTGTTCATCGTCGCCTGGGGGCTCATCGATTTCCCCGCGATCAAGCACATCTTCTCATCCACCAACTCGGAGCGCGCCATCTTCTCGGTCACCTTCCTTTCCGCACTGTTCCTGGACCTGGAGTTCGCCATCCTGGCGGGCATCCTGCTGTCGCTGATGCTCTATCTGATGCGCGCCTCGCGGCCGCGCATCCTCGCGCGCGTGCCCGACCCGAAGATGCCCAACCGCAAGTTCACCAGCGATCTCGGCCCGATGCAGGAGTGCCCGCAGCTGCATATCATGCGCATCGATGGCTCACTGTTCTTCGGCTCGGTAGCCTACATCCGCGAGAAGTTCGCCCGGCTCGAGCAGCGGCACCCGGATCAGAAGCACCTCGCCATCGTCGCCCAGGGCATCAGCTTTGTGGATATCGCCGGCGCCGACGTGCTGGCCAACGAGGCAGAGCGGCGGCGTGCGGAGGGTGGTGGTCTCTACCTCATCAATGCGAAGTCCGGGCTGCGGGAATCGCTGGAGGAGTGCCATGCCGTCAGCAAGATCGGCCCCGGGAACATCTTCCCGGGCAAGTCGGTAGCGCTGCGGACCATCTTCGAGAAGATGGACATGTCGGTCTGCCGCAACTGCAAGGCGCGCATCTTCCTCGAGTGCGCCACGGTGCCGGCGGATGAACCCGGGGAAGTCGAAAACGGCGGGCAGGTGGTTGGATTGTGATCAGGCGAAGACTGCGGAGCTTTGATGAGCGGGTAAACCTCACCTCACGCAACGCCTGGCAGATCCGCTTCGCCCTCTGGGGCGGGGCGCTGGCGGTGGGAGTGGCCGCAACCCTGTTCGCGATCGCCGCCGATCACGCCAACGGCCTGTTCACCTTTGGCATCGGCTTCTCGCCCTGGCTCGCCTTCATCCTCTGCCCGGCCGGGCTGATGCTGGTGAGCTGGTTGACGCGCCACTACTTTCCCGGCACCCAGGGCAGCGGCATCCCCCAGGTACTCGCCGCCCTGGAGGCGCGCCGCAACCAGGGACTGCGTTCGAAGGTGCTGTCCATGCGCATCGCCTTCGGCAAGATGCTGCTCACCCTGCTGGGTCTCATGTCCGGGGCCTCCATCGGCCGCGAGGGACCCACCGTGCACGTGGGGGCTTCCATCATGTTCGCCCTCGGCCGCCGGGTGCACGTTCCGCCCCACTATCTCGAGCGGGCGCTCATCCTCGGCGGCGGCGCGGCAGGCATCGCCGCGGCCTTCAACACACCCATCGCCGGGGTGGTGTTCGCCATCGAGGAACTCAGCCGCAGCTTCGAGGAGAAGACCAACGGCATCGTGCTCACCGCGGTGATTCTCGC
>CAVQCA010000156.1:0-41516 GCA_963710815.1 uncultured Gammaproteobacteria bacterium | reverse complement strand
GACTTTTTTGCCGGATACAGTCCGGAGCGCATCAATCCCGGTGATCATGAGCACCGGCTGACCAGTATTCTCAAGGTCACGTCCGGTTCCACACCCGAGGCGGCTGCCTTCGTGGATGCCCTGTATGCCAGTGTCATTACCGCAGGTACCCACCTCGCCAGCAGCATACGGGTCGCCGAGGCCGCCAAGGTGATTGAGAATACCCAGCGCGATCTGAATATCGCGCTGATGAACGAACTGGCGCTGCTATTTAACCGCATGGGTATCGATACCCAGGAGGTGCTTGAAGCCGCAGGCACCAAGTGGAACTTCCTGCCGTTTCGCCCTGGCCTGGTGGGCGGACATTGTATCGGCGTCGACCCTTACTATCTCACCCACAAGGCCCAGGAGATCGGTTATCACCCGGAGATCATTCTGGCGGGACGACGGATCAATGATGACATGGGCAACTATGTGGCCGAACAGACAATCAAGCTCATGATGAAAAACAAGATCCAGGTGTGTGGCTCACAGGTTCTGATACTGGGGCTGACGTTCAAGGAGAACTGCCCGGATCTGCGTAATACCCGTACCATTGATGTTGTCAGGGAATTGCAGGGCTACAATATGCTTGTCGATGTTCACGATCCGTGGGTTGACCCCGGGGAGGCGATGGCTGAATACGGACTCAACCTGGTCACCGAGCCCGCGCATGGCGCCTATGACGCGGTCATCATTGCCGTCGCCCATGACCAGTTCAGGGATGCGGTGAAGTATGACTTGCGCGGTTTCTGCAAGCCGGATGGCGTTCTTTATGATGTGAAATATCTGTTGCCTGCGGATGCCGTCGACGGCAGGCTGTAGACCGCGAATAATACCTGGTATCCGTCTATAAACACCGCTTTCACCGCAAAGACGCAAAGGACGCAGAGAAATTCTTTAATGAAATCAATTAAACACGAATGGCGCTTTGTTAAGGCCCAAGCCCGATAAATGGCCACGGAAGCACACGGAAAACACGGAATACAGGCTCTTTTTTCCGTGTTTTTCGTGTGATTCCGTGGCCATAGATATAATTTAGTCTTAACTAAGCGCCATTCAATTAAACACTTTTTACCCCATAAACACACAGGACCTGACCATTCCATGAAAGTACTCGTTACCGGCGCCGCCGGATTCATCGGCTCCGCATTGTCATTGCGGCTTCTTGACCGCGGGGACGAGGTGGTAGGCATCGACAATCTGAATGACTATTACGATGTCGAGTTGAAGAAGGCGCGCCTCAGGCGGACCCTGGATTATGATGGGTACTCCGATGTCCGCATGAACCTGGAGGATCGTGACGGGATTGCCGCCACCTTTGCCGGGCAGAAACCAAACCGCGTTGTAAATCTGGCGGCCCAGGCCGGCGTGCGCTATTCACTTGAGAATCCTCATGCCTATGTTGATACCAACCTGGTGGGGTTTGTTAATATCCTCGAGGGTTGCCGTCATCATGAAGTCGAACATCTGGTTTATGCCTCCAGCAGTTCAGTCTACGGTTCAAATACCAATATGCCGTTTTCCGTGCATCACAACGTAGATCACCCGGTCAGCCTGTATGCGGCCAGCAAAAAGGCCAACGAACTGATGGCGCACACCTACAGCCATCTCTACCGGTTGCCAACCACCGGTTTGCGGTTCTTCACGGTGTACGGCCCGTGGGGCAGGCCGGATATGGCCTTGTTCCTGTTCACAAGGAATATTCTCACCGGCAAGCCCATCGAGGTTTTCAATTACGGTAATCACCGGCGCGACTTCACCTATATCGATGATATTGTCGAGGGCGTGATACGTGTCCTGGACCGGGTGCCGGAACCGAATCCGGAATGGTCAGGTGATGAGCCGGACTCGGCGACCAGCAACGCGCCCTACCGCCTGTACAATATCGGCAATAACCAGCCGGTTGAGTTGATGCGCTACATCGAGGTGCTGGAGAATTGTCTGGGCAGGAAGGCGGAGAAGACGCTGTTGCCTTTGCAGCCCGGCGATGTGCCGGATACCTATGCGGATGTCGCCGATCTGGTCCACGATGTGGGTTACATGCCGAATACTTCCATTGAGGAGGGGATAGCGAATTTCGTTGATTGGTACCGCGATTACTACTCGCCATGACGTTCAGATGATGGCGTGTTCCTCACTCGGGGTTGCCTTGCTACCTGTTGTCAGGGTGGGATGATGCCTCCCAGGTGTTCGCGCAGCTTTTCAGTCGATGCCGGATTTGCCTCTGACATGGCGAGGAGAAAGTAACGTGGTTCCGCGTCGCGTAGCAGCTTGATCACAGCGGTATGGGAACGTACTTCACCAGGGTCGAGTACCGGATGCACAATCCCGGTTGACGGGTCCCGGAATTCCACCGTGGCCGCGCCGATCTGTATGCCAACGTCGTTAAAGAGCAGTATCTGTATCTCGGGGCGGATAACCGACAGGCTGTCATTGTGCACTACCAGACGATATTCATAGGATTTTTTCTTGCCATTTTTTACCTTGGTGAAGATGATATTGCGGATGTACTGATTGTCGACGTTGATTGTCTGGTCGTATGTCAATGGCAGTAAACCCGGAATCCGTTTCCGCACCAGTGCATCCTTTTCCTTCTTTACCGTTTCCAGTTCCCTGCTGGTAACAGCCAGTGTCTTTTCCTGTTTGCGAAACTCAAGCAGCATCTGCTCAAATTTCGTTGATTTCCCGTCGATGTAAAACCAGGTGAATACATAGATCACAAGAAAAAGAATCGAAATGCCGGCAAGCAGGTGTCTGTAGCGCCGGATTCTCATATCATGGCGATAGGATGAGCGTGAGCGGCGGGAATGCCGGGATGTGGTGCGGTCGGACATCGACTGTGATGTGGATGTCATATTAGAAGGCTGCATGCATACTCCTGCCGTCTCCGCCTCCAGTTATCTCCCGTAACTACATTGAAGGGTGATGTAAAAACAGCAAAGAACATATCAGCTTCTTGTTTTATTTAGGTAAACTAACGTCACACTAGCACAGGCCAGCTACTCGGGGCAACATGCCAGAGACCCTACAGTAAGGGTTGCCGTGACGAATTCGTACCAGGCAAACCCTTACTGGGCTATAGTGGCATGTGAAGAAGTATGCAGCGGACGGGGAGTTGCCGCCCGGAGTGTCAGCATAATATACACATCCTCTGATCCGGGTCCGCCAGGCGGATGAAAATGCCAACCCATCCAACTAATTCAGGAGGGTGGTACGAATACTGCCGTCTTTTATTGAAGATGCTCATAAAGCGAATCTGTCGAGACACATTACGCCGGGCTTGCCTTGCCGTCCTCGGGTGGCTGGTTATGGGTGCTATCGTGCCAGCTCAGGCGGTGGTGCTGTCACCCGGGATTCTGCGAGAGGCGGCCGTACGTTACGAAAACGGCACAGGCGTCAAGCAGGATGACGCACGTGCCTATCAACTCTATTGTGTCGCTGCACTCGAGGGAGATGCGGCTGCTGCACGACGCCTGGCTGATATTTACCTCGAAGGCCGTGGCCGTGATGTGAACAGCGCGATTGCCGCCGGCTGGTTACGCTATGCCGTTAAAAACGGTGCGGCCGCTGTGGACCCGCGGCTGGTGGGCGTGAGACCGTCCATTGATCCTGACTGCCCCACGGAGCAGGGCACACCGGATCAGGCGGTAATCGAGACCTGGGTGGAACTGTTCGCCCGCGAATACGGGGTCGATCCCGAGCTGGTGATGGCGGTGATGGCGGTGGAGTCGAACTTCAACCCCAGGGCCCAGTCAGCCAGGGGTGCGCGTGGGCTGATGCAGTTGTTGCCCGTTACTGCCAAACGCTTCGGGGTGCGGGATATCTGGGATCCAATCCAGAATATCCGGGGGGGTATCGCCTACCTGCGCTGGCTGAACGAGCGGTATGCGGGACGCTTGAGACTGGTGCTCGCGGCATACAATGCGGGCGAGCAGGCCGTGGAACACTACAAGCGGATTCCACCCTATGACGAGACCAAGCACTACGTGCTGCGTATCCTTGCCCGTTACGGCGCCCGGCGGCTGATTCAGCCCGTAGAGCCGCTGCCCATTGCTGAACTGGGACCCGGCTTCACCGAGGAGGCATTGGAGCAGAAGCAGCTTGTCCTTTCGTCCGACTGACCGGGCGGGATATGCCGCCAATTTCACCGTGAAATGCCGGCCCACCTTTCACGGGCGCCCGACACCACGCGATGTTTTCTATATAAATCATGAGGTCGCGTGTGGATTGACACCGCAGCACACACTATCTAGATTGAGTATTAGTACGCTGCAAATACCGGCCATGCGCGCGGAAAGCAGTGACGGGCAGCCCGGAAGTGCAATAATGATCCAAGACGCTCGATCCGTACCACGCCGCTACTACGGCGCTATCCTCTTGTCTCTGCCACTGTTGCTGTTTCTTTATCTGATTACAGCCAGTCGTTGCATGGCGGATGCTGATCAGGAGGCAACAACCCCGCAGCATGCCCAGGAACTCGACAGCGAAATCCAGGTGCTGAAAAACGAGGTCCTGAAGGTCAACCGGGACCTGCAGCAACTTGAAGAGGATCTGCTGTACCCGCAGGACCAGCAACTGGTGGTATTCGTATCGATTGTCAATGATGGATCCGTCCAGCTGAAAGCGGTCCGGATGCGGCTGGACGGACAGCCGGTCGCCACACATGTCTACAGCCGCGGCGAGGAGGCGGCGCTGCATCAGGGGGGTGTTCACCGGATCTATGTCGGCGCGATACGCAAGGGTGAACATACCCTGGGGGTGGTGGTTGACGGAACGAATACACAAGACGCGGAGTTTAACCTCCACGAGTCGAAGACCATCACCAAGGCGACGGGTATCCGATACGTGGAACTGCGCCTGCATACCGACCCGGCCGGGCGAAAGCCTGCCGTGAGCATTCTCGAGTGGTAACGGCCATGCCCGGGTCCCTCCAGAAATTGCACTCCATGCGCTGTCGCTGCCTGGCCATGCTGTTGCTGTTACCGTCCGGTCATGTCGCACTGGCCGATGATAGCGCGGGTCACCCGGATCAGGTACAGAAGCTGATTCACGGGGAGATCCTGTTCTACGCCCGGCAGAAGGAATACGCCGAGGCCATTACCCAGATGCTGCTTGCCTACGAGCAGGGCACACTCCCGCCCCTCTCGGATGAGACAAAGGTCCTGCTGGCACGGCTGAAGCTTGCCTATGGCCTGGATGTGGAAGCCGGTTTCGCGCTTCAGGATCTACAGGCCGAAGGCATCTCGGGCCCGGTCAGCAACCGGGCATGGTACGAACTGGCGCGTGAATTTTTCCGCAAGGGCCACATCGATGCCGCGCAGGAAGCCCTCGAACAGATTCACGGCGAAGTCCCGGAGGATCTGCGCGGCGAACACCAGTTGCTGGTGGCGCAGGTACTCATGGCCCAGAACAAGAACGAGCAGGCCGCAGAGAGCCTGAAGCCCTGGCGGGGGACAACGAAGTTGGCGGGTTATGCCTATTACAATCGCGGCATCGCCCTGGTGCGTAGTGGTCACTACGCGCAGGCGATAGCGCCGCTGCAACAGGTAACTGCCATGAAGGCGGGGAGTGAGGAATTGCTGGCGCTGAGGGACAAGACCAACCTGGCGCTGGGCTATGCATTCGCGCGGCTGGATGATCTCGATCAGGCCGGGGCACATCTTCGCGAGGTCCGGCTGCACGGACCGTTCTCGAATCGCGCCTTGCTGGCCCTCGGCTGGGTAGCGCGCAATGAGGGGCGGGCGGCCGATGCACTGAGGCCATGGACCGAACTGCGCTCGCGATCGATTGCCGACCCGGCGGTACTGGAATCCCTCCTTATCGTACCCACTGTGCAGCGCGAACTGGACTCATTTCCCACCGCGATCCGTGATTATCAGACCGCCGTCAGCACCCTCACCGAGCAATTGCGGCAGGTCGGTGAAGCGAGGAAATCTGTTGAGCAGGGCACGGTTGTGAATACCCTGCTGCAACGGCGGCCAGGCAACGGCAGTGCAACGGGTCATCCGCCGGCCTCCGCAGCCGCTGCAGCGGATACTCGATACTACGGCCAGCTGCTGGCAAGCCGTCGCTTTCAGCAGACAGCGAACGGCTACCATGACCTCACTTCACTGCTGGATTCGGTCGACCGGCAACTCGACACCCTCGACCGTCTCGCGCAACACCGTGCCGCCATACCGGATTCCGGTCCTCAAGCCGGCGCGGGAGGGCCACCCCCCGGTGCCTCGGCGGGCGCGTCAGCACCTGACGGCGTTGCGCAAGCCACCCCGGGATCGGGGCAAGGATCTGGCGTCGACACGTCCAGGCCGCAGTGGGTGGATGAATGGAAGCGCACCGAAGGCAAGCAGTGGACAGAGCATGCCCCCGGGATTCCGGTATTACCTGAAATCAATTTGCCCGCGGACAAAACAGTGGGCCCGCCACAATCCGAATTCACCGGTCTTCCGGAATCGGATTTTCGCGGCTTGCCTGCGGCGCCGGACGCATTTGGATTGCGCGACCCCGAGATCATCGCCTACCCCGATACCGGGACGCTGTGGCTGCCTGACTCGGGCAAGGTCAGACTACCATTTCAGGACGATGACTACGCCTATCCGGATGCCCGGGCCCGGGACGTGACCCACAACATTCCACCCACAAAGCGTCGGATCAGGCGGCAGATTGCCAGGTCCGGAACGGCTGACGACAAAGCGTCCGGTCCCGCCCCGGCCGGTGCGGCCTTGCAAGACCTGGCCGCCGAGCTTGCCCGGGCCGCGGAACGCATGGCGGTGCTGGGCGAATCCGCCGCCAGCCACCCGGAGAATCTTGATCTGGGACAGCGGCTTGCTTCATTGCGCGAAAGAGTCCTGCAACTGCGTCAGCGTATTATCGCCGTCCAGCAACAGCATGAACGCTATGCAAGGGCGCTTGCCCTTGCCGAACTGAATCAACGCGAGAACCGGCTGGAGGTTCTGCTCAAACAGGCCCGCCTGGAGCTGGCCAAGACCTATGATCAGGCGACGGGCCAGTAGGGCACCCTGGCGGATGGCGATGTGCATACTCGGCACGGCACTGATCTCCGCCTGCGCAGGCACAGCCCCAATGAAAGGCGGTACGCTGCCTCGTCCGGGACCCACACTCGGTGACTTGTCCGTCACGCCGCGGCCGGCCGCCCCACAGGTGGCGGGTACAACTGATGATGAGCGTGAACAGGCCATTGCCGCCTACCGCGCCTATCTGGCGCAGTATCCGGATACCCCGGAGTATCAGACAATTACCCGGCGTCTGGCCGACCTCATGGTCGAGCAGGCCGCGGACCTGCAGGCGGCGGCGCCGGCATCCCCCGAGGAGGCTACCCGGCGTGCCCGCAAGGCAGGGCGTTACTATGACGATGCGATCGGGATCTACGATCACCTGTTGCAAGGTGCTAGCGACGGGACGGGCAGGGCGGAACTGCTCTACCAGCTGGCGCGCGCCCTTCAAGCCAGCGGGCAATCCCGGCGCAGCATGGTCTACCTTGACCGCCTGATCGCCCGGTATCCCGACATCGACACGCGGGTTTATGCCGACGCCCAGTTCCGCCGTGGTGAAATCCTCTTTGGTGAACAGTCCTGGCAAGCGGCCGGGAAGGCCTATGGGGCGGTAGTTTCATTGGGTGAATCCACAGCCGTGTACGAGCAATCCCTGTACAAGCTCGGCTGGTGCCTGATCAGAGAGGAACGCCAGGCAGAGGCGCTGGATGTGTTTTTCACCCTGCTGGAGCGCAAACTCCCCCCCGGGGCCGACCCCGATGCCCGGTTGGCGACATTGAGCCCGTCGGAACAGGCGTTGGTTGCCGATGTCTTGCGGGCGATCAGCCTCAGTTTCTCTTCCCTGGCCGGCGTGGACTCCGTGTCCGACTACTTTCACCGCAAGGGTAGAGATGATTATGAAGCCACTCATCTACCGCCATCTCGCCGAATTTTATACCGAACGGGAGCTTTACACCGAGGCGGCCAGTGCCTGGCTGGCCCTGGCGAAACGCGATCCTGACAATGCTCAGGCGCCGCGTCTTTATCTGAAGGCGATGCGTATCTATGCGGATGCCGGTCTGGAACAACCATTGCGGGAGACCCGCATCGCCTTCGTCCAGTACTACGGCCCGACGTCGGCTTTCTGGGCCGATCACCCGCCAGCGGCCTTTCCGGATGTGCGGAAAAACCTTCAATCCAGTCTCATCCAGTTGGCACGCCAGGATCATGCGCGTGCGCGCGACACGCACGCTGCCGGCGATTACCGGCAGGCGGAGCACTGGTATCGCACCTGGCTGGCAGCATTCGGTGATACCCCGGATGCCGCCGGGATGCATTATGAGCTGGCCGAACTCCTTTACCAAACCAGGCGCTATCGGGAGGCCGCGGATGAGTATGAGCGCAGCGCCTATGGTGAGGGTGACCACCCGCGGGCAGCCGATGCGGCCTATGGTGCCGTGCTTGCCCGCTCGCAGCAGCGCAAACACCCGCAAGCCGGGGCCGACACTCCGGTGACCCGGGAGCTGACGGCGACCGCCATCCGGTTTGTCACGACCTATCCGGGACACACCGCCGCCGCCGCGGTGCTTGCCCGGACCGGCGCGGATCTGCTGGAAACAAATGCGATGCCCGAGGCCCTCCGGGTGAGCGCAAGTGTCCTGCAAAATCCGGCCGCGGGGCCCGCGCTGCGCCAGACCGCCTGGGCGTTGGAGGCGCAAGCCTACGACAAACTCGGCAATTATCCGGAAGCCGAGCACGCCTACCGGCAGGCGCTGGGACTTGTCACTGACGAGGCGGACAGACGCTCTGCCATCATGCAGGCGCTGGCGAGCATGTACTACCATCAGGCCGAAAAGTACCGTGATCAGGGTGATACGCGTGCGGCCGCAGACCTGTTTCTAAAGGCTGGCGATACCTCGCCGTCATCGCCGATACGCCCCAGGGCGGAATACGATGCGGCAGCCGCCTTGCTGGCGGACGGTCAGTGGGAAGCGGCTGCCCGGATTCTCGAACACCTGCGCACCGACTATCCCAAATACCCGCATCAGCAGGAACTCACCCAAAAGCTGGCGTATGCCTACGATCGCAGTAAACGCTACCCCGAGGCGGCGGCGGAATACCTGCGACTGGGAAGCGGTACCGGAGACGAGGCGATGCGCCGCGAGGCGTTCATCCGGGCAGCCGAGCTTTACCGCTTGAACCATGATCTGGCCGCCGCCGTCAAGACACTCGAGACCTTTCAGGCGCGGTTTAGCCAGCCCGTGGATGAGGTGATCCGGGTCGAGCAGCAGCTTGCCGACCTCGAGCAGCTCCGTGACAAGCCGGCACGGCGCCGCTACTGGCTGCAGAAAATCATCGACACGGATCGTACCGCAGGCGGGGCGCGTAGCCTGCTGACACGACAATACGCTGCCAGGGCGGCACTGGAGCTGGCTGAACAGCGGCATACGGATTTTCAGCGCGTGCAGCTGGTGAAGCCGCTGCGAGACAGCCTGGCCAGAAAAGTGCAGGCAATGCAGCAGGCACTGGCCGGATTCGAGGCTGCCGCCGGCTATGGCATCACTGCGGTAACGACGGCTGCAACCTACCGGATTGCCAGCATGTATGATGAACTCAGCCAGGCATTGCTGGCTTCCGAACGGCCGGCCGGCCTGACGAAGCAGGCGCTGGCGGAGTATGAACGGCAGTTGGGACGGCAGGCGGCGGCGTTCGAAAAGAAGGCCATCGTCATCTATGCAGACAATATCAACCGGAGCAGAGGGGTGCCGGGCGATGCGTGGGTCATGAAAAGCCGGAAACGGCTGAACGAATTGCAGCCGGTGCGGCTCGAAGGCGTGCCGGCGTCGCGCTGACCCGGGAGACTACACATGCGGATACCACGCCTGACCTGGTTACTCGTCCTGCCTGCGTTGATGGCGGCACCCGGCCTGCGGGGCGAGGGAGCACTGGAACAGCAGACAATTTCCGTCAAGGGGAGCCGCGGTCTGCCCAAGACACTGTACATCGCACCCTGGAAACGCCTCGGAGAACCGCTCGAGGGCGGGGATCTGGAGGGTGATGTCGGGCAGGAAACGGAACCGCTGCAGCGGGAACAGCTGCGATGGGAACTCCAACTATATAACGAAGGCTACAATGTGGACGAGGAGGGTTGTCCGGAATGCGTCGCGCGGCATCCGGATGATTAACCCGACAGGCTAGCAGGGTTCCTGACGGCAGCGCTGCAAGCGCCATGTCGTCTGCGTTGCGACGAACGCATGGAGTCATCGCTGATGTTGGTCCGTTTGCGAATCAAAGATCGACAAATAATGAGGAGTTCACAATGGAAAAGATCAACACAGTGATCGGTTTCTTTCAGGCCGGCGGTATCTTCATGTACCCGATTGTCGTGATACTTGCCATTGGAACGGCCATCGCCATCGAGCGTTACGTCTACCTCAGCGTGGTACGTGCGAGGAACCGCAGTGTCTGGAAAAGAGTCCTGCCGTTGCTGGAAAACGGCAAGTATGACAATGCACGGGAGTTCGTCATTCGCTCGAATGCCGCCATGAGCAAGATTCTTGCCTACGGGTTGAACCGCGCCAGGTCCGGGGACAGCGGGGAACAGGTCCAGATGGCCATGGAGGAAGGACTGCTGGAGGTTGTCCCAAGGATCGAGAAACGCACTCACTATCTGGCGACCCTGGCGAATATCTCCACCTTGCTGGGCTTGCTGGGAACCATCATTGGCCTGATCGAGGCCTTCTCAACCGTCGCCGGTGCGCAGCCGGCGGACAAGGCCAATCTGCTCTCCGCCAGTATCTCGGTGGCGATGAACACTACCGCATTCGGGCTCATGGTCGCTATCCCCCTGTTGCTGGTGCATGCCTTCATGCAATCCAAGACGGTCGAGGTCGTCGACAGTCTGGAGGTTGCGACGGTCAGGTTATCGAACCTGTTAACCGCCGGAACTGCGACACGGCAGCCGTCGTCGTCATGAGACTCCGCTGGCAGCACAGAATCCGGCGGGAGATGTCCGCATTGGACGTCACCGCCTTTCTCAGTCTCATGGTGATTCTGGTCCCGTTCCTGCTGATCACGGCGGTTTTCTCCCGCATGACAATTCTGGAACTGCAGGCCACTGCCGGCAACGCGGGCGATTCCGCCATGTCCGACCCGCTGCAATTGCAAATCATCGTCCGGGCGCGCGATATCGAGGTCCATTACCGCGGCCAGAAGACGGCGAGGCGCATTGCCAGGGCCCCCGAAGAACAGGCACTGGTGTCCCTCGCGGGGGTCGTGGATGAATTGAAGGCACGATATCCGCAAAGCCTGGAGGCAACCATCCTGCTCGAACCGCAAATACCGTATGACTACCTGGTGGAGGTTATGGATGTGGTGCGCATGCATCCGCAGCGGCAGAATGGGACCCTGCAGCGACGGGAGCGTTTCCCGCTGATTGCACTGGGCGAAGTTGCCCCGCTGCCACGCCGGGCGGAGGCGGTGGCGCAATGACCCGGATTCCGCGGGGAGCGCGTGCACTCAGGTGGCGCCGGCAGCACCAGGAAAAGAACCGGCGCTGGCCAACGCTCAATCTGGTTGCCTTCATGGATGTGTTCACCATTCTGGTATTTTTCTTTCTGGTGCATACCACGGAGGTGGAGATAACCACGAACCGGTATCTTGTCAGTCTGCCGGAATCAACCGCCGAGCAGCCACCCCGGGCGACAGTTGTCGTGATGATTACCCGCAGCGATATCCGGGTGCAGGGTGAGCCGGTGACCGACCTCCGCAAGGTAGCGGAGGCTGGCGGCAGCGAGATCACGGAACTCAGGACCGCCCTGGTGAGCCACCTCTCCCCGGAAGACCACGGCAAGGGAAGGGAAGTGACCATCCTCGGTGACAAGTCCATTCCCTTTGCGTTGCTGAAGAAGGTGATGGTGACGTGTACCCGGGCGGGTTTCGACCATATTTCGCTTGCCGTACTTCAGAGATCCGTCGGCTGATGAACACCGTGACGGCAGCCCTGCAACCCAGCCTCCCCTGGACCACGGCGGAGGAGGACCGCCGTTTCCGGCGTATCCTTGTGTTGTCGCTGCTGTTCTTTGTTCTGATCGCCGGTCTTGTTACCTGGTTGCCGGTGACGCCTTTGCAGGTCGTGGCGGACATTGCACCGCCGCCCCTGCGTCTGGCGCGGATCATCGAACCTACCGTTACCCCTGACAAACCGGCTGCGGGCAATGGTAAACCGGCCGCGCCGTCCCTGCCCGCTCCCCCGCGGCCCGCGCCGTCTGTTACCGCTGCGCGTGCGCCAGTTGAGCGCAAACCAGGGCCGGCAACACCGCGGGAACAGGCGGCGCACAGCGGTGTCCTCGCCATGAGCAAGACCCTCGACAAACTCAGTCAGGCGATGCCCAGGATCGCAGTGGCAGGCGCAGGCCCGCAACAGGACAACCACGCCGGCGCCCACCGGCATGACGACGTGGCGCTCTCCCGGCTGACTGCCGGCATCACTCGTGGCAGCGGAGGTCTTGGGGACGCCAGGGTGTCGTACGGCTCGTTGCTGGGTGCTATGGATGGGCAGGGTAAGACGGGCGCCGGGACCGGCGGATCGGGCGGGGCAGGCGAGGGCGTGCCGGGGGCCGGCGGATCGGGTGGGGCAGGCACGGGTATGCCGGGGACTGGTGGATCAAGAATCCGCTACGTCCGGCGAGACACGCAGTCGGGAGGAGATTCAGGAAATACTCGAACGCAACAAACCGGCCATTTACAGGCTTTATAATAACGCCCTCAGGCGCGATCCGGAACTGCAGGGCCATGTGCTCATGAGTATTACCATTGCACCAAGCGGCCAGGTGACTGCCTGTTCGATTCTATTCAGCGAGCTCAAGGCAGCCGCACTCGAAGCGCAGCTTGTGGATCTCGTCCGGCGAATCGACTTCGGCGCCAAACCCGAAGCCCGCCTGGTCACTACCAAGGTGCCCATTGAGTTTTTTCCATTATGAACACACGTCGCCGCTGTCCAGACCTGCGTTTGCTGTCTCCGGCCTGCATGAACCTTACCGGCAGGAGACGCCCGTGAGGCGGATAGCCTTGAAACGTCATACCCGGGGCACTGCTGGCGCTGGTGTTGTTACTGTATGCCTGGCGCGCACAGGGTATCGACAACGGCCTTGACTGGAACGCCTTGCTCAGCGCCCCGGACCCTGCGGAACTCATGCAGCTTGCCGAGCAGTATGAGCGGGCGCGGGGTGTCAGGCGTGATTACAGTCGCGCGCGGCAATTGTATTGTGCGGCTGCAAGGCTGGATTACCTGCCGGCCCAGATACGGCTCGCCTGGATGTATGCCAATGGCCTGGGTGCACCCCAGGACAAGGAACTGGCCGGCGCGTGGCTCCAGGTTGCCGCGAACAAGGGTAACTTGCAGGCCCGCAAGTTTCTTGCACTGCTGGGTGACCTGCCAGGTAACCGGCAGCCGCGGTGTACCTACGAGAGCCGTTACGACGCCTATGCGATCGCAACCATACCCTCGCGAAATGGCATGCCGGAGATCCCGCCCGCACTGGACGGCCTGGCTGCCGATTCCGCCCGCCGGCAGATTGAGCAATGGGTGCGGCAGCTGGCACCGCGCTATGGTCTGGACGCGAATCTCGTCATGGCTATTATCGCCACGGAATCGAGCTTCAATCCCCAGGCCCGTTCCGGCAAAAATGCCCAGGGATTGATGCAGTTGCTTCCGCAAACCGCCGCGCGTTTTGGTGTCAGTGATGTCTGGGACCCGGTACAAAACCTGCACGGGGGCATGGCTTACCTGCGCTGGCTGCTGGATCGTTTCGATGGCAATCTGCAGCTGGCGCTTGCTGCTTACAATGCCGGAGAGGGGGCGGTTGACGATTACATGGGCATACCGCCTTATCCCGAAACCCGTAACTATGTTCGCAAGATCATCAGTATATACGGAAGACCCACGGCCCCGGCGGTCGATAAGCTGGTTTCCCCCCCGGTAAGCTATCCTGTCAACCTCAATCAGTGAACCCCGATTGATGGCACCGGACGCAAAAAGATTTCAGCTTGCCTGGTGACCGAGGCGTCCATCATCGCCCTGCCGCAGGCTTGCGTCATCTGGTTCGGGAAGCATCCCGTATTCTGACCTTCGGTATCATGGTCAATTGATCACCTTCCATGGTGATGCGCAGGTAGGGTTTGTTGGCCCCGGGCGTATACTCGACCCCGAGGTGATGCTTGCCACGTGCAAGGCCGAGGGGGATAAAAACCGGCTGTTTTCGCTCGGCCCGCCCGATTGATTCGAGGGATTCGCCATCGAGACTCAGGCTGACATCCCCGTTTGCCTGAACAACGAACTCATAGAAACCGGCTTCCTGGATGGTGAATTCCCCGGCCATGGTGAGATGATGGGCGTTGGTAAATTTGCCAAGATTGCCGGCGAGACGTACGGATCCTGTCTGTTCACGAGTGCTCTTGTCCCCGGGTACACCCTCGTGCAATTTGTCCTCACCCTCGGCCGATGGCGGGTTCACCCGAAACTCCGGGGGGCTGAGCTCCATCCGCACCGGTGCGCTTCGCACCACGGAACGGTCTGCAAAGCTTGCGCGAACGTCCAGCGCGACCGGTCCGAGGCCGAGTGGCTGAGTGGGAATGCGAACCCGCCAGCGTCCCCCCGTCACCGGCGCGGACGCCAGCATCCGCTTGCCCTGCCAGACTGCGACCTCCTTGCCGCCGGCGGCCGTCCCTGAAATGGTGATCTCATCTCCGTAGCGGACCTTTGGCTTCGATTGAGTTCACCGCCAAGTGATGGCCGCGATTAGCCAGTGTGACTTCGACACGGGTAGACGAGCGGGTTTCTACCGGATCGGACTCTACGGTAACCAGGCGGACATCATGATAACCATCGTCCAGTGAACGCGTATCCCAGAGAATCGGTTTGTCCGGCAGGGCATACGCCGTCAACTGGCCGTCGACCCACAGTTCAACATGGTCAAGCGGGCGTCCGGGGGCGGGCATCACGTCCGGCTGGAGCGAAACGACACCGGACCACGGGGTCTGCGGATCGGGGGACGCAAGTCGTATTCGGGCAAATCGGGCAAACGGCCGGGCCAGCGGATCACCCACGACAAGCAGTTGATAGGGCGCTGCCACACTCTGGTAGAAGGCCTCTGCAAGCGAACACCCATCGGCATAATAGACATGCAGCAGCGGCACCGGAAACTTGGCCTGGATGCTGAACGGTTCAGCCACCGTGCCACTGGAGCCCGCGGCGCCGTAGCGGAGAAATTCCGTCAGCTTGGTCTGATTGCCTGATTCTAAAACCCCCCCGTAACTGGTCAGGGACTCGGCGATGGCGCCGGGCAACAGACGACTGCCGGAGGACTTCCAGTTGAAGCTTGCGCTGCCAACCACGGCGCCGATGACATCATCCTTGCCCCGCGGCAGGACCCCATCCTGTCCTGCCTGACCCCGGGTGAGGATCTCGGCATGTCGGCCACGTTTGTCCAGCTCCGCCCTGGTTTCCAGAAAAAGCGGTTGTCGGGTTCTCGAGCGGATATTCGGGTTCACGAGCAGATAGACCGTGCCATCCGGTTGACTACCGTCACTGGATGCCGCCAATGCAAGGTAGTTTTTCACCTCGGGCACGCTGTTGCCGTAGGTTCCGGTATAGGCCAGCATTGTGGAGAGGTAATAGCCATCGAGATCATCATCGGCAATCGTCTTTACTGGCAGTGTGGCACCGGTCCATTCATACTGACTGCTGAATCCGTGCGCCGCCTGAAACGGGCCATTGCCTTCCTCCATGCGACGCAGTAAGCGCTGAAACCCTGGAACATTGCGCAATACCGCCAGATAGGGATCAGTACGGGTTTCCAGGCTGTCGGTCCAGCCGTGACTGACGGCTTGCTCCAATGCCGTCATTGCCCTGGCCGAATCGCCCGCGGCTGCATAACTCCGCGCCAGTTCATGCCACTATCCACCGTGTTCCGGAAAACCCCGGGTAAGTGCTTTATAGCGCTCGACCGCCGTCAGGAATTCCTTGTTCTTCAATGCCTTTTCAGCTTCCCGCTGCAATCGGGATTCCGCAGCAGTGAGTTCGCGCGGAAGGGAATAAGCCGGGGCCAGGTTGCGACGAAAATAGCGGTTTCCGTTGCCGGCGAGATAATAGGGATCGCCAATCGAAACCCGGCGGGCGTAGTAGGTCAGCCCTGTCAGGGATGCGACTCGCCCCTGATATTTCACCTTCGGAAGTTTGTGTGCCTTCAGATCAGTAGAGAAATCCACCGCGTAAGGGAAGTCAGCCGAATAGGAAATGATATCAATCTCTTCCTCTAGGTGATTGTCCGCGATGAAGTCGTGAATGGGCCTCCAGATGCGGGTCCTGAAGGTGTCGATGGGGATCGTGTCCGGGTAGGGGATATCGTGCAGCCAGACGATATGCTCCGGCGGGATGCCGCGCAGGTGCACATAGAAATTGGCAATGGTTAAAGAGACCGGAGAGTCCCCGTTGACCACCACCAACATGTTTTCGGGACCCCCGCCGGCGTGTGCCGTCTCCGTCAGGATGATTGTAATGAGCAGGAGCACACGGAGTACGCAGTCCAATGGGCTCATTCTCCGGGCTAGCGCTGAGAAGCGTTGCCCTGACAGAGTAGTCAACAGAACTCCCACCGCATCATCTCCCGCAGTTTCCCCCATCCCTGTTATTCTGTATCAGGCTACCCACCGGTTGCTCGATCCGGTTTGATACGGTTTCTGCCAAGTGTATCAATTGGTTGTGCGACAGAAAATTGACAATTGTACATATAAAACGTATGTTTTTTATAGAAGTCTGTCGGATTTAGGATTGATCTCCATCCATGTTCGCTATGATCGCCTAAATCCTACAGACACACGGTTATTGAATAATAATTAATTTATTATTTTATAATTCATATGATTACTCAACGCGCTGACGGCGACTTTTGGATGTCCAATCATTCAGTGTGGCATAAAGGTGGGTGAGGAGGTCGAATGCCCACAATCCGCGTATTTCGCCATTATATCCCGGTTCAATTTCTATTCCTTGCGCTGATAGAGACGCTGGTTTTCATTCTGTCCTTTCATTCTGCGGTATGGGTTCGTTTTTTCAGCGACAGAGCAGCTGTGGAACATTTCGTTGGGCCAGTATGGCCGAAAAGCCTCACCTTCGCCCTGGTGGTGTTATTGAGTATGATCGGTATGGGACTGTACGACCGCCTCTCATGGACATGGGAAGGTCGTTCTGCAATGATCCTCCGCATCTTTGCCTGTTTTCTGCTGGCGATCTTCCCGTTAACTTTTATTTTTTATGTGTTTCCGGTATTGGCGGTATGGCGTGGACCCATGTTGCTGGCATTGGTCTTTTCATTAGCAAGCACCATCATAGTGCGTCTGATTTTTTTCAAGGTGGTCGATCAGGTAATCCTCAAACGGCGCGTCCTGGTGCTTGGCGCCGGTACAAATGCCTGCGAGATAAGAAGATTGGAGAAAACGCCACCTTTGCAGGGCATTATCGTGGTGGGCTATGTGCATATGAGCAGGGATCACGATGTCGTTGATAATCAGCGCGTAATCCAGCCTGAGGGGCCGCTCAGGGATATTGTCAAGGAATATCACGTCGATGAAATGGTGGTGGCCGTTGATGACCGGCGCAAGTCGTTGCCGGTGCATGAAATCCTTGACTGCAAGATGGATGGCGTGATGGTCGTCGATATGCTGACTTTCTTCGAACGTGAGACCGGCAAGGTCAAGCTGGAGCTTATGCACCCCAGCTGGTTGTTCCTCTCGGACGGGTTCCGGATCAGCAATATCATCCATCGTGCTGAAACGCGGTCTGGATATCCTCGTCAGCCTGCTGTTGTTGCCGGTTTTTCTGCCGGTGATGTTGATAATTATGGCGGCCATCTGGATAGAAAGCCGGGGACGGGGCGGGGTTATCTATAAACAGATTCGGGTCGGTGCACGCAACAGGGAGTTTGAGATTTATAAATTCCGAAGCATGACTGTCGATGCGGAGAAAGATGGTGTTGCCCGGTGGGCCCGAGAGAAGGATTTTCGGGTAACCCGTGTTGGTGCCGTCATTCGCAAAGTCCGCCTGGATGAACTGCCGCAATTATTCAATATTCTCAAGGGTGACATGAGTCTTGTCGGCCCGCGGCCGGAACGGCCGGAATTCGTCAGGCAACTGGAAGAGCAATACCCGTATTACCGCGAGCGTCACAGGCTGCGGCCGGGGTTAACCGGCTGGGCGCAGATCCGCTATACCTACGGTGACACCCTCGAGGATGCCTTCGAAAAGCTGCAATATGATTTATATTACGTAAAAAACTGTAGCATTTTTCTAGACTTGCTAATTATTGTCCACACTGTTCAGGTCGTTTTGCTGGGTAAGGGTGCCCATTGAGCGGGAAGACTTGAAATTCAGCTGGAAGCTGCGACGATGAATACCATGTTACTGACCCCCGCAGACCGCCTTTCCCGAGATTCACTGTTCCATCAACCCCAGGTGTAGTTAATGCCAGACATCGGTGTAATCAGCTACACGTGCGCAGCGCTGGCTTACCTCATTTTCTTCATTCTGCTGGTAACCGGGTGGAAAGGCCGCTTACAGGGCGGATTGCTGGCGACGGCCGCAGGCATTACCGCGCTCTGGGGGGCTGTAGTGGCATTATGGGCGGAGTCGTCGATACCCTCGGCCATCGTGTGGATGCAGGTGTTAGAGACGCTGCACATCGGGGTGTGGATTTTCTTCCTGCTGGGACTGCTACGGCAGGTCCGGGGCAACAGGACGCTCAGCGGTACCACCAACCGCACGATTTCAGGGCTGGTATACGGCCTTGTGATCCTTCTTATGATCTCGCCGGTGGTTGCAACCAGGTACCTGTCAGCCGATTCGGCTCTGAAGATCAACTTTCTTGATTTCGTCCTGTTGACCATCGGCGGCCTGTTTCTGGTGGAAAACCTGTATCGCAATACTCGCCCGGAACATCGCTGGGGCATCAAGTTCCTGTGCCTGGGAATCGGCGGGGTTTTCGCCTACGACTTTTTTATGTATGCCGAGGCGCTGTTGTTCAATCAACTCGATACAAATATATGGCAGGCGCGCGGCGTCGTCTATGCCATGGTGATGCCGCTGATCGCTGTCTCGGTGGCCCGTAATCCCGTGTGGTCCGTTGATTTGTTTATATCAAAGAACGCGGCTGTCCATACCGCCACGCTGCTGGTCGCCGGTACCTATCTGCTGATCATGGCGGCGGCCGGATATTACATCCGATACTTTGGCGGCGAATGGGGTACCGTTTTCCAGATCATGTTTCTGTTCGGCGCCGGGGTGGTCCTGCTGGTGTTGCTGTTTTCCGGACAATTACGGGCCCGTATCCGGGTGTTCCTCGGCAAGCATTTCTACCGTCACCGCTATGATTACCGTGAGCAGTGGCTGGGTTTTACCGCTGCATTGTCCTACTGCAAAAAAGAGCTCCTGCCCCACGAGTGCATCGTGCGGGCAATCGCAGAGGTCGTGGACAGTTCCGGCGGTCTGCTCTGGCTGCGTAACCGGGAGGGTGTTTACCGGCAGAAAGCTCACTGGGGAGTGTCGGGGGGAGCGACGGAGTCCCTTGCCGGAGACAGTTCACTGATCCGGTTTCTGCTCGCACGCACCTGGGTCGTCAATCTGGAAGAGTATCAGAACAATCCCGGGCTTTATGGCACCCTGGAACTGCCGGCCTGGCTGCCCGATTTGCCGCGGGCCTGGTTGATCGTGCCGCTGCTGGATCAGCAGCAGCTGCTGGGTTTTGCCGTTATCATCCAGCCGCGTGCCCATATGGACTTCAACTGGGAACTGCGTGACCTGTTGAAAACCGCCGCATCCCAGGCAGCCAGTTACCTGGCACAACTCGAAGCCATGGAGGCGCTGGCTGAGGCCCGGCAATTCGAAGGATTTCACCGCCTCTCCGCCTTTGTGCTGCATGATATCAAGAACCTGATCGCACAGCAGTCATTGCTGGTCGGGACGGCAGAACGGCACAAGCACAAACCGGAGTTCATTGAGGATGCCATCGACATCATGGGGCATTCCGTGGCGAAGATGCAGCGTCTTATGCGACTGTTACGCACTGGAATCCCGGGCGACAAACCGGCCGCCGCCAACCTGGTGCTGGCGGTCCGGGATGCGGTAATCAACCGCTCCGGTGGCAATCCGGCACCGGAGTTCAGGTGTGAATCGGAAGCTATCTGGATGACCATGGATCGTGACCGCATGACCTCCGTGATAGAAAACCTGATCCAGAATGCCCAGGACGCCACGGTGGACGATGGTATGGTTGTTGTCAGTCTGGATAATAAGGATGATCGGGTTGAAATCGTGATCGAGGATACGGGTTGTGGCATGGATGCCGATTTCATTCGCGAGCGCCTGTTTCGCCCCTTTGACACAACCAAGGGAGATACCGGCATGGGGATCGGTGCCTATGAATGCCGGGAGTATGTTCACAGCCTGGAGGGTGAAATCCAGGTAGAAAGTGAACCGGGGAAGGGAACAATCATGCGAATCGTTTTGCCGCTAGTGGTAACGGATCGGGGGCTAAGCGGGAGCCGCCGGCCGCTGGAGTCCATCGGATGAGGGATTCACGGAAAACGCTGCTGGTTGTCGAGGACGACCCCGGGTTGCAAAAGGCCCTGCGCTGGGCCTTCAGTGATTTCGAGGTGGTCACGGCGGAGGACCGCAAGGGCGCCATCGCGGCGCTGCGCCGCCACGAGCCGCCGGTCGTTACCCTGGATCTGGGATTGCCGCCGGAACCGGGAACTGCCCGTGAAGGCCTGGCGACGCTTGAGCAGATACTCAGCCTGGCGCCGGAGACCAAGGTGATCGTGGTGACCGGGAATAACGATCGAGAAAATGCCGTTCGCGCCATTGGCTTGGGGGCCTGGCTGTTTTTCCAGAAACCCGTCGATGCCGAATTGCTCGGCGTTATCGTCGGGCGTGCCTATGCCTTATCCGAGCTGGAGCGGGAAAACCGGGAACTGGCCCATCGAGAAATCAAAGAACCCATGGCGGGCATCATCGCGACCAGCCCGCAGATGCTGGGGGTGTGCCATACCATCGAGAAGGTGGCGCCAACGGATGCGACTACCCTGTTGCTGGGGGAAAGCGGCACCGGCAAGGAAATCCTGGCGCATGCCCTGCATGACCTGAGTAGCCGCGCCAAAGAACGTTTTGTTGCGATCAATTGTGCCGCCATACCGGATACCCTGCTGGAAAGTGAGTTGTTCGGCTATGAAAAAGGGGCCTTTACGGGCGCGGCAAAGCAGACCGTGGGAAATATTGAATATGCCGACGGCGGGACCCTGTTTCTGGATGAAGTCGGGGACCTGCCATTACCCTTGCAAGCCAAGCTGTTGCGTTTCCTGCAGGAGCGGATCATCGTCCGCGTTGGCGGAAGGCAGGAAATTCCAGTGGATGTGCGCGTGGTGTCGGCCACCCATCAGGATCTGGCTGAATTGATCAGGCAGGGCACCTTCCGGGAAGACCTGTACTACCGGATCAGTGAAATCGCCATCAGGATTCCTGCCCTGCGGGAACGCGACGGTGAGGCCGCGGTGCTGGCCAGTCATTTCCTGCGCAATGAGGCTGAAAGACAGCGCAAGGGCAATCTGACCTTGAGCACCGACGCCATAGCCGCGATAAACGCCTATGACTGGCCCGGTAACGTGCGTGAGCTTGCCAATCGGATAAAACGCGCCGTCATTATGTCGGAAGGCAGACAGATTACAGCACAGGAAATGGAGCTCGAGGGTGGCGAACAGGAACCCTTGCCCTTTAATTTGCGCGAGGTGCGGGAGCATGCCGAGAGCCAGGCCTTGCTGAGGACACTGAATCATGCCAACGGGAATGTTTCCATAGCGGCCAATCTGCTCGGCATTACTCGCCCGACATTCTATGCGCTGGCGAAGAAATACAGGTTGGATGTCAGTAAAACATGAGTATAAATAAACGCTTAACCTGACTTTCGCGACTAACAATGCACAGAAATAGATAAATACTTGAAATTCCTGGCATGTAGCCTCGATTATGGTATTATCCTCCCCCGTGCTGGGCTTTATATCCCAACAGAGCGGTTAACCCCGCACGGATAAACGGATTTTTGTCCTGCCGGGTTAAATCGGGTATTCGGGGAAATATAATAGCGTCTGGTCATAAATACCTTGGGACATTCTCTGAGTGGTGTAAAGCAACTGATGCTAAATTACCAACTCGGGGGGCAACACCATGCTCTATTTCCTTTATGGCCTAACGGCTGGCGGTATAGTTGGCTATGTGACCTGTTCGCTTCTCTGTATCAATCGTCTGGCGAAACAACGACCTGTGACTCGTGTACACTCCTACGATCGCCGTGGCCGTCATCTGGCACAGTTCCCTCTGACCGATAGTGATGGCGCCCTGGTACTCGCCGACAGACGTATGCAACCTGACAGGCGGTTGCATAACATTCCTGCGGAGGGCGTCAGGTCCTGATTCTATTCAGCCTGAAATGATTTAGTTTTTGCGCGCGAGGGCCCCTCTTCTTATATCTGACTGGACGCAGGGGCTATTCTTTAAGACTTCCGCATGCAGTTGCCTATGTCTTGCGTCGGGATATTTGACCGTCGGGCTTTTGATGGTTGACTTCGTTATTTATAGCTTATTGTTCATAAAACGTATTCGTATCTGGAATTATTAAAGTGGTTATCTGCCAAGGTAAAAAATAAGTATTTACCACAATACCGCCAGGTTCTGATGGGGGGTACGATTAACCAGTTGTCATCAAGAATGAAATAATTTTCTGGTTGTAATAATAAATAATTTGGATTTTCCCGGTAAAAATCTTCATGAAGAAATCATGCACTGTTAAGTGGCTGGACGCCCGGCGGGCATGTATTTCTACACCAGTTAAATTCAACAATGACTGAAAAGAAGTGAGCGAAGTATGACTCTGATAGAAAGACAAAAAAGCGATCGTCGGTTTGATCTGCCCGTTGAATTTCCGCTGACGGATAGCGAGGGAGCTTACGTGACCCAGGATCGAAGACAATCATTTGACCGGCGTAATGGGAATTACGGTGTCGACGAGTTGGTTGAAAAAGTTTGTTACTTGAAAAGAGCTGTTTATGAAACCCCATTACAACATGCATTAAACAAGCATGACTCAGTGGTCATATCAAGGGTTCTGCATGAGATTTCAATCGAAGATCTATCATTTTTACTTGAATGTACCGGCAACCTGGTTAGTTTCTCCAGCATCGACAGGTTTGCAGATGCAGAGCGAACAATCGGTTTAATGAACCTTGGCTTGTTATCACGCAGCGCTGCGGAGGGAACAGCTAGAAGTGTTGCAGGCTACCACTTCACCACTCTTGCTGACAGACTGGTGAAGCTACTTGCCAAATAATTCCAGCATCAATGGCGCTTAATTAGGGGATATCGTCCATATAAACAATTCAATGGCCACGGAATCACACGGAAAAACACTGAATATACGCTCGTTTTTCCGTGTCTTCCGTAATGTGATTCCGTGGCTATTTATCACGCTTGGGGCTTAACCAAGCGCCATTCATACTAGGAGCCTGTCGGACTTAGGTGATCGTCGCGAGCATGGTGGGTGAACGAGCACAGAGTTTTACGATATCGAGGCGCATAGTGGTTCTATGCAACGAAATATCGGGGAACTATGGGCCGCTCTCCCGCCAGCGCAGTAGATCAATCCTAAGTCCGACAGGCTCCTAGACATCACGAATTGACCAACCCGATCTCAATCCACCTCGTGTAGCCCTGTTGTCCCACAAGTCATACCCGGGGGCTTGGATACCATTTCGAGCATTTTCGCAGGGACGGGTTGCGGCCTTTATTCCCCATGAACAATTAAGCACATCGCCAATCATAATGAACACCGCCATCAGTGACGGGAGCAGGTGTTAGTTATGCGGGAGCGGGCGTAGGCCGAGCGGTAGGGCGTCTGCACTGAAAAAATGGCCCGAAGATCCGGGGATGCGTCCAGGGGGCAATCACTAGAGGGTGCCCCGGAATCAACGGGCTGGTCGAGAATGTAGACCATCACGCGATTCTTGCGTATAGGGAAATTCCTTATTCTGCGCATCGCAGCAGGATCGGCTGCACTGACCGCCTGAGTGACTGCAGATGCGGCGTAAGGGCGCTACGGGAGAGATGATATCAACGGGTTTTACCCGCCATGAGTAGTCTTTCTCATGAGAAGATAAGTAAAGGATAATGTGCTCACAAAGATAGATAACAAGGTATCAGGCCATTGCCAATCTATGAAGAAATTTGTGAAAACATAAAATATCACGCTCATGCAGACTGTCTGTGATATCAAGGCAAACTTTTCCATTTCGCATTCTGCCGCGCACGCGACGGGCCCTGCCGCAAAGGCAGGACCCGTCGCAGTTTGCGGCTTCCAGATCCACCTGATTCAGTCGCAAAAAGGGATCAGTCGGACAAGCTGCCGGACCCGTGACATACACTGCAGCCGACCGGTTCGCCCTTGTAGACGATAGTCCCGCGCAGATTGCGGTCTGCCTTGGCAACCGACAAGACCGTTCCGGCATTGGAGGAACGCGACCCGCTGCCGTGACACACCGCACAGGCACCGGGGTTGCTTTCGGCCAGGTGCTCGTGGCCGCCATTGGCAAAGCTGGTGCTGTCTCCCACGGGGTGCATGCCGTGCGGGCCATTCAGCGTGTTCTGGCTGTTCATTGCGTCACCATGACAGGTACTGCACTCGACGATGGTGCCGGTATGCCCCTGCAACTGCTTCGCGGTGACATTGTCGTTGGACATTGGATTGGCATTCGGCCACTCGGCATGCGTTGCACCGTGGCATCCTTCGCAGAACACGCCACCATGCCCCGTACTCACGCGGTACAACCTGGGATTACCCGCGCCCGGGTTTGAGAAGCTGCCGAATTTCGATGGCACCGCCGGCTCGGCAAAGCGTTTGTTGACCGGGACGATGGGCGTCGCCTTGGCGTCCCCGCTGCGGTAGGCCTGGCGCAGGCGGATCCCGTCGGTATTGCCGTATGTGTCCACCTTGTTGACGATAGTGTTCTGCGTGCCCGCGAGGTTACTGCTGGCATCGCCGGTATGGCAGGAACCGCAGCCGGGTTCATTGGCCCACGGCACGCGCGGCTGCGAGCTTGTCGGGTCGTAGAAGTTGCCCAGCCCGAGCTTGAAGGTCCCGGGTTTGCTCGGGGACACACCCTCCGAGAAATCTGCACCCACCTGCGTCATGTCGCCGTGACAGTCGTTGCACAGCATGCCGGCGTTGAACATGGCGCCACGCAGGCAGCGGGTCGATGTGCCCGGGTGACACTGGTAACAGGTCTCGTCGAGTACCTCCAGCCGTTGCGACTGGTTGGTAATGGTACCGTTCGCATCCTGCTGCGGTGCCGGCATTGACGGGAACAGGCTGGTAATATTTCCGTGGAAGTTGTGCATGACGCGCGAGTTACTCTCGTGCGCCAGCTGGTTGCGGCCATTGGCATCCGTACCCGGCGGGCCCGACAGGGGACCCACCTGTGCAAGGTCCAGCGCCGGCGTGTAATGGCAGACCTGGCACACCACGGGTTTTTTCTGCACCAGTGCAAGGTTGGTCAGGCAGCTGGGACCGCCGTTGCCGTTGTTGTCGCTGATGTCGCACGGCGTCGGCTGGTTGGAGGTGTCCACGTAACTTGCACCGTGCTTCAGGTCGTGCAGGCGCAGGATGTTGATGTCGGAGGCATACTCGACGCTCACCTTGTGCGGGAGGTTTGGGTCCGGGTCGTCCAGGCTGGTCGCGATCGGTAACCCGGCTGCATCGAGTTTGTCAGTCGGCATGCGTGTGCGGCTGTTCTGCACATCCGCAGGATCGGAGTGACAATTGGTGCAGCTGGCCTCACCCGAAATCGGCAGCACGGTGTCCACCGTCGCCACGACACCCGAGCCGCTGCGTGCCTCGACCCGGACCAGCGGGTAGGCATTCTCGCGCCCGGCATCGTCAAAGGCGGAGAACGGGATGCCCGCACCCTCGAACCAGTTGACGTCGTTGGCCACGTAGCCGAACGGGAAATCGACGAAGAACGGCTTGTCCAGGTAGTGCTCCCCGATGGGCATCGGTGCATTGCTGATATACGGGTTGTTCAGCCCCGGCATGACATGTTGTGCCGCCGTCAGCGTTTCATCACCGCTGTTGACGACGCCGTCCGCCCCGATATACAGGTCCTCGACATTGGGGACCGGCAAACCCACATCAGGATCCACAGCTTGCGTTACGCCAGAAAGACCGCTGGTCAAGGGCGTCACCAGCGCCGGGTAGAAGGGATCATAGGCACCCAGTTCAACGGTATTCCAGAAATTGGTCTTGTAGGTACCGCCATTTCGCTTGATGCCGTTCACCAAGCCGGTCTTGCCGAGAATCGGGTCATTCGGGTTGGAGGCGGCCGAGTAAAAGAGGCTGATGCCGGACGGATTCAGCACCGGCTGGCTGCCTTTCTGGATCACCTGTGACAGCAGCACCTGGAATGGCGGGAGGATGCTGGCCACGCGGGTATCGTAGTCGCCGCAATGCATGCCGAGGTCATTAACCGCAATGACACTGTAGTTGCCGCCGGTCACCTGTGGCTGCTCGGTGACTGCAGCAGTGACCTGCCCGCTGGAGTCCTGGCTGGTAGAGTTGATGGAAACGTTGGGCAGCACCTGCAGGTCCCGTACCTCGGCCGAGGTCGAGGCGGTGGCGCTGGCACCCCCGTTGTCGGTCACTGTCAGGGTCACGGCGTAGTGCCCTGCCGCCGTATAGGCGTAATCGGGATTGGCCTGTGTGCTGTTGCTGCCATCGCCGAAATCCCAGGCATACGCCACAATGCTGCCATCGGAATTGCCGGAACCGTTGCTGGAGAAATTGATTACGGCTCTGGTCAGCCCGCTGTAGGGGCCGTTGGGGTCGGCCACCGGTGCAACATTGCCACTGCCCGATGATTTCGGTGCGCAATCGGGAGGGGCACCGGTGATATCGCGCTCGGCCACCTGGCCGTCGGACTGCGTGGCACGGACTCGACACGGAACCGGTGACGGCGACGAACTGCGAATCGACCAGGAAGCGCGTCGGCGGTTTACGTCGTTGCTGCCGAGCACCTGCGAAGGATCATAGGCATTGACCAGGGTCACGGTTGCCTGCGGCGTACCGCTGCCGGATACGTATAGCCGGTCGCGCTGATTGCTCCATTTTGCACTTGAAATAACCGGTTGATCCGCAGTACCGCTGGATCCGCAAGTACCGCGCCACTGCCGAGGATGTCACCGGCAGCGATCAGTACTACCAGCAGTGCTTTCATGCATCGGGCCGAAAAATGACAATACCCTGCAGGTTTCATTCTGATATTCATTGTGTATTTCCTCTGGATTCAGGGATGGATGGCAGGATTACAGATTGTGGTTCGTTGTTTTGTGTCCTGCGTCTCGTCATGGCAATTGCGCCTCCTCCCGATTTTGCTTGTTTCCGTGCAATCGGCCTTGCCGGTTGCCACAGATCATTCTGGCAACGACCGCACTCAGGCGGGGCTATGCGTGAATGAGCAATATCAGGGCCAGTTCTCGGCAGCGCGTTAGAAACGAATCACTGCGGCAGCACCCATCACCTGCCAAATGCCTAAAAGAAAGAGGGAAAAGCGGTTCATGCAACGCGGCGAAAAGTATCGAACCGGTACTGCAGCCTGCATCGGCCGATGACGATACAGAAATCAGCCGCGTTTTTTTCACGCAAAGTGTCACCGGGCAGCGACGAATATCGCGCGCTTGTGATCGCGTGGAAGAAAAAACCGGATGACAGGATTTGCGGAATATCTTCAGGAAATCAGACAGCTGCGTATGTGTCCGGCCCGTATGTCAGTTCAGGGCCGCTGTGTCGGCATCGGGCGACAGCGCGAGGCGCACAAGAGCACAAGGGCTGACCGGTGATCATGGGCCGGCTGCTGAATGAGTCATGGAAGAGGCGGATACGCAAGGCATCCTGGGGGCCTGTCGGACTTCATACAGTTCGATAAACCACGGCAGAATGCGTAGGTGTAACGGATAAACCGGATGGTACAGCCTTTCTGAGTGGTGATCAGCTGGGGTTTGCGTCCTCATAGCGTGAGTTGTTGAACTTCCTGTCAAACATTTTATAGATTTCCACGACGGTTCTTGGTTTGCTGAGTTTCGTGCGGAAGATGTCCTGATTGTTTTTCGCGGCCCTGGGGAAGACCTCATTCGCCAACCTGTCGGGGGTTTCATCGAGGACCTTCAGGAAAGAAATTGCACCCCTGGTTCCGAAGAAAAAGGACAGATACAGCTCGGTATACCCCGGTTCATGCTCAAGAGAATGCGAGAGTCGCTTCATGTTGTGTTTGACATGCTCCGCCGCCAGCAGGGCCGAGATTCTCGGGTTGTGGCGAAGGTCAAGCACGTGTTGCTGAATTACCGGGTCATGGATCGTGGGCTGTATCCTGCCGGCGTCATCGAGTTCATTTTCCACTTGTGTTGCATAACCGCCGATTCCGTATTTCTTTCCGTAGGTCTTGACGGCTTCAAGCCAGGTGTCGTCCTTGAACTGAAACAGTCCCGTGGCATCGGTGTTGCGTGCGATTTTTGTCGGGTCAAAGGAACTTTCGGTTGCGGCGAGTTCCATGAGGAACGGGAAATCGACACCCGTGCGCCTGCTCCCGAGGCGAATTGCCGCCAGGACCCCGCTGTTGACACCGAATTTACGGCTGTCTTTCCTGGCCAGGTCGGCGTATTTCCTTACCGTGGCGGCCAGTTTGTCGCTATCGAGAGCCTCCTTCCTGCCAGCCGGGGTGAAATATAGCAATCTGAATTCATTAAGTGCCTGGCGGGTGTGATAACCCGCAACTCCCTTCTCGCGGTCCTCCCCGACGTCGAATCCCAGGACAGCAAGGTTTGTCTGCAAGTCTTTTATCCGTAAATAGGCGTCGGGTCCTCCGGTGGTTCGTGCCGATCGCGAGGTATTCAACAGCAAGGGAGGGCCCCATTTCCCGGAGGTGATCCGTTTATGCGGTGCGTGCATCGATACGGTAGATTCCACATGTGGAAATACCGGCGTCTGTTCACCCCGGGCTGCCGGGCCGGTAACGTCGTTCTCCGCGGATTCCGTCGGCGCCATCTCCTTCTCGTCAGCAGAGGGATGTTCCAGGGGCGTTGCCAGATCCCTGCTCTTTACTGCCAGTTTCTGCAGGGTCAGGTTCACACCGGCCAGTTCCCGGGTGTTACGCTGAATATGCAGGATCGTAGTGGCATTGGTCGCCAGTCCCAGACAAAAGATAGTGCCGGCGGCCAGCATCGCCGCGCCGAATTGCCAGCTGTGGGTACTATCAGCCCGTGGTTGGAACCGTTTATCCTGGTGTTGAGCCGCTACCTTCCGGCGGGCTTTCACGATCGATGGCGCGGGGCAGGGTGGATCGCTCTCGTATTGGCAACGCCTCCCGACAATAACGTCTACTCGTGTGCAATGACCTGGCCTTATTTCGGGTTGCTTCAGATGCGACTGAAACGGGTTAACGGATTCGCCCCTCCCTGACGTGCCAGGCTGGTTGGCATCCATCCATAGAGAAACAGGCACACCGCAGAGACGCCAAGAACGCAGAGAAATCCTTGGCGAAAACAATCGAATACTTTGCGTTCCCGGCGCCTCTGCGGTGAATACGGCGTTTACGGATGAACTCTAGGAGTCTGTCGGACTTGGGTGATCGTTCTCCCACCAGCGCACGACTGCAGGGATGCAGGAGGTAGGGCAACGCAGGGAGCAGTTGCCGAGTAGATCAATCCTAAGTCCGACAGGCTCCTAGTTGTCATTTGCGCCCTGGTCTATCCAGAGCCTGATCGTGTTGACCTCGTTTGCCGAGAGCGCTTCTTTCTTGTGCGGCATATTGATAGCGGGGTCGGCCTTGCCGGCGATGAGCCGGTACAGGGTGCTGGACTCCGCGGAACCCGGAACAATGACCGGGCCAAATTTCGTCCCCTTCATGATCGAGGCATAGGAGTCGATTTGAAAACCGCTTTTGTTCGCCCCTTCCTTGTTTGGCATGTGACATTCAGCGCAATATTTATCCAGGATCGGCCTGACATCCGCCGTGTAACCCGGTTTTTTCTCCGTACTGCAACCGAGGACCATCAGGGAGCTGACCAGGAAAAGTGATAGGAATATATGGCGGATTGTCATCGTTATTTCCTCGGTTAACGTTGGATTAAGACAAGACTCTTGAAGGAAGATCTGATCAATTCGTCATACCGTCCGGAGCATGGCGGAGAGCCGGAAGCCGGTTCTCTGATTTCAATGCATTACTGGATTCCCGCTTTCACGGGAATGACCTCAGGCGAACAAATCAGGGTTTCCTTAATTCTTCTGTGAAAAATACTCCTGTAAATATATTACTTCCTTGATCTCCATCAAAGTTGATTCCGCCTGAACCGCTTTCCTCCAGAAATGGGCTGATAAAACAGAATCTTGCCTGTGCCTCCATGGCGGGGATGTAAATCCGGGGTGGTGCCGTCATGCCGGCTGCGAGGTTACAGGACGAGCCCGCATTGTACTCCAGACGCCGAAGGCCGGGGAATTTACGGGATACGGCCCTCATGAACGGTTATTCCCAAATCAAAAGCGGCGACCCGAAGGCCACCGCTTTATGTATTGAATCAGCCAGAAAGAAGACATTTACAGGCGAGGTGTTTATGACCGGACAGCAATTCAGGACATTCCCGTTTTTCAATTGTGCTTCGTTATTTCGCCGGCGGTGGCGCTGGAAAGGATGCATAGGGGGTAGGGGGCACCTCACCCGGTGGCAGGTAGGCAGGTGCCGGTTCTCCCGGATTGCCCAGCGACCGTACGAAGTGATAAAGGGCGCGCAGATCGTCATCGTGCATCATGTTCAGGTTAAACCACGGCATCGGCGGCCGGCGCTTTAAGGTATGCGCGGCCTTGATCCATTGTGCCTCGCTCATATCCTTCATGAACAGGCGCAGGTTCGAAGCATAGGTGGTACCCCATGGTCCGTGCCAGCCGAAGCCGGAACCTCTCAACCATTGATCCACCGGGACGTTGCCGTTGTTCATGAGGTAACCCGCTGTATGGCAGTCGTTGCAACCGCTGACCTGCGCTATATAGCGTCCGCGTGCCACCAGATTGCTTTCAGGGGAGAGGTCATCAGCGAACGCGGTACCAGTCGCAAGACCGAGCCACGTTGAAAGAAGAACAACGACAATCAGTCCATAAAGTCTTTTCATGATCATGCCCCTGCAAAATTGTAATAGCTGGATAACCTGCCACCCCGGCCATGTGCCGGGGGGGCACTTAACGCCTCCGCAATGTTGGCAGGACAGCAAAGGTGAAGCCACCCGGCCGCCGAAGTCGAGGCCCTGTTGCGCCTGCTGGCTGAGTGGGGGCGGGAGGAACTGGCGTTACTGATGGGGAGCGGCGGGAGGCCGGGCGAAACCACGCCTGCACTGAAAAATGACCCGAAGACTCGGCGCGGTCAGGTGTGAGGCCCCAAGCGCACCGGAATCATCGGGTCGAGTCAATACAATTAATTGACCGCCCGAAATATAGGCCAGGGTGTGCATGATGGGTATAGGGAAATTTCTTATTCTGCGCGTAGCGACAGGCTCCTAGATATCACTCATACTGAGTGAGCCTCTTTCACCAGAAAACCGGTAAAGGAAAAATATACTCATAATGACGGACAATAAGGTTTGAGGCCACTGCCAGCTTATCAGGAAATATGTGACAACATAAAAAATCACGCTCAGGCTGACTGCCAGCGATACCAAGACTAACTTTTCCATACGCCTCCCCCAGGCCGTGGATATATATGCTAACTCTAACACTCGATTCATGACATAAATACAATGAAATCACGCAGTCAATCAGTAAATGGCACCGGCATGGCAGATGGGTGCGACGGAGACGGCTGCATTAGATGACCTGATGACCCGGCACGCCCCCTGGCTGGATTGTTCAAAGCGTCGTGTCGGAATCATCAAGCCAGGCTGCCCCTTATACGCTGTTGACGGGATTACGGATAGTCGGACAACTACTTAGGGGCTGACGACTCTCCATCAAAAAAGCCGCCCGAGGAAAGGTCGGCCCCGGGGCGGCCTGAACACCAGCAACGCAGTGCAAGGAGGAACACAAAAGGGCGTTGCTGGTAAAGGATCGGTTTAACTGCCGAGCCATACCTTCAAGCATAGACCCAAAACGACAAACAGGAAGGCTGGCTGCATTGACGCCTGCCGGCATTTGACTGTGCAGGCGCAGCGAACGGCGGCGGGAATGAAAGAGGGGATGACTGGGCGCAGCTCCTATCGGGTGCCCAATATCGACATCAGGATTTCCTGTGGATGCGGCAGATCCGTCAAGGTGACCGGATGTGAACAGAAAATTATCATTGAAGAGATAATCGGGAAGCGCATTTTCAAAACCTAACCTTGATGGCTTGCTGATGTAGATAAGTTAATTCGCCAAGTAAAGACGAGCTGACGCATCCTTGTGCCGGCTCGTCTGGATTTCTGGTTAGGTTACTGGGTAGTAGCAGGTGTTGCCGGTTGTGCGGGTGCAGCCGCCGGGGGAGCGTAACCATACGGAGCACCATAGGGAGTGGGGCCGATCACATGATGCCTGATTCCGTGGCGGCGTGATTTAACGCCGCGCCCCGGCGTGGAATAAACTAGTAAGATAGTGTGGTTGTGGCCTGCGGGGCATTGCCCTGTGTGCGGACTGCCCCGCATTTCTCGGTGCGCCGTGCATAGGCGCGATCTCTCAGTGGGTGAAAGTCCGACCCGGTAACCGCTGCAGTTATGGAGGTAATATGGCTGATCGACTTGAGAAAACGTGGAAGAGGGAGATGCCGTGGCTGGTTTCCGGTGATGCGGTGGTACGAGATTTGAAACCTGTTGGCAAAAACCTTCTGCCGCTGGTGCTGCTGCTCTGGCTGATCGGCGCCGGTGCACAGTCCGTTGCAGGCATCCAGCAACCTGAATCGCCGCATTCATTCATTGATTTACCGCTGCGGCTGTCGCTCGAGCCCCTGATCGATGCGGCTGAGAAGCTGCTCCCGTACCAGGCGGGTAACTGGCGTACCTGGAAGGACTGGCACGGGATTCCGTCACAATACCGTGGCTGGCGCGGGCCGCTCAGCATTACCGCCTCGGGTAATGTGCTATGGGTTCAGGCGCATGTCCGTTACTGGATCAGGGCGCAAAAAAAGCTGCTTGGCATGGTTAACGCGACAGCCAGTTGCGGCATCGATGAAGCACCGCGACAGGCCGTGATTGGCATGCAGGTTCTGCTGGAGTGGGGACCGGACTGGACCTTGAGACCGCAGTTCCGCATTCTGCCGACACGGTTTCTCGATCGTTGTGAAATGACTTTCGCGAATATCGATGTTACCTCAATCGTCGAGACGGAATTCCGCAAGCAGATGCAGGACAGCCTGCGTGCGGCACTGAAGACACTGGCTCCCGGCCTGAATGCCATCCAGCATCAGGCACAGCAAACCTGGTCGTTATTGCAGGAACCGGTAGAACTCGGACAGGACAACTGGTTATTGCTCAGGCCGGCGAGTATCGCACTGTCCCGCATCGCCGGGCGGGGGAAAACCCTCGACGCACAGCTTGCACTGACATTGCAGCCGGTGCTGGTAAGCGGACCTGAACCCGTCGGCAAACCGGTGCCGCTGCCACCCCTGGGACAGTATTATCCCCGGTCGGACGGACTGAATCTGCACCTGGGTGTGGACCTGGATTTTCCCACAATCAACAAGCGGCTTTCCGACGCCCTGGCCGGCAAATCCTTTGACATCAAAGGCCGTAAGGTCAGTATCAGGAAGCTCGACCTGACGGGCAGCGGGCAGGATATCAGGGCACGGATGGAGCTCGCCGGCGAGCTGGCCGGTACCGCGGAACTGCGGGCGAAGGTGGCCTATGCTGCACAACAGCAGAAGCTTGAATTACAGGACCTGACGTTTGACTACGACGCGGAAGATCCCACCCTGGGTATACTAGCGGAGGCGTTCCATGAACCCATCCGTCAGGCGCTTGAAGAGGCGGCCAATCAGGCCCTGGCACAGCAGCTCGCCCTGCTGGGCGAGCGCCTTGGTGCGGTACTGAAGAAAATCACGCCGGCGGGTGTCGTGCTTGACCTGTCCGCCTTGCAGTTGCGTAGCGTGAAAATACTTATCGAACAACAGGGTATCAGGATGGATGGAACAGCCACCGGGAGCGCCCGGCTGGTGTTGTGATGACCGCTACGGGCGTATTTTGAGGGAAAGTAATATCAGGTGCGAGGCAAAGCGCAGTGCCATTCAGCCCGGCATTATACCCACTACAGCTATTCTCATCCCGTGCGGTTAAGCCCGCAGCGGCTGCGTTCCCGCCCCCGCGACGATGACGCGCAGCGAGTCATCGATCATCAGCTCGGTGTCTCCCCGACGCCCCACGAAGACCCGAAGATGCGAAGCGCCTCGGCTTCGATCAGCCGGTAGGACTCCGCCAGTCGTGCCGCCCAGGCGGCGGCGCCCGCTGCTGTTCGAACCCCGTCCTGGCGGATCTCGATCATGATACTGGGCAATCCGCGACCCTCGCCGTGCACCGGGATCGTGTAGTCGACATCCTCGTCGATCGGGTAGGGCGCGTTGTCCCCGACGGTGAATTCCCCGCTGCGGGCGAGCACCCCGAGCATCAACGCGGCGAGTCGCCGGTCGCGCCAATGGGAAATGCCGATATGCCAGGGTCGCGGCCGGCCGTTCAGGACCGGCGTGAAGCTGTGAATGCTGAGCAGCAGACTCGGCCGCCGGGTACGGGCATCGAGCAGCCGATCGATGGCATCGTGGTAAGGCCGGAACAGCGCATTGATGCGGCGCTCTTTTTCCCATGGCGACAGTCCGCAGTTGCCCGGGACGGGCACGCCGTCACTTTGTTCGGCAATGGATCCCGCGCTGCGCAACGGTCGATTGCAATCAATGACGAGACGCGAGTAGCCGCTCAATACCAGAGGGGCATCGAGAAGAGTTGACAGCCGGCGCGCCACGTCGGCCGCACCCGGATCCCAGCCGATATGATCGGCCAGCTGGACCGCGTCGAGGCCCAGGCTGCCGAGTTGTCGCGGGACTCTGTTGGAGGCATGATCGCACACGAGCACGGCGCTGCTGTGCCCGTCGGCATTGATCAACTCGGCGGGGGGCGGTTCGTCGGATCCCAGCAACGCTGCAGTTGATGCGCTTGTATCCGAATCCATTATGCGTATCTGTTCGCGCTGTGTCCGGCTGGATCAGGGTACGCATCAGCGCCCGGACTGTCCCCTCACTTCATCCGTCCACACCTTGAAGCTCTTGAGCACATTCGGACCGAAGGTGTTGCTGAGCGGTACATCCGCCGCATCCCGGCCCCGGGCGATCAACACGCGCCCGACCCGCGGTATGTTGTTGCGCGGATCGAAGGTATGCCAGCGGCCGCCAAGGTAGGCCTCGAACCAGGCGGAGAAGTCCATGGGATCCGACGAGGCAGGAACCCCGATGTCACCCAGGTAGCCCGTGCAGTAACGCGCCGGAATATTCATGCAGCGACAGAAGGCGATCGCGAGGTGGGTGTAGTCGCGACACACGCCCATGCGTTCATTGAAGGCTTCGAGCGCGGTTTTGGTTGCCCGGGCATGCTGGTAGCCGAAGGTGATATGCCCATGGACGAAATCGCAGATTGCCTTGACGCGTGGCCAACCGGAGGGCGTTTGCCCGAAGAGGGCCCAGGCTTTCTCGGTAAGCCGATCGGTTTCGCAGTAACGGCTCCCGAGCAGAAACACCAGTGTTTCCGCCGGCAAATCCTCCACGGCGTGCTGTGGAGCGGAAAGGTCGACCCTGTCCGGCAGACCGCTGTCGTTGACGAGCGCGTTGGTGGAGATCCGGATATCACCCGGCGGCGCGACGATACGGCTGCACCAGTTGCCGAAGCCGTCGCGGTAGGGGGTGAGCGGGGTCGGCGGGGTGGTGATGATGTGGTCTGCAATGACGAGATCGGAGACGCGGGTGAAATGGATATTCAGCATCAGAATCATGGGTGTCGGCTGCGGACACTCATAGACTAACTCGTATCCGATCCGGATCTGCATCCTGAACCTCCCTGGTATAAGGCGGTTATAAAGCGCGCCTTGGGCCTGTCCGGAATGTCTTGCGCTCAGAAAGAAACAGGGAGTCAGCCTGTTGAACAGAACGTGACCCCCTGATTCTCCCGGCAAGTTCCTGGCTGCCGTGTCTGCTATGACGCCATGAAGTGCGTGACCCCGCGCTAGCAGGGCAGGAGCTGTTCATTTGCGAACAACTCCTGCGGCGTGCGGGGTGGTGTACCTGTCAGCCTATGTCAGACGGGTTTTGAGATTACTCAGACTCCGGTCCACTCGGACCACCCGGACCACCCGGACCACCGGGACCACCCTGGGGCCCACCCGGACCACCGGGACCGCCCTGGGGCCACCCGGACCACCGGGACCACGCATCATGCCGCCCGGACCGCCCTGGCCACCCGGACCACCGGGACCACGCATCATGCCACCCGGACCACCCTGGGGACCACCCGGACCACCCATCATGGGACCGCCCTGGGCCACCCGGACCACCGGGACCACGCATCATGCCACCCGGACCACCCTGGGACCACCCGGGACCACGCATCATGCCGCCCGGACCGCCTTCGGGACCACCCGGACCACCGGGACCACCCTGGGGCCACCCGGACCACCGGGACCACCCATCATGCCGCCCGGACCACCCTGGGGCCACCCGGACCACCGGGACCACGCATCATGCCGCCCGGACCGCCCTGGGGCCCACCCGGACCACCGGGACCACGCATCATGCCGCCCGGCCCGCCTTGGGACCACCCGGACCACCGGGACCGCCCATCATGCCGCCCGGACCGCCCTCGGGACCACCCGGACCACCCATCATGCCACCCGGGCCACCCGGACCACCGGGACCGCGCATCATGCCGCCCGGACCACCTTCGGGCCCACCCGGACCACCGGGACCACGCATCATGCCGCCCGGACCACCCTGGGGCCCACCCGGACCACCGGGACCACGCATCATGCCGCCCGGACCACCTTCGGGACCACCCGGACCACCGGGACCGCCCATCATGCCGCCCGGACCGCCTTCGGGCCCACCCGGACCACCGGGACCGCCCATCATGCCACCCGGACCGCCCTGGGGACCACCCGGACCACCGGGACCACGCATCATGCCGCCCGGACCGCCTTCGGGCCCACCCGGACCACCGGGACCACGCATCATGCCGCCCGGACCGCCCTGGGGCCCACCCATCATACCTGGACCACCGGGACCGCCCATCATGCCACCGGGACCGCCTTCGGGACCGTTCCTGTCCTGTGCTGATACGATAGTCGCAGACAGGGCGCTGGCAACGATCGCAGCAGCTAGTATTGAAGTTTTCATAGTGATGTTTCCTTATGGTGAATAAATTCATGTTTCCATGGCTGCTGGCTACAGACAGGGAAAAGCACGATATGCAGTACGAAGACAAGCCAGGATGGAAGTGACATCCCACTGACCCCGCCCGTAGTTACGCTTTCCATCATTTCGCCAAAGACGACTTGTACGCGTCAACTTCATCGGGGGCGCCTGATTTCAGCGCTTTACCGTTAACAGATAGACTAAATAAACTCCATCATCAAGTCTGTGCGTTATCGTACATAGCCTTGATCGAGGCAGGTGGATCGTCGCTGTATGACCGGTGTGATACCGGTCGGTCAACTGCTCTTCGGCTGCGTAAAATATATGCGGAGTGAAGCGTGTATGGCGGGTCATAAGTACAGTCCTTTCAGTAAAGTGTCAGCCCCGGTCACCCTGATGCTGCTCGCGGTGTAGCGCCGCGTATGGCAGGTTCCAGGCAAGGAGAAATGCGGCGCTAGTCCTTGTCAAGCTCTTCAAATTGCTTGATTTGCTGTTCGGCTTCGTCCTTCGTGATGCCGTAGGTCTCCTGGATCTTGCCCGCCAGCTGATCGCGATTGCCGGCAATCACGTCGAGGTGATCGTCGGTGAGTTTGCCCCACTGCGCTTTCACCTTGCCCTTGAACTGCTTCCAGTTGCCTGCAACGATATTCCAGTCCATATCAAACTCCTTTTGTCAGGGTCCCGACTGGCGCTATTGCCAATCGCGCATCCTTCGTCGCAGTCATCTTTTCGTCACCTGGTAACTTCACGTGGCAAGAAGCCGGGATGATTTCATGGAAACTCCGGATGCAAGTACAAGCGTAGTCGCATGATCACGCGCAATCTGTACGGTGGCGTACGTAAGGCCACATTTGTCTGCACGGCCGATCATGCCGGTACTGGCCATCCGGGTGTGGGCCATCAGGGAGTTCGCAGCGCGCCATTGCAGTGCCTGGAGAAGCGGGGCGGGGGAGTGCACCTGCCTTGCGGCGAGCAGAAACCGGGCTCGGTGTGGGGTGAGTATAGACGTCGGATTTATTGACTATCGATGATGCCGCCGACGACGCGTACCGTCAACGCCTCTGACTCCAGCGCCGAAGGCGGTGTTCTTCTATTGCGCCGACATTCCGGCATGACCACCCGTTTGGAGTCGGCGGCCGGGTATCGGGTTGACGGTCACACGCGGCTGCTGGATTAGTTGTTCTTGTCCCACATTACGTCGCATTTTGCCTTTGCCGCCGCCTTGAGCAATTCGATCAGAGGCAAGGCGCGGTGCGGGAGACTGACGGCAGGTTCACCGTCCGCTCCTTCCGCAGACTCTTCCGGCTCCGGCGACGGATTGTCTGCCTCGACCGCAGCCTCCAGACGTTCCAGCGCCGCCTGGACATCTTCTGCCAGCAGCGCGCTGGGTACCGTCCCGCTGTGTCCCATCAGTTTGAGCAGTCGGATTGCCACGTCGCCGAACATCGTAATGCTCGCATAGGCCGGGCAGGAAAAGGTTACCAGCATGATCACGTCCTTTCTGATGTTTGCTTTACAGGGCGGCGCCTCGCGTCTGCCGACTTTCCCGTTCGCTGAAGGCGCACGGACCAAAGGATAGCCCCTGCATCAGCGAACGTCACGCGGTGTTTTTTTTGACCTCATGGCGTGCAGCCGGAATCGTCAGGCGGGTCAGGCATGAATGGCGCTTACTTAAGAATATCGTTCTTATATAAGAAACCAATGGTCATGGAGCACACGGAAACACGGATAATTCAGATGAATGGCACTTAAATAACGCATGTCATCCCAAATAATGTTCACATGGCTACTGAATCAACGGCCACGGAAGCACACGGAAAACACGGAATATATTCACAGATAATTTCTGTGTCTTCCGTGGATTCCGTGGCTATTTATCATGATGTCGACTTGAGAATGACCATCGGCAACTATGGAATCAGGATTCGTTCAGCGCCTCGAACCCGGAGATCACGTCGAACAGTTCCGCGTCGATACCACTCTGGCGCAAACGGTGAAATGTGCCGTTGAGGTCGTCCAGCAGTTCACCGATATTCTTGTCGGCGCGTTGCATCGCCGCGAGACGGCTCGCGTTCTCGCTGGCCAGCGATTCGGCGCACGCCCGGAACAGCGAGACGAAAAGGTATTCGCGGATCAGCACCCGCAAGGTCGGGGCGCCCCCACCGATGACCTCCGGCAGGTTTTCCGTCGGCCACGGACGTTCGGCCAGCTTGCGTCGCCAGATTTCATCCAGCGGTAACAGCCGCTGACTGACGGGCGCATAAACCGCCCCAACCGCGGGGCGGTTGTAGAAGAGATGGAGTTCGGCGATGTCACCCTGGCTGCGTCGCGTCTCGCTTGCCATGAGTATCTGCCCGACCAGCGAGGTGATGGCCTTGACGGAATTCGGTACGCTGAAGCATCCCGTCGGCTCAAGGCCCGCGTCCGCCAGGCGCGCATGCACGCGCTCGCCGACCGCCCAGACCCGGGGTTCCCCGGGCAGCGCCGCCAGCGTCTTGAGCGCATAATCGGCCGCCACATCATTGAACTGGCCCACCAGCCCCTGGTCGGAACCAAACACCACCGCGCCAATCGCAGCCGCATGCGTTTTTCCTGTCTCTGCGGTTATCGATTGCGCCGCACGCAGGTCACGAAAACACACGCTCAAGCCCAGTTCCACGGTGCGATAGTAACCACCCAGGGCGCGCACCGACTGCTCGTATTGGCCGATACTCGACGCGGCCATGGCCTTCATGGTGCGGACCACGGATTGCAGATCGCCGGCGCTGTCGATCTTGCGCCGCAGGCTCGCTGCGGTGTCGCTCATGATGCCTCCCCGGGACTCGTCCCGGCCCCGGGTTGAGACAGGGAATCAGCTTTGGGCTGGAAACGTGCCAGTGCCTGGCGGGCAATGTCGATAATCGTTTCCCGATCCTCATCGCTCAACGTGTCGGCGCTATCCAGGCGCTCGTTCACCTGCGCCGGGATCTCCGCCGCCGCCTTGCGCACGGCCTGCTCGGCGTCCGTCATCCGGTCCAGCGGAACGGCGTCGAAAAGGCCGGCGCTCAACGCCAGCAGGATAGCGATTTGGGCGGGCACTCCCACCGGGGCGAATTCCGGCTGCTTCAGGCAGGCGCGGATGCGCCGTCCATGCTCGATGTTCTTGCGAGTGTCTTCATCCAGCCGGGCGCCAAACCGGGCGAAGGTTTCGAGTTCCTCGAACTGCGCATAGGCGAGCTTGAGGTCGCCCGCCACCGCGCGGTAGGCCGCCCGTTGCGCCTTGCCGCCGACGCGCGACACGGATTTGCCGACATCGACCGCCGGCAGCACACCCAGTTCGAACAACGTCGGCGAGAGGTAGATCTGCCCGTCGGTGATGGAAATCAAATTGGTTGGAATGTAGGCGGAAATGTTCTGGGCTTCGGTCTCGATGATGGGCAGGGCGGTGAGTGAACCACCTCCGCGTTCCTCGCGCAGATGTGTCGCCCGTTCCAGCAGCCGCGAATGGATATAGAAGATGTCGCCGGGAAAGGCTTCGCGACCGGGCGGGCGGCGCAGCAACAGCGAGAGCTCGCGATAGGCGCGCGCATGATGCGTGAGGTCGTCGTAAACGATCAGCACATCGCGGCCCTGCTCCATAAAATACTCCGCGATGCTGGTGGCGGAGTAAGGCGCGATGTAGGCGAGACCCGGCGGGTCATTGCCCTCGGTGACGACCACGACGGTGTACTCCAGCGCGCCCTTTTCCTGGAAGGTAGCCACCGCCTTGGCCACGGCAGACGCGCGCTGACCGATGGCGCAGTAGACGCACAGGACATCCTTGCCGCGCTGATTGAGAATGGTGTCGATCGCAATGGCGGTCTTGCCGGTCTGCCGGTCACCCAGGATCAGCTCGCGCTGGCCGCGCCCGATGGGAATGAGCGCATCGACGACCTTGAGGCCGGTCTGCAGCGGCACGTTAACGGGCGCGCGGTCCATGATGGCAGGAGCGGG
>CAVQCA010000155.1:0-9199 GCA_963710815.1 uncultured Gammaproteobacteria bacterium | reverse complement strand
GTTTGGGATTTGCACTCAGAACGTGCTACCGGCATGTCAGGTGCATCCTGGTGCGGCTCTCCGACATCAACGGGCCGCGCGGCGGCAACGACAAGCGGTGCCACCTCGAGGTGATACTGCCAGGTAAGGCGATCGTGGTGGAGGATACTGAGGCCGATCTGTACCTCGCAATCAACCGTGCTTCGTCACGTGCCGGGCGCACCGTGATGCGTCAGCTGAGACGCAAACGTGTTCTCAACCGGGTCTGCACCCCTGCAAACAGGTCGTTGTCGGAAAACATGGCCTGAATCAATTGATTTCGATTGCTAATACACAGGAGAAGGATATGAACGTGAATCAACCAATCATGAACCCGGCCACCGCGACCCGGGCAGGCGCACTGGGCACCAGCAAGGTATTGCGCAACACCTACAACCTGCTGTCCATGACTTTGCTGTTCAGTGCGCTTACCGCGGGCATGTCGATGGCCCTTAACCTGCCGCATCCCGGGCTGCTGCTCACGCTGGCAGGTTATTTCGGCCTGCTGTTCGCGACCTCGAAGTTCCGCAACAGCGGTCTCGGCCTGGTGTTCGTATTCGCATTGACCGGCTTCATGGGTTACACCCTGGGGCCGATACTGAACGCCTACCTCAGCCTGGCCAACGGCGGCCAGATCGTGATGACCGCTATGGGCGGCACCGGTCTGATCTTCCTGGGCCTATCGGGTTATGCGCTGGCAAGCCGCAAGGACTTCAGCTTTATGGGCGGCTTCCTGATGGTCGGTATTCTGGTGGCTTTTCTCGGCGGACTGGCCGCGGTATTCCTCGAGATGCCTGCCCTGTCACTGGCCATATCCGCGATGTTCGTGCTGCTGATGGCGGGGCTGATCCTGTTCGAGACCAGCAACATCATCCACGGCGGTGAAACCAACTACATCATGGCGACTGTGAGCCTGTATGTATCGATTTTTAACCTCTTCACCAGCCTGCTGCACCTGCTGGGCTTCATGGGTGGCGAAGAATGACGAGAAAGTAAAACGCGGATATATCGCCAAAATGAACGGCCCCGAAGGGCCGTTCTTTGTATCAGTCAAGCAGTTTTATTCTGCTGCCAACTCCAGTCATTCCTGACACGCCAGAGCCGAATAGCCATATTGCGGCAGGTATCGGGACGGTCGATACCGCCGTACCGAGATCACCATTGTGCACAGCCCACGCATCCACAAGCGTGTCAGAACCAGTCGTTAGAGTGCTCTGATAAAAAAGTAACGCGTTACTTTTTTCACCCAGGTCCCGGCGCCGGCCGGGGATTTTGATTAAGGAGGAAGCAAAGACTGCCGAAAGTTACTGGAGAGTATGGACTTTGAGATGAGGAGCATTTCAATGTCAGAGCTGAATTACAAGCGGGGTAGCTTTTACACGGACAATGAGTCTGAGGATGAATCGCAGGCCACTGCCGACGAGGTAAGGGAATTCAAGAAGCAATATGATGCCATGACGCATGAGGAAAAGGCCAGATTGCCAAACTGGCTTCTTGAGTACTTCCAACAGATATAAGCTCATAGCGGCAAGGGAAGTTGCATGAGCAACCAGACACCACCCATGTGGCGGGGCTTTTATAGCCTGAAATGCAACGGCGAGCTTCGGGTCGCCGAAATATTTCAGTGAGGGCGTTCTGACGGTGTTACTGGTTTTTCCTGTTTTCCCTACCCTGCCGGTAATCCCTTCTCATCATCCAAATGAGGCAGCCCGTAAGTAACAATAGAAAGCCCGAGACGAAGCCGGTAGGTGTTTGAAAAAGACATGCCGTTAGAGACCCTGCAATTGTGTACAAGTATGGCAGCAACTCATAGAGCCAGTCTGGAAGCCACATGGGTTGACTCCTATATTCAGGTTTACTGACTTATCGTCTGCTAATCATTTTTCTGAATGCGGCACAAATTGTACAGGAGCGGCGGGAGGCTGCACTGACCGCCTGAGTGACCACAGGCGCGGCGAGCCGGGGCTGGGCTGTGAGTGGCATGGCCTGCTGATTACTTCATGCTTATTTGAATGCATTGTAATAGGACCGTACCTAATCCCGCGGCAGCTCGCTTCCACCCGACAGCCACCGATCGACGCTATGCGCGCACTGGCGGCCTTCGCGGATCGCCCACACGACCAGAGACTGCCCGCGGCGCATGTCGCCACAGGCGAATACGCCTGGGATGCTGGTCTGATAATCTTCATCGGAAGCGAATACATTGCGGCGTACATCCAGTTTCAGCCCCAGCTTCCGGATCAGACCGTCATGCACCGGGTGGGCATAGCCCAGGGCAAGCAGCACAAGCTGCGCCGGTACGCGCCGCACCTGACCCGGGCGGTGGCGCTTGATCCAGGCACCGTCCTCACCACGCGTCCACTGCAGGCACTGCAGCCGCACGCCGCTCACCCGACCGCTCCGGCCATCGAATGCCGTCGTATCCCAGCCCCAGAGGTAGTCGCAGCCCTCTTCCTCGTGATCGCTCGGACATCGCACCGGCGCTGCATCCGGCCAGTACTGCAGGATATCGACCTGTTCCGACAAACAATCGTGGTGCTGGATCTGGATCACCTGCCGCGCACCCTGACGGATGGCGGTACCGACGCAGTCACCGCCGGTGTCGCCGCCGCCAATCACCACCACCCGCTTTCCCCTGGCATCGATCGCGACCTCGGACCTGATGCCAGCGCCCGCCACCCGTCGGTTCTGCTGCTTTAGATAATCCATCGCAAAATGCACGCCTTGCAAATGCCGTCCCTCCACCGGCAGGTCGCGCGGATGTTCCGCACCGCAGGCGAGCACCAGCGCGTGGCTGCGACGGTGCAGCGCATCGATATCCAGGTTGACGCCGGCATGGGCGTCGGTACGGAACACCACGCCCTCCGCCTCGAGCTGCGTCAGCCGTCGATCCAGCACTGCCTTGTCCAGCCGGAAATCCGGGATGCCGTAGCGCAACAGTCCGCCGATGCGGGCGGCCTTCTCGTACACCGTGACGCGGTAACCTACACGCACCAGCTGCTGTGCGCAGGCGAGCGCCGCAGGCCCGGAGCCGATGATCGCGACGCGCTCGAACAACCGCCGGTGGCTGCGTTGCGGCCTGATCCAGCCCGATGCCCAGGCGCGTTCCACGACGGCCAGCTCCACGCAGCGGATGGTGACCGGCCGGCTGCCAAGGCTCAGCGTGCAGGCAGGCTCGCAGGGTGCTGGACAGAGGCGGCCAGTGAATTCCGGAAAGTTATTGGTCGAGTCCAGGTACTCGTAGGCCTCGCGCCAGTTCGCCTCGCTGACCAGCGCATTCCAGTCGGGGATCAGGTTGTGAACCGGGCAGTAGCCGTGGCAGTACGGCGTACCGCAATCCATGCAGCGCGCCGCTTGACAGACCGTTTGGTCGTCTGGCATGACCTGCTCATACTCCCGCCAGTGCCGGATGCGTTCCCTGGCGAATTGCTTGCCGGCCTCTTTTCGCGGGAAGCGGAGGAAACCGGGTTGATTTTCCATCGCGCCACACTCACTGGGTATGTCCTGTTAAGTCTAGGACACACCGCCGATATAATTACCCGACTGTCTGGGGGGATACGTCTCATGAACCGGGAGATACCAATGAATTGGTTTATTCACAACAAGTTAAATATTGTTTCTTTCAGGAGATTCAATAGCGGGTACTACGTGCCCGCATTGCTGAGTGCTTTGTGCGAAGTGCCGGGAGCGTCGGACACGGCGTTCAGAACCCAGTAATATGTAAATCCACGGGTCGTGGTTCCCGATGATCTGAATGACGGGTCTGATTGCTATACCAAACAGTGCTAAAGGACCGGAACGGGCCCAAAGAAGAAGAATACGGGTACAGTAATGAGATTGCACCACGTTCTTCTGAAGGCGCATTACACAAGTTCCACTTTAATGAGTGGTATCAATGCCTGGATGCTCATGACCAAAAATACCAAACATATTCACAGTTATTACTCACCCAATGATCTGTATAACAGGATCATTGCCGGGCTGAATGAAATTGGCAAGGAACTGTCAAAGATAACGCTCGAGGATCTTCATCCGGTGGATGAATTCCACATTCGCGGTACCGTTGCAACGAAAGAGCTGATTCAGCTTTCTGATTTCACATCAGACATGCATATTCTGGATGTCGGTTGTGGTGTGGGTGGCTCCACACGCAGGTTGGCACATGAAACAGGTTGTTGTGTGACCGGGGTTGATTTAAGTGCTGAATATATCGATGCCGCACAAAGATTGACGCAGCTGCTTGGCATGCAGGAACGTGTAAACTTTCATGCTGCCAGTGCGCTCGATTTGCCATTCAAAGACAATAGTTTTGACGGTGTCTGGTCAATCCAGATGAATATGAATGTAGAAGACAAATTTGCCTGGTTGAAAGAACTGCATCGTGTAGTTAAACCAAAAGGGCGTGTGGTGTTGTATGAGGTCTGTGCAAACAAGAACACGCCGGTTTATTTTCCTGTGCCATGGGCACAGGACAGTTCAATAAGCTTTCTTGTGGAACCGGATTTATTCCGCGAGCTTATGACCTCCGCCGGTTTTGAGGTTGATGTCTGGCACGACAGGACCGATTTGGCGCAGAAGGCCTTTGCGAATGTGACAAAACCCGTGAAGGATCCAGAGCTGCCGGAGCTTGGCGTACACCTTCTGGTTGGAAACGACATCCTGACCAAGGCGTATAATCTGCATCGCAATCTGGATGAAGAGCGCGTCAGTCTGATCGAGACTGTTGCGGTAAAACCATAAAGATCAGAGCACTTGAAATTATGGTGCATGGCGCCTAGGAACGGGGACGTTTCAGGAAGTACCGGAGAAATTATAACCGGTTAGATTGATCTCAATCTCATCAATCACGAGATGAGTCGCATGGAAAGGCCCGGCCAGATTGGACTGGGGGCATGAGCGAAGACTTTTGTGGAAGATAGTCAAGCATCTAAGCAGCCAACCGCCACCGTTGAAGGCCGGTACTGATCAGGGCGATTCCCAGAACCATCCCGAGCAGAATGGCGGAGCCTGTGCCTCCTAAAACGATTAGCAGCGCACCAAGTACGATGCTCGACCATAGTTCGATCTTGCGAAACACGGGTGGATTGACCAGCCCTGAATCGCGGAGAGCCGTCAGGCCGGTGATCCCGCTGAGGATAAGGCCACCTCCAAGGATGACGGCCACCATCCATAAGGCCAATCCCGGCCAGATCAGAATAACCACGCCGGTGATCACTTGTACCCAGGGGGCTAAGATGCTGACAGGAATCCCCTCCTTACGTGCGGCATTGACGTAGAGCAGCGCCACGATGCCGCTGGCCAACATCACGCCGCCGAGCATCATCACCGCCAAGGTGCCGACAAGGTAAGGCAGAATGATCGCCGCTACACCAAGCAGGATGCTAGTGACGGCACTGAATTTCGTCGAACTCACGGGGCGACTCCTCTTCCCAGACTCCTGGCAGGTTGCTTGTATTGTCAAATGGCATGAGTACAAAACATTTCTGTACATGCACTATGATCTTTATTCCCTCAAAAAGATGTGTAGCATTAACGATTGTTAATGCTTGTGGATGCCTAACATTCAAGTCAGCGGCAACCCAATAGGGGCTAACAATATTTTCAGCGGAGCAGGTGCGTTAGCGACTGCGTCCGCTGTAAGGAATTGATACATTTTATACCACTGGCATTTTAGTGGCCCCTTTTTGGAATTCATAGCCCACTTTACCCAGGAATACTCTTATGCCGTTTGCCTCCAGTGAAGCCATAACCGGGCCAAGGTGTGGAGACTCCATTTCTTGTGAGGATGGAGTGATGAACAAGACAGCGAGATGCTCCCCGGAGATCCGGGAACGGGTGTCGGGCAGTCCTGGGTCCTGGGTGCGACGTTCTCGGGACCGGGTCGGACGTGCGTCGTGCGGCGTTCGGAGCGCGAAGTGGCGGCACTAAGCACTCGGGACGACGTCGCCCTGCACTACCCTGTTTTCTGTGGATAAACAATCAGAATGTTAGGAAACCACCGACGTGCGGCCTCTACCCTGCCTTAACAATGCGCGGATCAAGTCGACGTGTGCGAGCTGACCGGAACCAGACCGCGAGGGCGCCGGTCATCCAGCCAAGGACTCGCAGGACCCAGGACAGTGGAGCCAGCAGGAAAAGGGCCAAGCGCGATCCAATCAAGATGGTGACAAACCAGAAGACAAATTGCACCAGCCAGATATTAATGCCTAGCCAGCCCCCCAGTACCGCCAGGGTTGAATTGATCAGCCGCGGGTAACGGAACATGAGGTAGACGGCCGCGGGGATGGCCCCGTAACGGGCAACGGCGAGCCCGATCCGTCCCCCGCGTGCCAGCACCCGGGAGCCGAACAGGGCGACCCGCCCGGAGAATCCGCCGGAGCGCGCCGCGGCGGTACCAGGCGCCACTGCCCTGCCCGCCCGCACCGCCTTGAGCAGCTTCACACTCGATGCGATAACGGCCATATCCAGAGCGGCCCAGCCCAGGTCTGAACCCTCGATCACCGTCCCTTGACGCCACTTGGTCTCCAGGTTCCGCACACCACCCAGGAAGAAGTCCGACAGGCCCACCGTCAGCCGCTCGGTTTGCACCCACACGGCTTTGCCGTCCCGGGCGACGGCAAACTGCCCGAGGAAGTTATAACCATCCTCCTGCAGGAACTGGATGGCGTACCAACCGCGTTCCTCCACAGTCAGTTCGGGTACCGACACCATGGCAGGGGGAGCGGCATTCTCCGGTGCCCCCATCATCCGGCCATATAGAAGCTTGACCTTCCCGATCCGTTCGCTCAGGGCACGGCGCATCTCCAGAGAGGTGAGGTCGTGGTCCATGAAATAACCGATAGGTGGTAAAGCAGCCTCCCCATATTTCAGCAGCACCTCCTGGAACTCGGGCTCGTCACCGTAGACTGGCAGGATACGACGGGCCAGATCCGGGTATCTCATGAGTGCTACCCGCGCCTTGAGGAGCAGCGGCTCATTGTCGGCATAGTCGAGCAGCAGAGCCTGGATCTCCAGCGGCTCCGCCGCAACCTGTGAGGCCGCGTCACCGAAGGATTGGCGAACTGCCACCCCAATCATCCGGTCTTCATAACTGGGCGTGTATTGGCCGTCGGCCAACCAGGCGGCAACGGCGGCTGCCAGACAGGCCAGGAGCAAGGTCGTTGATTTTAGTCTCATGGGTCACATCCTGGGGCGAGAATGTTGTACTAAATAGTAAGCCGCCCTGCCCGGTCTGTTGTGGGTGGGGAATCAGAATGTCGTGCCGGTGGTGTCAGCTCAGTGCTCAGGGCCAGGTGAATAACAGGAACGGCTGGCCAGTCAGGCGTGCACTACCCGAACTATAAAACGGTGCATCGCCGCTTCCAACAGTGGTGTCGCAATGAGGTCTTGCGGGATGTTCTCGTCGATCTTGCCAATGCGCTGCGCGATGAAGGCGCGCTTGATGAATCGGAATGCCTTATCGATGCCACGTTTGCCTCGGCCAAGGGCGGTGGTAATGAGATCAGGCCGACCAGGCGTGGCAAGGGTTTGAAAATCTCTACCTTCTTGCCGTTATTGACCGTGGGCCTGGCAAAACAGGGGCGACCATGTATGAGATAGGTTCTAGTCATGCATGACCCGCCCCGGGTTTAGGGGAGGCGGCCTCAGCCCCCCTTTGTTGCCGACCGAACACCTTATTTTGGCTCAAAGGTAAATTTTTGACCCCCTACGCTCACATCGAACATGAGGCCGCCCTTGGTTTGGGTAAATACAGCAACCCCCTGGTCGAAATCAGCATTTTTTGCTGCCCCTTTCTTTAGCGCAACCGCGGACGCCTGGGCCCCCAGTTCATAATTTCCCTTCTTGAAATCATCGAGAGTCTTTTCATCCTGAAAAAAAATGATTTCCCGATAACTTTCTCCGCCAAACGCGAAGCCCATGGAGAGCTGTTTTAGTGTGGTACTCCCGATCTCTTTTCTCTGCTCGTAGACGATGCCCTTACCATAGGCGCCACCGATGCCCATGCTGGCCTTTCCCACCGACGGGAAAACCGCATAGCCGTGGGCCTTGTCGAAAAAGGTTTCCAGCTCAGGGTCGGTGGCCCTGAAGGCCGCAATCGCTTCCTGCGCTTCCTTCACTTCATTTGGATCCCAGCCGGCCAGCGCGCTGGCTGGAAAGTTCATTAGAAGAATCAAACCTGCAATGCCATTCAATAACTGTTTCATGTTCGAGTCACCATGCATCTGTTGTTGGGAGGGACGCAATTATAAAGCACCGCAATCCGACAGGGTTACTGAAAATATCTTGTGCGCGGATGAGCGAGACTTTTCGGTTTGGCGACGGACCGGGCAGAGCCAGCGCCGCAGCCCCTGTGCTGGGGGGGAAGGCCGGCTCCCACCGTAGGCCAGGCGGCGCTCGCGGTGCAGCGTGGAAAACCAGAGCGAGGCGCTGGCTGGTTGGCGCGGGCCCGCTCACCGGCGCCCCCTCCGGCGCGACCCCAGCCCGAAAGCGCTCCGATGCCCCACTACGATACCGCCACGCAGCCGCGCACTTCCAACGAAAATACCGACACGGGACAGCAGTGATAGGATAATGAATTTGAATGAAAGAGGAGAGTAAATGAAACAACTGACTGTTCATCTTGATGCTGTGGTAATTATCGCGCTGGTCTTCCTCGCCTCGCTGGGCATGAATATCTGGCAATTCCTGAACAACAGGGAACTGATGCAGAAATACGTCGACGCAGAATGGGAACTGGGGAACACAAGGGCGAACGTGGTTTACACCCGCAGGCTGCTCAAGGCCTGCAACCCAGACAAGTATGACGACCTTGACGTCAAGCCGTAAGCGCCTCGTGTAACGTCCATGACACACGGCTGGCTGCGGGGCACTAAAAAAGTGCGTCTTTTCGGATATCCTGTTCCACGGGAGGACACGCGCGTGAATCCTGATCCGGAGCGCCTATCGAGTAGTGTAGATGATATTTCAGTCTGCCTCCGGTCCCTGTTTCCGGTGCCATACCTTAATCGGCTTTTGTCCGATCCGCTGGCGGCACATTCAGCACCTTCCTGCCCGAGAACATGGCGGATATCAGATTGCCGCCTTCGCGCAGTTCGGTTACGACAACCGCCAGGATATGAATCACGGCGAAGAAGATCAGCACGAAGAAATTGTAATAATGAATGGTGATGAAGGGGTTGCG
>CAVQCA010000154.1:0-78641 GCA_963710815.1 uncultured Gammaproteobacteria bacterium | reverse complement strand
GACCTTCCGCCGCCTGCGGGTACGGCTGCTGATCGACATGAAGCACCTCGCCGCCTCGGTTACTGGATAAGGAGCTTCTCAACGCAAAGACGCAAAGAACGCAAAGATGATCAATTCTTTCAATAAAGGAGTTTTTTCGTGTCATTCCGGCGGAAACGGGTATCCGGAACCCCGCTGGTCCTTGCCATGCTGGATCCCGCCTTCTCGGGGATGAGTTGTTAATAACTTCTTAGGAATTTCCTTTGCGTTCTTTGCGTCTTTGCGGTGAAAAACGGGTTATTCAGATTGCATGGGCAGGCAGTCTCCTTTCGACACTCGTTCTCGCGCTGTGCCTGCTCACGCTCACCGCCTGCACCCAACCGGCGGATGATGTCATCCGCTTCGGGCTCGCCAGCGCACCGGTCAACCTCGATCCGCGCTTCGCCACCGACGCCACCTCGGCGCGCATCAACCGCCTGCTCTACCAGCGGCTGGTCGACTTCGACGAACATGCGCGTCCGGTGCCGGCGCTCGCGACCTGGGAGCGCCTGGCCGGGGATCATTACCGCTTCCGCCTTGCCCCCGACCGCCCGCCGTTTCACAACGGCCGGCCGCTGACCGCCCGCGACGTGGCCGCGACCTACGAGTACATCCTCGACCCGGCGCACGCCTCGCCGCACCGCGGCCCCCTGCGGCTCATCCGGCGCATCGAGGTGCTGGACGACGATACGCTGGACTTCTACCTCGATCGGGCCGACCCGCTGCTCCCGGGCTATCTCGTCATCGGCATCCTGCCGGCAGACGGCATCGCCGCCGGTCACCCGTTTCAGACCGACCCGGTCGGCAGCGGACCGTTTCGCTTCGAGAGCTGGCCGGAGCCGGGGCGGCTGCGGCTGGTACGCCGCGCCGACGGGCAGCGCATCGAGTTCCTGCGCATCGTCGATCCGACCGTGCGGGTGCTGAAGCTGCTGCGCGGGGAGGTGGATATTCTGCAGAACGACCTGCCGGCGGAGCTGCTCGGTTACCTCAAGCGCCAGGACGGCATCACGGTCAGCTTCGGGCCGGGCAGCAATTTCGCCTACATCGGCTTCAACCTGCAGGATCCGGTCACCGGTGACATCCGCGTTCGCCGCGCCATCGCACAGGCGATCGATCGCGCGGCCATCATCCGCTACGTGCTGGCCGGCGCCGCCACGCCGGCCGCGGCGCTGCTGCCGCCGGATCACTGGGCGGGCAATCCCGGGCTATCGGCGCTGCCCTACGACCCGCAGGCGGCGCGCTCCCTGCTGGCGCAGGCCGGCTACGACGCCGACCACCCGCTGGAACTCGACTACAAGACCTCGACCGACCCGGTGCGGGTGCGCATCGCCACCATCATCCAGCAGCAGCTCGCCGGGGTCGGCATTCACATGAAGCTGCAGAGCTACGACTGGGGTACCTTCTACGGCGACATCAAGGCCGGGCGCTTCCAGCTCTACAGCCTCTCATGGGTCGGCATCAAGACCCCGGACATCTTCCGCTACGCCTTTCACAGCGCCTCGCTGCCGCCCGAGGGCGCCAATCGCGGGCGCCTTGAAGATAAACAGGTGGATGCGCTGATCGAACGGGCGGAGCAGGGCGCCACACTGGAAGCGCAGGCGCAGGCCTACCGCCAGGTGCAGGCGCGGCTGCTCGAACTGCTGCCCTACTTCCCGCTCTGGTACGAAGACCAGGTGTGCGCCATCCGTGATGATGTCGAGGGTTACCGCCTCGCGCCCGACGGTAACTATGACGCACTGCGCGAGGTTCACCGAATATTACGGTAAGGTGCGACGTGTGTACCGGAAATTCCTGGAGATTCGTAATGAAACGATTTCAACGCAAAGACGCAAAGGACGCAAAGAAACTCATTAACAAAAACGATCTATCAACTTTGCGTCCTTTGCGTCTTTGCGTTGGAAATTTTGCTTAGCGATCAAGACAAATTCATCATTCCAATATCCGTATAATCACCGCATGAAAATCAACCCCTCCCTCATCCGGGTCAGTATCGATGAACAGCGCCTGCAGCTCATCGAGGCGGGCAGGGTCGTCATGGACGTGGCCGTCGCGACCGCCAGCAACGGTCCGGGGGAGCGCATCCACAGCGAGTGCACTCCGCGCGGCCGGCACCGCATTCGCGCCAGGATCGGAGATGGCTGTACGCCCAATACCGTGTTCGTCAGCCGCCGGCCAACGGGGGAACTCTACACCCCGGAACTCAAGCGTCAGCACCCGAAACGCGACTGGATACTCACGCGCATCCTCTGGTTGTGCGGCGAGGAGCCGGGCAGAAACCGCCTCGGGGAGGTGGATTCGATGCGCCGCTATATTTATATCCACGGCTGCCCCGACGAGGACCGCATGGGCGTCCCGTCCTCCCACGGTTGCGTGAAGATGCGCAACGACGACGTCATCCGCCTGTTCGATCGCGTGCCGGTGGGTACGAAGGTGGTGATCCATGAGATGGCGCTGGAGTGAGATGAGAAAGCAGGAACATGCCATCCCCACGAATGCAGGAATCCAGTCTGTCCCGGTGGATTATGTGATGCGCTCTCTCCAGCGGTCACGGGCAGTGTGGTTTCGACGGGCGAGCAGGTCGGTGGTCGATCGGCGGTGTGACCCGTGGCACCATGCTCAGCGGTCCCCGCTGTAACCGAGCTGCGCGGATATGGAACGCCCGGCCTGCCTGAGCAGCTCGATCCATTCATCGCGCCGTCTCTCGATCGGCGCGGATACCGACAGTCCTCCGATGACGGCACCGGTGCCGTCGCGAATCAGTACGCCGATGCAACCCACGCCTTCCTCGGCCTCTTCATTGTCCAGCGCGTAGCCATTGGCGCTTGCCCGGTGTACGTCATCGCGCAGTGCGTCCGTCGTGTGGAGCGTATGAGCGGTATAGGCGGGCAGACCCGTACGCGCGGCGTAGGCGTCGAGGAAAGTCTCTCCGAGTTCGCCGAGCATCAACTTGCCGACCGCCGTGACATGCAACGGGGCGCGGCTTCCGATCACCTGTTCGACGCGCATCATGCGTTGTGGTGTGACTCGCTCGATGTAGATGACTTCGTCACCTTCGCGCACCGTAAGGTTGACGGTTTCACCCAGCTGGTCGCGTAACGCCTGCATACTGTCGAGCGCCTCCTTGCGGATATCGATGCCGCGTTTGACGCGCCCGGCCAGTTGCACCAGTTTGCGTCCGAGCATGTAATGACCCGCCGTGTCGCGTTCCACCAACCCGACGCCGGTCAGGGCGCCCAGAATCCGGAACGCGGTGGAGGGGTGCAACCCGGTGTCGGCGGCAAGGATCTTCAAACTGACCGGTTCTTCACTGGTAGCGATGCTGTCCAGCAACTGTGCGGAGCGGTCAATGACCTGGATGGAGGGAGTCGGCTTGTTCATGAAAATTTCGCAATATGAAAACGATTGTGTATTGCGAAATACTACACCTGAGGTTATGGTGTACTCAACTGGATTTTTGAACTGCGGTGGACAGGGTTCCACCTTTTTCTTGGATATTGCATTTCACATTGCGAAAACGTTTCTTCCTGGTGAAATTCCGGGAAGCCCAGCGAGGACAACACCATGATCATCAGTAACACCGCCGAACAACTCAACAGCCTTCCGGAATTCTGCCAGGGTATCCAGTACTACGGTGAGGCCTGGCCTGAGTTCAGCCACCATGCCGACACCGCGGCCATTGCCGCCGGAACGGCCGCAGTCGACGACGCCAGCGGCGAGCGTGCTGCCTACCAGACCCTGCTCGGCGCCGATGCGCTGCGCTATGTCACCTTGCAGGTGTGCGGTTCCAAAGGCTCCGGCCATCCGGGCGGGTTTGCCTCCAGTGCCGAGGCCCACGCCGCGCTGATGATGCTGGGCCACACCAATATCGTCACCGAGGTGGGACACCACGCGCCCGGGTTCTACGCCTCGATGTTCCTCGATTCATCGCTGGAAAGCATGGGCATCCGCACCATGGACGACATGATGCAGCGCTTCCGCGAAACCCACGGGCTGCTCGGTCATCTGTCCGGCGCCATTCCCGGTCTGCTGTCGCCGGCCGGCCCGCTCGGCCAGGGTCAGCACTTCGCCATGGCCGGTGCCTGGCTGCACCGCGACAGGCTGTTCCCGGTCACCATAGGCGATGGCGGTATGGGCGAGCCCTATGTGCTCAACGCCATGATGCACTTCCATACCGCGTATCCCGAGGTGACCAACTTCCTGCCGGTGCTGATCTGGAACGGCTATTCGCAGGAGCACCACTCAATGGTGTCCCGGCACAGCAATGAAAGCATGATCAACTACTGGAAAGGCCACGGCTTCGACGAAGTGGTGCTGGTTGACGCAAGCGACTTCAACGACAGCGATCAGACGGGGCCGTTTATTGACAGCACGCGCTTCTCGTTCAGGCAGCGCCTGGCGTTCGCAGGCGCCGTATTGCGCAGCGTCGACCGTGCCGCGCGCCTGGCGATGTCCGGCAAACCGACGGCATTCATTATCAAGCAGCTCAAGGGGGCAGGGGTGCACACCGTGGGCGCGAAGTCGCACAACCTGTATCCGGCAGATACCCTGGACGCGGAACACATTGCAGACGCCCTCAAGCGTCGGGCGCTGCCGCCTGAAGCCTGGCAGATCGTGCGTGACAATTTCAGCCGCGCCGGCGGCGGGCCGGCTGTGAAGACGGTGGTGACCGAGTCCGAGCTTGCGCTGGCGCCGCTGCCGCCGCTCGACATGCAGGAGTTTTCGCCGGGCGAAAAAGCCGTGCCGTCCACTGCCATGGGTGCACTGGTGGCACAGGTGGGCAAGGCCGATCCGCGCTTCGTGGTGACCAATGCCGACGGCAACGAGGCCTCGGCCATGAAGAACATCAACGACGCGCTCAAGATCCGTCACCCGACGCAGGATCCGCTGTACAACCAGTCGCCCGAGGGTCAGGTCTACGAGCCGCTCAACGAAGACGCCTGTGCCGGCTTCGCCGCCGCTCTGGCACTGTTCGGTTCGCGCGCACTGTGGTTGTCGTACGAGTCCTTTGCCATCAATGGCTGGCCCATAGTGCAGACCGTTACCCAGGCTATGGCCGAACTGCGTCGCAGGACGCCCTCGATCGTTACCATGTTTACCGCCGGCGCGCTGGAGCAGGGCCGCAACGGCTGGACTCACCAGCGTCCGGAAATCGAGAGCTACTTCGCGGCCATGATGCGCAACGGCAACGTCTACCCGCTGTTTCCCTGCGACGCCAACTGCATCCAGGCGGCCTACGAGTATGCGACCGACAGCTACAACAAGGGCATGGTGATTATCGCATCCAAGAGCCCGCTGCCCGTGCATCTGACACTGGCGCAGGCGCGCGAGGCCGTCGAGAGCGGCGCGGTGATGCTGTACGAATCCCGGGGCGGTGAGAAGGGTACGGTGGTATTCGCCGTCACGGGCGACATGATTCTGCTGCCGGTATTCGAGGCCAGGGCCAGACTCGAAGCCGAGGGCTACCGGGTACGCATCGTTGCGGTGGTCAACCCGCGCCGTCTGTACCGGCCCACGGACATTGCCTGGAATACGGTGTCGGAACCTGACGGCCGTTTCATGGGTGACGCAGAGTTCGACGCCCTGTTCGATGCCGATGTGCTGCTGGCCGTCAGCGGTGGCCCGAGCGCTCCGCTTGAACCCGTGTTGTTGCGCAGCCGCGCCCGGCGCCGCGACACCGTATGCTGGAAGCGTGGTGAAACCACGGCTTCTCCGGGAGAGATTATGGCCTTCAACGGCATTACGGCCGACACCATGGCGCAGCGCGTCAGGGATCTGCTGGCCTGAGAGTTCAGCCCGTGCAGGGGTGACGCCTCGGCTCTCCTGTTTGCGCCAGCCTGCCATCGTGACCCTGCACGGGCATTTGTTTTCCGGGATAACGGGACAGACCATGACCGAAACACGCATCATTGTTCTCGACGACGATCCGACCGGCTCACAGACCGTGCACAGCTGTCTGCTGCTGACACGCTGGGACGTGGCTACGCTGAAACAAGGCCTGCTTGACGATGTACCGCTATTTTTCGTGCTGACCAACACCCGCGGCATGAGCGCCTCGCGGGCCGCTGAGGTGACCCGCGAGGTCTGTGTCAATCTTGCGCAGGCGCTCGACGAACTGGCCGGGACGGGCAGAGCCATCAATCCGCTGATTGTCAGCCGCTCGGATTCCACGTTGCGGGGTCACTACCCCGTGGAAACCGATGTCATCGCCGGGCAGCTCGGCCCGTTCGATGCCCACTTCCTGGTGCCGGCCTTCTTCGAGGGGGGGCGCGTGACGCGCGACAGTGTCCACTACCTGGTGGTCGACGGCGAGCCGGTGCCGGTGCACGAAACCGAGTTCGCGCGCGATTCCGTGTTCGGCTACCGGCACAGTTATCTGCCGGACTATGTCGAGGAGAAAACCGCTGGCCGTGTAGCCGCGGGAGAGGTGGAGCGTTTTCTGCTCGCGGATGTCCGCGGCAATGTCAGCGACCGGCTCATGGCGCTGTCGGGCAACCGCTGCTGCGTGGTCGACGCCGAATGCCAGGACGATCTGGACCACTTCTGCAAACAGCTGCTGCAGTGTGCGGCGCGCGGCAAGCGTTACCTGTTCCGCAGCGGCGCCAGTCTGCTGACGTCGCTGGCGCAGTTGCCCCCGCAGCCGGTCGCACCCCGGGCCATGCGCGCGTACGTACGCCACAGCGGACCCGGTGCGGTGATCGTCGGGTCGCACGTCAACAAGACCACGGCGCAGCTCATGCAGCTGCTGGCGATGCCCGGCATCGCGCCGGTCGAGGTGAACGTCGATCGCATCGACACCGATCGCGATGCCATGCTGGACGAGGTGCTGGCGACCGCCCGCGGCGTGCACGCTGCCGGAGACACCTGTGTCATCTATACCAGCCGCGGCGAAAGGACTTTCCCGGACCAGGCGGCGCGGCTGGCGTTTGGTGAGCGGGTGTCGGCGTTGCTCATGGACGTGGTGCGCGGTCTGCCGCAAAGCCTGGGCTTTCTGATCAGCAAGGGCGGCATCACTTCCAACGATGTGCTGAGCAGCGGACTGGCGTTGCACGCCGCGCGGGTCCTCGGTCAGATTCTGCCCGGTTGCTCGGTCGTGCGTTGCGGGGACGATCATCCGCGCCATCCGGGTATGCCGGTGGTCATCTTTCCCGGTAACGTCGGCGACGACCTGGGGCTTGCCCGCGTCTGGGCGAGGCTGGCCGGCGTAGCGGAACCCGGGGAAACTGCGGCACAGCCGCGCGCTGCGGCAATGCCGTAGCCTGCGGGGCGAGCGGCCGGAGTTCTGCCTGCCCGTCGATATACGCTAACCTTGCAACACATGATCCACCCACCGGACAAATCATGAACAGCGCAGCCACCGGCGACCGGCCTGCCGGCATCGACAGGCGTTATCTGATACAGCAGCTGCAGGCTTTGCTGCCCTCTGATGCCGTGCTCCACGCGTCCGAGGACCTGCGTCCTTTCGAGTGCGATGGGCTGTCGGCTTATCGGGAACTGCCGCTGGTGGCGGTGTTGCCCGATACCATCGAGCAGGTGCAGGCTGTCCTGCGGCTTTGCCATCGCTTGCGGGTGCCGGTGGTGGCGCGCGGCGCCGGCACCGGCCTGTCGGGCGGTGCGCTGCCGTACCGGCAGGGCGTGCTGCTGAGTCTGGCAAAGTTCACCGCCATACTCGATATCGATCCGCGCAGGCGCACGGCGCGCGTGCAGCCCGGCGTGCGCAACCTGGCGATTTCGCAGGCGGCCGAGCCTTATGGTCTGTACTATGCGCCGGATCCGTCGTCGCAGATCGCCTGCACTATCGGCGGCAACGTGGCCGAGAATTCCGGCGGCGTACACTGCCTGAAATACGGTCTTACGGTGCACAACATCCAGCAAGCTCAAAGTCATTACCATCGATGGCGAGATGCTAACCATCGGCGGCAGCGGCCTGGATGCGCCCGGCTATGATCTGCTGGCGCTGCTGACCGGTTCCGAGGGCATGCTCGCCGTGATCGTCGAAGTCACCGTAAAGTTGCTGCCGGCGCCGGAGCGTGCGCAGGTGTTGCTGGCGGCGTTCGATGATCTGGTCAAGGCCGGGCAGGCGGTCGGCAATATCATTTCCGCCGGCATTATCCCGGCCGGACTGGAGATGATGGACCGGCTGGCGATCCAGGCCGCGGAGGATTTCGTGCACGCGGGTTATCCGCGCGATGCCGAGGCCATTCTGCTGTGCGAACTCGACGGCACCAACGAGGAGGTTTCGGAGCACATCCTGCGGGTACGCGATGTGCTGCACGACAGCGGCGCCACCGAAGTGCGCACGGCGCGCGACGACGCCGAGCGCCTGACCTTCTGGAAGGGCCGCAAGGCGGCCTTCCCCGCGGTCGGGCGCATTTCACCGGACTACTACTGCATGGACGGCACGATTCCCCGCAAACATCTGCCGCGGGTTCTGAAATCGATTGCGGATTTGTCGGCCGAGTTCGGACTGCCGGTCGCCAACGTGTTCCACGCCGGTGACGGCAACCTGCATCCCCTGATTCTCTACGATGCCAACAAGCCCGGCGAACTGGAACGCACCGAAGCCTTCGGCGGCAAGATCCTCGAGCTGTGCGTGGAGGTCGGCGGCACCATTACCGGCGAACACGGCGTCGGCATGGAAAAGCTCGATCAGATGTGCGTGCAGTTTGACGCACTGGAACTGCAGCAGTTCCACGCCGTCAAGGCGGCGTTCGACAAAGATGGCCTGCTCAATCCCGGCAAGGCGGTGCCGACGCTGCATCGTTGTGCCGAGTTCGGCGCCATGCACGTACACGGGGGACGGTTGCGCTTCCCGGAACTCGAAAGGTTCTGAGCTGCTCTATGAATGACAATGACGCCAGTGTCGAGCTGCGGGACAGCGTGCAGGCGGCTCGCCGCGCCGGCACCTCTCTTTGCATCCGCGCCGGTGACAGCAAGGCATTCTATGGCCGCGAGACCGGGGGTGAGACGCTCGATGTCAGCCGCCACCGCGGCATTACCCGCTACGATCCGACCGAACTGGTCATCAGTGCACGCGCCGGTACACCCCTGGTCCTGATCGAACAGGCGCTCGACGAGCGTGGTCAGATGCTGGCTTTCGAACCGCCGCACTACGGTGACACGGCGACGCTCGGCGGCACCATCGCCTGCAACCTGTCGGGGCCACGGCGTGCCAGTGCCGGCGCGGCGCGCGACTTTGTGCTTGGCTGTCGCATCATCAACGGCAAGGGCGAGACGCTTTCGTTCGGCGGCGAGGTGATGAAGAACGTGGCCGGCTACGATGTGTCACGCCTGATGTGCGGGGCACTGGGAACGCTGGGTGTGTTGCTGGATGTGTCGCTGAAGGTTTTACCACGACCGGAGGCCGAAATCACGCTGAGCCTCCCGCTCGGCGAGCACCAGGCGATCGCCAGACTGCACGACTGGGCGCAGCAACCGCTGCCGGTCACCGCCAGCTGCCACGACGGCATCAATCTCTATGTACGCCTGAGCGGTGCGCAGGGCGCGGTGGCTGCCGCGCGCAGGCTTGTCGGCGGCGACGAGTTGCCCGACGGCGCGCGCTTCTGGAACCGGCTGCGCGAACAGCGCTCGGGTTTCTTTGTCGCGCAACAGCCGTTGTGGCGATTGTCGCTGGCATCGGATACGCCGCCGTTACCGATACCCGGAAAATGGCTGTATGAATGGGGCGGGGCGTTGCGCTGGCTGGTATCGGATGCTCCGGCCGCGACCATACGCGATGCCGCCGCGGCGGTGGGCGGTCATGCCGTGCTGTACCGGGGCGGCGACCGGACCGGCGAGATATTTCACCCGCTGCCGGACGGCCTCATGGCGATTCATCGCAAGCTCAAGCTTGCCTTCGACCCTGACGGCATTCTCAACCCGGGGCGGATGTACCCGGAACTCTGAACACGAAAAATCTTTTCCGATGCAGACCCGCCTGAGCGACGAATTCAGCAATACCCCGGAAGGCAGAGAAGCCGACAGCATTCTGCGCGCCTGCGTACACTGCGGTTTCTGCACTGCCACGTGTCCGACCTACCAGTTGCTCGGCAACGAACTGGATGGCCCGCGCGGGCGCATCTACCTCATCAAGCAGATGCTGGAAGGCGAGGCGGTCAGTGAAAAAACCCGCCTGCACCTGGATCGCTGCCTGACCTGCAGGTCCTGCGAGACAACCTGCCCGTCCGGCGTACGTTACGGCAGGTTGGTGGATATCGGTCGTGAAATCGCCGAGCGCAAGCTGCGGCGCGGTCGGTTGGAAGCCGCAATGCGCTATGCCTTGCGCAAGCTGCTACCCCATCCGCGTCGCTTCGCACCCTGGTTGCGTCTTGGCCAGCGTCTGCGACCGCTGTTGCCGGCCGCGTTGCGCACCAGGATCCCCGCGTTTCAGACCCCCGGGGCCTGGCCCGTACGCGCGCAGCCGCGCCGTATGATCGCGCTGGCGGGTTGCGTGCAGAGCGTCGCCACGCCCGCTACCAATGCCGCTGCCGCACGGGTGCTCGATCGGCTGGGGATCCAGCTGGTCGAGGCACCGGAGGCCGGTTGCTGCGGTGCGGTGAGTCACCATCTGGCGGCGCAGCGCGAAGGTCTCGACTTCATGCGCCGCAACATAGACGCCTGGTGGCCGTACATCGAACAGGGTGTGGAGGCGATTGTCGTTACCGCCAGCGGCTGCGGTGCACTGGTGAAGGAGTACGGCGAGTTGCTGCGACAGGACGCGGCCTATGAGAAAAAGGCCGCACGCGTCAGCGCGCTGGCCAGAGATATCGTTGAAGTTATTGAGGCCGAATCGCTGCCGCGGCTCACAGCGCATGCGGCACAATGCAAGGTGGCGTTCCACAGTCCCTGCACCCTGCAGCACGGCCAGCAACTGCAGGGCGTGGTCGAGACCGTGCTGCAGCAGGCGGGTTTTCAGCTGACTCACGTGACCGACGCGCACCTGTGCTGCGGTTCGGCCGGCACGTATTCGATTCTGCAGCCGGACCTGTCACGACGACTGCTGGACAACAAGCTCGCCGCGTTGCAACAGGGTATGCCCGATGTCATAGCGACCGCCAATGTCGGTTGCCAGCTGCATCTGGCAACAGCCAGCGGGGTGCCGGTGAAGCACTGGATCGAACTGCTGGACGAAGTGATGCAGGCGTAAGTTCCAGCCGGCCGGCTACTTGTCGCCATGGTCTTTGCGCAGGTGTTTCCGTTTCGTTAACCGGCGCGGTCGACCTGCGGTTTTTATTGAAAGGGTTTTAGATCTTACAAGATATACGGACTCTAGCAACTGCCTCCAATTCGATTCGGCTCCGCCGCGCGCTTGAGGCAAATGTTATGCCCAGGCAATGAACACGATAAGAATCCTGTTAAACGGTGTCCTCACATTCTTCTGCTTTTCGGGTGGGGCATATTTGCTTGAGCGTGGATCATTTTTCCTGCGCGATCGGTGGAATCCGGAAACTGGAACATACTTCTCCGGGATGCCGCTGTATCTCCTGGCCTTTGGATTATTTTTTCTTGGGGCATTCGCTGCAGCGGTCGCACTGGCCTGGATGAGGGGGACAATCCCGATGCCGGACCCGGGGAATATCCGCTCTCATCCGGTATATAAGGGGCTTGTTATCCTTCGGTATTGGTACTTCGTTGTCCCTGCCTTGGTACTTGTCATTAGTGCATTCATGCTGGCGAAACATGCGCCTGACCCGTCGCTCCATCCGATGCCGCAAAGAGGCGCAGCAAGCAGTGAATGGAAGGGGCCCCGTTCGTCACGCGACAGTATTCAATACCGTGTCGCCTATCGACTACGGAAGGTTAACGGGGAGAGACCCAAAGGGCATAAGAGCCTGTTCCTGCCAGGGGAGGCTGGTTTGGCCCGAAGGGTGTGACATGATGCACCATTCCGGGAAATCATCGATCCCCGTGTACAGGATTCCCGGCTGACCTGGAGGTATGGATGTGCCCGCCGTGCAGTTCCAGGAACCGCCTCGATTCGCGGGCGTGCGGCGGACCCGGCAGCAACCGGGTGTTCATTGAGCGAAGTATTGCTGCTCCATCTCCCGATAGATGAAATTGGCATTGGCGCGCTGGTTGGATTCGTACAGCCGGGTATCGCGCCAGTCCGGGAAATCCGCCTGGTCGACGGCATCCATCAGCGGGATGTCATTCTCCACCGCCGCACGCATGGACTCGCGCAGGCGCTCCACGTATCGATGCGTCTTTTTCACCATGGGAAACGGCGGCCGCTGGGCGCTGCCGTGGCCCGGCACCATCAGCTTCGCATCACCGAAGCGGTTCATGAGCCAGTCCTGGGCTTCCAGGATCTGCCGGCTGTCGCCATCACCGAGGAAGGTCGTGCGCTGGTTGAACGCCAGGTCCGAGATCCACAGGATACCGTCCTTCACCTGATGCACGACCAGATCGCCATAGGAGTGATGCCTGCCGGTGTTATAGATGTCGATGAGCTGATTCCCAAGGACAATCCTGTGGCTGCCGAAACGCGGAAGGTCGAGGTAGAGGTCGGCCTTGACGGGCTCGAAGCCTTTCATGTCATCGCCGAGCAGCGCGCGGCGGTATTCCACGGAGCGTGTCAGGACATCCGACTGTGTATAGTCGAGCGAGCCCTTATGGGTGATGATCGTCACACCCTCCATCCCCTGGAAGGCCGCGGACCCGTAGGCGTGATCCGGATGGTTGTGGGTGATGATGACATAGCGGATGGGCCGGCCGGTCACCGCCCTGATGGTGGCAATCAGGCGCTGCCCGAGTCTGGGCGTGCCGAGGGTGTCGATGACGATGACCCCCTCTGACGTGACGATGAAGCCCGCGTTGCCGTTCCAGCCGCGATTGTTCTCGTCGACCGTGGCGATGTTGCCATACAGGAAATAGGTGTTCTCGCCAATGCGGTAGAAGGGCAGCGGCTGATCGGCGGATGCCCCGGCGGCAATGTTGATCGTGGGGATTTCCGTCGTGTCAATCGCGCTCAACGGCAGTACGGACCCCGGCGCCGCGCCGACATCGCTTTGCAGCGCGCCGGCGCGGCTGTCCGGGACTTCCCTCCCGTCCGTATCGGCGCCCTGGACCTGCGGCAGCTGGCAAAACACCAGCAGGAAGAGGGTAATGCGTATCGTGGAACTCATTGCCGTTACCCCTCCGTCATGACCTACGCTGTAGAGTATAGACCCTGACCCTGTCCGGCTGATTTATTAGGGTTTCTCCTGCAGTTGAGGTCTGGGTCGGTCCGGGTGTGACGCGACATACCTTGCCGGCGGATCGGCAGCCAGGGGTAGAGCCGCATCGCCATGGTCGGCAGGGGATATGCGCATTTCCGGCCGAACCCTGCGTGGTTGTCAGACGGAATCGTGCAAGGGTCGCATCAGGGCTGAAAGATCAGGATGAGATAGGCGAAAAATATCACCAGATGGACCGCACCCTGAAGCATGTTGGTGTGCGTCGCTCCGAACGTCAGCACGCTGATAACCAGGGTCAGAACGAGGAGGACCATCTCGTTCGGGTCGAGTCCCAGTTCAACGTGAATACCGCTGATCAACCCGATAACAACGACGGCCGGAACTGTCAGGCTGATCGTCGCGAGCGCCGAACCGAGGCAGATATTCACCGCGCGTTGAAGATGATTGACCGCGGCTGCCTCATAAGCCGCGAGCCCTTCCGGAGAAAGCACGAGAATCGCGACGAGGACACCTCCCAGCGCCACAGGCAGACCGAGCGCATCCGTGCCGAAATCGACGACGACCGCGAGCTTCTTCGAAAGCAGAACGATCGGGATCAGCGTCAGCATCAAAAACATGGCGTGATAGGTCGTGGAGCGGGGCTTCAGGGGCCCTTTTCTGCCATGATGCGACCCGTGTTGTGACGCATCCTCGGCCTCGTCCTGAACAATGAAATAGTCGCGATGGCGAACCGTCTGCATTGCGAGGAATGTCGCGTAAAGCAGGACGGTGATCACGGCGAAGAGCAGGCCCTGTGACGTGGTCAGGGTCGGACCGGACGTTGAAGTTGTGAAGCGGGGCAGGATCAGGGACAGCGTCGCCAGCGTGATGATGACGCTCAGGTATGAGCGCGTACCCTGGAGGTTGTAATTCTGTTCCCGGTGGCGAATACCGCCGACGAGCAGCGACAGGCCCACCATGCCGTTGAGGACGATGATGATGACGGCAAGCATGGTGTCGCGGGCGAGTGTCGGATTGGGCCCGGCGTGAAGCATGACCGCTGCGATGACGGAGACCTCGATACTGATCACCGATATTGTCAGGACCAGAGTGCCCAGAGGCTCGCCGAGCAATACGGCGAGGCAATCAGCGTGGCGAACGGCGGAAAAGGAACTCCACAGCATCGTGCCGAAGAGCCACAGAAAAAGGGCAGTGTACAGGATCGGGTTGCCGAACCCGTCGAGCCAGCCCTTGCCAATCGTGTAGAAGGCCACCGCCGACAGTGCCGTGACTATGAAAGCGGCTTCGGAGCGGATTATCTTCAACATGGCACCGTGACTCTTCGGATTTGATGCGGGATTCACGGGGTCACTGTTTGTCGTATTCGATCGGGGGCTTGTCGCCGCCGAACCACCAGTACTTGAGGTTGCCCCACAATCCGGAAACCGGACGGGTGATGCCGCCGAGCACGGCTCCCTGACCTGCCTCGCCGATGATGTCATCGAGATTCGACTGCGTGCGCCCGATATTGCCCCAGACCTTGAAAACGGGGCCCTTCCAGTAGCCGTAGCCGTCCTTCTCCGATTGCAGCAGGCCCAGGCTGTAGAGAATGGCAGCGCCGCGCTCGCGCATGTCGATTCTCGCCTCCATCGACAGGGGGCTGTCCGTGATATCGACGCCTTCCTGGTATTTGATCCCGCCCGTTGCAGTCATCAGGATTTCGGGGCTCTGGACGACATACTCCTTTATCTTCACGTCCCGGGATTCATCCCGCACCAGGTGAATCGCGATCTTGTCGTACTTGATCTCCTTCATGTAGTTGACGAGCCGCGAGACCGCACCCAGGCCGAACAGGCCGGTGGGTATGTTGGACACGCCCTCGCCGAACACGCCCGCGAAGCCGGAACTGCCGGCCAGCAGCGCACTGTCCGGGTTGAACGGCCGGAAGACGCCGTCGCGGCTTTGCAGGCGCATGTCGAAGTACAGCCTGTTGCGGTACTGGGCCAGGTTGGGCGAGGCGCCGAAGGCGTCGAGGCTGACATCGAAAAGCCCTGCGGCGCGTGGTGTGGAGCCGGGAATGAGTTCACGGAAAAAACTGGCCAGGTCGAATTGCCTGACGCCGGCGTGCAGTTTGAGGTCGTAAGGTGTCTCCCCGGGGGCAAAGCTCATACGCCCGTCGAGCGTGATCGGGCTGTCGTGGAAATGCGCCGAGAAATCGCCGAGTTCGAGCTTGTCGGGCAACAGGGCGGCATGGCCCTGAATATCACGGAACTCGAGGTAATCGGTGTAGAAAAGCCGATCGAACCGGAAGTTCACGCGTGCGTCATAGTCGGTCGTGTCCCAGAAGGCGCGTGTATCCGGCTTGAGATCCAGGCCCTGCGGTTCCTGCGCCGCGACCGCAGGCTTCGTTTTCCCGGTGGATGTGGTCGTCTGTTTTCCCGCGATGGCGTTGAGCGTGTTCAGAATGTCATTGAGATAGAAGCCGGTGCTGGCGATGTCGACATCCACCACCTTGTGGTTGCCGCCCGCGGGGGCATACGCCGCCTTCAGCCGTATGTCGCTGTCACCGGATTTTCCCTGTTGCCGAAGGGGCGCCGTGAGGTTGAAGCCGCCATCCGGGTCGAGGCGCCCGTCGACATTCAGTGTCAGCGTTTGCAAAGCCAGCGCCTTGCGGGCCTTCAGGTCCGCGATCCGGGCGGTTGCGCCGAGCTTTCCGTCGGCATCCTTCCGCACGCTGGCCGTGAGCCTGCCGGCCGTCAGGGTATTGCCGGGCAGGACCGCGGGCTGAGCGAGGAGCGGTGGCAGGGAGGCCGACAGTTCGGCGTTCAGGGTATCGAGGGTGACGGCATCCCCGGTGCCTTTCAGCGTCAGGTCGGCGTGCGCATCGAGGGCAGGCGCGCCGCGGTCGCGGGCAAAGGCGATGCTGAGTTCATCCAGCGTCGCCTGCAGGGTATTGCCCTGCAGGGTCGCGTTTGAATTCATTGTCAGGGTAAACGGGTTCAGCGCGGCCCCGCCGTCGGCTTTATGCACGGCGATGCCCGAGATCACGAGAGGGTCGACGGTGGTGACGTTGAGGGACCGGCCATTCGAGGTGAGCACGGCCTTGCCGTTGGCTTCGGTGAAGGTCAGGCCCTTGGCCTTGAGGATGCTCGCAAACGGTTCCGGTGTGAGCTTCGCCAGCGCCAGTGTGACCTTGCCGGTGGCGCGGCCGAGTTCCGATTGCCGCCCGCCGAGCCGGGTGCGCACTCGCAGTTTCGACCCGGCCTGCAGCGACAGCCGCGGTTCCGGGGTGCCGTAGAACAGCCTGGCGGACAGGCGGTCGATATCGATCGCGGCGTCGCTGCGTGCCAGGCGGTAATCCGCCGCCAGCCGCAGTGGTGTATCGAAGGGGGCCTGCAGGGCCCGGGCAATGAGCGGCTGCCGTGACAGCACCTGCAGGTCGACGTCGAGGTGACCGTCGGCCGCGAGGGGTTGATCCGCCGCGGCCGGCAGGGTGATGTGGCCGCTGCCGGAGACGAGCCGCGTCCGGTGACTGGTCACGCCGAGGTTGCGGTAGTCGATGTGCGTGCCTCCCGGCGCGAGGCGGACGGCGGGCATCAAACGGATGCCGAGGTCATCGAGCAGCGCACCGTCACGGGTGGAAAGGGTGACATGACGGATCTCGACCGGCCTGGCCGGGCTCAGGGTGGCTACGCCACCGGCGTCCGCGGCCAGGGTCAGGTCCGCGCGGGAGAGCCTGCCTTTCACCGTGGCCCCCGGCACGAAGGCGGAGAACCAGTTCAGATCGATATCGCTGACGGTGAGCGTGGCCAGTTTGCCCGCCGGGTTGCCAAGTTTTCGGCCGGCCGGCGTGCTTTTTATGACCAGTGGCTGCAGCAGCTGAACCTGCAGCAGCCGGGTCTTGTTCTCCAGCGACAGGCTGGCATCGAGTTTGTTCACATGCATCGCGCCGGGTTGCTGCCGTACGGCGGCCTGATACTCGAGGTTGAGATGCCTGGGCAATGTGTTGCGGCCCGACGGTTTGATGGCGAGCATGTCCAGCAGCCGGTGCAGATCCACACTGGCCCGCGCCTTCGCGGTGATATCGGAACGTCCGTCTCCGGACAGCGGGATGTTGGCGCTGAGGTCGGCCGTGGCCACTGCACCCTTGCCGGCATCGACTTCCAGCTTTTTCAGCGAGACACCGAGTGCATCGCCGCCGTAGGTCGCGCCCGGCAGGACCGAGAGGTTGAGACCCTGGATGAGGGGCTTGTCCTGCTGCCTGATGGTGAGTCCCGTGATCTGCAGGGGTTTGACCGGCTTGAGGTGGATCGCGCCGCTCGCATCGGTCGTCACTTCGAGGTCGGCCTTCAGGGTGCCGTCCGTGATGTCGTAGTCGGGCAGCAGCACGGTGAACCAGATGAGCGGCACCCCGGGCAGTCTGATTTCCAGCAGGGTGTTTTCCTGGTGGAGGAACGCGGCGAAATCGTCCATGGGGATATTGAGATCATTCGCAAGTCTCGATGTCAGGGGCCGGTGCTTGTCATTGTCGGACAGGGTCGTGTCCAGCGTCTCGACCCGCAGCTGCCTGCCGGGCAGCAGCGATACGCGGAAGTTGTTCCTGAGCTGCAGCATCTCCGGGAGCTGCCTGTCGGGGTGGACCTTGCGGATGTCTTTCACCCGCAGGTCACTGGTGACCGTCATGTCGCCGGTCAGGGTTGCACTGTTGAATGTGAACTTGCCCGTCAGCACTTCCGCGGCAGGGGGTATGACGGTGTCCCTGATATAGGGCTGCGCCAGCCGTTCGTTCGCGGTGACGCGGTAGTCACCATCGATGCCGCCGGTATTGCCGTCATAACCGGCCTTGAGGTCCAGGGCCGAGCGGTTATTGCCTTTACCGTCATTGAGCTGCAGCGCAAGGCGCAGCGCCTCTGGCGGGTAATGCGGCCCCTCACCATCCTGTGCGTGGTCAGGCGTTTTCTGCTGGTCGGCGGCCGCTGTCGACGGCGTAACGGTCAGGTCCAGATTGACGTGTTCCGTCTCCGGCAGCGCCGCCAGTCTGGCCTGGACGGCGAGCGCGGTTTCGATTGCGGCGAAACGTCCTCGCGTGAGCTGATCAAGGCCGAGTCTGCCGTCGACGTCGATGTGATCATCCTTGTGGCCCGTATTGAAGCGCACGGCGAGCGTGATGGCGCCATTGGCCTCCGGTTTGATCCCTCCGCCTGAAATGCTGGCGGTCAGTGACCGCTGCCCGGGCAGGCGGACCGCGGCATCGATTATCACCTTCCCGAGGGTGTAGCCGAGCCCGTGCCGCAGCGAGGCCAGCACGCCGGGAAAGGGCCCGCTGCTTTTCGTTGCAGGCGCGGTTTCCGGCGGACTGAATTTCTCCAGATCGATGCTGACATCCTTGAGGATGACGGTCTTGATGTTGAGATTCAGCAGGAGAAGGGACGACAGGCAATACTTCACCGTTCCATCACCGATGGAGAAATGCCCGCCCCGATATCCCACCACGACATGCTTCAGCTCCAGCGACCAGGGCGTGAGATGGATGTAACCGATGTCCAGCGAATCGACCAGGGGGCCAACGTGGTCGAGCAGCATCTTTTTCTGGAAGGCAGGATGAAATACCACGGCCGACGCCACACCCAGGAGCAGAACAAGGGCGGCGGGCAGATAAAACCGTGGCTGCTTCAGGGCAGCAAGGCGCATGCGAATTTCCTTGTGATTGTTTTCCCTTTACCGGTTGCGCAATCGAGCCGCGACTCCGGTAGCACTGCTCCAGTGGAGACTCGTCAGCCCGAAGTATAACCGAACCCCAGTACCGGGTTCCGGGGAGATGTCTTCGCCATGAATCGATATCCGCCAGGCGCAAGCGCCCTTCGACGCCCGCGCCTTATTGTATTCCCGCGACGCTGCGAATTGACACGGTGGCATCGTACGCCCGGTCAATGCCGCGAGCTCGAAGCGTGACCCCGGTCTCGGCATGATTCTGACGGATTGTTACAGTGTCTACCGTGTAATCCACGGTTATCGCATACACTTTCGGTCGAGGCGAGTTCATGCCAGAAACGGGATGGCGGCAATTATTCCTGCAGCGCATCGGGACGGGGATCGACCGTCTGGCGAAGTCACGTCCCCGTGGCTATCTGCTGACGGCCACCATTTTTGCGCTCGCCGGCTACGGCTGGCTGCTGATGTTTCCCTGGCTGGTCCTGGCGGGCGTCGCGGGCGTCTATGATGCCCTCACCGGCCGGCCGGCCATCGCCTGGCTGCAACTCCTGATCTGGACAGCCGTGGCGGCAGGTTCGGCTCTGGTCAGTTACCGCATTGCGCGGTTCAGACCGGCCCTGCCTCCGGGCATCGTGCTCGAGCGAAACAGGGCGCCCGCGCTCTTCACACTGGTGGGTGAACTGTGCCGGCACTACCGTGGCCCTGCCATCGACCGCGTGGTGATCACCGGCGCCTTTGAACTCGAGGTCCTGAAGACCCCTTGCCGGGCCCTGCCCGTCTGGTCGGCGAACACCCTGGTCATCGGACTGCCATTGATCCAGAGTCTTTCCGCCGTCCAGTTCCGCTGCGTGCTGGCACGCCGCCTCGGGCAATTCTCGAAGCGCTACAACCTGCTGCTGAACTGGCTCAATCAACTGCGCCGGATCTGGCCACAGTACGCTGATGCGACCGCGGCCGCGGCACGGCCAGGCTTCCAGCCGGTACGGCGGTTTTTCTCGGTTTTCGCGCCGCTCTATGATCAGGTCAGCCTGCCCGCTGTCCGTCTCGACGAGCTGGCGGCGGACAGTTATGCGATGGAAGTGTGCAGCGGTGAGGAAGTGCTGGATGCGATCACGACCGAGACGGTATGCCGTTTCTACCTCGAGGAGAAGTACTGGCCGGTCTACCGGAGAGTGTCGGCGACCGTGCGGCAGGCGATGCCGAAACCCCATGCGGGCATGGTCTCGGTATTACGTGCCGGGCTGCAGGGCGAGCGGGCCGGGCAGTGGCTGAAGCAGGCCATGGACGGAGAACCACGCCACGATGATCCCATGCCGTCACTGGCGAGACGCGTGGAAAACATCGGCTATCTGAAGACCTGCATGGACGGACTGTCCGCCGTGCCGGCTGCGGATGTCTATCTCGGACTGGTGGCCGGTAAACTCGACCCGGCGCCTGTCGACGTATCGCCTCGGGGGATTTCACGGGAAAGCGAGTGCCATCCCTTCAAACCCGGTTTCCGCACCTTCACGGCACTCCTGGCGCGACTGCTCAGGCGCCGGTACGCGCATAACGACGCCCCGGGCGGGGACAATCACCTCCAGATCCCCTCGCGTTCGTAAAACAAAAAGTACAGCAGCCCCCCCGGTCAGGAAACACACTCGGGCACAAGCAAGTCCGCAGGAGGCCGTTCATCGCATGGATGCGCTTGCCTGCAGGGAAAGGTTTGTCTATGGTTGCACGCGGAAGCCGCCGCCTGCAAAACCCTGAATGGACCCGCGCCCGCCTGCCGACCGACACGCATGCTGACCTATCTTGCACAACGCCTGGCCGGCGCCGTAGTGGTTGTGTTCGGGGTCATCACCATCGTGTTCCTGCTGATCCATCTCATTCCAGGCGATCCGGTCGAGGTCATGCTGGGCGAGGCCGCCTCCGCGACAGACCGCGCGGCCCTGCGCGCCGCCATGGGGCTGGATCAGCCGGTCATGGTGCAATTCGCGCATTACCTCCACGGCCTGCTGCGGTTCGATCTGGGGACCTCGCTGCAGTCGCACCGCCCGGTCATCGACCTGCTGCGGGAACGCCTGCCCTCGACCCTGCTGCTCGCTGGCGTGGCGCTGGTGTTCACCCTGGCCATGGCGCTGCCGCTCGGCGTGCTCGCCGCCGTGCGCCGCGGCAGCCCGTGGGACGGCGGCGCCATGACGTTTTCCATGCTGGGTGTCTCTCTGCCCAATTTCTGGTTGGGGCCGCTGTTGATCCTGGTGTTCTCGCTGTGGCTGGGCTGGTTTCCGGTGAGCGGGCGCGGGGGTCCTGGCGCGGTGGTGCTTCCGGCCGTGACCCTCGGCACCGGACTCGCGGCGGTGCTCTCGCGTATGGTGCGCAGCAGTCTGCTGGAGGTGCTGGGCGAGGACTTCATCCGCACGGCGCGTGCGAAGGGGTTGCCGCCGCACCGGGTGATTCTCCATCACGGCCTGCGCAATGCGCTGCTGCCGGTCATCACCCTGCTGGGGCTGCAACTCGGCGCCCTGCTGGCCGGCGCCGTGATTACCGAAACGGTGTTCTCCTGGCCGGGCATCGGCTTGCTGACCATCGAGGCGATCCAGTCTCGCGACTACCCGGTGGTGCAGGCATGCGTGCTGCTGATCAGTCTCGGCTACGTGCTGGCGAACCTGCTGACGGATATCGCCTACGCCTGGGCCGATCCGCGCATCCGCCTCGGGGGCGGCGGCTGATGCGGCTGGGGTTACCGGTCGCGCTGCTGGGGCTCTGGGGGCTGCTTGCCCTCGGTGCCGGTTTCCTGCCCCTCACGCCCGACCTGATTCACCTCGAACATATCCTTGGGCCACCGGCGCCGGGTGCGTGGCTCGGTTATGACGATCTCGGCCGCGACATCGGCGAACGCCTGCTGGTGGGTGCGCGCACCTCCTTCCTTGTCGCTGCCTGGGTAGTGAGTCTCTCGGCGTTGCTCGGCACCCTGATCGGAACCGTCAGTGCTTACCGGGGCGGGTGGTGGGACCGGCTCATCGTCCAGGTCATCGATATCTTCCTCGCCTTCCCGGGCATCCTGCTGGCCATTGCGCTTGCCGGCCTGCTGGGCCCCGGCATCGGCAACGTGGTGCTGGCGCTCGCCACTGTCGGCTGGGTCGGTTATGCTCGCCTGTCGCGCGCGCAGGTGCTCTCGCTCAGGCACCGGGAGCACGTCATGGCGGCCGAGTGCCTGGGCAGCGGCCGGCTGCGCATCATGGCGCGGCACCTGTTGCCGCTAATGGCCGCCCCGCTGATTGTCGAAGCCACCTTCGGCGTCGCGGCCGTGGTCATCGCGGAGGCCGGCCTGTCGTTCCTGGGGCTTGGCGTACAGCCGCCGGGCGCCTCCTGGGGCGCCATGATCCGCGACGGCACGCGCTACATGCTGGTGGCGCCGCACCTGGTGCTGGCGCCCGGCGCGGCGATCTGCGCCGTGGTGCTGTCGGTCAACCTGCTGGGCGACCGCCTGCGCGACCGGCTCGATAGGCGTCTGGCAACTGCTGCGAGATACGAAACATGACACTCGGCCCCCTGATGGTGGACGTCTCCGGTGTGGAACTCTCGCCGGAAGACCGCGAACTGCTGGTGCATCCCGCCGTCGGCGGGGTCATCCTGTTCGCGCGCAACTATGAATCCCCCGGACAGTTGAGGGCGCTGATCGACGCCATCCATGCCGCGCGCGAGCCGCATCTGCTGGTGGCGGTCGACCAGGAGGGCGGACGGGTGCAGCGCTTCCGCGACGGCTTCACCCGCCTGCCGCCGCTTGCTTACCTGGGTGATCTCTACGACAGCGACCGGATCCGGGCGCGGAACCTGGCCCAGGTCACCGGCTGGCTGATGGCCGCCGAGCTGCGCGCCGTCGGTGTGGACATCAGCTTCGCCCCCGTGCTCGATCTCAACCACGGTGTCTCCACGGTGATCGGCGACCGTGCCCTGCACCGGCGGCCGGAGGTCGTGGCTGAACTTGCGCGTGCCTACCAGAGCGGCATGCACGAGGCAGGCATGGCGGCCACCGGCAAACATTTTCCCGGGCATGGCGCGGTGGTGGCGGATTCGCACCTCGAACTGCCGGTCGATCCACGGGCCTATGCGGACCTGGCGCAATGGGACATGGTGCCGTTCGAACGCATGATTCATTATGGCCTCGCCGCCGTGATGATGGCGCACGTCGTCTATGCGGAGGCGGACGCCAACCCGGCCGGTTTCTCGCCGTTCTGGATAGGGGAGGTGCTGCGCGGCCGGCTGGGATTTCAGGGGCTGGTGTTCAGTGACGACCTGAACATGGAGGCGGCCGCCTGCGCCGGTGATCACAGCGAACGGGCGAGAATTTCCCTGCAGGCCGGATGTGATATGGTGCTGGTCTGCAACGCCCGCGAGCAGGCCGTACGGGTCGCCGAGGCGCTGGTCGAATACATCAACCCTGTCACCCACATCCGCATCGCCCGTATGCACGGGCGCCCGGCGCCGGATCACGCGCGGTTGCGGCGCGATCCACGCTGGCAGCAGGCCGTGGCCGCGGTCACGGGATGCGAGCCGGAACCGGAGCTGGACCTGGGTGTTTGAGGCGATAGCGGGCGCTCCGCGCCGGATGACAGGGATGGACAAACGACGATGACGCTGACAGACGTGACACTGAGGGAAATCCGGGACGAGGCCGTCATACTGCACGGCCCCGAAGCGGTCACCGCGGCCCTCGACCGCATGGCGGGCGCGATCACGGCGGCGCTCGACGGCACGCTGCCGGTCGTGACCTGTGTCCTCAATGGCGGCATCATTCCGACCGGGCACCTGCTGACCCGCCTGGACTTCCCGCTGGAGACCGACTACCTGCACGCCACGCGCTATCGCGGCAAAACTACCGGCGGCAGTGAGATCGCCTGGTTGTGCAAGCCGCATCTGTCATTGCAGGGGCGCACCGTCCTGCTGGTCGATGACATTCTCGACGAAGGTCATACCCTGAAGGCCATCAGCGGGTATTGCTGTGACGCCGGCGCGGCGCGCGTCTATACCGCCGTCCTGGTCGAGAAGCAGCATGAGCGGCGCGTGGCCGGCATGACGGCGGATTTCGTCGGGCTGGCGGTGGAGGATCGCTACGTGTTCGGCTGCGGCATGGACTACAAGGGCTATCTGCGCAATCTCAACGGCATCTTCACCCTCGGTGAAGACCATGCCCGGGCAGAGGCGGGGTAGCGGGATGGTCGATCTCGCGATCATCGGCGGCACCGGTCTGACCGCGCTGCAGAACCTCGAGATCGTGCGGCGCGAGACTCCACGCACCCCCTACGGCGAACCTTCCGCGGCGCTCACCTTCGGCAGGCTAGGCGGGGCCGAGGTCGTGTTTCTCGCGCGCCACGGCGATGCGCACACCATCCCGCCGCACCGGGTGAATTACCGCGCCAACCTCTGGGCCCTGAAGGAAGCCGGCGTCGCGCGCATCCTCGCCGTTTGCGCCGTGGGCGGCATCGGCAGGGACATGCCGCCGCGCGCGCTTGCCGTACCGGACCAGATCATCGACTACACCTGGTCGCGGGAGCATACCTTCTTCGATACCGGGCTCAGCCATGTCACCCACGTCGATTTCACCCGTCCCTATTGCGAGGACCTGCGCGGCGTCCTGATCACGGCCGCCGCCGCGGCCGGCATCGCGCTCATCCCGCGCGGCACCTACGGGGCGACCCAGGGTCCGCGCCTGGAATCGGCCGCGGAGGTCGATCGCATGGCGCGCGACGGCTGCGATATGGCGGGCATGACCGGCATGCCGGAGGCCGCGCTCGCCCGGGAACTCGGCCTGTGCTACGCCCACTGTGCGGTCTGCGCCAACTGGGCCGCGGGACGCGGCGAGGGGATCATCGAAATGGGCGAGATCGAGCTCAACCTCCGGCATGCCATGCGGCAGGTCAGGGCGCTGCTCGAACGTGTATTGGCGCAGGACTGAGCGCCGCAGCGGTACGCGACATAAGGCGAATGGCGTTTACTTAAGCCGTAATGTAATGTGGGTTAGCGCTTTTTGCGTAATCCACCGGGCGTTGCGCAGCAACACAAGGTCTTTTTTATTGCGTGCCTGCCGGCACGTCCGGTGGATTACGGCACACACGGCGTGCCTCATCCACCCTACATCGAGGGTGGAATCGCTTAGCGTGAAAAATACGGAGATAGAAATAACACAATCTTTCGCGGTCTCTAAGAGACACGATAGGTGAAGAGCTTCCTCGCTCGTGGACCTCAGTCAAGCACCGCCCAAGGTGCCTCTAACTTCGGTCATCTGGTGAGGAAGAGTTGATTGACAGCATTTTTCATGCTGCGGGGTGGTGAGTCAATCGCCATGATCGTTAAGTAATTGCCATTCGACTTATGGCGCTGATCAACTCTGTTCTTCCCGCAAAGGCGGGAATTCAGCCTGTGCAGAATCAGTGAGGTACCGGACCCCGCTTTCGCCCGGGTTGACGGGTCAGGGTGCCGGAACCGGCGGTTGCGCTTCGGGTCTGGATTCCTCGTCCGGAGCCGGGGTGGCCGTGCCGGCACCGGTCGCCGCCTGCGGCGGCGACTCGCCCGGGTCGTACGGCGTCACTTTCGCAATGACGCCGAAGTGGGGGTTGTCGAAATAATGCAGCTCGCCGCTGCGGATGCGCCGCATCTCGTCCAGGCGGTAAAGTGAACCGGAGGAGCTTAGCGTGAGATCGATGTCCAGGTGCAGGTAGCGCTCGCGGATGACTTTGATCGAACCCGCGAGCGTGTCTGACCCGCCCTCGGATACGTCAAGCTCATAGGGCACGGCGCTCTTGCTGTCGTATGCCGTCTCCCGCCAGAGTCGGTGGACGAGCACCTGATAGGCGCCGGAGCGCCGCAGCGCGCCCGCCACGTTGTTGAGCGCGAATTGGCTCTGCGGCAGTTCCTCCACTCCCTCCACTCCCTGCTGCAGGGGAACGCTGGCGAATCCGCCGGCACGCTCGCCGGTGTCGGCCGGCCATTGTTCGCCGTCATCGCGGGGCGCGAGGTTGCGGAACACGATCACCTCGACGTCGTACTGGTCGGCCGCGGCGGCCACCGTTGCGCCGAGGCCGCACAGGGCGGCAAGGGTATACATCAGCCACACGCGGGCCGGACGCCGGCGGGTGTCGTGTAAACGTGCGGGTCTAGCCAGTGCGTGTCGTCTGTTCATCCTGTGTCTCGTCGTGAGGGGTCAGTGTGGCGAGCAGTTCCTCCACCGTGGCGAAGCGCGTCTCCTCCTGCCCGAACTCGCCGCTCAAACGCAGCTTGTTGCCGCCCTCGAAGCGATAGCATCCCGGCTGGCGCTGCAGCAACTCTACCAGTTTCTGGGTATCGATCGCGGCATCCGCGCCGAACAGGATGCGGCCGTCATGCCGGCCGACCTCGATGCGGGTGATGCCGAGGGGTGCCGCGGCCAGCTTCAATCCGGTCACCCGGAACAGGTTCCTGACCGGCTCCGGCAGCAGGCCGAAGCGGTCGATCATCTCCACCTGCAGCTCGCGCAGCGCGGCGCGCGTCCCGGCGCCGGCGATGCGCTTGTACATGACCAGCCGGGTGTGGACGTCGGGCACGTAGTCGTCGGGAATGAGGGCCGGCAGCAGCAGGTCGATTTCCGGCCCGTGGTGCAGCGGCTTCCCGAGCTCCGGCTGTCGGCCTTCCTTGAGCGCCTTTACGGCACGGGCCAGCAGGTCGGAGTAGAGCGTGTAGCCGATCTCGTGGATCTGGCCGCTCTGTTCATCTCCGAGCAGCTCTCCCGCGCCGCGGATTTCCAGGTCATGGGTGGCGAGGGTGAAGCCGGCGCCGAGATCCTCCATCGAGGCAATCGCCTCCAGCCGTTTGACGGCGTCGGCCGTCATCGCCTTGCGCGGTGGCGTCAGCAGGTAGGCATAGGCGCGGTGATGCGAGCGGCCGACACGGCCGCGCAGCTGGTGCAGCTGGGCCAGGCCGAGTTTGTCCGCCCGGTTGATGATGATGGTATTGGCCGTCGGTATGTCGATGCCGCTCTCGATGATGGTGGAGCACACCAGCAGGTTGAAGCGCCGGTGGTAGAAGTCGAGCATGACGCGCTCCAGGTCGCGCTCGCGCATCTGGCCGTGGGCGATCCCGATGCCCGCCTCGGGAATGATGCGCATGAGTTCTTCGGCGATGCGTTCGATGGATTCCACCTGGTTGTGCAGGAAATAGACCTGGCCGCCGCGCTTGATCTCGCGCAGGCAGGCCTCACGGATGGCCGCGTCGTTCCATTCGGAGATGAACGTCCGGACGGCGAGCCGGTGCGCGGGCGGAGTGCTGATGATCGACAGGTCGCGCAGCCCGGAAAGCGACATGTTCAGCGTGCGTGGTATCGGAGTCGCCGTCAGCGTGAGGATGTCGATCTCGGCGCGCAGCTTTTTCAGCCGTTCCTTCTGCGTGACCCCGAAGCGGTGTTCCTCGTCGATGATCAGCAGCCCCAGGCGCTTGAACCGGACCTGTTCCTGCAGCAGTTTGTGCGTGCCGATGACGAGGTCGACCGAACCGTCGGCGATGCCGGCCAGGATCACCTCCTGCTGGCGGCCGCTGCGGAAGCGCGACAGGACCTCGATGCGCACCGGCCAGTCGGAGAAGCGGTCACGGAAGTTCTGGAAGTGCTGCTGCGCGAGCAGCGTGGTCGGCACCAGCAGGGCCACCTGCCTGCCGTCCTGAATTGCCAGAAACGCCGCCCGCATGGCCACTTCCGTCTTGCCGAAGCCGACATCGCCGCATACCACCCGGTCCATCGGCAGCGGCGATTCCATGTCGGTAAGCACGCTGGCAATGGTCTGTTCCTGGTCGGGCGTTTCCTCAAACGGAAACGAGGCGGCGAACGCCGCGTATTCGTCATGCGGCGGCGCATAGGCATGGCCCGGATGGGCGGCCCGGCGCGCATGGATATCCAGCAGCTCGACCGCCACGTCGTGAACCCGGCTGGCGGCCTTCTGCCGGGCGCGCTGCCACTGCTCTCCGCCGAGTTTGTGCAGCGGGGCGTGTTCGGGCGCCGCCCCGGTGTAGCGGCTGACCAGCTGCAGGGAGGCGACCGGGACATAGAGCTTGTCCCCGCCGTCGTACTCGATGCACAGGTACTCGCCCGGGATGGCGTTGACGGTCAGCGTCTCCAGCCCACGATAGCGCCCGACGCCATGGTCCTCGTGCACCACCGGCGCCCCGAGGTTGAGGTCGGTGAGATCCCGGATGATTGCGGCGGGATCGCGTTCCGGCTTGCGCCGGCGCGTCTGCCGGGCGCGTTCGCCGAACAGGCTGCTTTCGGTAATCACGGCGATGGCCGGCGCATCCATCACCAGGCCCTGCTCCAGCGGGGCGACCGTCAGGCACAGGGAATCGGTCGAAGCCAGGAATTCCGCCCATGAGCCGACCGTGGCAGGCCGAATACCGAAACCATGCAACTGGTCGAGCAGGGTCTCGCGCCGGCCGCTGGACTCCGCCGTCAGCAGGATGCGCCCGGGGAAGCCGGCAACGAACTCCTGCAGGGCGCCGGCGGGCGCTTCGTGACGCGGCCGAATCCTGAGATCGGCGGTCGCGCGGGTCGCGTAGGGAATGCACTCGCCCGGGAGGTCGGGCGCGCCTGGCCCGGCCACCTCGATCCGCGGATACCGGCCCTGGTAGTCGCACAGTTCGGCGCTGCCGAGATAGAGCCTGTCGGGGGGGAGCAGCGGACGCTCCCGGTCATGCCGGCGCGATTCATGGCGCTCGGCGAGTTGTGTCTGGAATTCCTCGCCGGCCGCCTCGGCGGCGTCCAGGAATGCGAGGCAGGTGTCGTCGGGCAGGTAATCGAACAGTGTTGCCGTTTCCTCGAAGAAGAGCGGCAGGTAGTATTCGATCCCGCCCGGGGTGTTTCCCTGGCTGACATCGCGGTAGACGGGGCAGTCCTGCGGGTTGCCCTCGAAGGTTGCGCGAAAGCGCCGGCGGAACCCCTTGATGGCCTCCTCGTCGAAAGGGAATTCCCGGGCCGGCAGGAGCATGACGGTCTCCTGCTCCGCCAGGGAGCGCTGGGTTTCCGGGTCGAAGGTCCTGATGGAATCGATCTCCTCGTCCAGCAGGTCGATGCGCAGCGGCAGGGGACTGCCCATGGGGTAGAGGTCGAGGAGCGAGCCGCGTACGGCGAATTCCCCGTGTTCCATGACCTGGGCGACGCAGCGGTAGCCGGCGCTGTCGAGTCGCGTGCGCATCGCATCCTGGTCGAGCTGCTGCCCGCGGTTCAGCATGAGGCTGTGTTGATAGAGAAAGCTGCGGGGCGGCAGGCGCTGCAGCAGGGTGGTGATGGCGATGATCAGCACGCCCTGGCGCATCTCGGCCAGGTGGTTCAGCGTCGCCAGCCGCTCCGAAATGATGTCCTGGTGCGGTGAGAAGACATCGTAGGGGAGCGTTTCCCAGTCGGGGAAGGTCTTGATGCCGATGTCGCTGCCGCCGAGAAAAAACTCCAGCTGCTCCTGCAGCAGTTCGGCGCGCTGCATGTCCGGCGCGATGACGGCAAGCGGACCATTGAGCCGCCGGGCGGCGTGCGCGAGCACCAGCGGCAGAGTATCGCCGGTCAGCCGGGTCCAGGTGACGACGCGCCGTTTGCCGGGAAGCACCGGCTCGAGCAGGCTGGCCGGCGCGGGTTCTTCATGGTGTGGTACCGAGCGGGGCATGTATCGGAATCGCGGGGTTGCCGAGGTAACAAACGGTATTCAGGCCTTCCGCCGTGGTCGGGTTTCAGGGTAATCGGGGAAAAACTGCCCTATGCATGACAACTGCACAGGGCGTGTGTCGCCGCGGGTTCAGGGGCGCGTCTGTGGTGCGCCGGGCAATGCGGCAGCGGCGAGCTCAATCACACCTTGTTGCCGGGTAATTGCCCCTTGAACCCGAGTGTTTTGAACAGCAGATAGCCGGGGCAGATGCCGGTTACGCCGGCGAAGACCAACGCCGCCATCGGTATATACAGCACCCAGTGCACCGTGTGGAATCCGGTCAGCCAGATGCCGAGCAGGATCAGGGCGGCCATTGCCAGAAATACCATTCTCATTGCGGACATTGCAGGTCTCCTGTAGGTGAAAGGTCATTGCCGGGGAAGTATAGCGCCTTGAGTGGTCGACAGACCATCCGGACATCTCCCGGCTCATCAGACCGGAGTGCCTTACGTGATGAGGCGCGGGATCAGGCGGCCGACGCCTTTTGCGGGTTGCGGTGTTTCCTGGCCAGGGCCACGCGCTTCTCGTAAGCCTCGCGCGCCAGCCTGACATCCTCGAGAAAATAGTCGAGTTCATCCATGTGCAGCGCCTGCGGGCCATCGACCAGCGCCTTGCCCGGGGCGGGATGAAAATCGACCAGTATCATGTTGGCACCGGCGATCACCCCCTGGGCGGTTACGTGGAAAACATCCAGGATGCCTTCCGGTGAGGCATCGCGCGTACCCACGGAATGCGAGGGGTCGATGCACACGGGCATGCGCGTCAGGCGCTTGACAACCGGTACATGGGAGAAATCGACAAAGTTGCGATGCGGGTCGCCCATGTTGGTCTTCATGCCGCGCAATCCAAACACGACGCGCCGGTTGCCTTCGCTCGCCAGGTATTCGGCCGCGTTGAGGGATTCCTCCAGTGTGATGCCGAAGCCGCGCTTCAGCAGCACGGGGAAATCACGTTGTCGACCCGCCGCCTTGAGCAGTTCGAAGTTCTGGGTGTTGCGGGTGCCGATCTGCAGCATCACCCCGGTCGGATTGCCGGTCAGCTCGAGCGCTTCCCGGATTTCACGCACGTGCATGTCATGGGTCACTTCCATGGCGATGACCTTGATGTCGTATTTGCCCGCGAGTTCGAACACATAGGGCAGACAGCTCTTGCCATGCCCCTGGAAGGAATAGGGGTTGGTGCGCGGTTTGTAGGCGCCCATGCGGGTGCAGGGCAGGCCGCGTTCCTGCAGGGCCTTCATCATGATCTCGACATGCCCGGGCGTATCGACGGCGCACAGGCCGGCGAAGATATTCAGGTTGTCCTGGCCGAAGCACACGCCGTTGTATTCGAAATGGGTCGCACGGTCATCATCGTGGTGACGGCCGAGAATGCGGTATTCCTCGGAGACGCGCACCACCCGCTCCACGCACGGCAGGGTCACCATATCCTCGATCTGCAGCGCGGCCGTGTCGCCCACGAGGTAGATTTCGGTCAGCGTCTGCCGTGCACCGACCTCGTCGTGAACGCGAGCCGTGATATTCGGCAGGTGGGACAGGTGTTCCATCAGCTGCCGGTAGGCGGTACCGCTCTTGTCGGTATCCGCGTTCAGAATCAAAATCATGAGGGTGTTCCCGGGAAACGGATCAGCAGGACATTATCCATGGAAAGCGCGGCGCTCGCCAGCGGTGCACCCGGCGCGTCCAGGCTCAATCGCAAAAGCGCCGCAGCAGGTCCTGGTAGGCGTCGATGCGCCGGTCGCGCAGGTAGGGCCACAGCCGTCGCACCTGTTCCGTACGCTGCAGATCAAGCGTGGCGATAATGATCCCGGCCTCGTTCTCCGTGGCCTGTTCGATGACCTCGCCCTGGGGGCCGAACACCGCGCTGCTGCCCCAGAACTCGATGCCCCGGGTGTGCCCGGAGGCGTCCGCCTCGAAGCCTGTGCGGTTGCAGCTCAGAACGGGCAGCCCGTTGGCGATGGCGTGTGCGCGCTGGATCGTCAGCCAGGCTTCGCGCTGGCGCATCTTTTCGTCGTCGGCATCTCCCGGGTTCCAGCCGATCGCCGTCGGGTAGAGCAGGATCTGCGCGCCACCGAGGGCCATCAGCCGTGCCGCTTCCGGATACCACTGGTCCCAGCAGACGAGGATGCCGAGTGTGCCGACGGCGGTCGGCACCGGGGTGAAGCCCAGGTCACCCGGCGTGAAATAGAATTTTTCGTAATACCCGGGATCGTCGGGTATGTGCATCTTGCGATAACGGCCGGCGATTCGGCCGTCGCTGTCGAGTGCGACCGCCGTGTTGTGGTAGAGCCCTGCCGCCCGCTTCTCGAAGATCGAGGCGACGATGACGACGCCGAGTTCGGCGGCAAGCGCGCCGAGCCGCTCGGTAGTGGGTCCGGGTATGGTCTCGGCCAGGTCGAAATTGTCCACATCCTCCGTCTGGCAGAAATACGGGCTGTTATGAAGTTCCGGCAGCAGGATCAGCCGGGCGCCCCGGATCACCGCCTTGCGGATGCCCTCGATCACGGCCGTCAGGTTCCGGTCGAGTTCCGCGCTACAGCGAAGCTGGATCAATCCAACGGTGAGTTTCCGGGTATTCATAGGCGCGGGTAGTTTAGATGGTTGTTGTATTGGCATAAAACAGAACAATTAACCGCAAAGACGCAAAGACGCAAAGAACGCAAAGAAATTCATTGCTAGAAATAATCAGGAATCTTTGCGTCTTTGCGTTGAACGGGTTTTACGGCTAACACGAAAAAATTTGACGGAACCGCTAGGGGTCTGTCGGATTTAGGTGGTCGTAGCGAGCATGGTGGGAGAGCGAGCACAGGGTTTCACGATATCGAGGCGCATAGTGGTGCTATGCAACGAGATATCGGGGAACTATGGGCCGCTCTCCCGCCAGCGCAGTAGATCAATCCTAAACCCGACAGGCTCCTAGAGGATACCCGCCGGCAACTGCATTGTAGCGCAGTGCAGGCTGCCGAACTGGTGGATCAGTGGCAGGCAGTTGACCGCAATCACTCGTCGGTCGGGAAAGGCCCCGGCGAGGTGTTCGAGCGCGATGGCGTCGGCCGGGTCATCGTAGACCGGTACCAGCACCGCGCCGTTGATGATGAGGAAGTTGGCGTAGCTCGCCGGCAGTCGTTCGCCGGCGGCGGTGCGCACCGGCGCCGGCAGCGGCAGGGGGAGCAGGTGATAGGGGTGGCCCTCCCGGGTCCTGAATGTGCGCAGTTGCGCTTCCATCGCCTTGAATCCCGCGTAGTGGCTGTCGCGCTTGTTGGTACCTTGCGTGTAGGCGATGGTGTGCGGGGAACAGAAACGGGCCAGCATGTCGATGTGGGCATCGGTGTCGTCCCCCTCGAGTTCCCCGTGATCGAGCCAGAGCACACGTTCTATGCCCAGCTCAGCGGCAAACAGCTGTTCAAATGCCGGTTTGTCATAGCCCGGGTTGCGGCTGTTCGTGATCAGGCAGTGCGAGGTGGTCAGGAGACTGCCCTGGCCGTCGGTGTCGATGCTGCCACCCTCGAGCACCCGCGGGATGTGCCGGCAGGCGGCGGCGCCGAAGACCTCCGCCGATTCGAGCATGTGCGTGACCTCGTTATCCAGCCCGGCCGGGTATTTTTTTCCCCAACCGTCGAAGACGAAATCGAGCAGGCGTATGCCGTCACCGTCTGCAACCGCCAGGGGGCCGTAGTCGCGAATCCAGGTGTCATTCGTGCGGGCAATGAAAAAGCGTATGGCGTCGAGCGGTATGCCGGCCTGTGCGCATGCCTGCCGGACTGCTTCGGTGTGGTCGCTGTCGTAGCAGACGATGAGCAGTTTCTCGTGCGCCGAGACGGCTCGGGCAATGTCGAGATACACCGTGCTGACAGCCTCCAGGCTGTCAGCCCAGGCGCTGTGTGCGTGCGGCCAGGTCAGCAGGATACCGGACTGGGGCGCCGTTTCGGGGACGAAACGACTCGCGTGCATGGCGTTCGCCAGGCAGGGAAAGGAAATGATCTGCGGGGAGGGTAGGTTACCTGGCCTCCGGGGGGGTCACCACGGAGTGCACAACGATGTTATTTTCAAAGTACACCGAGTAGCCGTCGTAGTCCCAGCGGGTGATCGGTGGGTGCAGACGATCCCCCTTGGTGGGTACGGCGGGGTATTCCTTCACCGGGTTGCCGAACCTGGCGCGCACGGCGTCCATCGTCATCCCCCTCTGGGGCGTGGCTATCCGGGACGCGGACTGGGGGGAGTCCATCGACAGCGTATCAGCACTGGCAGGTCCCGCAAAAAGGATGGCAAGCGAAAAGGCAAACAGCGCAGAGCGGGTACTATCCATAGCTAACTCCTTGGTAAACTGGGTAATTTGCTTAATTCTGACACTCAATGGCGACTATATCATCGCAGGAAAAAATACAAAAGCGCTATTTTGGAAAGTGTGATGCAGATCAACTACTCAAGGCGATGAGTAACAGGTATCGTGACACGGGTATGGTATATCACAGCCCCGGCGACGGAACGACGAAACGGTATCGGCTACTGCCGGGCATTGTCTTTCCGTGGCGCCGATGATGGGGTGGACCGATCGCCACTACCGTTACTTTCTGCGTCAGATCTCCCGGCGCTGCCGGCTCTACAGTGAGATGGTGACCACCGCGGCGCTGCTGCAGGGCGCCCCGGAGCGTTTGCTGGCCTTTCACGCCGCGGAGCACCCGATCGCCCTGCAGCTCGGCGGCAGCGAACCACGCGAGCTGGCAGTCTGCGCACGCCTGGGTGAGGCGCAGGGTTACGACGAGATCAATCTCAACCTGGGCTGTCCCAGCGACCGGGTGCGTTCCGGACGTTTCGGCGCCTGTCTCATGGCGGAGCCCGAACGTGTGGCTGGCTGTGTGGCGGCCATGAGCGCTGCGGTCACCGTACCGGTCACGGTCAAGCTCCGGATCGGTATCGACGATCAGGACAGTTATGACGGACTGGCTGCTTTCGTGGAACGACTGGCCGGTGCCGGCTGTCGAATCTTTATCGTGCACGCACGCAAGGCCATCCTCAAGGGGTTGAGCCCGAAGCAGAACCGCAGCGTGCCGCCGCTGAGATACGATGTCGTCTACCGCCTGAAAAACGCGTTCCCCGGTCTGACGATCATTCTGAATGGTGGCATCACGCGACTGGACGAGGCCGCGACGCACCTCCGGCGCGTGGAGGGTGTCATGCTGGGCCGTTCGGCCTACCATAATCCCTATGTACTTGCCGAAGCCGATGCCCGCTTCTTCGATGCACCCGACCCGGCGGCATCCCGTCCCCGGATCGTGGAGCGCATGTTGCCCTACATCGAGCGGGAGCTTGGCGCGGGCACCACACTCAACCATATCACGCGGCATATGCTGGGTCTGTTTCAGGGCGTACCCGGCGCGCGCGTCTGGCGGCGGCATCTGAGCGAACACACCCACCGGGCGGGCGCGGGACCCGGGGTACTTCTCGACGCCCTGGCGGCGGTCGCTTCCGTCGGCGAGAAAGAGGCATAATCAGCATTTAGCCTGGCAGTTTCCGCATGAATGACTTCATCCTGAATCACGAACCGGCCATCCGCCTCTCATGCTTTTTCGGGGTATTCGCCGTTATGGCCGTGTGGGAACTGCTGGTGCCGCGCCGTCGGCTGTCGCAGTCGAAAAAGCAGCGCTGGCTGAATAACCTTGGACTGGTGGTGTTCAATACGGCGCTGCTGACGGCTGATATTTCCGCTGGCGGCGGTGGGTGTGGCGGTCTCCGCCGAACTCAACGGCTGGGGACTGTTCAACCGGGTCGAAGCACCCGCCTGGCTGGCGCTGTCCGCCTCGGTGATCATCCTGGACGCGGCCATCTACCTGCAGCATGTCATGTTCCACGCCGTGCCCCTGTTCTGGCGCCTGCACCGCGTGCATCATGCCGACCTCGATTTCGACGTCACCACCGGTTCGCGGTTTCACCCGGTCGAAATCCTGCTTTCCATGCTCATCAAGTTCGCCGTCATCGTGCTGCTGGGGCCGCCGATCGTCGCCGTCGTGGTGTTCGAGGTGTTGCTGAATGCCACCGCCATGTTCAATCACAGCAATGTGCGTCTGCCCGCCGTTCTCGATGCCCTGCTGCGCTGGCTGATCGTGACGCCTGACATGCACCGCGTGCATCACTCGCACCTCGGCCATGAAACGAACAGCAACTTCGGTTTCAACCTCTCGGTCTGGGACCGGCTGTTCGGCACCTACCGGGAGCAGCCGGAGGAGGGACATGAAGGCATGGTGATCGGCATCGACACCTTTCGCGATGCCGCGCACTGCGTCACCCTGCGCGGCATGCTGGGTATGCCGTTGATCGGCAAACTGGGCGAGTACGCCATCAACCGCCGCGACTGGGACCGGCGTGAAAAAGGGAGAGGCCCGTGAGCAGGAAACAGGACGTGGTGGTGATCGGCGGCGGTCCGGGCGGTCTGGTCATCGCGAGCGTTGCCGGGCAGCTGGGCCTGCGCGTGACGCTGATCGAGAAATCGGAACGCCTCGGCGGCGATTGCCTGCACAGCGGCTGTGTACCCAGCAAGACGCTCATCAATACCGCACGGCTCGCGCACCGGATGCGCCGGGCCGCACGGGTCGGTCTGACCGCCTGCGCCCCGGAAATCGACATCAACCGGGTGCTGGACCGGGTCGACAGCGTCATCGACCATATCCAGCAGCATGACGACCCCGAGCGCTTTCGCCGCTACGGTTGTGATGTACGCTTCGGCGCAGCCCGGTTTCTCAATCCCCAAGAGGTCACCGTCAATGAGGAGGTCATCCGGGCCAAACGTTTCGTGATCGCGACCGGATCGCAGCCGGTTGTTCCGCCGATTCCGGGCATCGCCGAGGCGGGTTATGACACCAACGAGACCATCTTCAAACGTCGGGAACTGCCTCCCCGACTGGCCGTCATCGGCGGCGGACCGATCGGCGTCGAACTGGCGCAGGCATTTGCCCGGCTGGGCAGCCGGGTAACGATCGTCGAGGCCGCCGAGCGGATTCTGCCCGTGGCCGACAGCGAGGCCTCCGCCGTGCTTCGCCAGGTGCTGGAGGATGAGGGCATCACCCTGCACCTGTCCTGCCAGGTGGAGAGTGCCCGGCGCGACGGCGACAGCCGTCAGCTGTTTCTCACCAACGGTGAGAGTGTCGAGTGCGAACGCATACTCGTGGCCGCCGGACGCCGCCCTGCCGTCTTCGGACTCGGGCTCGACGAGGCCGGGGTGGAGCACAACACCAAAGCGGTGGTGGTCGATGCACGCCTGCGTACCCGCCAGCCGCATATTTTCGCCATCGGTGACGTCTGCGGGCCTTACCAGTTCACGCACATGGCCGAGTACCAGGCCGGCATCGTGCTTGCCAGCCTGCTGTTCAGGATTCCCCGGAAGGTCGATTACCGGGTGATCCCGCGTGTCACCTATACCGACCCCGAGGTCGCGGAGGTCGGCCTGACCGAGCAGCAGGCGCAGACGCAGGGGCTGCGCTACAGCGTCGCGCGCTTTCCGTTCAGCGAGATCGACCGCGCCATCACGGATGACGTCGGTGAGGGGTTTCTCAAGATACTGCTTGTCCGCGGCCGGGTGGCGGGGACGAGCCTCGTCGGCGCGCATGCCGGCGAGCTGATCCATGAACTGGCACTGGCGATACAGGTCAAGGCGAAGGCAGGGGACATCAGCCGCCTGATCCACGCCTATCCGACACTTTCACAGATCCACCGGCGCGCGATCAATGCCAGCTATGCGCCTCGACTCTTTTCCGGCAGGGTGCGCCTGCTGGCCCGACTGATCAACCGCCTGCTGCCATGAGATCCGGGCGGGACTGGTAGAATAGCGACCCATGCATGCGACCTTGCCATTACTGCTGGACAGCGCTTTTCCCGCCATTCGACGCGCCCGGCTGGAAACGCTGCAGGTCAATCTGGGGTATCGCTGCAACCAGTCCTGCCTGCATTGCCACGTCAATGCAGGCCCCACACGCAAGGAGATGATGGGCGCAGGGACCGTGGACGAGGTCATTCGCTACCTGGTCGCCGCCGACATCCTCGCGCTTGACCTGACCGGCGGCGCCCCGGAGCTCAATCCCGGTTTCCGGCGCCTGGTAAGCGCCGCGTGCAGCCGGGGCCTGCGGGTGATCGATCGTTGCAACCTGACCGTGCTGCTGGAGCCGGGGCAGGAGGATACCGCCGAATTTCTTGCCGATAATAAAGTCGAGATAGTTGCGTCATTGCCTTGTTATATAAAGGGAAATGTAGATGCGCAGCGTGGCGAGGGAGTCTACGAGGACAGTCTCAAGGCCCTGCGTCTGCTCAACCGGCTGGGTTACGGCCGCTCCGACACCGGCCTGATCCTCAACCTGGTCTACAACCCGCAGGGCCCCGTGCTGCCCCCGCCACAGCCGGACCTGGAGCGCGACTACCGCAACTACCTGGAGGTACACCACCGCATCGTGTTCAATCACCTGTTGACGCTGGCCAATGTACCGATCAATCGCTTCGGCAGCATGCTGGTCTCCCGTGGAGAGTTTGCCGGCTACATGGACCTGCTGCGCGCCGCGCACCGCGACGAGAATCTCGCCGGCGTCATGTGCCGCACACTGCTCAGCATCGACTGGGAAGGCTACGCCTACGACTGCGATTTCAACCAGATGCTCGGTCTGGCCGCGCCGATCGACGGTGCCGCGAAAACCCATATTTCCCGCCTCGGCGGCAAGGATCTGAACGGCAACCCCATCCGGGTGGCCGACCACTGCTACGCCTGTACCGCGGGCCAGGGCTCGAGCTGCGGCGGCGCGCTGGCCGGTTGATTGTCATGGAGATCGTGACTGCTCGTTATTATGGCCACGGAAGCACACGGAATAATTAGTGTCCGTCCATAAACACCATTTTCACCGCAAAGACGCAAAGAACGCAGAGAAATTCTTTATCAAAAACAATAAAACACTTTGCGTCTTTGCGGTGAGTTTATTCATTTGTGAATGAACACGAATTACAATGAAATGATTCCGTGTATTTCCGTGTGCTTCCGTGGCCATTCGATAACAAATGAAATCTTCAGACGGGGTGAGGTATCGCAATGAACATCGAAAACACCGTAAAGGAACGCTATAGCCAGGGCGCGCGCGAACGGCAGGAGGCGTTGTGCTGCCCGGTGGACTACGATACCGGCCTGCTGGCGCTGCTGCCGGAGGAGATCATCGCCAGGGATTACGGCTGCGGCGACCCGTCACGTTATGTACGGGAGGGCGATGTGGTGCTCGATCTCGGCAGCGGCGGCGGCAAGATCTGCTACATGGCGGCGCAACTGGTCGGGCCGCACGGTCAGGTCATCGGGGTGGACATGAATGACGACATGCTGGCCCTGGCGCGCAGGCACCAGTCCGATATGGCCGGAAAACTCGGTGGTGACCGCGTACGGTTCCTGAAGGGCTATATCCAGGATCTTGCACTGGATGTCGACGCCCTCGACCATTACCTGCGCCAGCATCCGGTCGGAGACCGGCAGGCCTACGCCGAACTCAAGGCATGGGAGGCGAGTCAGCGGCGGGAGCGGCCCCTGATCGCGGATGCCTCCGTCGACCTGGTGATCTCGAATTGCGTGCTGAACCTGGTTTCCGATGACGAGAAGGAACAACTGGTGCAGGAAATCTTTCGCGTGCTCAGGCCGGGCGGGCGGGTGGCGGTCTCGGATATCGTCAGCGACCGCCCGGTGCCGGCGACGCTGAAGCAGGATGCCGAATTATGGAGCGGCTGCATCTCCGGCGCATTCCAGGAGAACGAATTTCTGCGGACATTCGCCGACAACGGATTTCACGCCGTGAGCTATGACAAGTGGGAGGCGCAACCCTGGCGCGTGATTGAGGGTATCGAGTTCCGCTCGGTAACGCTGACCGCATGCAAGGGAACGGGGGCGGCGTCGGGTGCGGAGGACCGCTACCTCATCTACCGGGGGCCCTTTGCCGCGGTCATCGATGACGCGGGTCAGCGTCATACGCGCGGCGAACGCAGCCGCGTCACCGCGGTACGGCATGCCGAGTTGACGGACGCCGCCTACCGGGGCGCATTTATCGATCTACAGGCGGGGCTGCCCGGCGCCGCGGCAACCTGCCGCGCGCCCGCCGTGCAGGTCATCGACAGTGCGTCAAACGACGCGCTCAATGCCGGCCATGACGGTTGCTGCTGCTGAAACGGGGGTCATTTCCATCATCGTCCCGGCGCTCAACGAGGCCGGCGGCATCAAGGAGACGCTGCAGGCCTTGCAGGCGATGCGCCGTCGTGGCCACGAGATCATCATCGTCGACGGCGGCAGCAGCGACAATACGGCGGCGTTGTGCGCACCGCTTGCCGACAGGGTCCTCACGACCGTTGCCGGCCGCGCCAGACAGATGCAGGCCGGCGCGGCGCTGGCGCGGGGATCGGTGCTGTGGTTTCTGCATGCCGATACGCGGGCGCCCCGGAAAGCGGACCGCGCCATCCATGCCGCGCTTCGCGGGGGTGATCGTCGATGGGGACGGTTTGACGTGCGTTTCTCCGAGCCCGGGGTGTTGCTCGCTGTCGTCGCGACACTCATGAACCTGCGTTCCCGCCTGACCCGGATCGCCACCGGTGACCAGGGCATCTTCGTAACCCGCGAACTGTTCGACTGCGTTGGCGGTTTCCCGCAGATGCCGCTGATGGAGGACATCGCGTTCAGCCGCCGCCTGAGAAGCCACTCCCGGCCGGTCTGCCTGCGCGAATGTCTGATCACCTCGGCGCGCCGCTGGCAGCGTCACGGGACGGTGCGCACCATTGTCCTCATGTGGTCGCTGCGCCTGGCCTATTTCCTCGGGGTTTCGCCGATGCGGCTGGCGCGGCACTACCCGCCGAACCGGCAATGACCTGTCCGGCGTCACGCCTGCTGGTCTTCGCCCGCGCGCCGCGCGCGGGCGAGGTCAAGACCCGGCTGATTCCCCGGCTTGGCGCGCAGGGCGCGGCCGACCTCCATGCCCGCCTGATACACCGCTGTCTGGATACCGTGACGCGCGCCGGTTTGTGTCCGGTCGAGTTGTGGTGCGCGCCGTCATCTCATGATCCCTTCTTCGAGTCTTGCCGAGAACGCTACGATATCGGACTCTATGAACAGGTGCCGGGCGATCTCGGCGAACGTATGTACGCCGCCCTGGCGGCGGCCCTGGACCGGGCGGAATCGGCGGTGCTTGTCGGCACCGACATACCGTCGCTCGAGGCGGCGGACCTCGAAGCGGCATTGCAGGCGTTGCAGTACGGCAAGGACGTCGTCGTGGGGCCGGCCACCGACGGCGGTTACTATCTGATCGGTGTGCGGCACGCGGACCGGCGGTTGTTCGAGCATATGCCCTGGGGTGGCCCGGATGTGTTACGGGAGACCTCCACACGCCTGCAGCGGCTGGCGCTGGACTGGCTGCGCCTCCGTGAGCACAGCGACGTCGATACCCCGGAAGACTTTCACAACCTGCCGGAATCGATCAGAATAACGCTTGCCTCCGGCAATACTGCTACGGCCGGTTAGCCCCGGAGATCGGGGATGAGAAAAAAATTGGGTTAAATTAGCCGCGCCATCTGGCAAAATAGCGCGCCATGCCATATATAAAGCGGTATGATCAGTCAATAATATCAAGGACTTTTGCGAATTTATTTGAAACCAAATTGAAGGAGCCAGGTAATGAGGAGACTTTATTTTCTGCTGCCGAGCGTAGAAAGCGCAAAAACGATCGTGGATGAACTGCTGCTCGCCCGGATCGAGGAACGCCATATCCATATCGCCGCTGCCGATCATCACGCCTTGTCGGAAGCCCACTTGCCGGAAGCGAATCTGCTGCAGGAAAGCGATTTCGTCCCGGCGGTGGAGCGGGGTCTCGCGATCGGCGGGGCGACCGGTGTGGTGGCGGGCATCGCCGCGATCACCCTCGGGGGTGTGGCGCTGGCGGGCGGCGCGATTCTCGGCATTGGCCTGGCGGGAGCCGGCGCCGGCGCCTGGATCTCCGGCATGATCGGCGTTTCGGCACCCAGCTCACGGTTGAAGGAATTCGAATCGGCGATCGAAAAGGGTCAGCTGATGATGATGGTGGACGTGCCCAAGGTGCGGGTGGAGGAAATCACGAACCTGGTCAAGGCGCACCATCCGGAGGCCGTGGTCGAGGGCACCGAGCCGGTCATCCCGGCCTTCCCCTGAGAGCACTCCTTGCCGAATGACGGGCGCCTGGATCGCTACAGATACAGGCGCTTTATTTCTTCATCGGGTTCACTGCGATCCCAGACCTCCATGAAGTATTTCTCCCGATCCGCCACCTTGCCGGGATCGTGGAAATTGGCGGTGCCTTCGTAGCGTGCGGCGATCGGGCGATGCAGATACCCACGGCCATCCGCCAGCAGGAATGATTCGTGGTAGTTGCGGAACTGGGCTCCGGGCCGGCGAAACTGCACGCTGGAACTCAGGCGCCGGGCAAGCTCGATCAGGCGATGGCCGTGCTGTATGGCCTTGCGGGCATCCTGGACAAGAATCCAGATGCGCGACTGGCTGTGCAGACGGGCAAGACGGCTGAGCGCATCCAGAAAGGCGTTGTCGTCGTAGATGGCGGGTTCGAGGTCCTCGGTATGCAGCAGCAGGGTGCGCTGCGCCTGGGCAGCCAGCGCATGCGCCACCGCGCGCACCTCGGCTTGGGTTTCAACCTCGAATTCCAGGGTGGTTTCCCCCAGCCGCAGGTCATCGATCGTGAGTTGCGCCGCTTTTTGCACGGCGTCGCGGTGTTTTGACTCGGTCATTTTTCAGTACCCCCTTGTTCACCGATTATTTTCATTATTGCCGCTGGTGAAGATTTTTACCATTTTCAGGTGCTCGATTCCGGCCTCCCTGAAAAGCCGGCCCTGATCGCGAAATCCCGCCTTGCGATAGAACTCAACGACGTCGCGCTGGGCATGTGCCACCACTTCCCGGTGGCCAAGGGCCTGCGCCAGCCGCAGGAGGATGTCGAGCAGGGCGCTGCCGACGCCGTGCCGGCGCCAGGGTGGCAAAACGGCCATACGGCCGATGCGTGCCTCGGGGTCCAGTCGCCCCGTGCCTATGGGAACCCGCTGCAGGTCACTCGCCAGCACATGACGGCAGAGCGTATCCCTTCCGTCCCACTCGAGCCGGGCGGGTATGCCCTGTTCCTCAACGAAAACCTGACGTCGAATGAGGTGGATGGCGGGAAGATCCCCGGGCAGCCGCGCTTCGGATACGGTATACCTTCGCTCAGACGCCATCAGACCGGGGGGAGGTGAGGACCGTCAAATCGAAGTCGCCTGCTGCTCGGCATTGCCGGTATAGCTTGCCGGGGTGAGTTCCGCCAGAGCGGCCCGGGCAGACTCCGGTATTTCCAGATCCCTGAGGAATGCCGCCAGCGTTTCACGATCCACCGCCCGGTCGCGGGTCAGCGCCTTGAGTCGCTCATAGGGCTTGTCGATGCCGTAACGGCGCATCACCGTCTGCAGCGCCTCGGCCAGCACCTCCCAGCTCTCGTCGAGATCCCCGGCGGTACGCTGTTCGTTGACCTCCAGCTTGCCGATGCCCTTGAGGCAGGATTCACCGGCGATGACGACGTGTGCGACGGCGACGCCGATATTGCGCAGCACTGTGGAGTCGCTGAGATCGCGCTGCCAGCGCGAGACGGGCAGCTTCGCAGCGAAGTGGGCGAACAGGGCATTGGCGATGCCGAGATTGCCTTCGGCATTCTCGAAATCGATGGGGTTGACCTTGTGCGGCATGGTCGATGAGCCGACCTCGTCGGCCACGGTTTTCTGCTTGAAATACCCTAGCGAGATATAGGCCCAGGCATCACGGCAAAAATCGATCAGCACGGTGTTGTAACGTGCCAGGCAGTCGAACTGCTCCGCCAGGTAATCATGCGGTTCGATCTGGGTCGTGTAGGGGTTCATCTCCAGCCCGAGTCCGTTGATGAACTCCCGGGAAAGCGCCGGCCAGTCCACCTCCGGGTAGGCGATCAGGTGGGCGTTGTAGTTGCCGACGGCACCGTTCATCTTGCCCAGCACCGGCAGCATGGAGAACTGATCGCGCTGCCGCTGCAGACGGGCGGCGACATTCGCCATTTCCTTGCCGATGGTGGTCGGCGAGGCGGTCTGTCCATGGGTACGGGAGAGCATCGGTACGCCCGCGTGGCGATGCGCCATGTCGACGATGGCACTGATGACATCATCCATGAGCGGCAGCAGCGACTGATTGCGCGCCTCGCGCAGCATCAGTGCATAGGCGAGGTTGTTGATATCCTCGGAGGTGCAGGCGAAGTGGATGAACTCGCTGACCGCCTCCAGCTCCTGGTTGCCGGCGATTTTTTCCTTGAGAAAATACTCCACCGCCTTGACGTCGTGGTTGGTCGTGCGCTCGATGTTTTTGATGCGCTGGGCATCCGGTTCACTGAATTTCTCGATAATGTCGTTGAGCATATGCTCGGCATGACTGCTTAGCGCGGGGACCTCGCGGATCCCGTCCTGCCGCGACAGCGCCTGCAGCCAGCGAATTTCGACCAGCACGCGGTGCCGGATCAGACCGAATTCGCTGAAGATGGGCCGCAGGGGTTCGGTTTTCGTTCCATAGCGGCCGTCGACGGGTGACAGGGCGGTCAGCTGTGTGAGTTCCATGGGCATGGGTTCCGTGTGGGGTTCAGGGTCAGGCGGCAAGCTGGCGCAGCACATACTGAAGGATGCCGCCGTGCCGGTAATACTCGAATTCCTGCGGAGTGTCGATCCGCACCCGGGCCTGGAAGCGGGTCTGACTCCCGTCGGACGCGGTTGCCTTCACCTCCAGTGTATCCGCCGGCAAGGCGTGCAGACCGGTGATGTCGTAGCTCTCCAGGCCGCTCAGGCCGAGGCTTGCGGGCGTGTCGCCCGGCAGGAACTGCAGTGGCAGTATGCCCATGCCGACCAGGTTGGAGCGATGAATGCGTTCGTAACTCTCGGCGATCACCGCACGAACGCCGAGCAGGCGCGGTCCCTTGGCGGCCCAGTCGCGCGAGGAACCCGAGCCGTATTCCTTGCCGGCGATCACCAGCAGGGGCACAGCCTCTCCGCGGTAGCGTTCGGCGGCGTCGAAGATCGTCATTTGCTCGTTGTCGGGCTGGTGCCGGGTGATGCCGCCTTCCGTACCAGGTGCAAGCAGGTTGCGCAGGCGGATATTGGCAAACGTCCCGCGCATCATGACCTCGTGGTTGCCGCGGCGCGCGCCGAGCGAATTGAAATCGGCCGGCGCGACGCCCTTGTCGATCAGGTAGCGTCCGGCCGGTGAATCCGCCTTGATGGCGCCGGCAGGGGATATATGGTCGGTGGTGACCGAATCGCCGAGCAGTGCCAGAACCCGCGCCCCGGCGATATCGGTGATCTCGCCCGCCTGTTTCGACATGCCTTCGAAATAGGGCGGCTTGCGAATGTAGGTCGAATCGTTCCGCCAGGCGTAGAGCCGGTCTTCGGAGGCTTCGAGCCGCGTCCAGCTCGCCTCTCCCGTGTAGACATCCCGATAGGTCTTGCGAAAGCCTGAATTGTTGACGCTCGCACCGACCACGGCCTGGATCTCGTGCTGACTTGGCCAGATATCCTTGAGATAGACCGGTTGGCCGTCCCGGCCGGTGCCCAGGGGTTCGCTCATCAGGTCGACATCCATGCGTCCCGCCAGGGCATAGGCGACCACCAGGGGCGGGGAGGCGAGATAGTTCATGCGGACCTCGGCATGCACCCGCCCTTCGAAGTTGCGGTTGCCGGAGAGCACGGAACACACGGACAGGCCGCCTTCCTTTATGGCGGCGGAGACCGCTTCCGGCAACGGGCCCGAGTTGCCGATGCAGGTGGTGCAGCCGTAACCGACCACATGAAAGCCGAGTGATCGCAAGGGGTCGAGCAGACCGGCGTTATGGAGGTAATCGGTCACGACGCGCGAGCCGGGCGCGAGCGAGGTCTTCACCCAGGGTTTGACCCTGAGCCCGAGTTCGACCGCCTTCCTCGCGACCAGCCCGGCGCCGATCATGACGGACGGGTTGGAGGTGTTGGTACAGGAGGTGATGGCGGCGATCACCACGGCGCCGTCGTCGAGTTTGACCGCCTCGTCGCCGATACGCGTGCTCACCGCGTGGCTGACCAGATTGCGTTCCTGCTTGAGCGCCGCCAGTGCTTCCAGGAATTTCTCCTTCGCCGCCGTGAGCGCCACGCGGTCCTGGGGTCGCTTGGGTCCGGCCAGGCTGGGTACGACATCACCGAGATCCAGTTCGATGACGGCGCTGTAATCCGCACTGGCGGCGCCGGCTTCGCGGAACATCATCTGTTCCCGCGCGTAGGCCTCGACCAGGGCGATCTGCGCTTCGTCGCGGCCGCTGAGTCGCAGATAGGCCAGGGTTTCGTCGTCGACCGGGAAGAATCCGCAGGTGGCGCCGTATTCCGGCGCCATGTTGGCAATCGTGGCCCGGTCGGCCAGGGGCAGGTGATCCAGACCGTCGCCGAAGAATTCGACGAACTTGCCGACCACGCCCTGGCGGCGCAGCAGCTCCACGACCGTCAGCACCAGGTCGGTCGCCGTGGCGCCTTCAGGAAGCCGGCCGGTGAGCCTGAAACCCACCACCTGGGGGATCAGCATGGAGATGGGCTGCCCCAGCATGGCGGCCTCGGCCTCGATCCCGCCGACACCCCAGCCCAGGACGCCGAGACCGTTGATCATGGTGGTGTGCGAGTCCGTGCCGACCAGGGTATCCGGATAGGCCTGGAGACCCGTGGCGCTTTCGGCGCTGAATACGACCCGTGCCAGATACTCCAGGTTCACCTGGTGCACGATGCCGGTGTCCGGCGGCACCACCTTGAAGTTCGCGAAGGCCGTCTGTCCCCACTTGAGAAAACTGTAGCGTTCCCGGTTGCGGCGGTATTCCAGTTCGCTGTTCAGGTCGAAGGCGGCGTCGGAACCAAAATTGTCGACTTGCACGGAGTGGTCGATGACCAGCTCCGCTGGCTGCAGCGGGTTGATCCGGTCCGGGTCACCGCCGAGTTGCTGCATGGCATCGCGCATGGCGGCAAGATCCACCACGGCCGGAACGCCGGTGAAGTCCTGCATCAGGACGCGCGCGGGGCGAAAGGCGATCTCGTCGGCGGGTTCGGCCTGCGGGTCCCAGTTCGCCAGTACCTCGATGTCCTTGCGGGTGACGGTAACCCCGTCCTCATGGCGCAGGAGGTTCTCCAGAAGGACCTTCAGGGACCAGGGCAGACGTGCCACGCGATAGTGTTTGTCCAGGGCGCGCAGACTGGAAATTTCATAGGTCTGTTCACCGATGCGCAGATCGCGGCGGGTTGAAAAACTGTCGTTCATTAGGGATCTCCTGGGAGCCTCATGTGACGGGTCGGGATCCTGACCGGTAAACCACCCCGGTGTCACGGTTGGCCGGCACTGACGGAGGCGCAATTATACATGCAAACAGGAGACGGTAACGGCTCAGCGGCCAGCATTTACCTCCTTCAGCAAGGCCTCGATCGCCTCTTGCAGCGCCTTGCGGTGCCACAGCAGCGTAAGGCGCCTCCCGCCGCACTGGCGCCACAATACGGCGGCGCGGATGGCCGCCAGCAGCAGGGCACGGATCAGGTTCTGCTTGTCAGGATTGCCGAGTATTGCCGGATTGCCGCTGACCATTACCTGCGGGCGCAGGGTGCTTACCGTTTGCTTGTAAGCCCCGGCGAGGCCGGCAATGACCTCGGGATCTGTCAGGCCGTCAATTTCGGTCCGCCCGCGTGTGCTGTCGATGGCTGCACGGATGCGTTCGAGCAGGGTGTGCTGCTTCGCGAGCTTGCGCTCCAGGTAGAGCACGGTGATGGCGTAGCGCGTCAGCTCGATGTCGCGGCGCGCCCGAAAGCTGCTGATCTGGGTGAGCGCTGTCTCCAGCCCTGAGCGGATCCCGGCCAGCTCGCCGAACACGGACTCCGTCGATTCCGGGTCCGTATTGAACAGGCCCGCAAGACTGGCATCGAGGGCAACGCTGTCGCAGTACCTGCCGGCCGCGACCTGCTGGACCAGCCTGACGGCCTGAAACAGTCCGGCCAGGGCGATGGCGAGATGTCTGGGATTGGATTTCATACAGTAGGTAATTATCCCTGACGAACGGTATTCACCGCAAAGGCGCAAGGTATCCGTCCATAAACACCGCCTTCAACGCAAAGACGCAAAGGACGCAGAGAAATTCTTTTATGAAAACAATTAAACACTTTGCGTCTTTGCGGTGAGGAAGATCGTCTATATGACCGTTTCGATAACGCCGCCGCCCAGACAGACTTCACCGTCGTAGAAAACCACCGATTGCCCCGGCGTCACCGCGCGTTGCGCTTCCCTGAACTCGACGATGCCGCCATCGCCGGGTGCAGGGGTGAGCAGGCAGGGCTGATCGGGCTGGCGGTAACGGATACGGGCGGTGCAGGCAAGCGGCAGTGAAGGCGGCGAACCGGCGATCCAGTGCAAGCGGCCGGCGCGCAGTCGCCGGTGGCAAAGGGCGGGGTGATTCACCCCCTGGACGACGCGCAGGACGTTGTGAACGGGATCCTTGGCGGCCACGTACCAGGGTTCACCCGACGACACCTTTCTCCCGCCGATGCCCAGTCCCTGTCGCTGGCCGATGGTATGGAACATCAGTCCCTGATGTTCACCGATCAGCTCATCGTCCAGCGTTCTGATTTCCCCCGGCTGCCGCGGCAGGTAGCGCGCCAGGAAGTCGCGGAACTTGCGCTCTCCGATGAAGCAGATGCCGGTGCTGTCTTTCTTGTCGTGATTGCGCAGCCCGGCCCGTGCGGCCAGTTCGCGCACTTCCTGTTTCTCCAGGTGGCCTATCGGGAACAGGCTGTGCGAGAGTTGCGTCTGGTTAAGGGTATGCAGAAAGTAGGTCTGGTCCTTGCTTCGGTCGACGGCTCTCAGCAGGCGTATCGTCCCGTCCTTGTCGATCCGGGCATAGTGTCCGGTCGCAATGGCCCCGGCGCCGTGGGCCAGCGCGTAATCCAGGAAGGCGCGAAATTTGATTTCCTGGTTGCAGAGGATATCGGGGTTCGGCGTACGCCCGGCCCGGTATTCCTCGAGGAAGTGCGTGAAGACGCGGTTCCAGTATTCCGCCGAGAAACTGATGGTCCGCAGCTCGATGTCGAGGCGTTCACAGATATCGCGCGCGTCACGCAGGTCCTGTTCAGCGGGGCAGTAGCCGGTATCGTCGTCGTCGTCCCAGTTCTTCATGAAGACGGCGGTCACATGATGTCCGGCCTGTTTGAGCAGCAACGCCGCGACCGCGGAGTCCACTCCTCCGGACAACCCGAGTGCGATTCGTTTCACGGTCTCGCCCAGTGCTCTTCACGGATCATCGGGTGCGCCACCGATCGGCCGGCGGGAGGACTGACGGCGGAGGGGTTATTAGACATCCGTGAGTACCGAAAGCGGGTAGCGGACGCCCGCGAGGTAGTCCTCGATCGATTTCAGCACCAGTGGACTGCGCAGCATTTCGGTCTGTCTGCGGATCTCGTCGACACCAAGCCATAGGGTGCGTTCTATTCCCTCATCCAGCGCCCGGTCCGGATCGTGCGAAACACCGGAACCCGAAAAGGCCGCGCGCAGGTAGGTGACCCCCTTTGCCGGGTGGCGCCACCGGTACATCCCGATAAGGGCGGCGGGCTGGAAATGCCAGCCGGTCTCCTCGAGGGTTTCCCGGATGACGGCGGAAACCAGACTCTCGCCCTCCTCGAGGTGTCCGGCGGGTTGATTGAAGACCACTTGGCCGGACTCCCGTTCCTGAACCAGGAGAAAACGCTCCCCTTGTTCGATCACGGCGGCAACAGTCACATGTGGAGTCCAGATCATATCTACTGATTATCAATAGGTTATAAAAAAAATATGTCGTGTGCCCGCGAAAAATGGCTGCCTGCGCTATGCCGGACGGTCATTCCGGATAACTGCCGCCATCCGGCAGCTTCCTTCATGACGATTGGCACTCGCAGATCATCACCGATTCCCCTATACTCCGAGCTTCATTTTTACGCCGGGAACCCGGTGGGTGGCAGGTTACGGTGTATAAATGTTACGTCAAACAAACACTAAATGTTAAACATGCCTGTGAGGAGGAGTGGGTAATGATCGCCATGCTGAGAAATTCAATTCTGGTTGGAATCTTCTTTGTCCTGACTGCCGGCAGTGCGCTGGCGGCGGAGTATCTGCAGCCTTTCGTGCTGGCCTACAAGACTACCGGCGACGTCAAAACCGTGGCATCGGACGTCAAGGGCAAACTCACGAGCGCCGGATTTCAAATCGCGGGTGAATATTCACCCTATGCGGGTGCCGACGTCATCGTGGTCACCAATGACGCACTGAAGGCCGCTGCCTCCAAGTCCGAGCGTGGTGGTTACGGCGCGGAACAGCGTGTCGCCGTCACCAAGAACGGGGACGACATCGAGGTCTCCTATACCAACCCGGTGTATATGGCGGCTGTCTATCGTATGGCGACCGATCTCTCCGATGTGCGTGCCCAACTGGAAAAAGCCCTCGGCGCCAAGATGGATTTCGGATCGGAGAAGAAACTCACGGCGAAAGACCTGAGAAAATACCACTACACGGTCATGATGGAGTATTTCGACGATCCCAGTGAGCTGGCCGAATACGGCAGCCACGCCGAAGCGGTCAAGGCGGTCCAGGATGCCCTGGCGGCCGGGAAGGGCGGGACCGCCGAGGTCTATCGCATCGACATCCCCGGCAAGGATCCCAAGGGTAAGGAGCAAACCCTGTTCGGTGTCGCCATGAAGGGTGCCGGTCCCGACGATTGCAGCAGCGACGAGTACATCATGAGCCGGATTGACAAGAGCACGCCGCGGCATACCGCGCACCTGCCCTATGAGATCCTGGTCTATGGCGATCAGGCAGAAGCGCTCTACGGGCGCTTCCGTATCGCCATCGACTGGCCGCATCTGTCGATGCTCGCGAGTGAGTCAGGCGCGACCTTCTTCAGCATCATGTGCTCACCGAACGCCATCGAGGAGGCCCTGACCAAGGCCTCCGGGGGCGAGGTGGAATAATATCGCGAAGTTACGCCGGCTTTTGTGCCGGCGGGTAGGTAACAAAGACCCCTGTCATGTCAGGGGTCTTTTTTTTGAACTGCATCCTGTACACTTTCCCGCCTGCGGTTCGAATTCAACACTTCCCTCACATCACATCACATCACATCACGAAGGACGGTTTCATGACGTACAAACGGATTGCGGTCCCGGCGGCCGGCGAGAGGATTCAGGTCAGCACAGATGGCTCACTGAAGGTGCCGGACCATCCGGTCATCCCCTATATCGAGGGTGACGGCATCGGTGTCGACATCACTCCCGTTATGCGTCGGGTGGTCGATGCCGTCGTCGAGCGCGCCTATGCAGGGGAGCGCTCCATTGCCTGGATGGAGATCTATGCCGGAGAGAGAGCCAACGAGGTCTACGGCGAGAATACCTGGCTGCCGGAAGAAACCCTGGATGCCATTCGCGACTATACGGTCGCGATCAAGGGCCCGCTGACGACGCCGGTCGGCGGTGGCATCCGCTCCCTGAATGTCTCGATGCGCCAGGAGCTGGATCTGTATATCTGTCAGCGCCCGGTTCGCTATTTCGAAGGCACGCCGAGCCCGTTGAAGTCGCCTGAAAAGACCGACATGGTGATCTTCCGCGAAAATTCCGAGGACATCTATGCCGGCATCGAGTGGCAGGCCGGCACTCCTGCGGCAGAGAAAATCATCGATTTTCTGCAGAACGAGATGGGGGTAAGGAAGATTCGCTTTCCGTCCACCTCCGGGATCGGCATCAAACCGGTTTCGGAAGAGGGTACCAAGCGTCTGGTACGCAAGGCGATCCAGTACGCCATCGATCAGGACCGCGGGTCGGTCACCCTGGTTCACAAGGGCAATATCATGAAATTCACTGAAGGCGCCTTCAAGAACTGGGGATATGAACTCGCCCGGGAGGAATTCGGTGCGACCGAACTGGATGGCGGTCCCTGGTGTCGCCTGCAGAATCCCGGAACCGGCAGGGAAATCATCATCAAGGACGTGATCGCCGATGCCTTCCTGCAACAGATACTCCTGCGCCCGGAGGATTACAGTGTCATTGCGACCCTCAACCTCAATGGCGATTATATTTCCGACGCGCTTGCCGCTCAGGTCGGAGGTATCGGCATGGCGCCCGGCGCCAATCTGTCCGACAGCATCGGTTTGTTCGAGGCCACGCACGGCACCGCCCCCAAATATGCCGGCAAGGACATGGTGAACCCGGGTTCACTCATTCTCTCTGCGGAGATGATGCTGAGGTATCTGGGATGGAACGAGGCGGCCGACAAAATCATCAAGGGTCTGTCCGGCGCTATCGCCGCGAAGACGGTAACCTATGACCTGGCGCGTCTGATGGAAGGCGCCACCAAGGTCAGCTGCTCGCAGTTCGGGGAGGCGATAATCGCCCACGCCCGGTAGCCTGCCGGGCCCGGGTGATCATGGTGGGCATGGCGGGAGAGTGTGTAGGTTGCCTGGCACGATTTCGGGCTGCATGAGCACTCCATGCAACGGGGAATCGGGGGCCGCTCTCCTGCCAGTGCGTCTGATCAATCCCGGGTCCGACAGACCCAAGAAAGACGCGAGAGTCTCCTGGTCAGAGTGTCAGACGTGGAGATCCGCTGGAAGGTTATTATGTAGACTTGATATTCGCAGCCTGCAGACCCTTCGGCCCCTCGGTGATTTCAAATTGTACCTTCTGGCCTTCGTTCAGCGTCTTGTAACCGTCCATTTCAATAGCGGAGAAATGTGCAAAGACGTCTTCTCCGCCCTCATCCGGAGATATAAAACCATAACCCTTGGAATTGCTGAACCACTTCACTGTACCAATTGCCATATTGTCCCTTCCTGTGACATGCACATGATGGCATGTCATCCGTCATTCCTATCTACAGGCATCACCGGCAGCTCCCGGTTGAGAACGTCCCGGATCTTCCTCCCCCGCCGGCCGTTCGAACGGCCGGCGGCTCATAAGTTATATGCGTCTTTTAGTCCTAGTCAAGTACGTATATCCCTTGCCGGTTCGCCGCGTCCGTTGCCACGAGATTTTTATTGCAGCGTTTTCGGTTCTATAATATATCCAGTTACATGCCGGCGTGCGGCTTGCCGGGACCCTCGCGAGGAGAATGCCGCGGCGGTATCCACGACCACTTGCACACCTGCGGGACGGGTATTGCAGCCATGACAGAGGAAAACAGGAGCGACGGCGAAGAAGGGCTGGTTCTCAAGGAAGCCAAGCCGGAACTGAAGGAACCACCCCTGTACAAAGTGGTCCTGCTGAACGATGACTTTACACCCATGGAGTTCGTGGTCATGCTGTTGGAGAAGCTGTTCGGTATGGACCGGGAGAAGGCGACCCGGGTCATGTTGCATGTGCATACCCAGGGCCGTGGCGTCTGCGGTATCTACACGCACGAGATCGCGGAAACCAAGGTTGCACAGGCCAATGAATATGCAAGACGCCATCAGCATCCCCTGTTATGCAGCATGGAGAAAGTCTGATCGCTTAACCGGAGTATCGCCATGCTGAGCAAGGAACTGGAATTCACCCTGAACCTCGCCTTCAAGGAGGCCCGGGAGAAGCAGCACGAATTCATGACGGTCGAGCACCTGCTCTACGCCCTCCTTGACAATCCATCCGCCGTTGAGGTCCTGCGCGCCTGCGGGGCCGATCTGGAGCGCCTGAAGCAGGATCTCGGCAAGTTCCTGGACGAGACCACACCGCGCCTGGCCACGGGAGACACCCGGGAGACACAACCCACCCTCGGCTTTCAACGGGTGCTGCAGCGCGCGGTCTTCCACGTACAGACTTCCGACAAGAATGAGGTTACCGGCGCCAACGTGCTGGTTGCCATCTTCAGCGAGCAGGAGTCCCAGGCGGTTTACTTTCTGAACAGGATGAATATCACCCGGCTGGATGTCGTCAACTATATCTCGCACGGAATCTCCAAGGTGCACGAACAGGGAGACGACAGTATCGACGCCCCGGGGCCCGGGGCCGCCACCGAGGGCGGGCAAAAACAGCCGCTGGAGAATTTCGCGACCAACCTCAACGAGCTCGCCGCCCAGGGGAAGATCGACCCGCTGATCGGGCGTCGCCCCGAGATCCGCCGCACCGTGCAGATACTCTGCCGCCGGCGCAAGAACAACCCGTTGTTTGTCGGCGAGGCGGGGGTGGGGAAGACGGCCATCGCCGAGGGGCTGGCAAAGATGATCGTCGAGGGCGATGTGCCTGAGGTGCTGCTCGGGAGCACCATCTATTCACTCGATCTCGGTACGCTGGTCGCCGGGACGAAGTATCGCGGTGATTTCGAGAAACGCCTGAAATCGGTGCTGGCGCAGCTGCGTCGTGAGGAGGGCGCGATCCTGTTCATCGACGAGATCCACACCATCATCGGCGCCGGTGCGGCCTCGGGGGGGGTGATGGATGCCTCCAACCTGATCAAGCCCATGCTCGCATCCGGCGAGTTGAAGTGCATCGGTTCCACCACCTATCAGGAATACCGCGGCATCTTCGAGAAGGACCACGCCCTGTCACGGCGGTTCCAGAAGATCGACATCAGCGAACCCAGCGTCGATGAAACCGTCGAGATCCTGAAAGGGCTGCGTGCGCGGTTCGAGGAGCACCACAATGTGAAATATTCGGCGCGCGCCCTGCGGGCGGCCGCCGAGCTGTCGGATCGTTACATCAATGACCGTCATTTGCCGGACAAGGCCCTGGACGTCATCGACGAGGCCGGGGCCAGCCAGCGCCTGAACGCGCCTTCACGCCGTCGCAAGATCATCGGCGTCGGCGAGATTGAAACCATCATCGCCCAGATGGCGCGCATTCCCACCAAGACCGTGACCGTTTCCGACAAGGAGACCCTGCGCAGCCTGGAGCGGGACCTGAAGATGGTGGTGTACGGCCAGGACAATGCCATTGATACCCTGGCTTCGGCCATCAAGATGTCACGTTCCGGTCTGGGCGCGGAACACAAGCCAATCGGCTCGTTCCTGTTCGCGGGTCCCACCGGCGTCGGCAAGACCGAGGTGACCCGGCAGCTGGCACGCATCATGGGGATGGAACTGGTGCGCTTCGACATGTCGGAGTACATGGAGCGCCACACGGTGTCGCGCCTGATCGGTGCACCGCCGGGATATGTCGGCTACGACCAGGGCGGCCTGCTCACCGAGGCCATCAGCAAAAACCCCCATGTCGTTCTGCTCCTCGATGAAATCGAGAAGGCGCATCCCGATGTCTTCAATCTGCTGCTCCAGGTCATGGACCATGGCACGCTGACCGACAACAACGGGCGCAAGGCGGATTTCAGAAACGTCGTGCTGGTCATGACGACGAACGCCGGTGCGCAGGAAATGAACCGGCCCTCGATCGGGTTCACGCAGCAGGACCATTCCTCCGACGGAATGGAGGTCATCCGCCGCCTGTTCACCCCCGAGTTCCGTAATCGCCTGGATGCCATCGTGCAGTTCAATGCCCTCGATCCGGCGGTCATCACGCAGGTGGTGGACAAATTCATCTTCGAGCTCGAGGCGCAGCTGCAGGAACAGCAGGTGACCGTCGAAGTCGACGAGGCCGCCCGCAAGTGGCTTGCCCTGCACGGTTACGACCCGAAGATGGGCGCACGGCCCATGGCGCGCCTCATCCAGCAGCACATCAAGAAGCCGCTGGCCGAGGAGTTACTCTTTGGACGGCTGTCGCATGGCGGCCACCTGGCGATCCATGAAGAGGACGGCGGCCTGGTCTTTGAAGTCGAGGAGAAGGAATGTGTGCACTGAGTGCCGCGCGCTGATGCGGGGCTTCAGCGCGCGCGGTAGGTAATCCGCGCCTTGCTCAGATCATAGGGTGTCATCTCGACGGTCACCTTGTCTCCCCGCAGGATCCGGATGTAGTGTTTCCTCATCTTCCCCGAAATGTGCGCGGTTACCACGTGCCCGTTTTCCAGCTGGACGCGGAACATGGTGTTGGGCAGCGTCTCGACCACCGTCCCTTCCATTTCAATTTGTTCTTCCTTTGACATAAAACCGGTTTTAACCACTCCTGATAGGCGAATTGGCGCTGCATTATACACGGAAGGCCCGGGGATGAGAAAAACCTTGCCCCGGCGGGGACAGGATCAGAAAAGCGCCATATCCGGGTCGAATCGCCAGGGTGAGGGCGGGGATGGCAGTGCGGATGCCGAACGCAGTAGCCGGATGAACTCCTTTCGGGGAAGGGACACGGCGCCCAGGCTCTCGAGATGCCGGGTATGGACCTGGCAATCGAGCAGGGGAAACCCCCAGCGATTCAATTGCCCCGCCAGATGCACCAATGCGACCTTCGAGGCGTCGCTGATGTGCGCGAACATCGATTCCCCGAAAAATATACGTCCGATCGACACGCCGTAGAGGCCGCCGGCAAGCCGGTCACCGTGCCAGCACTCGACCGAGTGGGCGTATCCCCGCCGGTGAAGATCCAGGTAGCCCGCCGTTATTTCGGGAGTTATCCAGGTGCCGCTCGCATTGGCGCGTGGTCCGGCACAGTGGCCGATGACCGCATCGAAGGCTTCGTCCAGGGTCACCCTGAAGACGCGTCTTCTCAGCGTCTTCCGCAGGCTGCGGGAGATGCGCAGTGACCCGGGCCGCAGGATGAGGCGTGGATCCGGCGACCACCAGAGGATCGGTTGACCGGGACCATACCAGGGAAAAATGCCATTGGCATACGCGCTGAGCAGGCGCGCCGGAGAAAGATCTCCGCCGATGGCGAGCAGGCCATCGGGTTCTTTCAGCGCCAGCTCCACGTCCGGAAAATCGATGTCCGTATTGTCGGGATCCAGCCAGAAGGGAGCAGCGCCACGCAGCGTCGTCATGCATCGGTCCCCGGCGCGGGTTCGCGGTACGGAGAATAACGCTGCATTTCATCCCGATACTCAAGCACCGATTCATGCTCCCTGACGAGAAATTGTGCGACCGCCTGGCGGAAACGCGGGTCCTCGATCCAGTGCGTCGACCAGGTCAGGGTCGGCAGGAAACCGCGGATGATCTTGTGCTCGCCCTGGGCGCCCGGTTCGAACAGGTTCAGCCGGTTTTCGATGCAGTACTCGATACCCTGGTAGTAACAGGCCTCGAAATGCAGGCTGTGATAGTACCCGCTGCAGCCCCAGTGCCGGCCGTAGAGCGCCTTGTCGCCACGCAGGTTGATGGCGCCGGCAACCGCCTGCGCGCCCTGCCAGGCGAATACCAGCACGATCTGCTCGCCCATGCTGCGGCTGATATCGAGAAAGAATTCCAGCGAGAGAGTCGGAATGCCGGATTTTTTCTCGAAGGTGGAGCGGTAGAACTCGTGCATGATCCGCCACAGCGATTCACCGGCCTCGTGGCCATGGATGATCTGCATGCGGATGCCGGCCTCCTCGACATAACGCCGTTCGCGCCTGATCTGCTTGCGCTTGCGTGAATTCAGACGGGAGAGGAAATCCTCGAAGGAATGGTAGCCCTGGTCATGCCAGTGGAAATGGCAGCCGGTGCGGCGCATGAAGTGGTGACCGAGCAGGGTCCCGGTGTCCCCGGCGTCGGTAAACAACCAGTGCAGGGACGAGCAGTGCGTTTGCCTTGCCAGCATGAGCGCCGTGTCGATGAGAAGACCCCTGACATTTGCGGGATCGGCATCGTCCCTGACCAGCAGGCGCGGTCCGGTGACGGGGGTATACGGTATGGCGGAGACCAGCTTCGGGTAATAGGGCTTGCCGGCGCGGTGGCAGGCATCGGCCCATGACCAGTCGAAGACGAATTCACCGTAGGAATTGTCCTTGAGGTACATGGGCGCGACGCCAGCGAGCGCGCCGGTGTCATCGAATACCGCGATGTGCTGCGGATACCACCCGAAGGCCTCGCCGACGCAATTGTGGCGTTCAAGGGCCGCCAGGAACTCGTGGCGCAGAAACGGGTTGGCGGTGCCCGTTACCCGATTCCACTCATCCGCGGGAATATCCGCCAGCCGTGTAATGACTTCGGTACGCATGCTCAGGAGCGGCGTGCAAAATCGTGGTTGTGACCCGCGGCGCCGCGGGATGATTCGCGTCCGGTGAAGCCTGGCCCGTGAACGTCGCCCGGGGCTGCGGACGATGGCGGGCGGCCGTGCGCGGCGAGAGTCCCCCGCCGCCGTCTATGCCTCGGGATTGTCCAGGAAATGCTCGGCATCCAGCGCCGCCATACAGCCCGTACCCGCGGAGGTCACCGCCTGACGATAGACATGGTCGCTCACGTCACCGGCGGCGAATACGCCGGCCACGCTGGTGGCCGTGGCATCTCCATCCGTCCCGCTCCTGACCTTGATGTAGCCGTTTTTCATTTCCAGCTGTCCCTCGAAGATCGCGGTATTGGGTTTGTGGCCAATCGCGATAAACACGCCCTGCAACGGGACTTCGCTGCTCGATTCATCCATTACATTCTTTATGCGCATGCCGGTCACGCCGCTGTCATCGCCCAGCACCTCCTCCAGGACATGGTTCCAGTCGATCGCCACTTTGCCTTCGGCTTCTTTTTTGAACAAGCGCTCCTGCAGGATCTTCTCCGCGCGCAGGGAATCGCGGCGATGAACCAGCGTGACATGGGAGGCGATATTGGCGAGATAGAGGGCTTCCTCGACGGCCGTGTTGCCGCCGCCGATCACGGCGACCGGCTGGTCCCGGTAGAAGAAACCGTCGCAGGTCGCGCAGCCCGAGACTCCCCTGCCACGGAAGGCCTCCTCGGAAGGCAGCCCCAGGTACATCGCCGAGGCGCCGGTGGCGATGATCAGCGCATCGCAGGTATAGACACCCGCATCGCCCTCCAGGCGGAACGGCCGCTGTTTCAGGTTGCAGGTGTGGATATGATCAAAAATGATTTCGGTATGGAAGCGTTCCGCATGCAGGCGCATGTTTTCCATCAGCTGCGGGCCCTGCAACGCCGCGTCTCCACCAGGCCAGTTTTCCACCTCGGTCGTCGTCATCAGCTGCCCGCCCTGTTCCAGGCCGGTGATGAGTACGGGATTGAGATTGGCGCGCGCCGCATAGATGGCCGCCGTATAACCGGCGGGACCCGAGCCCAGTATCAGAAGGCGGCAGTGCTTCGCATCACTCATGTATAATTACTCCCTTTGGATCGACAGTGCCGCTGACGAACAGGCGTTGCATTATCTGAAGGTCGGCGGGGATTGCAGTCGCAGTCAACTGCACGGAACGGCTCGACAGGACGCATGGAAGGCCACGGGTTATGGTACGAAAGTTGGAAGGCAGGGTAAAGCAAGCATGCGCATAGGAATTCCCCGAGAGATCAAACCCAGGGAGGGGCGGGTCGCGCTGATACCCGAAGCCTGCGGACCGTTGCTCGATGCCGGCCACACCCTCCTCCTGGAACAGGGCGCCGGCATCCTGTCCGGTTACCGCGATGAAGATTATTCCGCCATCGGGGTCACTATAGTGCGCGGACCCGCGGAGGTCTACGCGGGTGCGCAACTGATCCTCAAGGTCAAGGAACCCCAGGCCAGCGAGCTGGCGCTGCTCGGCAGGGGACACCTGCTGTTTTCCTTTCTCCATCTGGCCGCGGAACCGGATCTGGGTCGCCGGCTGCGGGAGATCGGTCTGACCGCGGTGGCGTTCGAAACCGTCGAGGATGACGCGGGCCGCCTGCCGCTGCTTGCGCCGATGAGCGATATCGCCGGGCGCATCGCCACTCAGGTTGGGACCTGTCTCCTGCATCAGCCGCAAGGCGGCAAGGGTCTGCTCCTGGGCGGCCTGCCAGCTGCCGAACGCGGGCGCGTGGTGATCATCGGCGCCGGAACCGCAGGCGGCAGTGCCGCGATACTCGCTGCCGCGGCCGGTGCGGAAGTGGTGGTCTTCGATATCAACCGTGACCGGCTGGCGGCGATGCGCGCCTTGGGTGACAATGTGACCGGCCTGTATCCCTATGCGGACGCGGTGGCGCGCGAAGTGGGCCGGGCAGACCTCGTGATTGGTGCCGTGCTGAAGACCGGCGCCCGGGCGCCGCACGTCGTTACGCGTCGGATGATCGGCCAAATGCAAGCCGGCGGCGTGGTCATCGACATCGCCGTCGATCAGGGGGGGTGCGTGGAGACCACACGGCCGACCACTTACGAAAATCCGACCTATGAGGTGGACGGCATCATCCATTTCGCAGTTACGAACATGCCGGGCGCCGTACCCAGGACCGCTTCACAGGTCCTGTCGGCCGCCTTACTGCCCTATGTGCTCGCCATGGCACGACCGGACTGGAAAACTTGCAAAGCGTTGACCCGGGGAATCAATGTCGAAGCCGGTGAAGATGGTGCATCCAGCGCTGAAAGAAATGTTTGCCTGATATAGTAAAGACAATTAAATTAGCGCATTGGCCCATATAGTTACTAAAGAGGATTATTTTGGCTCAGGCACGACGCAAAAAGGAAGAGAAAGGCAGGCTGGCTCATCATGTCACACGGGGCTTGCGCGAGGCGGCGCTGCTCATACTCGGCACGCTGGGTATTTATCTGCTAGTGTCCCTGGCCAGTTATTACTCACTCGATCCGGGCTGGTCACACAGCGGCACGCTTCACGGTATTCGCAATTCCGGCGGTGTGGTCGGCGCCTGGCTGGCGGACATATTGCTGTACCTCCTCGGTTACCTCGCCTACCTGCTGCCCGTCATGCTCGCCTACAGCGGCTGGCTGGTCTTCAGGGGGCGTTCACCCGGCGGCGGGATCGATCTGCATATCCTGGCGATTCGCTGGTCCGGATTCCTGTTGACGGTGGGCGCCGGCTGCGGGCTGGCCGCGCTGGAATTCGGGTTGTCCTCGGGGGCATTGCCGGCCGGCGCCGGAGGCGTACTCGGCAGTGTGGTGGGCTCGGGCCTGGCAGGCCTGTTCAGTCCGGTGGGCGCTAACCTGTTCCTGCTGGCCCTGTTTCTCACCGGGGTCACGCTGTTTACCGGTCTGTCCTGGCTCTCGGTCATGGATTTTACCGGAAAATACTTTCTCCTCGCGGCGGACAATGTCTATGCCATGGCCGGTCGGCTGCCGGAATATATCGCCGGCTGGCGGGCGCAGCGGCAGCGCCAGGAGCACGTGCGGACCATTCAGGAAAAAACCGCCAACCGCAAGCCGCCGCGCATCGAACCGGTGATCAAGCCGGTCCAGAGAAGTGAACGCCAGGAGCGTGAGCGGCAGGTGCCGTTGTTCGATCCGCCACCGAATACCGAGTTGCCGCCCCTGTCATTGCTCGATCCGCCGCGACCGTCGGGGGAGGGGTACTCGCCGTCGGCACTGGAGGCCATGTCGCGCCTCGTGGAGATGAAGCTGCTGGATTTCAACATCGAGGTGCAGGTGGTGGAAGTTCACCCCGGTCCGGTCATCACGCGCTTCGAACTCGATCTGGGCGCCGGGGTGAAGGTCAGCCAGGTGTCCAACCTCGCCAAGGACATCGCGCGCGCGCTGTCGGCGATCAGCGTGCGTATCGTGGAGGTCATTCCCGGAAAATCGGTCATCGGGCTCGAGATACCCAATGAACACCGCGACATCATCAGCCTGAGCGAGATTCTGAGCTCGGAGGAATACGACAGCTCGCACTCGCCGCTGACGCTGGCCCTGGGCAAGGATATTGGCGGGCAGCCGGTGGTGGCCGATCTCGCACGGATGCCGCACCTGCTGGTTGCCGGTACAACCGGCTCCGGCAAGTCCGTCGCCATCAATGCGATGATTCTCAGCCTGCTCTACAAGACGCTGCCGAAAGACGTCCGGCTCATCATGATCGATCCGAAAATGCTCGAGTTGTCCATCTATGAAGGCATTCCCCACCTGCTGACCCCGGTAGTGACCGACATGAAGGAAGCCGCCAACGCCTTGCGCTGGTGCGTCGGTGAAATGGAACGCCGCTACAAGCTGATGGCGGCGCTGGGTGTGCGTAATATCGCCAATTACAACCGCAAGGTGAAAGACGCCGAAGAGGCGGGCGAACCGATCCCCGATCCGTTGTTCATTCCCGAAGAGATGCTGGAGGGCACCGAGCACCCGGTGCTGCAGCCACTGCCCTTTATCGTGATCATCGTCGATGAACTGGCCGACATGATGATGGTCGTCGGCAAGAAGGTGGAGGAACTCATCGCGCGGCTGGCGCAGAAGGCGCGCGCTTCCGGCGTACACCTGATCCTCGCGACCCAGCGGCCCTCGGTGGATGTCATCACCGGCCTGATCAAGGCCAATATCCCGACCCGCATTGCCTTTCAGGTCTCGGCCAAGGTGGATTCGCGCACCATCCTCGACCAGATGGGCGCCGAGGCCTTGCTCGGACATGGCGACATGCTTTACATGATGCCCGGGACTTCCGTGCCGGTGCGCGTGCATGGCGCATTCGTCTCCGATCAGGAAGTGCACAAGGTGGTCGGCCACCTCAAGGGTCGGTCCGAACCGGATTACATGACGGAGATCCTCGAGTCATCCTCCGACGCGGTACCCGGACTGGCAGGCGACGAGGGAGGAGGCGATGACACGGAGTCGGATCCCCTGTATGACCAGGCTGTGTCCATCGTGACCGAAACCCGGCGTGCCTCGATTTCGGGCGTGCAGCGCCGCCTCAAGATCGGTTACAACCGCGCCGCCCGCATGATCGAACACATGGAGCAAACCGGGGTCGTCGGCCCGGCGCAATCCAACGGCAGTCGCGAGGTGCTGGCGCCACCGCCGGTTGATGCCTGATGCGCAGACTGTGGCATTTGCCGCGTTTTCTCGCGCTCGCGGCTTGTCTTCTGGCGAGTCCGCAGGTCCTCGCGGGCAGCGCCATGGATACCGTTCATGCCTTCTTCACGGACCTGCATACCCTGGAGGCGGATTTCCACCAGCAGGTCCTCACCAGCAAAGGCGAGGTGCAACAGGAGTCCGACGGCCACGTCTGGATCCTGCGGCCGGGAAGATTCCGCTGGAATTACCGGACACCCTATAAACAGCAGCTTGTGGCGGATGGAAAGCACCTCTGGTCCTATGACGAAGACCTGGCGCAGGTCAGCGTACAGCCGATGGACAAGGTGTTCAGTGCCACGCCCGCCATGCTGCTGAGCGGCAATGAGCCGCTTGAAAAGGTCTTCCGGATGCAGGCACAGCCCGCATCCGACGGTGAACAGGAAGTCCTGCTTACGCCGAAGAACGATGACAGTAACGTCGTTGATGTCCGCCTCTTCTTTACGAAAGGCACGCTCTCGCGCATTGAAGCCAGGGACAAATTCGGCAACAGCACCACGTTCACCTTCAGCAAACTGGTGCGCAATGGCCCGGTGGGCGAGGGCATTTTCCACTTCGTACCGCCGCCGGATGTGGATGTCGTCGGCGACCCCGGGTGAACCGGCGCAAGGCCCGCGCCGCCGCGACGACCATACATGTGTTAACAGGCCCTGGTACAGACACCTGGCGGCCGTTGGCCGACCGGATGAGGCCGCGCTCGCTGGATGCCTTCACCGGCCAGTCGCATATCCTCGGACCCGGGAAACCCCTGCGCCGCGCGATCGAACAGGGTCAGCTTCATTCCATGATCCTGTGGGGACCCCCGGGGACCGGCAAGACCACGCTGGCGAAACTGTTCGCGGAGCAGACCAACGCCGAGTTTCTCATCCTCTCGGCGGTCATGGCCGGTGTCAAGGATATCCGCGCCGCCGTTGAGACCGCCGCACGGGTACGCGCCCAGGAAGGACGCCTGACCATCCTGTTCATCGATGAGGCGCACCGCTTCAACAAGGCGCAGCAGGATGCCTTCCTTCCCTACGTGGAAAACGGCACCATCATCTTCATCGGCGCCACGACCGAGAATCCCTCTTTTGAACTCAACAGTGCGTTGCTGTCCCGGGCCCGGACCTACACCCTGAAACGGCTGGAGCCCGATGCCCTGCGCCGCATTGTCGATGCCGCACTCGAGGACCGCGAGCACGGACTCGGCGAGCGTGCGCTGGTGCTGGAGGAGGCATTGCGCGACCGCCTGGCGCAGGCCGCGGACGGTGATGCCCGGCGGGCGCTCAACCTGCTCGAGATCGCCGCCGATCTCGCGGAGACGAACGGCGTCATCCCTGAAGCCGTGTTGAATGAAGTCATCGCCGGCGGGATGCGCCGCTTCGACAAGGGCGGTGACGATTTCTACGACCAGATCTCGGCCCTGCACAAGTCGGTGCGCGGCTCCTCCCCCGATGCTTCCCTCTACTGGCTGGTGCGCATGCTGGATGGCGGCTGCGACCCGCTCTACATCGCCCGCCGCCTGGTGCGCATGGCCTCCGAGGACATCGGCAACGCCGATCCGCGCGCCCTGGCTCTGGCCCTGGATGCCTGGGACGTCATGGAGCGGCTGGGCAGCCCGGAAGGCGAACTGGCGCTGGCGCAGGCGGTGCTCTATCTCGCCTGCGCGGCCAAGAGCAACGCCGTCTACACCGCCTATAACGCCGCCCGGTCCGACGTCGGGAAAACCGGCTCGCTCGAGGTGCCCGTCCACCTGCGCAACGCCCCTACACGCCTCATGAAGGAACTGGGTTATGGCAAGGCCTACCGCTACGCTCATGACGAACCGGAGGCCTATGCCGCCGGTGAGCATTACTTTCCCGAGGGCATGTCGCCGGTGCGTTATTACCGGCCGGTCAATCGCGGACTGGAAATCCGGATTGCCGAGAAACTCGCCCACCTGCGGGAACTGGACGGGAAATTCAAGGAATGAGGCGTAACGGGCCGGGCGGCGTGGCGTACGACGAGGGGTCGATCGTCCCCGGCAACGATGCACGCGATACGGTCTGCGTGTACCATAACCGCCCGTGAATCATGGGACGATCGGGACTGCGCCCGTGATCGACCGCCCGGGGCATCCCGCCGACGACTGAAGAAGAAAACATGCTTGACTCCCGACTCATCCGCAACGACCTCGACCTGGTCGCCGCCGCGCTGGCGCGCCGCGGCTTCGTCCTCGATACCGCCCGCCTGCGGGAACTCGAGGAGCAGCGCAAGACCCTGCAGGTCAGGGCGCAGGAACTGCAGGCACAACGCAACCGGCGTTCGAAGGAGATCGGCAAGGCCCGTGCCGCGGGGGTGGAGATCGGGCCGTTACTCGAGCAGGTCGAGGGTCTGGGCAGTCAGCACAAGGCGGCGGAGGAAGCGCTGGCCGGTCTGCAGGAGGTGCTCGGTGACCTGTTGATGGGCATACCCAACATCCCGCATGACTCCGTGCCTGACGGGCGCGGCGAGGGGGATAATCTGGAAATCAGGCGCTGGGGCGAACCGTCCGGCTTCGATTTCGAGCCCCGGGATCACGTCGATCTCGGCGAGCGGCTCGGCCTGCTCGATTTCCAGAACGCCGCAAAAATTTCCGGGGCTCGATTCAGCGTCATTCAGGGACCGCTGGCGCGCCTGCACCGGGCGCTGATCCAGTTCATGCTCGACACCCATACCCGGGAACACGGTTACACCGAGCTCTATGTACCCTATCTGGTCAATGCCGACAGCCTGCGCGGCACCGGGCAGTTGCCCAAGTTCGAGGAAGACCTGTTCCGGACCTGCAGCGAGCCGGCGTACTACCTGATCCCGACCGCCGAGGTGCCGGTGACCAACCTGGCCCGTGGGATGATTATCGAAGACGACTCGATGCCCCGGCGTTATGTGGCGCATACGCCGTGTTTTCGCTCCGAGGCCGGTTCCTACGGCAAGGACACCCGCGGCATGATACGACAGCACCAGTTTGAGAAGGTCGAACTGGTGCAGGTGGTGCGTCCGCAAGACTCCTATGAAGCGCTGGAATCACTCACCGGCCACGCGGAAGGCATCCTGCAGCGTCTGGAGCTTCCCTACCGCGTCGTCGCCCTGTGCACCGGTGATATCGGATTCTCTGCCGCCAAGACCTATGATCTCGAGGTGTGGCTGCCGGGCCAGCAGAAGTACCGCGAGATCTCCTCGTGCAGCAACTTCGAGGCCTTTCAGGCACGGCGCATGCAGGCCCGCTGGCGCAATCCGCAAACCGGCAAGCCGGAACTGGTACACACGCTCAATGGCTCCGGTCTCGCGGTCGGTCGCACGCTGGTCGCGGTCATGGAGAATTATCAGCAGGCCGACGGTTCGATTCGCATTCCTGCCGCTCTGCAGGGCTACATGGGCGGCCGGGAGGCAATCGGCCCCGGGTGATCGACACGCCCGAGACGGCCAACCCTGCGCGCGCTATTGCTGCTTCGGTTGACGGGGAACAAACAGCATGGTGTGGGTCGCACCATCCTTCTTCCAGGTGAGTGCGAGCTTGCCGGCCACGAAGTTGAAACGTGTGACATCCGCAAGCGCCTCCAGGTAGCGGGTTTCCAGCGCCATGACCTCGTCCGGGCAGGCCATGCGGGTGCTGCCGATCCCGCTCACCCTGATCTCGTCGGGCAGTTCACTGGCCGGTTTTACACCGGCAAAATAACGATTGCAGGCGCTCTTGCCGGAAATGCGATTGCCGTCAAAGACCAGCGTGATTTCAGGCTGTGCCGCCAGCGGCTCGTCCTGGTTAAAGCGGCTCAGCACCCATTCCGGACCCGCGAGATCGGCCAGAGACAGTGTGCCGGTGTTACGCGGGGCATTGACATGCAGGCCCGTCGCATCGAGTGTCCAGGAGCGCGTGGCTTTTTGCGAGGGACAGCAGGAGGCGTCCCGGGGTCCAGACTCCACTACGTCGAGTTCGATCCTGTTGCCGTCGATGCGGCCGTCACGCACCTGGATGCGGTCGCCGATCAGGGCCGTACCCAGATTGAAGGGTTTCCCGTTAAGCATTCCCACCACGGCGATGTAATTATAGCTGCCCGAACCGCCGGAACTCTCCCGGAGCAGGACGACGGCCTCATCACTGCCATCGTTATCGAGGTCGCCGGTCAGCATGAAATCCTTGACCAGTCTGACGGCGGGACGGGAGCTGCCGCCTGCCATGAAGGGTTTGCCCTCCCAGCGGCCGTTTTTCAAGGTCACCGGCTTTTCATAGATGCCCATATAGGCCATGTTGGCCAGTTGCCCGGTCGTCGGCACGGCGCCGGCCGGCAGGGCCGCAAGGACGCCCAGGGTAAACACGAGCGCGGGGAAGAGATACTTGCAGCTGCGGATCATCGAATGACTCCTTGATACGAATCGTGTATTGACACTGCCGTTGAGATAACGGTCTTGTATACCATCACTGCTCCTGCAGCATGAGAAGCTTCCGCTTCAACTGCTCCGGTCTCGACAATCGGGAATCGAACCCGTAGCTTGCGGCTTCCCATTGCCCGTACATGGGATTGGGCAGAATGATCCATTCACGGCCCCAGCGCTGCGCGTAACGCCCGGCCTGCGTGCGGCGGACGGAGGGGTCGGCTTTGGAACCGGCCATGAAATCCTCCAGGTTATCGCCTACCAGGAGCAGGATACGATAGTGTCGGGCAATACTGGCACGGTGGTCCGACTTGCTTTCTCCATCGGTCAGCAACAGCCGCGTGTCGTCGGGGAAGGGCAGGTGGAGTTCCCGCAGGTTCCTGGTGGTGCATTCACGCAGTGCCGCTTTGCGCGCACTGTAGTAAAAAACGGTGACTCCATGAGCATCCGCATAGTCGAGAAACTCCCGGGCGCCCGGGATGGCGGGGGCGTTCACCTCACGGCACCACTCGGCAAAACTCTCCGGCGTATAGCTTTCCAGATCCCGGATAACGCGGACTTCATAGCCGGTGTCATCGAGGATCGTCTCGTCGAGGTCGACAATGATTGCGGGAGGCAGGCCAGCAGCATCCCCGGTCTGCTCCAGGGCGGCGGTCCAGCCCGGGTCCGCCAGCGCCAGATCGAGATTTGCATGCGCCAGACGATAGGTCTGCTCGGCAATGGCCCGGTATTCGGCCGAGGTTTGCCGCCAGAGCGTGGCGTTCAGCATTTCATGCGTGTTCTGTTCCACTCCCGGTTCCGCACATCCCGCCAGGGTGATGCAGAGCAACAGCGCCGCTGCCAGGCAATAACGGCGATCGCGGGACCTCTTGGCGCTGTCCCGCGGGCTGAACAGGGGAAGGAGATCATTCCAGGCCGTGCAGCGGACAGGAAAGCGGCAGGCAGGCATAACAGGCGACATAACACTGAACCTCGGGCATCCGGGATGCTCTCGCGACCACGTCACTGGCGATTCTCCCGCCGGCGACCGGGAGACAACGATGCAGCGATAGCCAGCGCAGAGTTTACAGGGGGGAATAGTCATCGCAAAGTTCCGGGCACGCGAACGGGAGACCGCACAGGACGGGTTATGAATATCCATAACTCCTGTACGTATCGTGCGGCGGCGAAAACCGCGTGAGGAGAGCCGTGTCCGGCGCTGGCGGAGCTTCGGGAACTTCAGTGGGTGGAACTCGCCATCCGGGTGGGTACCATGAACTGGTGTATGGGCTGGATCAGGCGACTCAGCCAGGTGCCGCCTCTGGGATCATCCGCCAGGGCTACGATAATGTATTTGTGCCCCTGCGCCTCAACGATGGCGCTGTCGGCATGCCATTCTCGCCAGGTTCCCGATTTGCGATAGATCTTTACATCCGGATAATCGGCGAGGCCCTTTACAAACTTGTGATGGATGCCGGGGTGCCCGAGTATGTCCTTCATCTCGCGTGTCAGCCTGGGACCCACCAGCCGTCCGGTTTCCAGCATATAGTAGAATCTCGCGGTCTGCATGGCGGTCGCGCCGTGAGAGAGATTATGCAGGGGATCACGCTGATAGGCGGCTGATTTGCCGTACTCCTTCCCGACCCAGAGACCGCCGTTGACCCTGGGATCGTAAAGGTGAAATTTTCTGGATTGCAGTATGCTCAGCAAACGGTTTTTTCCGACGCGATTCAGCATGCGGGTGGCGTCTTTATTCGATGATACCCGGATCATCCGGGTGAGCGAGTCGCGGGTGTCCTGATTCAGCTTCATCTCGCCATCTTCGATCTCCACAAACGCACCCAGCAGGATGGCGATCTTGGGGAGGCTGGCGGCATATAGCATTTCATTGCCGTTGACCGACGCCACGCGCGGTTTGTCCAGACGGGTGATATCCACCAGCGCAACGCTCAGTTTCCTGTCGTGCACGGCCTTGTCGAGGCCGAGTCGGGTCAGCGTCTTGTCGAGCTGGCGCTGCAAATTGTGATTGGTGCTTTGCCAGAGGGAGGGGTAGGAACTCGTGACGTCGGCCGGGGCCTGATTCGACATGACGAGTACGAGTAGTCCAAAAATGGCTGCACGTGCGATTGGCATATGCGGTAGCATGATAACAGTCATATCAAACCCGGGTCAATCAGCCGTTCACGTTAATGCCGACGAAATCCACCGCAGACAGGGACGGGGAAACGCATGTGCACTCTCTCGATGTCCGCTCTATCATCCTGTTCTCGAACTTTTTTCTGATAATTCTCGCGTATTACCAGGTCAAGTCGGCGAGCCGTTCACTGCTTATCGAGTACTGGGGTTCGGAGAATTTCCCCTGGGTATGGATTGCCTCGGCCCTGGTCCTTGGCAGTTTTATCGGCTACTACCACCGATTGGTTGAACGCTACAGCCGTCTTGCGGTGGTGCTCGGTTCCTGCCTCATGTTCATCGTCCTGCTGGTGGTTTTCCGGCTGGCGCTGGACTGGCGGGGAACGGTGGTCTCGATTGTCTTCTATATCTTCGTCGATATATTCAGCGTCATCCTGGTGGAACAGTTCTGGAGTCTCACCGATTCCGTTACCGGGACCGACGCGGGCCGCAGGTCTTTCTGGTTTATCGGTACCGGCGGTCTGCTCGGCGGCGTCATTGGCGGGGCGGCCGCCACGGCCATGCTGGAATTCACCCCCATGAAAACACCTGACCTGCTGCTCTCGTGCGCGGGCATACTGATCGTTACCTTTCTGCTGAATCTTGTCATGGGCCGCATGGGACTCTATCGTGAAGTGCCGGTCAAGGGGCGACCGGTGGTCCTCGCGGGCGGCTGGCGGGCGCTGATTAAAAGCCGCTACCTGATACTTATTGCCGGCTCACTGCTGTGCTCCCAGCTGGCGCAGCCGGTAGTCGAGTATCAATTCATCAAGGCGGTAGCGAGCAGCTACACGACGCTCGATGCGCGTACCGAATACATCTCCGGTTTTTTCAGTGTGCTCGGGATGATCTCCATAGCGATCAACCTGCTGATCACGCCGTTCATGCATCGCTATCTCGGGGTCATGTGGGGTATGGTGACGCAGCCGGTGGTCCTCGCCGTGTCATCACTGCTGTTCATGGCGCAACCCACGTTGATGATCGCCTCCGTGATGAAGATCGGGGACCGGGGTCTGTCCTACTCCATCAACCGGGCTTCCAAGGAGCAGCTGTATATACCTGTTGACCCGGTGCGCACCTACCAGGCCAAGGCATGGATAGACATGCTCGGTTATCGTCTGTTCAAGGTATTGGGGTCGGCCCTGATCCTGCTGCTCGCGGGGCTGTTGCCACTGGGTGAGAATGCCGTGAATCTGGGCGGTCTGACGCTGCTTATCTGCGGCGCATGGATCATTGTGCTGGTGCTGCTCGCCAGGGAATACCATACGTTTGTGAATCAGCCCCCCGTACCCGCATGATGAGCGCTACGCAACGTTCTGACGCCGCCGCCCTGTCTTTCGCCCTGTTCGCGGCGACCACCATGATTGCGCAGCAGGTGGCCGGCAAGGCAACGCGAGACGCGCTGTTTCTGTCCAATTTCGACGTCACCAACCTCCCCAAGGTCATGATCGCCTCGGCCATCGCCTCCATGACGGGCGTGCTGATCATGTCGCGCCTGCTGTCGCGGTTTTCCCCTTTCACGCTGGTTCCCGCAGTGTTTGGTGTCAGCGCGATACTCTTTATCGGTGAGTGGCTGCTGCTGGTTTTCCATGCGGGTATCGCCTCCGTCGTCCTGTATCTGCACATGGCCGTGTTCGGCGCCATACTCATCAGCGGTTTCTGGTCGGTCATCAACGAGAGATTCGATCCCCACTCCGCCAAACAGCGCATCGCCCGCATCGCCGCCGCGACCACCTTCGGCGGCATCATCGGGGGCGTGCTGGCGGAGCGGGTCAGTGCGATTTTCGACGTGCGGACCATGCTGCTGTTCCTGAGCGGCCTGCACATGGTATGCGCGCTGGCGGTCAGGGGCATTGGCATGCCCGCACGCAGCATCCAGACCGAGCAGGGTATGAAGGCCCGTTCCGCTTTCAGCGTCATTTCCCGCACGCCCTATCTGCAATGGATGGCGGCGCTGATGCTGCTGATCGCCGCGATGACGGCATTGCTGGATTACGCCTTCAAAGCGGAGGCTTCCGCCCACTTCAGCGACAGCGAATCACTGGTGGCTTTTTTCGCGTCGTTTTACGCCATCGTCGGTGTGCTCGGTTTCGTTTTGCAGACACTGTTTGGAAGGCCCGTCCTGCAGCGCTTCGGTATCGGCATCACCATCGCCGTTCTGCCGGCGGTTATAGTCATGTTCGGCGCCGTCGCCAGCGCCTTTACCCGGCTCTGGACCATGGTGATGCTGCGCGGGGGGCAGGCGGTTTTCGTGAACTCCTTTTTTCGCTCCGCCTTCGAGCTGCTCTACACACCGCTGCCACCGCACAAGAAGCGACCGACGAAATCCATCATCGACGTGGCGAGCGACAGACTCGGCGACCTGCTGGGCAGCGGCCTCATTCTGCTGCTGTTGTTTCTCTCGCCGGATTTGCCAATCGCCGTGGTGACCGGTTGCGCGGTTGCCACCGCCGCGCTTGCCCTGTACGTGGTGAGTCGACTCAACCGGGGCTATATCAACCAGCTTGCCCTCAGCCTGCGCAAGGGCGTGGTGCGCATCGAGGAGGGGGACATCGTGGATGCCACCACCCAGCAGATCCTGGCGGAATCCAACGTCTATTCCGAACGTGACTTCCTCGAGACGAAGATCGATGCCATGCAGCGGCGGCACACAACCGCTTCCGGCGTGAGTGAACCTGATCCGCCGGCTGACGACGCACGCCTGGCCGGCGTCGTGACCGATCTGTCTTCCGGTGAAACCGAACGTATACGGCGGGCACTGAACAGCTCGCTGATCGATGTTCGCCTCACCCCTTACCTGATTCCACTGCTCGGTCATGGTGAAATCAGCGAGGATGCGCGCACCGAACTGCGCTGGCTGGTCCCGCGGATCATTGGCCAGCTGACCGACGCGCTGATGGATCCGGATCTGCCCTTGCTGGTGCGTCAGCGCCTGCCCGGCGTGCTGGAAGCAAGCCACAACCCCCGTGTCATCGAGGCACTGCTGCTGGGCATCGCCGATAACGCCTTCAACGTGCGTTACAGCTGCGCAAGGGCGCTGGCCCGCATGCGTTCACGAAACGCAAGGCTGCGAATACCCAGGCAGGAGGTATTCTCGGCGATCAAGGACGAACTTCATGCCAGTGCGCAGGCGTGGCAGGGTCGCGACGTGGAACTGACGCTGGAGTACGATCATGACGAACCGCTGGCCCACCCGCATATCGACCGGGGACTGGAGCATGTCTTCACGCTGCTGTCGCTCACGCTGGATCCCGATGCGGTGCACCTGTCCATGCATGCGTTGATGAGCCGGGATGACAATCTGCGCGGCACCGCGATCGAATACCTGGAGAATGTACTGCCGGCCGATCTCTACGGCGAGCTGCTGCAGCATCTGGGCGCGCCGGATGAAGGTCGCCCGGGGTCGCGTTCCCTCGGCGACATCCTCAATGAATTCAAGTCGCTGGTACACCATGCCGGGCCATGACGCGAGGATGCTGCGATGGCATCGACGAAGCCTCGAATCGCCACGGAAATACACGAAGGATACGCGAAGTGCGAAATAAATTTCTGTGTTATTCCGTGTTTTTCCGTGGCCATTATGATTTCTCTGCGCAACGAACCGGGATGCGTCATGAACAACGTACGGCTGGTAGTGTTCGCCCACGGTCGCCATGTTTACCGCACAGACACAAAGTTCGCCGGAGGCCGACGCCTTCCGGTTCGCCGCGGGGTGCGCCGCCTCGATCAGCCGGTGAATGCGTGTGGCCAGCGTCTGGTGATCCACGGCGGAGTTCCTGCGCAATACGTTTGAAATCAGGGTGACCATGTAATCGAGCCGATAGTCGCCGGCGGGGCTCTCGACGATCGCCACCGAGTTCATGTAGTTCCTGACATTGCCCCGGTACTGGCCGCAGGTGAAGTCTTCCTCTTTCTTGCACTTATACAGGGAGCCGGACTTGAAATAGACGGCGGCATCCTTCAGCGCGGGGGAGGAGGCGTAGCGGATGCGTCGCTCGGTCATGTACAGCAGTCGCTTGATCTCGCGGCTGGAAAACTCGTCCACCAGTCGCCCCTGCTCCATACGCAGGATATATTTCATCAGTTCCCGCGCGCTGCCGTAACTGCTGCCCGGCCCTGGAACACGCTTCTTGCCTTCCGCGGTGAAAAAACTTCCCTGGCGCAGCTGGTCAAGGTCCAGGCCGTTTCGCGTGACCGGTTCGTAAAAGGTGCGCCGGAACAGTTCGGTCAGTTCCTTGCGGGGTGTCTCGCGGAAAAAACGCTCGCTCTCTTCTTCCGAAGGAGGGTAGTCCCTGCCGTACTGGCGCAGCAGCATGACCTCGCGCATGACCATGGCGGCCGCCGAATTGGAACTGGCGGAGAGGGCCCAGTCCAGGTACTCCCACAGCGAACCGCGGTCGCCGTCGCGCAGGCTGCGCCGGGTGAGTTTCCTTGTGGCGACATCGTAGATGCGGATGGTGTGATGGTCCCAATGGCTGAAGCCGTCGGCGGTGACGATGGTTCCCTTGAGGACCTGCCGGCGTTTCGCCAGGTCATCGGGCCAGATATCCGCCAGCGCCTGAAACAGGGCGAGCGCCACGACCAGTTTGCCGACACTGCCGACGTTCTGGCGATGCTCGCCGCGATGCTCGGCATAGCGCGGGTGCGCCGGGTCGGTGATATCCAGAACCGCCACACCGTAGCGGTCGGCATTGTCTCCCAGCAGTTTGACGACGTCCCGTGTGAAGGCGGCATCCGGGGCCGGGAGCTCCAGGTCCTTGTGGTCGAGCAGGCGCAGATCCACCTGTGCCGTGGTGAGCAGCGCGCCCGGGGGCTGTTTGGCGCCCGGGATGGTGCCGGCGTTGGCAAGGCGGGCCGCCTCGACGCGCCGGATGCCGGTTTCGGCGTAGCCATCGAGGGGATAGGCCTTGACCCGGACAGTTCCCGCAATGGCAAGCAACAGCGCCAGTGCCGCAAAGTGCCGAGGGCTTCATGAGTGACGGGGTTTCCCGCATGTCCACGGATTGGTTTTCGTCCACCCGCAGAGTCTGGTCCATCCGTCGCAGGTAGGCGCTACCGAGGGCCTGGCGGCTCTCGAGGAAGGGACGCAGCTGGAAGAGCTGCAGTTTGCCATTGAGAAAGCCGAACTCGATATCCGCGGGCGCCGGCTTGCCCGCAGCGTCGGTGATGGGCGGAAAGCGCTGCGGCAACTCTTTGGCGAAGCTGGATGAGCTGGCGGATCTCAGCAGGCCGCAACACGGCCTCATTCCCGCTCACCGGCAAGGTCTCGATGCCACCGCCGGGTGCGGGCATGCGCCGCCAGGGCGCCGTGGCCATCGCCAGCACCCGCACCGAACCGTCGCGCGTGTCGATGCGCAACGATTCGGCGGACTGGCCGTCGACCGCGCCGCCCACGCCCTCGTTGACGGCCACCGAGAGCACGCCGGTGTCGCCGGTGTCGATATCGGCGGTGACCATGACGCCGGACTTGTCGTTCGGCACCGATTTGAGCATCAGCACGGCCGGGTAGACGTCTTCGGGATGTTCCATGCGCGACTGGCGCCAGGCGAAGGCGCGCGCCGTGAAGGGCGAGGCCCATACCTGTGCGATGCCCTTCACGATATTGTCGAAACCCACCACATTGGGCAGGGTCAGATTCAGGCCGGCGCCGGTGAAACCCCGGAAGATCCTCGACGTTGGTGTCCGAACGGAGATAGACCCCGAGTCCGTCCAGACTGCCGAAGGTCCTGACCATGGCGGCGCGCAGGCGCTGCTGGAACGCCGGGTCGAGCCGTGCATTGGCGACCAGGTCATGGAGTTCGACGCGGAAGCGTTCGGTCGCCTCGCGCCGTCTGCGGGGTATCGGCCGGCAGCGCATCAATATGGCGGTATTGCTCCACCATCCAGTCGAATACGCTGCGCCCGGTGTCCTGGTAGGGTTGCTCCAGCACCACTTCCCGGAACACACCGAAGGGGATCGCAAGACCCGGCGCCACCGCCTCCGGGAAGTGGCTGCGCAGTTCGCCCAGCTTGGCCGCCTTCGGACCGACGATGCGGCCGGAATCGCTCGCGCGCAGCCGGTCCAGGTCGATGAAATCCCTCATGCCGAGATCCAGCTTTTTCAGATCGGGCCGGATCAGCACCGCCTGCCGGGCGTCCGCCGTGCCGAAGACGGCGTTCCAGCGCTCACCGTCCGCCACCAGTTCGACCTGTCCGGCCGGGCTGACGGCCAGCACGACCTTCTGTCCGTTATGCGCCCGCAGTTTCGGGAGCAGGTTCTCGTCGACCACGACATTGGGAATGCCCAGGTTCCTCGCAAGAAGCTGTACATGCGACAGCGGATTGCCCTCGCCGGCGGTCAGGATGCCGGCCACCGGCGGCAGGTCGGAAAGGGTTTCCGGCAGCAGATAAATCCCGTCGGGATCGAGCTCATCGCGCTTGCCCTGATCGTAGCTGGTATGCAGCACACCGCGCGCCAGTCCGGGGTTGAGGGCGCGAAAACCGACACCGATCTCTTCACCGAAGAGGTTGTGACGCACACCCGCCAGCCGGTTGGCATCGCGCGACAGACTGTCGAGCACCTGCGAATAGAAGAGCAGGGGGCTGCCGCGCAGCTGGTCCGGGATGAATTGCAACGCCAGAGGTTCGATCTCCGCCAGCTTCTGCATGGCGGCGTCGAACTGGAAGCGCAGTGTCTGTGTCCCCCAGGCGGGGACGCGCGCCAGATAAGCCAGCTCGTTCCGGTAAACCGCCAGCGGGACAGCGTTGGCGCCGAGGCGGGCGAGCGACTTCTCCAGCTCGCCGCGGCCACGCCGGTTGATCAGACCGGTGCCATAGGCCGCCTCGACACCCGCCCCCAGCCACTCGAGCCGTTGCCGCCGGGAGGCCCGCGGCAGCCGCTTGCGCAGTTCCGCGCTGGCTCGGAAGTATTCCCCCTCCACCACCAGGCTCAGATCGAGGATGCGCAGGCGGGCCACGGACTGGCGAATATCCGGCAGTGCATCACGCAGGTCAGCGAGCAGCCGGGCGGTGACCTGCAGGCGATGGTCCGCCGCGGGATCCCGTCGGAGTGAGTCGGCCGCCGTGCGCAGCAGCTTCTGCAGCCAGACCGCCCGGGTGAAAACCCGTGCGTTCTCATCCAGCTGTTGCGGCAGGGGGACTGACCGGTAGACGTGATCGATTTCCTCCGCCAGGGTGTCGTATTTCGACCTGAGTTCCGGATCCGCAACCCCGGCGGCGTAGTCGCGCACCCGCTGCGCATCCCCGGCATCGGGTGTGCCATGGACCTTGGTGCGCAGCGTGATGAAGCCGGGATCCTGGTCGGAGAGCGATGCCGAAAGTTGCCGCACCCGCTGTATCGACGCGCTGTCCTTGCCATGCGGCAACAGGGCGGCGCCACTGCGTAGTCCTGCATAGCGCAGCGTGATCCACTCGGGTTTTCCACTCAGCGTCAGCAGCAGGTCACGACCGCCCGCGCGTTCGTCCTCGTCCTGGATCGCCCCGCGGTAGAACAGGGCGCGGCGCAGGATCCAGCCGTCATCCACGCTGACGAGGAAACGCTCGATCAGCAGCTGGTTGTAGATATCGAGAAAATCGGGCTGTGACGCCAGCGCCTCCGCATCGACGCCCGCCAGTATGGCGGCAATGAAATAACCCTGGGCGCGCAGTTCCCGGGTCTTGCTGCTCCATTCGCCGTGCTGATGGCCGCCCTCATGCTCGGCACAGCCAAAAGGCTGCGGCGGCAGCGTCGTGCCATCCTTGCAAAACCAGCGCAGCCGGGAAAACGGGCCGCGAGTCGCAGTCTTCATCTCCCGGATCCATTGCCGGTATTCTCCGGTGTTCTCCACGCCGGTGGATGTCGCCGGTGCGGCATGGACGCACACGGCGCCCAACATCAGGAGGAGCAGCAGGGATACGGATCGCGTGCGCATCAGCATCTCCGGACGGGATATTCCCGTTGGTGTCTATGCTGGAAGCATATCAGGACAGCGGGGGATTCGCGCCCACGGATGCGCGTGGCGGTTAGAAAACGCGGATCGGCAAACCGGCCATGAAGGGGCGTCGGTAAAACAGCAGGCGTTGACCACCGGGATCCTGCAACACCAGTTCGGTTTCGTTGCGCATGAACTGGTAGACATTCACCACGCCGGTCCGGGGTGAGTACATCTTCACTATATTGTCATCGATGTCGAGCGCTCCCTCCAGCGACGTCGTGGCATTTCGCAGCATGAAGCGCTGTCCCCTGATTTCCAGAATCTCTCCGCTCGTTCCATACCACGTGCCCTCCAGCAGGGAGCCGCCGCGGTAGGCATTCCAGCCCCCCGGCATGCCCGGCCATGGGCGGTTGACGGGCATGCCGTAACCTGCTGCGGCAAACGGATTGATTCCCGAGGGGGAGGCCCAGGGGTTGCCTGCCATGGGTAGTGTCCAGGGCGTGGCGCCGAACCCGCCGCCGGGCCAGATACCCATTCCCGGCCAGCCGCCAAGCCCATAGCCAGCGGATGTGAGCGGCCAGCTACCGACGCCGAGACCGGAGGAGTAATTCAGGGGGGAAGACCAGGAGTTCGTGTTGTTCGAGGAATTCGCCATGATGTTCATCATGGTCAGCATCATGCGGAACATAAAACCGAACATATCTCCGGCCCCATTGGCGGCTGCCGGTGCCGGCAGCGACAGGGCGCAGAGAAGCACGACTATGGCCCGTTTGTTGCCCATCATGAAAGCATGCGAAATCCCTATGCCGTAAAGTGTAGGTGATTGTCCGGTAGGTGTTGTTGGCAGGCGGAGAATACTATATCTGGTAGATTGAATTCAAATTCATACGATATTTAGGGGCTTGCCGTACAAAAATGAGACCCGTTTCCCGTCCAATGGTTCACTGTCGCCGTGCCCTGTTTCATGCTGAACATCATGCAGGTAAAAAACGACGTCCATGTTAAACTTTATAAAATAAATTTATTAGCATGAAAGACATGAAAAAAATACAGGAATTGCTCAATCAAAGGATCCTTTTCCTGGATGGCGCCATGGGCACCATGATCCAGCGCTACAAGCTGGCGGAAGCCGATTACCGCGGCGAGCGTTTCGCCGACTGGACCTCGGATCTCAAAGGGAATAACGACCTCTTGACGTTAACCCGGCCGCACGTCATTCGCGAGATCCATGATGCCTATCTCGAGGCGGGTGCGGACATCATCGAGACCAATACCTTCAACGCCACCCGCGTCGCCATGGCCGACTACCACATGGAGGATCTGGCCTGCGAGATCAACGTCGCTGCCGCCCGGCTGGCGCGCCAGGCCACCGATGCGTTCACAGCTCGTACTCCCGAAAAGCCGCGCTTCGTCGCCGGTGTACTGGGCCCGACCAATCGCACGGCGTCCATATCCCCGGACGTGAACGACCCGGGTTTTCGCAACATCCATTTCGACGAACTGGTCGCGGCCTACACCGAATCGACCCGCGGCCTGGTCGAAGGTGGCGTCGATCTCCTGCTGATCGAGACTGTCTTCGATACCCTGAACGCCAAGGCGGCGGTGTTTGCCATCGAGTCGTATTTCGAGGATAGCGGCGCCCGGCTGCCGGTCATGATTTCCGGCACCATTACCGACGCCTCCGGCCGCACGCTCACCGGCCAGGTGACCGAGGCGTTCTGGAACTCGCTGCGGCACGCGCGGCCGGTTTCCATCGGTCTCAATTGCGCACTGGGTGCGAAGCAGCTGCGCCCGTACGTGGAGGAGCTTTCGCGCCTGGCGGATACGCATGTTTCCGCA
>CAVQCA010000153.1:0-29416 GCA_963710815.1 uncultured Gammaproteobacteria bacterium | reverse complement strand
CATGATTGCAAATAAGTAGTGCAAAAATTATACAATTAATGTATAAACAAGTGGTCATGGTGACGAGCTCATAGCGGAGGCAGACATGAAGACATGGTTGGCGACTTTGGCGGTGGCCCTGCTGGCAAGCGCTGCACCGGCCGGGGCGGCGGACTGTCCGGCGGCGCTGGATTTCTACCAGCGTCCGCTGCTGGGAGACAAGCCGGTGCACCTGTGCGAGGAATTCGGTGGACGCGTCGTGCTGATCGTCAATACGGCCAGCAAGTGCGGATTCACGCCGCAATACGACGGACTGGAAGAAATCTACGCCCGCTACCGGGATCGCGGCCTGGTGGTGGCCGGATTCCCGTCCAATGATTTCGGCGGCCAGGAATCCGGCGTACAGAGGGGGTTTGTTCTACGCGCTTATAAAATACCTATAATTACTTGTTATAACGTATATATTATCGAGTATCCGGATATTTTAGACTTTCCAATAGTGAAAATAAGCAGTGCAATAGTTGTACAGATAATGTATACATGTGTCGTCATGGCGACGAACTCATAGCGGAGGCGGACATGCAGACATGGTTGGCGACTTTGGCGGCGGTCCCGATGCCGAACCCTTGTACCGGCACCTGGCCGATGTCAGCGGCGACGCGCCGCGCTGGAACTTCCACAAATACCTGCTCGACCGGCAGGGTCGCGTGGTGGCGAGTTTTCCCGGTGAGGTCAGTCCGCAGGACGAACGCCTGATCGCGGCTATCGAGGCGTTGCTGTAAGACCTGTCCGGGCGGATGGGGCCTGAAACTACCGGTGTGAGCAGTCCAGGGAGAGCCTTCATGTCAATTGAATTACAGACCACGTTTGAATCCGGATTGAAACCGCTGCGCCTCGGCGTCAGCGCCTGTCTGCTCGGCGCCAAGGTCCGCTTCGACGGCGGGCACAAGCGCAATCGCTTTATCATCGAGGAGCTCGCTGCGCACTTCGAATTCGTGCCATTTTGTCCCGAAGTCGCGATTGGCATGGGTACGCCGCGCCCGTCGATACGGCTGGTCGGCGACGTGCAGGCACCCCGCGCGGTTGGCAGCAGGGATGACAGCCTCGACGTAACCGACGCGCTGCGCGAATACAGCGCGATAACCGCAGGGCGGCTGGACGGTTTGTGCGGCTTCGTGTTCAAGAAGGACTCACCGAGCTGTGGCATGGAGCGGGTCAAGGTCTACAGCGATACGGGTATGCCGCAGCGCGACGGGGCGGGTATATTCGCGCGCGCGGTGCAGGAGGCCAACCCGCTGCTGCCGGTCGAGGAAGAGGGCAGACTGAACGACCCGGGGTTGCGGGAAAACTTCGTCTTGCGGGTTCTCGTCTACGCGCGCTGGCAGGCACTGCGACAGCAGCGGCTGAGCAAAAAGGGAATGATCGATTTTCACACCCGCCACAAGCTGTTATTGCTGGCGCACAGCCCCTCCGCCTACCGGGAACTTGGCGGCATGCTGGCACGGCTCGATAACACCCCGCTGGATGCGCTGGCTGAGCGCTACATCGAGCGGGTCATGCAGGTGTTGAAAACACAGGCCAGCCGCAAGCGTCACGTCAATGTCCTGCAGCACCTGCTCGGTTACCTGCGCAAGCAGGTCGACGATGTCAACCGCGCCGACCTGGTCGACGTCATTGACGATTACCGGCGCGGCCTGGTGCCACTGGTGGTCCCGATCACCTTGTTGCAGCACCACTTTCGGCGCAACCCGAACCCCTACATCAGCCGGCAGGTGTACCTGAACCCGCACCCGCGTGAACTGATGCTGCGCAATGTGCTCTAGGAGCCTGCCGGACTTAGGATTGATCTACTGCGCTGGCGGGAGAGCGGCCCATCACCCCCTCGCTCCGCTCTCCCCCGATATTTCGTTGCATAGAACCACTATGCGCCTCGATATCGTGAACCTCTGTGCTCGCTCTCCCACCATGCTCGCTACGATCACCTAAGTCCGACAGGCTCCTGGGGGCCAGGCTATGCAGACGCTCCAAGGAAGCGAGGGCCAATCTCAGGCAGCGTGGCTGCGCACCTCACGTACCAGGCGGTCTCCAACGCGGCAACGATCGTGACAGATATCTGGGAGCGGTGGAGGCGAGCAAGGCGCGCAAAAAAGACGCCTGCCTGGTCTTTGCCCGTGCCGACGGAAAGCCATTTCAAATTGATATATACCGGCAGAACGAACATGACATGGCGCTGGGGCTCATTTATCCGGTCTGTATCGAATGGCGCTTACTTAAGCGGTTCCCCCCCCTCGATGTAGGGTGGATGAGGCACGCCGTGTGTGCCGTAATCCACCGGATGTGCCGTAAGGCACGCAATAAAAAAGATGTTGTGTTGCTGCGCAACGCCCGGTGGGTTACGCAAAAAGCGCTAACCCACCCTACATTACGGCTTAAGTAAGTGCCATTCCGGTCTGTATCAATGCTCCTGGGAGAGTTCCTCCTGTAAACCGAACTTTCCATGGCTTTCTCCGCAGAACCGTTTCAGGTCATCCGGCCAATCCGGCTCTGCGTTCTCCACTCATTACCGGGGATCGCGATGCCCTGCTGAGCGCCGCCATCACCGCCATCAGCGACGCACTCACGGTGTCGTGATCCAGCGCCGCGCCGCTGACTCGCCTGCCGTCGATGTTGAGCTGCACGTAGGCGGCCGCCTCGGCGTCGGTCCCGGGGCCGATGGCGTGTTCGCTGTAGTCGACCACCACCACGTTCTGGCCGCTGTGCTGCTGCCATGCCTCGATGAAGGCGGAGAGGGCGCCCTCGCCCGAGCCCCGGATCAGGGTCTCGATGTTGCCCTCGACGATGCGCGCCTCGACGCTGTCCCTGCCGCCGCTTCGATCCAGCCGGTACCCGTTCAGGCGCGGGCTGCCGGCCGTGGCGATGAAGTGCTCCATGAAGATCCCGTAGATGGTTGCGCTGTCGACCTCTCCGCTACGCCGCTCGCTTTCCTGCTGCACCCGCTGCGCCAGCTCCACCTGCATCCAGCGCGGCAATGACAGGCCATAGTCGCGCTCCAGCACGAAGGCGACGCCTCCCTTGCCCGACTGGCTGTTGACGCGGATCACCGCCTGGTAGTCACGCCCCAGGTCGGCCGGGTTGATGGGCAGATAGGCCACCTGCCAGTGCTCGTCCTGCCGCTGTTTCTGCAGGCACTTGCGGATGGCATCCTGGTGCGAGCCCGAGAAGGCGGTGTAGACCAGTTCGCCGACCCATGGGTGGCGGGGGTGAACCGGCAGGCCGGTGCAACGGGTGTAGGTCTGGATGATCTCGTCGGGATTGGAAAGGTCGAGCTGCGGGTCGACGCCCTGGCTGTAGAGGTTCATCGCCATGGTGACGATGTCCATGTTGCCGGTGCGCTCGCCGTTGCCCATGAGTGTTCCCTCGACACGGTCTGCGCCGGCCAATACCGCCAGTTCCGCCGCGGCAACCGCGCAGCCGCGGTCATTGTGCGTATGCACCGAAAGCACCACGCTGTCGCGCCGGCTGATGTGGGTGGCGAAATACTCGACCTGGTCGGCAAAGACATTGGGCGAGGCGACTTCCACCGTGGTCGGCAGGTTGAGAATGCAGCGGCGTTCCGGGGTCGGTTGCCAGACGTCGAGCACCGCTTCGCAGATCTCCACCGCGTAGTCCGTCTCGGTGCTGGTGAAACTCTCCGGGGTGTATTCGAACACCCACTCGGTTTCGGGATAGCGGGCCGCCTCGCGCGCTACCCAGCGAGCGCCGTTGCGCGCGATTTCGGTGATACCCGCCTTGTCCTGGCCGAATACCCGCTCGCGCTGTACTTGCGAGGTCGAGTTGTAGACATGCATGATCGCGCGGCGAACGCCCTTTAACGCCTCGAAAGAACGCACGATCAAATGCTCGCGCGCCTGCACCAGCACCTGGATGGTGACATCCTCCGGGATCTGCTCCTCCTCGATCAGCCAGCGAATGAAGTCGTAGTCGTGCTGACTCGCGGACGGGAAACCGACCTCGATCTGCTTGAATCCCAGCTTGACCAGCAGCGCCCACAGGGTGCGTTTCTGCGAGACATTCATCGGCTCGAGCAGCGCCTGGTTGCCGTCCCGCAGATCGACGCTGACCCAGGTCGGCGCCTGCTCGATGCTGCGGTCGGGCCACTGGCGGTTCGTCAGGCGTGGCGCCGGGGTGGGGCGGTATTTGTGGTGGTTGTAGTGTTTCACGGCCTTGCTCCTGGTCAGTAGGAATAATCTCACCTGCCCATTCCGTGCCCTTGTGAGGTGGAAACGAGCCGGCCCTCGTGAGGCCGGTCGCAGGTTGGTTTGCCGCTTGTGGCGGATAGTGAAAGATTAATGCAGAACGAGTGGAAATGTTGTTGCTATTATTGTGGTTATATCGGTACTAAGCGCAACATAATTGCGATATATTGTGATAATGTGAAATTATCCATCCCGCATGTCAGTGAGGACACCAAAATGGAAATCGACCGCTATGACCGCCGCATCCTCGACGAGCTGCAGCGTGACGGGCGCATCAGCAACCAGGAGCTGGCCGAGCGCATCGGCCTTTCCCCCGCACCCTGCCTGCGGCGGGTGCGGGCGCTGGAGCGGTCCGGACTCATTGTCGGCTACCGTGCCTTGCTCGATGCCAGGCAACTGGGGCTCTCGCTGATGGCGCTCATCCACATTTCCATGGACCGCCATACGCCCGAGCGCTTCGCCAACTTCGATAGGCTGGTCGCCGAACTGCCCGAGGTCATGGAGTGCCTGCTGATCACCGGCCAGGACGCGGACTATCAGCTCAAGGTGGTGGTGCGGGACATGGACGCTTTTCAGGCGTTGCTGCTGGAACGGATCACCCGCATAGAGGGCGTGAGCGGTGTCCACTCAAGTTTTGTCCTGCGCCGCGTGGTGGATAAGACCGCGTTCCCACTGAAATGATTCACTGAGGTAAATATTAAAGAACCAATGGCCACGGAAGCACACGGAAAACACGGAATATACACAGATAATTTCTGTGTCTTCGTGGATTCCGTGGCTATTTATCACGATTTCGATTCAAGTAAGCGCCATTCCAGAATGTCCCCTTTTTTTCTGTGTGAGTGCCGTCCTTGACCGCAGGGTTGCACAACATTTAGATTGAAGCCAACTCTGAACACAAGGAAACCCTGTATCATGCCGCGTCGTTTTCTGCTTGCTTTCGTCGTACTGGCGTGCTCGCTCGCGAGTGCCGCACCGACACGTGACCCGGGGAAATACTTCTTCGGCGAAACCTTCGGCAACTTCAAGGAAGAACTCGAACTGGCGCGGCAGGACGGCAAGCAGGGGGTGCTGATTTTCTTCGAGCAGGAGGACTGCCCGTTCTGCCACCGCATGAAAACCACGGTGCTCAACCAGCCCGAGGTGCAGGACTACTATAAAAAACATTTCCACATTTTCAGCGTTGATATCGAGGGCGACCTGGAAGTGACCGATTTCCAGGGTCAGCCGGTCACGCAAAAAGATTTTGCCTTCAAGGAGTACAAGGTCCGCGCCACGCCCGTGTTTGCCTTTTTCAATCTCGACGGCCAACTGGTCACCCGCTACACCGGGCCGACCAGGAATGCCCGGGAATTTCTCTGGCTGGGTGAATATGTCGCCGATGGCCACTACCAGTCGGAAACCTTCGCGCAATACAAACGAGTGAAACAGCAGGCAGCCGGTAGCGAATGACCACAGGGCCGGGGCGTAAACGTCGTTGGCGTCGCGGCGTCGCAGGGGGGGCGTTGCTGGCGGTAGCGGTGCAACTCCCGGCGGCACCGCTGCCCGATCCGCTGACCCTCGAGGACGCCTTGCGACTGGCCGGTGATAACCATCCGTCGCTGGCGCTCAGCCGGGCCGCGCTGGCCGAGGCGGAGGCGGGCGCCGAACGCACCGCCGCACAGAACGATGTGGATATCGGCGCACGTCTGGAAGCCCGCCTGATCGACCCGTCGGATGAACGCCGATGACCAGAGCAGCAACGACTCCCGGGCCAGGCTCTACGCCACCAAGCGGCTCTACGACTTCGGGCATACCGACGCCCTCGAGGCGGCCGCGGATACCAGCGTCACGGGCAGCCGCCTGCAGATGGCGGCGGACCAGTCACGTTACCGCATACAGGTCATGAAGGCGTTTTTCGACGTGTTGCTGGCGGACCTGGAATATGCCCGCGACAACGAAGCGATGGCGGTCGCCTATGTCCAGGCGGACAGGGTTCGCGACCGTAACGAGCTGGGGCAGGTGTCGGACATCGAGCTGCTGCGGGAGCAGGACACCTATCAGACCTTCCGGATGAAGCGCATTCGTTCCGAGGCCCGGCTGCGCACCACCCGCGCACTCCTGGCGCAGTTGCTCGACCGCCCGGACGACCTGCCGGGTGAACTGGTTCGCCCGCAGCTCCCCGAAAACGACCAGCCGCTGCCCGACTACAGTCATCTGGTCGATGCGGCGCTGGCTCACAACCCGCGCGTACTGGCGCTCAGGTCGGATCTGGAAGCGGCCCGCCTGAGCATCGATGCCGAGCGCAAAGGCAGCCGCCCGGTGCTGAGCGGCACGCTTTCGGCGCTGGCCCATCATCGCGATCTGAGCGGCTATAACCCGCTGGAAGCCGAATTGAGCCTGGAGATCCCCCTGTATGAAGGCGAGCGCGTCAAGTCGGCGGTGGCCGAGGCGCAGGCGGAGATGCACCGCGCGCAGGCTCTCCTGCGGCAGCAGGAGTATGACCTGCGTCAGGAATTGCTCGAGGTCTCGCTGGATATCCAGACGCTGCTTGCGCAGCGCGAGCAGGTGAAAATCTACACCACCGCCCGCGACCGCCGCTTCGATCAGGCCCAGGCGGAGTACGAACTCGAGCTCAAGACCGATTTCGGCGATGCGCTGGTGGGCCAGTCGGAGTCCACCCTGCTGGCCGCCAGGACCGAGTTCCAGCTGGCCATCGACTGGGCGCGGCTTGCCAGCCTCACCGGGGAGCACTACTCCCCGTACCTGCCGCCATCGGCGCCGCCACAACCCGGGAACGACAGCCATGAAAAAATCCTTCGCTAGCGTGATCCTGTGCCTGGCAGCCCTGAGCGCGAGCGCCGCGGACTATCCGGCCGTGCTGGCCTGGAAACAGCGCGTGGTTCTCAGTACCCCGGTATCCGGAGTGGTGACGTCGGTGCCCGCCGTCGCCGGTGAAAGGGTGAGGGAAGGACAGGTGCTGGTGCAACTGGACAAGCGCCCGTTCGAGAGCGCGCTGCGCAAGGCCGAGGCCCAGGCGCATAAATACCGGTTAAACCGTGAAGAAGCCAAACGCGAACTGCAACGCACCCGCGAACTCTACGAGCGCACCGTGATTTCGGTGCATGACCTGCAGGTCGAGGAAATCGCGTTCGCCAGTGCCGATGCCGATTATGCCAGCGCGCGCGCGGAACTCGAGACGGCGCAGCTGCACCTCGGGTATGCCACCGTCCAGGCGCCGTTTGCCGGCCTGGTGCTGGAGGTGTCGGTGGCGCCGGGTGAGACGGTCGTCAATACCCAGCAGGCGACACCCATGGTAACGCTCGCACGGGACCGGCCGATGACCGCGCGTGCGCGGGTACCCGCAGAGGCGGCCGGCGCCTTGTCACCGGGTCAGTCCGCCACCGTCGAGGTGGACGGGAAAACCTACCCGGCGAAAGTCGTTCAGATCGGCGCGGAGGCGGATGCTTCCGGGCGTTATGAGCTGACGGTATCCTTCGATCCCGGGGATGCCGCCCTGCGGGCCGGCTTGCCGGCGAGCATCGATACCGATCACTGATCCGCCGCACGCCGGGCGATACGGTAACGCACCTTCTTGTCTCAGCGAGACTCCCAGCTCTCAAGGCTCAGCGGCGGGACGTAGGGACCCAGTCGCTTGCGTACCCAGCAGTCACCCGTGGCGGCCCGTTCCGCAGGCGTGGTGAAGCGATACTGATAAAGCGTAGCGCGCACCCACTTCGGCGGCTCTCCGGGGAACGGATTATCGGCGAGCAGCGCCAGCACCGGCGGAGCGCCCTGCAGCAGCCGGTAGAGCAGATCGCCGAACCAGGGGTTGCGGAAGGGGGATTCGCTGGCGGCGAACCACATGGTCCAGTCGAGTCGCGGGTGATACGGAATGCTCCAGCTCGGGCAGCGGTGTACGTCGCCGGGTTTGTAGCGAAATTCGTAGGCGAGCCAGTGTTCGCCGTCGCGCGAGCCCTCCACGATGATTTCGTGCCGCACGGTATTCATCACGCCGAAGAAGCCGTAGAAGTTGGTGATGCCAAAACGCGATGTCGTCGCAACGAGGGCATTCCAGTGGTCCGGGTAGCGGCCGATGTTCGAGGCGCTGCCAGATCACGGCCATGTTGACTGTCACCAGGACGGCCGCCAGTGCGGCCGCCGTGGCCGTCGCCAGCCGGCCCACTTCGGGCGGGTTGTCATGCACGCGCGCGGCGGCAAACCGGGCCGGCAACACGCTGGCGATCGCCCGGTCGTCGAACAGGAACAGACACAGGAACATGGTGAGCAGGTTCAGGAAGTAGAAGTTGCCGGTCAGGCTAATGGCGGTCTGCAGGACGAGGAAACCCCAGGCGGCCACGAAACGCAGGCGCCGCGGCATGAAGATCAGCCAGGGAAGCACCAGTTCGATCCCGAACATCGACAACACCGAGAGGTGCTGGAACCAGTCCGGGAACTGGTGCGCGTACCAGGCCAGCGGTGTTGGCAGGGGTTGCGTTTCGTAATGGTAGTTGAGTGCCGTGAGATGTGCCCAGCTCGAATCGTGCGAAAGCAGCTTGACCAGACCCGAGAACAGCATGAAACGGAACAGCAGCCAGCGGAAAAGCCAAACGACGATGCGTGAACCGGCGGTGAGGAAGATCGCGAGCAGTCCCACCTCGAGGATCAGAGCATCGGGCTGGATGTGGCCGAAGACGGGCATCGCGACCCACAGCGACAGATGCAGCACGAACGCCAGCACCAGCATGGTCCGCGTCAGCACGTTCAGTACGACCAGCCCCGAGGCTACGGCGCCGACAACGCAAGCCGATATCAGCGCCGTGTCGGAACTGTTGATCCAGAACAGCGTGGGCGCGAACCAGTAGCGCCACGGGCCGTGCTCTGCCGTTACCGTGGTTAGATAGTCTGACAGCGGCAGGATACCGTCGCTGCCGTTCAGACCGATGATCTGGTTGCCGATCGAGACGAATGCCACGAGGAAGGTCAGACCCAGCAGGCGCAGGAACAGCCAGCTCACGAGGTGGAACGTCGGGGGGTGGCGCTCCGGCCCCCACAGCAGGCGCGACCACCGGTAAGCGGCTTCGCGGTGGTGTGCGACCAGGGTATAGCTGGCTTCTGCCAGTCGGGAAAATCCCGGCAGATGGCGATACAGCCACAGGCCCGTTGACCTGCCGGGCGCCCGGGCCAGCACCCGGAATGCCGCCTCGGCGCCGCTGTAATGCGCCCCCTCCGGCTCGAAGAGCTGTATCGCACGGGCGAATTCTTCCACCGGCACGTCGGGATGGTCGGCGGCGATTTCCTGGTAGGGCGCGTAGCGTATCCGCTCGCCGGTGAGGCGCTGCCAGTAGCGCACCCAGTAGGCGCAAAAGCCACAGTCGCCGTCGTAGGCAAGCAGCGGGAGGCGTGGAGGTGGTGTCGCTCATTAGCGTGGAAGCGTCAGCCCGGGTGAAGTGGAAACGGCTTTGCTGTGTCTCATTGCCAGCCATTCTCATGGATGAAAGCGGCGAATGCTTTATTCTTCAGGGTGACGGGTGGGAGCCATGTTCCGATGAGCTCCCGGCTCCACACCGGCTTCCCCGACCACGGTTTGTTGAACGTGTACCGGTAGAGCTCGATCCGGATTTCCTGCGGCGGTGCATCGGGGAATGGATTCTCTGCGAGCAAGCCGGTGGCGAGCGGGTCATTCTTCAAGAGCATCCACACGAAATGAAGCAGCCATGGCTGGTCTGCCGGATCGGACATGGCGGCAAACCAGATCTGCCAGTCGATGCGAGGCTGATACGGAGCGATCTGCCGCAGAGGCCTGTCCACGGGCCCCGGTTTCCCGATGAAGTTGTACTCCTTCCACTCCTGCCCGTTGAAACCCTCGATGATGAGCTCGTAGCGCTCCTTGTTGACAGCTCCGAATGCGCCATAGCTGTTCACGATGTCCCAGCTGTTGTAGGGGATATTCATTGCCTGATGTTCCGATGCAAGATTGCGCACGACCGGAATGCTCAACAACAGGGTAACGCCGAAGAACACCCAGGCGAGACGCTCGTGCCACGTATGCCGCTCGCCCGCCGTTTCAGCGCGTTTTGCCCTCTCGGCCAGTCGCTTCGGAAGAAAATGCGCGAGAAACGCATCATCGAACAGGGAAAAGATCGGAAGAATGGTCAGCCAGTTAAAGAACGAATAATTTCCGCTTGCGGTGATCAGGGCCTGCATCAGGAGCGTGATGAGTCCGGCGAGGATACGCAGCATGCGCGGGCCGAAAAAGAACCACGGGGGTATGAACTGGGCGAACAATGTGAACGCGCCGCCGAACTGCAGAACGGGCTTCGGCAGATAGTGGAACCAGGGAGAGAGGGGGTTGGGGATCGGATTGGTTTCGAAATGATAGTAGAGGCACGTCAGGGTCTTCCAGCACTCGTCGGCCCGCAACTTGATGAGCACCGTGCCCAGCTCTACACGAAACAGGAGCCAGCGAAACAGCCAGATGACCGGTATCGGTGTCGGGCGCTTCGGGAAGGGTCTCCCGTCGAAGAGGGGTACGAGGAACGCCGCAAGGAGCCCCGTTTCGATCATTTGTATCTCCCAGCCGTAGCCGTAAAAAAGCTGGCCGATATGGACATACGACATATAGAGGAACCAGAGGACTATAAGAATGATCGCGTTTGCGTAGCCCAGGAGGACGACAATCGAAAGGGCGACCCCGGTCCATGCGCCGATGACCAGGGCCGTATCGTTGATGCCCAGCCAGAATAGCGACGGCACTTGCCAGAATCCGTTGCCGTAAGCTTGCACTTTTTGCAGAAAAAGATCCGCAGGAAGAATGCCGTGATGGCCTATGAGCGCGCGCACCTGAAGGGCAAGGGAGAGCCAGGCGAACAGGTAGACGAAGCCGAGGAGTCGTAAAAGGACGAATCGCGTGAGCCAATAGGTTTCTTTCGGTCTCGTTTGCCGATCCGGATAGCCTTTTACGATAGCGATGAGCCGCGCTGTCAGTGCTTGCATAGCATCAGGGTCGGGCAAGGTGGGGATGCTGTAAATCTAGCTCAAAATCAGTTTGGCGCCAGGGAATGTGGACTATCGCGGAGTGAGTTCTCCCGTTGTAGTAATGCGAGACGCAATTGGGTGGCCGAGGTGGCTCAGCCAGTAGCTCTCGGTGGACTCATAATCGAGGAGGTTGAGCGTTCGACTCTGGGGAAGCCGCAGCGGCGATTTTACCGTTATACGCGTTGCGCAGGGTAACCGCCTGATTTGAAGCGATATTGACGGATCAATCGAGTCTGACCCCGTTAATTTGCTTTTATCGGTGCAGTAATGTGCCTTCTTCGTCAAACACGCGCACGCCGATGGGGATGCCGTCGCGCACGGCCTGGGTCACGACGCAGAAGTCCTCGAACAGGTCGAGGCAACGCTCCAGATGCGATCGGCCCTCGGGGATGCCGGAGAGTTTCAGGTCCACGTCGATGCCGACCAGGCGCAGCCGGCCCTTGTCGTTGCGGTCGATGCTGCCGGTAACCGTGGCGCTGACACCGCCCGGCATGTTGTGGCTTTTCTGCAGGCAGAACAGCAGGCTTGCGCTCAGGCAATTGGCGACGCCGGCAGCGATCAGGCGCGCGGCGTTGGGGCCGCCCTGGCTGCCAAGCGGGGCGGGTTCATCGAGCAGCAGGTCGGGGACGGCAGGCCAGTCAAAACGGACCTTGAACTCGAAATCCTCGACATGTTCGAGGTGTAGCGTGAACTGGTGGATTTCGGACATATCGACCAGGTTTCCTTGGAGTAATGGGTCAAAGAACAATCATTCCAAATATAAGTGAAATATCTTCTCTGACCCGAATGGCGCTTACTTAAGCGGTTCCACCCTCGATGTAGGGTGGATGAGGCATGCCGTGTGTGCCGTAATCCACCGGATGTGCCGACAGGCACACAATAATAAAGACGTTGTGTTGCTGCGCAACGCCCGGTGGGTTACGCAAAAAGCGCTAACCCACCCTACATTACTGCTTGAGTAAGTGCCATTCGCCTCGTGCCCCATTATTTTATGGATTATTGACGGTGGATTCGAACCCTCATTAATCAATCAGGAGGTTCGACAAGCGACTGCAGGTCGCGCAGAACGCCGGCCATGCTGACGATCCTGAAGAAGCGCGGGCCAATCTCAGGCAGCGCGGCTGCGCACCTCACGTACCAGGCGGTCTCCAAGTCTTTCACGGGCTTCCTCCAGATCGTAAGTCCGCCTGCAGGCCTATGAGCTCATGAAGGGCTCGTATCAACTGGTTTCAGTAGTTTTTGATCCACATAAAACAAAAGTATATGATACGCATAATACAATAGTTAATGAATCACGGGAAAGCAGAGTCAATGGTGACCAGGCGATCAGGAGAGGTGCTTGCCGGAGCGCTAAGCCGTGTAGAGAAAAAGGCACGGCGAGGTATCGTCAAGTCATCCGACATGGAACGGCCGGATCGGGAACGACTGCAACGGGCGGGCTGGTTGCAGCCGATCATGAAAAGCTGGTACCTGTTCGGACTGTCACCCGATGGCGGGCCGGGAAGCACGACACTCTGGTATGGACACTTCTGGGATTTCGTCCGATATTACCTGACCGACCGGTTCGGCAGGGCGTATTGCCTGTCCGCGGAGTGTTCTCTCGATCTGCATACAGGCGCCACGACGATCCCCCGGCAGGTCGTGGTCATGACAGCTGCCAGCGGGGCGAATACGCTGTCATTACCCCACGGTACTTCGTTACTGGTTTACCCGGACCCGGGCAATCTTACAGCGGATCCCTCCCTGATTGACGGACTGCAGGTGATGGCATTGCCACTGGCACTCTGCCGTGTCGCGCCGCGCTATTTTGAAGCCAATCCCGTAAACGTGGAGCTTGCCTTGCGGCTGGCGGAACCTGCGGCGTTATCTCGCGTGCTGCTGCAAGGTGCGCATACACGGGCGGCGAGCCGGCTGATGGGGGCGTATCAGTTTATCGACGAACCCGGGCGTGCGCAGCGTATCAAGGATGATATGGCAGCCGCCGGATACCGCATATCGCCCGTCAATCCTTTCAAGACCGACCGACCTCTGCTAGGTCCGGGCTTCAGGTCACCATCGCCCCTGGTTGGCCGCCTCCAGCCACGTTCCACCGTCACATGAAACCCTGATGGACGGCATGGATACCCTGTTCAGGCTCCTGGTACAGGAAGAAGAACCCGCGGTTCGCGGCGTGCTGGGACATTTTCTATTTGTCTTTATCCATCCCTATCCAGACGGCAATGGCCGCCTCGGGCGTTTCCTGATGAATGCCATGCTGGCCTCGGGTGGATACGCCTGGACGGTCATCCGCCTCAAGCGCCGCCAGCACTACATGAAAGCCCTGGAACAGGCGTCCGTCGGTGGTGATATTCGTCCACTCAGTGAATTCGTCTTGCAGGAAATGGGAGTCGACTGGTGCTCCGAAAGCCCGCCGTGATTTTATCGAGGCGGTGACGCGCCGCAAGTTCACGGTGACCCGGAAGCGCCAGGTCTTTCGCTGGGTCAATGGCAAGAATTCGCTGCAGTATGGTTTTAAGCTTTGGTTGGTATTCGTCACGACCTGCAAACGGTCTGCTGCTGCAGACAAGGAATCCCGCGGATGATTGAAAGGCGCCTCGAATAAATCGATTTGAATTAACGAGCATCCCCTTAGTGCAGCGTGGGTTCGCCCGCACCGCAGCATTTCTTGTATTTCTTGCCGCTGCCGCAGGGGCAGGGCGCGTTGCGGCCGATCTTGGGGCTGCTGCGGATGACCGGCTCGCGGGGTGGCGCCCCGGCCGGTGTCTGCCGGCGCCGTTCCCGCCAGAAGTCGTGCAGTCGGACCACGGCGGGCGCTACCGCGTTCATCCAGTGTTCGGCGCTGTCGTCCTTGTCGATGAGAGCCAGACCCTCGCTCGTGCCGAGGCGCATGAACGGCGCGAACCAGTCGGGGTGGCCCACCATCAGCGCGGTCCAGGCCTTCCGGGTCAGCTGCGTGCCGAGCAGGAAGCCCTCGCACCATTCTGCCGCACCCCACACGGCCGAGCGCCAGTAGATGGGCTCGAATCCCTGCGGGTCGTCTGCAAACTGCTGCACCACCTGGTTGTAGAAGCGCATCACCAGCTGAACGATCCCGTTGGCCTCGTCCAGGCTTTCGAAGCCCGCTTCCGCCTCGCCCTCGTGCATATCCCACACCCAGGGAAGCCACTGTGACGGCAGCACCGTCTCCGGACCGATAGCCAGGGCGACCAGAAATCCCTCCAGCGTGGAGACATCCATGGTGGTGTCTTCCCGGACAGGGGCGGCGAGGAAGGTGTCGAGCGACTCGAGTTCCTTATCTGTGAGTGGGGAATGCTGCTGATTCATGGATGGTGAATGACTTCGTCTATGGCCGTGCTACTGTTTATGGAGTGAATGGAATTTCAAGCAGTAGTATAGACGGTTCAGTATGCCACAAACGATAAGCTGCGCATGCATAGTAGCCGGTTATACTGTCAACCAATAATTGTTTATTATGAACCTTACAACTGATCCGTAATCAGCAATCTAAAGAAGGGTTCACGTTGCTACAACAAAATCAGGTCATCGACAGAATCCAGGCTAAGAGCGCTGAGTATTTCTTGCTCTGGGACATGCCAGATATAGTTGGCAACGTGGTTATTCAGTTCTCTGATCAGCTTCGAGCCACTTTGGGACGAACGCACGTCGATGTTCGTAGAGTACGACTAAATTCACTTCTTGTTTGTGTAAACGAGCAAATCTTGGATGAAGTCCTTTGCCATGAGTGCGCACACATTGCTGTGTATGAGCGTTTTGGCCGTGTTGCAAAGCCTCACGGACCCGAGTGGGCTGCTCTCTTACGGCAGGCGGGGTATGAACCACGGTTGCGGATAAGTATAGGCGGCGCATGGCAATCGACAACTGCCCATAGATTTGAACACCTCTGTCCAGTCTGCCAAACAGTGCGATATGCGAAACGACCTGTGACTCGCTGGCGTTGCGGAAGTTGCTGCGAAGCAGGTCTTGAGGGGCAATTACTGATAAGGCGTGTTGGCAAGGAATGAACTGCCCCTTTTGCGAACCCGACGCCAGTCGCATTTTCTATGACGACGACCCCATGTTCTTGTGCCTCTGGGATGGATTCCCGGTTTCGCCTGGACATGCGCTTGTCATACCTCGGCGTCATGTGGCTAGCTGGTTTGATGCAACTCCTCAAGAGCAGGCATGTCTACTCAAAGGCATTGAAGTCGCTAAGCGGGAGATAGAAAAGCAGTATCAGCCTAACGGCTTTAATATTGGCATCAATGTTGAAGCGGCCGCCGGCCAGACGATCCACCATCTACACGTCCATCTGATCCCGCGTTATGCCGGTGATGTTGAGGACCCCAGAGGAGGTGTACGACATGTGATACCAGAGAAAGGGAATTATCTGGCTGTGCATGATTCACCTGCCACCTACCAGACAGTCCCCCCAATGTCTGGCATGGGAGTCTTGGCTGGCGTGGACGTACCTATGCTGGATGTGCTGCGCGCAGATCTAGCGCATGCTGAATGCGTGGACCTGGCGGTCGCATTTATCTTGGAATCTGGCCTAACACGCATTGAATCCCTCCTTCTGGACGTACTAGACAGTGGCGGGCGTGTCCGTGTGGTCACAGGAGATTACCTGGATGTAACTGAACCGCGCGCGCTGTTACGGCTTCTGGATATGCAGGCCGCCATTGAACACCCAGACGATTACGATCAATGTCGCGGAAGGCTGGAGTGTCGTGTCTTTCAGACCGATGCGACACTGGGTTTCCATCCAAAGGCTTACCTGATTGGACGTAATAGTGGTGAACGACTAGCCTATGTTGGGAGTTCCAATCTCACGCGCGCGGCATTGGAGCGAGGAGTGGAATGGAACTACCGCCTCACCAAGCAGGGAGAGCCGAGGGCCATTGCAACCATTGAAGCGGAATTTGAGAAGCTAATCCACCACCCGCGCGCGGTCCCTTTAACTGAAGATTGGGTTGAGGCCTATCGTGACCGGCGACGGGTAACCACTCGGCTTCCAGAACCGGTTGAGGTCGATGTTGAGGCTGAAAAACCGGCACCGCCACCTGAGCCGCACGCTATCCAGATGGAGGCGCTTGCGGCGCTGGGGCAAACACGGGAAGGAGGGAATCGCGCAGGCCTGGTGGTTCTTGCTACGGGGCTGGGGAAGACGTGGTTGTCCGCTTTTGACAGTAACAACTTTGGCCGAGTGCTCTTTGTTGCCCATCGAGAGGAAATACTGCGCCAGGCCAGGGCGACCTACAGACGCATCCGTCCGAATGCTCGCCTGGGGCTCTATACGGGTGTAGAGAAACTGGCAGATGCGGATGTTCTGTTTGCCTCAGTTCAGACGTTGGGACGTGCCCAGCATTTAGAACGCTTCACCCCGGACGCTTTCGAGTACATCGTCATAGACGAGTTCCACCATGCGGCGGCTGCGACCTATCGCCGCTTAATTGATTACTTTGAACCCAAATTTATGCTCGGGCTCACAGCTACCCCGGACCGTACCGACGGTGCAGATTTGTTGGCGCTGTGCGGGGAGAATCTTGTTTACCGCTGTGACCTGATCGATGGCGTAACCCGAGGTCTTCTCAGTCCCTTCAGATATTTCGGGATTCCCGATGATGTAAATTTCGAGAATATCCCCTGGCGCAGTGGCCGTTTCAACCCGGAGGCCCTGGAAAATGCCGTTACCACTGAGAAACGCGCTTCTAACTCCTACGATCATTGGCAACAGTATGGTGGGTCGAGAACGCTTGGGTTCTGCGTCTCCCAGCGTCATGCCGACTACATGGCGAAATATTTCATTAGCAAGGGCGTGACTTCTGCTGCAGTCCACTCCGGTCCAACCGCAGCGTCACGAACCGAGTCATTGGAAGCGCTCGAAGCGGGTGAGCTGCAGATCGTTTTCTCCGTTGATATGTTCAATGAAGGTATTGATGTACCTCATATCGATACCATCATGATGCTTCGGCCCACTGAATCACGCATTATGTGGCTGCAGCAATTTGGCCGTGGCCTGCGTAGGGCTGCAGGCAAGTCGCATGTAAACGTGATCGATTACATTGGCAATCATCGGACCTTTCTTCAACCCCCTATGATTCTGCTGGCGGGTGGAAGCGATCGTCCAGGCGAGTTGCTGATGGCGCTTGAACGGCTTGAGCGGGGTGAGTTCGAACTGCCTGCCGGCTGTTCTGTGACCTATGATCTTGAAGCCTTGAACATCTTGAAGGCGCTCGCAAAGCCATCTTTAGGTGCTAATGCAACGGCACTATGGTATCGGAGTTTTCGCGAACGCTATGGCGAGCGTCCTACTGCAAGCGAAGCCTGGCATGCGGGCTATGATCCGAAGATGGTGCGTAAGGGTTTCGGGTCGTGGCTTGGCTTTGTCAACGCAGAAGGAGATCTCGACGAGTTGCATGGTCGCGCGTTCAAGGCTCATCGTGCGTTCCTAGAGATGCTTGAAGTTACCCCGATGACGAAGAGCTACAAGATGCTTGTGCTCTTGGCAATGCTCTCGCGCGACTCTTTTCCAGGCGAGATACCGATTGAGGACTTGGCAAGTGCGGTTGAGCACTACGTGCGTCGTTCGAACCTGCTGGCAGAAGACCTTGGGCCAGCTCTGGATGATCGTGACAAACTCATTAGACTCCTTGAAGACAATCCCATTAAAGCCTGGACCGATGGGCATGGCACGGGCCAAATCCAGTATTTCACTTACGAGGACGGGATTCTCAAGAGCAATCTTGATGAATCAGATGCTCAACCACGTGCCCTGGCAGGGCTGACCAGAGAACTATGCGATTACCGATTGGGCCAGTATCTCGAACGTGTGCAAGGAGTAAGTCGGCATGCAACCCGGATTGTGTGCTCCGTGAGCCATGCTAATGATAAACCGATTATATTTCTTCCCGATCGGAACAAGAATCCAGGAATTCCAATCGGGTGGCAGTCTGTCTTTGCCAATGGCGAGGCCTACAGTGCAAATTTTGTGAAGGTCGCAGTCAATGTGATGCGCAAGGAAGGTATAGAGGACAATATCTTGCCTGACGTGTTGCGCGGATGGTTTGGTGAAAATGCAGGTCAACCAGGTACAGCAAGCCGAGTTATTTTTGAGTGGGGCGATAACAGCTATGTCATGCGGCCACTTCTGTCGAATAACGAGGGTCCTGAACTGTGGCATGAATACATGCGCAATGACATCCCACCTTTATGGGGTTATGAATTTAGCGGCAGTCGCTGGAATCAAGGTTTTGTTTCTCTGGGACAAGCACATGTTTCTGCTTGTTTCCTTGGAAAAGGCTGGGTTACAGAAAGAGCATCAATATGAGGATCTTTTCGTGTCGCCTGACCTGTTTCAATGGGTCAGTCAAAATCAACATGCTCAGGAGGGTAAAGTAGCACAGGCGTTAAAGCATCATAGAGATCGCGATATCCAAGTGCATTTATTCGTTCGTACAGCCCGCAAGACCCAGCGAGGTAAGGCATCTCCCTTCATTTATTGTGGTGATGTGGAATTTATTGACTGGGAGGGAACAAAACCGATCACGATTCGCTGGCGATTGAAAGAACCAGTGCCTGATTATCTTCAAGGGGCATTTGGGTTGTCCAAGTAATATGTGGGCGGCTACATCGGTCTGTCTTTCATAATTACAATAACGGACACTTCGATGTTGTTTTGCGCGAGTTTCAATAAAAGCCGGAACTGGCATGATCCGGTCTGTCGGACATTCCCTATGCCATTCGTGAGTGGGAGATCGGTGAGTACTCGAAAACGAGGTGATGAATCAGCGGATCTGGCGGAAGTACCCCGGGTTTTGATCATGGACTGACTGACCGGATAGCCTGGGTTATCTCCACGACAGCTATTGGTTGAAACCGTATTTGGCATTCAGTGCATCGACCATCCAGTGTAACTCCGGGTCTTTGTCAATGTGGCTGTTCAACCGCTGCCAGCTGCAGGATCTCAGGCTGTCCGGATATCTGAGTGCACTCTTCACGGCAAGCCATTGCCGGTTGGCCTTGCCGTCCTCCTGAAAGGCTGGGTTGCGTGCATCATAGATCACCAGGGCATGGGCGTTTCCCGTCTCTATGCGTTGATCCGGGGTAATGCAGGCCGCGAGAATATTGCGAACGAGCTGGTAGGTTTCCCCGAGTGGGCAGGGACGCATGTCGGTCGCGTTATCCCAGGAAAGTATTTCCGGAATATAGCTCCAATACCGGACACCAATCTCCGTGAGCGAACAACGCGAGGTGCGTCCCTGCTGCTGGAGGTAATATCCGTTGCAATAATCGCGTGCATAGTTCGTATCCGTTGGCCGCAAGCCGGGTCTGGAGCAGGTGCCGAACTCGGGCTCGGTGAACTTGCACTCGACGGCCACGCGCCGGTAACCCTCGACCCAGAGATCAATCGAGGTGGACCGCGGTTCGCCGAGGTGATCGACAGCATACTCGAGCTGCAGTCTGGCCTCGCCAACGCCATCGAAAAATGCAGGCAGCCCTTCATCGGCTTCCAGGCCTTCAAGCAGGGCCGCTTTACCCGCGGCGATCAGGTTGCCAAACACGCTTTGCGCCAGGGCCTGGGAGCTGCGCAGGCTGCCAAAGTACAGATGGCGTTCCTTCCGGGGCAGGGTGGCCTCGATGGTAGGCACAATTACTGAACTATATTATTAATCGAATCAACAACATGCTGAGCTTGCCTATTCAATGCGACATTCCAATTATCAGTAACTTACAGGCAGTATCGAAATAAAACAGCACAAATCAGGCATACCCGATAAGTCCATAGACCCAAACTGATACAAGCTGCCATTCGACATAGGTAGTTCCCACAATTCGGATGAATCAGGAATTTTGGTAGTGTCGTGTCTTTACTGTTCGCACAATTGGCCGCAACTGTAGTATTACCAATAGTAAAGATTCCATTCCATTTGTTAGACGCCTGAAAGTTTGGGTACTACAAACAATAAGAGACTTCATCGTAAATTATGAAACTTATATCTACTACAGCGCTTTCAAAATCACTCGGGCTTTCGACGAGGGAGCTATTTGCGCTCCTGCTGGAATGTGGGTTTATATCAAAGGATGGTGAATCATGGGTATTGACTCCGGAAGGGGTCGCAAATGGTGGTGAATACAAAGAGTCCCAGCAGTATGGGAAGTACATTGTTTGGCCTGAGAATATTGAGTTATCCATCTCTGATGTGGCGCAAAGCGGAGAGCAAGTAAAGATGGTCACTGCTACCGCCATCGGTCGGTCATTTGATCTCTCGGCAAACAAAATCAATTTCATACTTTCTGAGCTTGGCTGGGTAAATAAAGGAATCAAAGGATGGGTCCTAACTGAACAAGGAAAGAAGCAAGGTGGCTTGCAGGCAGAAGATAAAAAGTCTGGCATTCCTTTTGTTCGGTGGCCGGAGAATATAGTTGACTTTAAGTCACTGAAAGAAACAATTGGTCACGTAAAAGGCACGGAAGGTGGGCAACCTACTGAATCGCAGAATAATGAATCATGTGAAATAGGGTTTAGAGAAAAATTCGAGGCGAAACACCGTGCCGCCGATGGCCATTTCGTACGATCAAAAGCCGAAATGCTAATTGATAATTGGCTATATATGGCAGAGATCGTTCATGCTTATGAACGTAAGCTCCCCATCGAAGAAGATGTCTACTCAGATTTCTATATTCCTACTGGAAAGGTATACGTAGAGTATTGGGGCTACGAAAATGACCCAAAATACCTTGCTCGAAAAAAGAACAAGATCGAGTTGTATAAAAAATACGGTTTCAATCTGATAGAGCTACAGGATAAGGAGGTTCAAAATCTTGATGACATACTACCGAGATTGTTACTCAAGTATGGGGTTCAAGCGTATTAATGCACTAACCAGGCGCCCCAAGGGATGCTCCGCTTCGCTGCGCGCCACTGAGCTTGGTCTAAGTAAAAAAGCAGGGATAGTGATTTGAAGAATAACTACGTCCTCATAGATTTCGAAAATGTTCAACCTAAGAATCTGGCGATTCTGAATGGCCACGAATTCAAGGTGATCGTTTTTGTCGGTTCGAATCAGGCTAAAGTACCTTTTGATCTTGCCTGTGCATTACAGGCTCTTGGGAATAATGCCGAGTATATAAAGATTGGTGGTAATGGCCCGAACGCACTTGATTTCCATATCGCGTTTTATATCGGGCAATTGGCTGAAAAAGACCCAAATTCATATTTTCATATCATCTCAAAAGATGCCGGGTTTGACCCACTGATCAAGCATCTTAAAGAAAGGAAGATCTTCGCTCAGCGCGAAAGAGATTTGACCGAGATACCGTTGCTGCGCATATCAAATGCCACATCGGCAGAAGAGAAACTCGGGGCAATCGTAAAGAGTCTTGCGGCACGCGGGCATTCGCGCCCACGTAAGGTTAAAACACTCACAAACACCATCAATGCGTTGTTTTCGAAAACCCTCGAAGATACGGAGTTAATGGATCTAATCGAGGAAATGAAGAAAAGAAGCTTAATTGTTGTCGAAAATGAATGCGTCAATTACAGACCACCAATTAGTCAGCCATAACAATTCATTTATACGCTGACAGTTACGCGTCACGGTTGAGCTGTGATCCTACGCATTAAAAGCATTAGAACCAGAAAATGGGCAGAAAACGAAAGAGCAAGAATGGCGACCTGCTGAAGCCAGTAGCCGTATTCATTGCTCTATTGGTATTCGCCAATGCAAGGAGATCCGAACTCGTCGCTGCGTACGCAGTCATTATCCTGGTCTTAAGTGCTGCGATTTATGTGGTTTTCTTGTTGTTGCGGAAGAAATCGAAAACCGCCACTACCCTAAGTACGACAGCACGTCCAATAAGTGGGACCACGCGCACATCACCACCCGCAATGGATGCGTTAGATAGGGAATTCGAACGACGTCATACTCCCTCCATCATTGATGACCCTAAGCCAACCGAATGGACAGTTGGGTTGATAAAAGCACTGGAATGGAAACGTTTTGAAGATCTCTGTGCGGATTATTTCAAGGCAAAAGGTCACCGTGCAGAAGTAACAAAGCACGGTGCTGACGGCGGCATTGATATTCTCCTGTATGGTGTTAGCAACCCTGATAAAGTTCTCGGCATAATTCAGTGTAAATCTTGGAAAGAACGGGTTGTCGGTGTTGGTCCAATCCGAGAACTATTCGGAGTAATGACTGATGCAGGATGCCCTCTAGCAATATTTGTGACCATTTCCGGATACTCCAAAGAGGCTGAGGCATTCGCCGAGGGGAAGCACATCAAACTTCTAGATGCGCGAAAGCTTTTTGAGCTCATTCAATCCCTGCCCGTACAACAACAGGCAGAGCTGTTAAAAAAAGCCACTCTCGGTGATTATAAAACCCCTTCTTGCCCATCTTGTGGTATCAAGTTAGTTCTGCGAACCGCTGGCAAGGGGAGCAATAAAGGTAGTCGCTTTTGGGGCTGCCAAAACTACCCTCGTTGTCGGTACACAATGCGTGCAAATTCGGCCTAGTAATAAGTTAAATCACCCCCGGCAAAGCCAGGGGTCATTTAACTTGCGAATTATGGCGCGCCCGGAGAGATTCGAACTCCTGACCGCCTGGATGGTAGCCCGGCGCTCCGGCGTTGCATCGGGCGGCATGAGGATATTCCGGGTGACCGCGGTTTTTCTGAACACCGGTGGGCGTTTCCCATCTCCACGGGTGGATTCCAGCTCATCCGCCAGTTCGCCGGGTAAGGTGTCCACATAGTCCCAGAACTGCCGGATCAGTGAACCGGGATACGCGTCGTCGTGACTCACGGGTATCGTCTGCGAGCTGCTGCGCACCGGGTCCGGCTGGCCCGTAGCGAGCTCTGCAACCTTGATCGGGAAGCATGCACCCGTCAGCCGGGGCGGGTTGCCTGCCAGACCCATGTCGAACTGTGCATCCCTCAAGGCGATGAAGTGGCTCTCCAGGCCCAGGCTGTCCGCCAGTTCAGTGGCCAGCCGCTCCAGTGGCGGCCACCAGTCGCCGGCCTTCGGGTGGCCGAGGTAGCTCAGCCAGTAGTCTTCGGGGGCCATGACCATCAGGGCGGATCGGTCCCGGCTCATGTCGCAATCGAGCGTTGCCGCGGCCTCGGCTGCAAGTTCGTCGATATTGGCCTCGACAATGGCGCAATAGGCGAACGCTTCCAGAAACGCTCTGAGCGGCGTGTCACTGCGTCCACCGCTTGCGGTCGGCACCTTGAGTTCGATGACGCAGGGCAGGGCGCCATCGATGACCCCGAACAAGTCGATTTTCCCGATGCCCGTGTCTGCGCGGCGCGCCTTGAGCGGTGTTTGATAATCGAGGAGCTTGAGCGTCCGACCCCCGGGAAGCTGCAGCGGCGAGCTTCCGCCATACGCGTTGCGCAGGGCGACCGCCAGGTGTTCCTCGCGCCGGTTGGAGTGATGGCCGCTGCTCGTTACGCCGGTGTGGCCCGTGAAGTATGTTTTCTCGTGGAGGTGCCGACGCGGCGCCGCCTCGCGTAACGCAACGTAACCAGCCACCAGGTCGCTGGCACTCAGCGTCGCGGTCATGCTCGCGAGATCGGTGATGCGATTTACACTGGCGTCGTTGTAAAGAGCAACAAGGGAAGGTAACGATAAGGATTTGTTCCGGATCACAGGTGAGATTATACCCGTAACTGAAGCTCACCCGCTCTACTCAAACAACCACGGCTGTGCTTCACGATGTTTCGCTTCGAACGCCTTGATGTCGTCCACGTACTGCAGCGTCAGCCCAATATCATCCAGGCCGTTCAACAGGCAATGCTTGCGAAAGGCATCCACCTCGAACGCGTACACCGTACCGTCAGGCGCGGTGAGCGTTTGCTTTTCCAGATCGACGCTCAGCTTGTAACCGACATTGGCTTCCACTGCCTCGAACAGGGCGGCCACCTTGCCCGCGTCGAGAACGATCGGCAGCAGGGCGTTCTTGAAACAGTTATTGAAGAAGATGTCAGCGAAGCTCGGCGCGATGATGACGCGAAAACCGTAATCCTCCAGTGCCCACGGGGCGTGTTCGCGTGAGCTTCCGCAGCCGAAGTTCTCGCGCGCCAGCAATATCTGCGCGCCCTGGTAACGCGGCTGGTTCAGCACAAAGTCCGGATTCAACGGCCGCTTGCTGCAATCCATGCCGGGCTCGCCGTGATCGAGGTAACGCCATTCGTCGAACGCATACGGGCCGAAGCCGGAACGTTTGATCGACTTCAAAAACTGTTTCGGAATGATCGCGTCGGTGTCCACATTGGCGCGATCCAGCGGTGCGACCAGACCATCAAACACGGTAAATTTCTTCATCTCTTGCTCGAATGCCTCTTGCTCAAGACCTAAACCCTGTAAATAGCCACGGAATCACACGGAAGAAACAACCATTGTTGGTGATTGTTCCGTGTTTTTCCGTGTGCTTCCGTGGCCAATCGTGTGCGTGCATCGACGATATCATTTAAGTAAGTGTCATTCATCTCTTGACTCGCTTTTGTTAATCGTTTCAGCGGCTCGCCGCTGCTACAGCAGGCTCGCATCGACAAAATGCCCCGCGATCGCCGCCGCGGCCGCCATCGCCGGACTGACCAGATGGGTGCGTCCGCCCTGTCCCTGCCGTCCCTCGAAATTACGGTTGGAGGTGGAGGCGCAACGCTCACCCGGCGCAAGCCGGTCATCGTTCATCGCCAGGCACATCGAGCAGCCCGGGTCGCGCCACTCGAAGCCGGCGGCGATGAATATCCTGTCCAGGCCTTCATCTTCTGCCTGCTGCTTCACCAGGCCGGAACCCGGCACCACCATCGCCAGCTTCACGTTTGCCGCGACCTTGCCGCCTTTGGCCACGGCTGCCGCCGCACGCAAATCCTCGATGCGCCCGTTGGTGCAGGAACCGATGAACACCTTGTCGACAGTGATTTCGGTGATGGGCGTATTCGCTTTCAGGCCCATGTAAACCAGTGCGCGTTCCCAGTCGCTGCGCTTGACGCTATCCGGCGCGTGAGCCGGATCGGGTACCCGGCCATCCACGGACACCACCATCTCGGGTGATGTGCCCCAGGTGACCTGCGGCCTGATCTGCGCGGCATCCAGTTCCACCACGGTATCGAATTTCGCCCCCGCATCGCTGTGCAAGGTGCGCCAGTAAGCCACGGCGTTATCCCACTGTTCGCCCTGCGGCACGAATGGACGGCCCTTGAGGTAGGCGATGGTGGTCTCATCCGCGGCCACCATGCCGGCGCGGGCGCCGGCCTCGATGGCCATATTGCACAGCGTCATGCGCGCTTCCATACTCAGGGCGCGAATCGTACTGCCGGCGAATTCGATCGCATAACCGGTACCACCCGCGGTGCCGATCCTGCCGATCACTTCGAGCGCGATGTCCTTCGCGGTAATGCCTTTGCCCGGCGCGCCGTCGACCTTCACCAGCATGGCCCTGGATTTTTTCGCGACCAGGCATTGCGTCGCCATCACATGCTCGACCTCGCTGGTGCCGATGCCGTGGGCGAGCGCGCCGAACGCACCGTGCGTGCTGGTATGCGAATCGCCGCACACAACCGTCATGCCGGGCAGGGTCGCGCCCTGCTCGGCGCCGATCACGTGCACGACGCCCTGACGCACATCGTCCATTTTGAACTCGGTCACGCCGAATTCAGTGCAGTTTCCGTCCAGGGTCTCGACCTGCAAACGCGAGACCGGATCGGTGATGCCGCCGCTGCGCAGGGTTGTCGGCACGTTGTGGTCCGGCACCGCCAGCATGGAACGCGCGCGCCACGGTTTTCGATCCGCTATTCGCAGCCCCTCGAAGGCCTGGGGGCTGGTCACTTCATGGACCAGGTGCCTGTCGATGTAAATCAGGGCAGTCCCGTCCGCTTCGCTGCGAACCAGGTGGCTGTTCCAGAGTTTGTCGTAAAGTGTTTGTGCGTTCATTTAATGATTCCACCATCGCAGAGCCGGTAATAATGCCACACTCCCGAGTTTGTCTGCCTGGATTCAGGCTGTTGCGGCGGATGCATCGCCCAGCTTCACCAGCGCATATTCCAGGCTGTCCGAAACCGCCCGCCAGCTGGCGTCGATGACATTCGCGCTCGCGCCAACGGTGGTCCACACCTGCCCGCCGCCCTGGAAGGTCGCAAGCACCCTGGTCAGCGCCGAAGTTCCTTTTGCACTATCCAGGATGCGCACCTTGTAGTCCGTCAGATGCACCGATTTCAATACCGGGTAGATATCTCTCAGCGCGGTATGCAATGCAGAGGACAGCGCATTGACCGGACCATTGCCTTCGGCGGCAACAAACTTCACTTCATCCCCGATCCTGACCTTGACCGTCGCCTCCGAGAGCAGGCCACGGCTATGGCGACGTTCCGTAATCACGAAATAATCGATCAGCTCGAACGGATGCACATAGTCGGAACGCAGGCGGTGCATCATCAATTCCACGCTGGCTTCCGCCGCTTCGAAGGTGAAGCCTTCGTGCTCCAGATGCTTGATGTGATTGAGTACATGATGCGCCTCTTCGTTATTGAGATCGATACCCAGTCCCTTCGCCCGCAACTGGATGTTGCCGCGCCCGGACAGTTCCGAAACGATCGAGCGCATCTCGTTACCGACCAGCGCCGGATCGATATGCTGGTAGGTATCACTGGCCTTCATCATCGCCGCGACATGGATGCCGCCCTTGTGCGCAAAGGCGCTGTGCCCGATGTACGGCGCGTGATTGTAGTGCTTCAGGTTGACCACCTCGGCGACGAAATGCGCAAGCGAGGTCAGCTCGCGCAGCTGTTCCGGCGTCACCACCGGCCGGTTCATCTTCAGCTGCAGATTGGGGATGATGGTCGTCAGGTTCGCATTGCCGACACGTTCCCCATAGCCGTTGATCGTGCCCTGCACCTGGGTGCAGCCACCGCGCACCGCGGCCAGCGAGTTGGCGATACCGCAACCGGTATCGTTATGGCAGTGCACGCCCAGCGGCGTGTGTATCTGCTGACTGACCTCGCGTACGATCTCCTCGACTTCCCACGGCAGCTTGCCGCCGTTGGTCTCGCACAGAATCAGCCAGTCGGCGCCCGCATCCGCCGCCGCCTGCAAGGTCGCCAGCGCGTAGTCGCGATTGGCGATGAAGCCGTCGAAGAAATGCTCCGCATCGAACATCACTTCGCGGCCGTGCGATTTCATGTAACTCACACTGTCGCGGATCATCTCGAGGTTCTGTTCCAGCGTCGCGGAGAGCACCAGCTCGACGTGGTAATCGTGGCTCTTGCCGACCATCGTGACCACCGGCGTTGCGGCATCCAGCAACGCCTGCAGGTTGGTGTCCTGCTCGCATTGCAGGTTTTTCTGCCGGGTGCGCCCGAACGCCGCGAGCCGGGCTGCGCCCAGGTCCAGACTGGCCGCGCGCGCGAAGAACTCGGCATCCTTGGGATTGGAGCCGGGCCAGCCGCCTTCGATGTAGCGAAACCCGAAATCCGCGAGACGCTTTGCGATGGCCAGCTTGTCGTCGACCGACAGGGAAATATCTTCGCGTTGGGTGCCGTCACGCAGCGTGGTGTCATACAGCAGGACTTGTGTCATGGTGTCAGCCAGTTGTGGGGTCAGGCGATGGACTGATAGTAGAGGTTCTGCGGGTGGCCGGGCCACCGAATTCCCGGAAGGATCCGCCGATGGTGTCGATCATGCCGGCAGCCATGATACGGCCGGTCTCGGAATCGGAGTGTGCAGTCGGGTCGCGCATATCGGTTTCAGTGTCGCTGGTTTGTTAGAGAATCATTATATACGAATAGCGATAGCAGGGCAGGCGCTGTGCCCATTGTTCGCGCAACCTGTCTGGAGTACAGCATGGCCGGGGCTATCTCCACGATATATCGACTTTTTGTAACAGGCAGCCCGGGAATATTCCTCTCAAAACGCAGGCACTCATCAGATATGCTCAACAGTAAGGGAAAGAACGCATCACGTATAAGACCATTTTCCTGCAGGTCTGTGTCAGAACCTCGCCAATGTCCTCATGAGGCGCACGCTTCCATTGCCAGCTGTTTTGCGCGGCTGAAATCATTCTTGCCGCTTCCGAGTTTCGGAATCGCTTCCACGTTGATTAATTCTGCAGGCCTCATCAGCGGATTGATCCCCGATTGCTCGATGAATCCCTTCATTTCATCGTTGTCGATGTCACCGGCAAACAGGAGAATCACTTTTTCTCCCTTTTTTCCATCGGGTAACGCGGTGGTGAGCACCTCAACATTCTCCGGCAGCACTTTGGCAATGGCGCCTTCGATAGCGCCGAGGCTGATCATCTCGCCACCGATTTTCGCAAAGCGCGAGTAACGGTCGACAATGGTGAGGAAGCCGTCCTGGTCGAGATGGCCCTTGTCACCGGTCTTGTACCAGCGTTTTCCGTCCAGTTCCACAATGACCCCGGCGGTCTTCTCCGGATCATTGAGGTAGCCCAGCATCACCTGTGAGCCGCCAAACAGGATAAGGCCATCTTCACCGACAGGTAGCGATTCGAGCGTGACCGGGTCAACGATACGGAAACTGCCACCCGGCAGGGGCATCCCGACGGTGCCGGGCTTGTTGCCTTGCTGGACGTTCCAGTTCCCCGGGTCGATCCGGTCCGGGATGTTGACGCTGGCGACCGGTGTGGTTTCCGTGGTGCCGTAGCCTTCGTAGATTTCCTTGTTGAACCTGAGCTTGAAGGCATCCCGCACCTCGGGGTTCAGTCTTTCGGCGCCGGATACGACAATCCGCAATGTCTCCAGCATCAACGGGTGGATACGCCGGTTGCGGATAAACAGCCGGAGAAAGGTTGAAGTACTGCAATACACCGTGGCCTGATGCCGGGCGATGGCCTTCGCAATGTTCAGGACATCCGTCGGGTCCGCATGGAAAACAACCGGAATCCCCTCGACCAGGGGCATGAGTCCCGTGGCGGTGAGTCCGAAGGCATGAAACAGGGGCAGGGTTGCCATGATGGTGTCTTCTTCGCGCACGTCGAGCACATCCGATACCTGGCGGATATTGGCCATGATATTGCGGTGACTGAGAACGACGCCCTTGGGCTCCCCTTCGCTGCCGCTCGAGAACAGGATGGCGGCGGGTTGATCAATGCCGGCCCGTCTGCCGAACAGCGCGTAGAGGAGTCTTGCAGGCAGGACTACCG
>CAVQCA010000152.1:0-9764 GCA_963710815.1 uncultured Gammaproteobacteria bacterium | reverse complement strand
AGTGTCCGTCCATAAACGCTAACGCGCTGAAAAGGAATAAGAAAAGCGGCGTGTTTAGTGATAAAGTTCCGGTGATTTTTGCTATCCGTTTTTTCAAGCGACTGAAAACGAAGGAAACACAAAAACCACCGGAGGTGACAATGCGCCAAACGCGCACTGACCAAGTGAGTATATTCGATCGGTTTTCAAATCACGACATTGGCAAGGAACTGAAAGCCATGTCGGCGCGGCTTGACCGGCATCGCGAGCTACTGGAGTGGGTGGTGCTGGATTTGCATCTGAAAGATGTCTATGACACGGGCCGCCAGGGGTTGCCGGCGGAGTCGGTACTGCGTTGTGCGCTGCTCAAACAATACCGGCAACTGAGTTATCAGGAACTGGCGTTTCATTTATCGGACTCGGCCTCCTTCCAGGCGTTCGCCCGTCTGCCCGGGCATCTGTTTCCCAAGAAGTCGGTGTTGCAACAGACCATCAGCCGCATTCAGCCGGCGACCTGGGAGCGGATCAACCAGGTCGTGTTACTGGATGCCCAACACGAGAAGGTGGAGTTGGGAAAGAAGGTGCGTATTGACAGTACCATGACCGAAACGGACATCCATGCACCGAGTGACAGCACGCTGTTATGGGATAGTGTCCGGGTGATGGTGCGCCTGCTGGAGGCGGCCCAATCGATGCCGGGTACGCCAGCGATTGAATTTCGCAACCATCGCCGGCGCGGAAGCGGCGAGCACGCAGCATTCTCTATACCCGCGGGCAGGAGAAGAAAGCCGCGCTGTATCGGGATCTGATCAACGTCACGACGCATACGATGGAATATCTTGAGCAGGCGAAGATGATCCTGAGCGTCACCGGGGCGGCGACACTGCAATTGGAGGCTTGGCATACCGAGGTGAGGATTATCTGCCCTTAATCAGGCGGGCGATTGATCAGACGCAACGCCGGGTATTCCAGGGCGAAAGTGTGCCGGCGGGTGAGAAGCTCTTCAGTCTGTTTGAGCCCCACACCGATATCATTATCAAGGGCAGTCGAGACATCCAGTACGGACACAAGCTCAATCTCAGTTCGGGGAAAAGCGGGCTGATCCTTGATGTGGTCGTTGAAGACGGCAACCCGGCCGATGCCGAGGGGTTACTGCCCATGCTGGAGCGGCACATCAACCGGTATGGTTGCGCGCCTAAACAACTGGCCGTGGATGGGGGTTATGCCAGCAAGGATAATCTTGAGAAGGCCAAGGGCTGCGGTGTCGAGGATGTGGCGTTCCATAAGAAGCGCGGATTACGCATCGAAGATATGGTGAAGAGCACCTGGGTGTATCGGCAGTTGCGCAACTTTCGCGCCGGTATCGAGGCGGGCATTTCCTGTCTGAAGCGCGCCTATGGGCTCTCGCGCTGTACCTGGAAGGGGCTGGTCCATTTCAAGGCATTCGTCTGGTCTTCGGTGGTGGCGCATAATCTGGCGCTGCTGGCGCGATTAAAACCAGCCTGAAGTAGTGACAATGTTTGATGGATTGCGACGAGCCAGGTTGCTCAGGGTTCCTTTTGTGTGCTGAAGGCAGATTAGCTGCTGTATTGGCAGAAAAGGACATCTATTGAGTATGCATGCGCGGTCAGATCAAGCATCTTTGGTCAATCGTGAAAATTGAGTTGCGCGAGTGTTTGAAATTCGGGCCTTTATGGACGGACACTAGTTAGGAACACGGCGGTACAGGGACAAGACCATAGCGCGCCATGACCCCAAGCAGTTGGGTGCGAACCGATGCCCCTCCGGCATTGACGATGCTTGCCACGTCACGGAAGTATTGGACGCCGATATCCGGTGAAAGCGCGATAAGTGCGCGTGCCCTCCCTTCATGGGGATTGCTGAATCCGTGCACGGAACCTCTGGGTGTATGCATCCACTCGCCCGGACACAGGTCGCGCGTCACCTCATTGACTGAGTAGCGCAATGTTCCCTCGAGTACGTAGACGCACTCTTCGTTGTGCGTATGGCTGTGTGGCGGAGGCACATTCGAACCCGGGGGAACGATCAGTTCGAACAAACCCATACCTTCATGGGAAGACCCGTCGATCAGATACCGGATTTCGAGTTGTCCGATCATCACCAGCACCGGCTGGGAGATTGTCAGCTCTTCAGTCATGGTAGACGCTATTATCTTAATGGCATCCAAAGTACTGCACTGCCAGCCGGATGTGAAGACGTTCGGCTGGGCGCAGAGTTAGTCCGCTGTCACCAGGAACAGCAGCATGCCGCCGACCGTCTACCCGTATTTCTTCCCAAGCTCTTCCAGTCCTGCATTGGCCAGGTCCTCAGGTGTCATGCAGGGATGGAAGGATACGCTGGCGTTGAAATGAAGGAAGAACGGTTCGGCGATCGCAGGTATGTTCGATGCATCAGCCACATCGACCACGATCGTACCGCCACGCTTTCCGTCGCGTGACGAAAAATACGCAGCCTCGGGTTTTAAGTCCCTGAGAATCTCTTGCATAATCTTAGCAGCCGTTCCCTCTTTCACGCGGATATTGAAAGGCTCGATCGGCAATTGAATATCTACGAGCATGCGCATGTCAGTCTCCTGAGGACAAGTTTTAAGCTGCCGGTTTCCTGGGATCTCCACGCTAGGGAGCTTATGCTTCATTCGCCTAAAAGTGATAGGCGCAATTTGCACTACGTTTAAGACTCCTGATGCGGCCTTTCGTTCGGATTATGATAAAAGATTTTCGTAACTATTCAGTCCATTCTGCCACGATCAGCTACCTTGGGTCTCATCCATTTTCATAAAATCCGGATCCTTGCCCTGAAAAAGCAGCGTCAATGCTTGAGTGGCGGACACGCCCTGCTTGCGACAAGATGACAGATAGCTGCGAACCCGGCAAAAGATCTTTGCTCCCTCCATAGAGCGGAAGCAGCCGGAGATTTTCTGCTGCACCTTGGTCATGCGCAGATCGTTCTCACCCTGATTGTTGGTAAAGGGGACGCCTTCCACCTCCATGAAGCGCAGGACATCCTGCTCGAAGTCGCGTAATCGCTCCAGCAGGTTTCTGGCTTTCGATCGTTTGAGCCTGCCCCGGGCACTCTTTCGATGATTTTCATCGGGTGGTGGACATACAATCTCCGCCTTTTCGAGGAGTTTTCGATAGCGCAGGCGCCACTTCTCGGCATCACCCGGGGGTAACCGACCCCCGGCATCCGCTACCGCTTTACTGATCTCGATCAGCAACGCCTGCATCTCCCTGGCCCACTGCTGCTGATCCTGTTCCCAGGCCCGCTCCAGCTCTCGGAGGTGGTGGGCATTGCACAGGGCATGAATGCACTCGTAACGGTAGTACGGCTTCCAGTGATCATGGCATAACACCCCCTTGAAGAAGGGCAGGATGCCCATCTCGTCCATAGCCTCGGTGCCCCGCTTGGCATGAGGATAGAACCAGGTCAGTGAGGCATTAGAGGCACAATGCAGCCAGTGGCGTTTTCCGCCTATGTTGATGCCGGTCTCATCGGCATGCAGGAGCATCGATTTGGCGAGCTCAGTTTTTGCCCACTGCTCGAAGGACGCCAGCCGTTCATAGGCTTCTTGGTTGAAGTTGAAGACCGAGCCCGCACTGACCGGAATGTGCAGCTGATCCTGAAAGTGATCCCGGATTCGATCATAGGGAATCAGCTGGTGCTGGGACATATAGACCGCGTTGACCTTCAAGCCGAGGCCATACTGGACCGGCCGGTTCACCCCGTCCGGGAAACAGGCCACAAATCGATTCCCCTGATTGTCTTCAAGGATCTGCGCCCGGTATTCGGTCACGAACCGTGCGATGTCGATATCAATGACCTGCCGTGTTTCATGGCCTGCCTCCCGGTACTGCGGCCCCTTGGGCAGGGTACGGCGATCGATCTCCAGCACCTTCACCTCATCCGGATCAGCCACCGGCTGCAGGGTGGTCCCGTTACGCCCTTGCTGTCCCCCAGGCTTTCTCGCGCTTTTTCCCCGCTGGCTCGACTTCTTCCGGTTTGGATCCGTGGACGGCGGCTTGCTGCTGTTCCTGCTGTTGAGGGTCATGCGGTTGAGTAGCAGGGCGACCAGAACAAGCAATACTTCCAGCGCCGAGCGCAGCGCAGGCGAAAGATCTTTCTCTTTCTTGAGAAGTTCCTTGACTGAGTTGATCGCTGAATCAACGTCAATAGCGTCTAGCTTCAACTGCCCGCATCCACATGATCTTGAGTGAGATCATTATCGCACGGGTTTTCAGGACGAAATTTTAGCGCCTGTCAGCGGATCTGCGGCGTTTTATAAAATGATTCGGCCGTCGTGGTGGCTGCGCTCGCAAGCAGTCATTAGCGGGCTTCTTGTGGCTTGGTGGCGTGGCTATAATGGCGTGTATGTCACCCTCACAGAAACAGAAGAAATTGCGCTAAAACCTTGTCAAGCACTTTCTTCAGTTTTTAACTGAATAGTTACAGATTTTCTTCGAAAAGGCTCCCGCTAGCTGTCAAGGTAAAATGTCCATTTGCAGTGCAACGACGGCATGCCCGATAGCGCGCCGGACGTCAGTTTCGGGTCCTCAAACCACCATTCAGTAGTTTCTTATATGTCGATTAACTAAATGGCTGGAAAAGCCGATTCCGGACCTTTTGCATTTTCTGATACAGCTATCAGACCCGACTGACAGACCCCCACCACCAGCCGTGCCAGACTCCCCGACATGGACCTGACCAAGATGATCACCGCCAAAGTCGAGGCCCTGCTGCGCCTCCTGGCTGAGTTGAAGCGGGAGGTACTTGAGCTGGCCATGCAGGAGCAGCAGGAGGCTGAATGGCAGGGGTGGCTGCATTGATTTCTGCATTGGGTTACCTCCTCATTGAGGATGACCCGTTGACTCGGCAGATACTCACAGGGGAGAACCGATGAGTGCATGCAAACCGTATTCAACGGGCCATTCCGTATTCATACCTGCTTGCTGTGCGCCGTATCGGGGCGAAGGTCACACTTCTAACCGCCTGTCGCTGCCTGGGCGGGTTTAATGGTGATTCTGATGTGGGATCGGTTGGAGGCGGTACCTATGTCCTCCCGTGCTGCGTGGCCGGCATCACGGCTGCCTGCTGCCCATGGTGATGGCGGCGGGTCGCCCGGGGTGGTTGGACTTCAGGACAATTTCGCGGCGGGTGTGACTGGAATACCGTATTAGACAGTGGCACCGAACTTAACAACACGCCACGCGACTCCTCCTAGTCCTACGCCCCCAGTTTCTCGGGGGCTTTTATGCGACCTGCGATAGTGCAACGCTATAGTAAAGGCTGGAGCTTTATCTGTGATACCACTTCCCATCAAACTTGTAGAGGTTGTTCTCATCCGCACATACCTCTTCTGGGTCTTCTCCGGAATCCCTGTAACCGTCTGCTTCCGCGAACTTCTCCTGCGCTATACATTCCGCAATGATCTGAGCATTTTTCTTCGGATTGTCTTCAGGGGGAGACTTCGCAGAATGCTGATAAGGCCCTGTCCAGTACCAGTACGCAATCCCGATGAACGCCAGCACGATTATGATCCTTCCCATATACGGGCCTCTACCACGATCTGATTCTGCTTTACACCGACCACATCCAGGCGAATTTTTGAATAGCGCCTGACGAGGGAGCGACTAACTCCCCTGCCAGACTTTCATCAACCAAGCCCACGGGAGGCTCGACCGATGACCACCGCTATTCTAACGCACGTCCGTGCCTGTTTGTCAGTCTCCCGTGGCTATTACTCACTGGAGGCAATCCGGCACTATCACCAATGCCGCCATTACTGGCGAGCGTGCCATAAGGGAGATGAAAGAGGCGTTCAACGAACTGCCTGAACAGCATCTTGCGGGCAAGCAGGAGGCTCAGTTATGAGCATGAGCAGGATTGAAGTGATGGGTATGATTATATCATCCCCGGACTTTCCCAAGCTGTTGCGGGTGCTTGAGGAGGCGCAGGAGCGGTTAACACCTGAACAGTGGCAGGGAGGCACCACGCGAGATGTTTCAGGCGGTGGATGGCTTCGTGCAGCAGCAATTCGCGAAACAGTCAGGAGGGGAGGTGCAGTCATGACCCGCCAATGCGAATCATGCACCACGAAGGGGACCCGCTGCCGGCGTGAAGCTGCCTTTTATCACAGGCATGTAGACGGCCGGGAATACCTTGCCTGCCATTTGCATGATCGGGAGGACTTCGTGCCGCACAGGACGGTGACAGGACGGCAGGTGGGCAATCACGAGGCCGCTTAGGCTCTTCCCAGCGATGGGAAGCCGGTTAAAATTCTAACGGGTTAGACTTTTCAACCAGGCCCCGTCCTTGTGGCGGGGTTTTTTATCTTGTACTCATGGACAATATACATTGTGCTACCGACGCTCTACCCTGAAATTCTACCGGGCGCAGGTGAATACAATACCTGCTGGGAATAAGCTTTACGCCAACTGCTTGTGACTACAGAACAGGCAGCGCACGCCCGGACCATCCAAAACCCGGATTATAATGTCGAGGTGTTCATTGCAGGGTCGATATGACTAAAATGACTGAATCCTGCCGCGGTCACGACCGTTTTATAGAGAGCTTGCTCGCCTGCCTGGCATCGTTTGCCAACGAGCCCTTACCGAAGACGGCTTCGGACTGTAAGCGGCTGATTGCTACGCGCGGTCACATGCTCCCTCCATGGCAGCGCAATGCCCTGAGACGCTGGTTCCTGCGGCAGTTCGAGCCTGAAAATGACCACCCCGAGGAAGGTCAACCCCGGGGCGGCCTGAATACCAGCAACGCATAAAAGAGGCTCAAAAGGGCGTTGCTGGTCAAAGTTTCGGTTCAACAGCAAAACCATACATTCCAGCATAGACCGCGAGGAACAAAGAGCAAGGGCGGCTGCATTGACCACCCGACCCCGGCTCCGGCCGGGGTTTTTGTTCGAGATAGGTTCGGAATGTGCCCGAATGCAGACAACTTGACGCTTTCACCTTCTATCGCTCTTCGATTCTATAATGCCGGCCGCCATCATGCGCTTGGCAAGTGGACGCCGGATGAGACGTATTTCGGCATATTGAACATGCCATATGCGGCATGAGGAACGGTGAAGATTTCACATATTCCCCTGCCAAAATGCGGGGGTTTATTTCTTCGTTCAATGTCTGATGACCCGCTGGAAAACTATTCCAGCAACAGAACTGATTATGACGAGTAGCCAGAGAGGGTCAAATTGTGCATCGCTTTCGACTGTACAGCCACCACCGCCACCACCACCGCTGGACGACGACGAAACGGGACTTACGGTCGTTGTTGCAGTGACGCTATTATTGGTGCTGTTAGGATCTGACACTTCGCTCTTGACGCTGAAGGCAGTGTTCAAGGTGCCTTCAAGCACGTCCACCTTAAAAGTTCCCGTGACGGTGGTTGCGGGTGACATCGCGCCCAGTTCGCATGTGACAACCAGCGGCTCGCTCAGGACAGAAGTACACTGAAGACCCACGCATACATTAAGATCCGTCCAGCAATGTCCCTGACTCGCCATAGCGGACTGAAATGCCGAGAGAGTCATTTCGCTGCTGTAACCCGTGAGCGTGACATTCGTTGCGATGGCAGGACCCGCATTGGTGACCGTATAGTTGTAGACTGTTGTTCCTCCGGAGACCGTAGAGACGCTGACACCCAGATCGGCCTCTGGACCTGGGAGTGGAACCACAGTGGTAGCTAGTACCGTCTGGTTGTTGCTTGTATCGGGATCCGCGCCGCTGCTTTGTACCTTGGCTATGTTGGTGACCGGACCAACAAAGGTAGGCTCCACAGTGGCGGTCAGCATTATTGTCGCCGTGGCGCCATTAGCCAGCGTACCCAGATTACAGGTAACCGGCTCCGTTCCACTGCAACTGCCTTGACTCGGCAGGGTGTTTGGCCCTGAGATATGTTATTGAATCCACGACAACGGTATCCAATGCCTCTGACGGACCGTTGTTGGTCACGGTGAGCGTATAAGTCAGTTGCTCTCCGGCTTGAACCGGATTCGGCGAACTGGCCGAGACGATCGCCAGGTCGGCCAGCACGGCTGGGCCCCATCCAATAACGGTTATATTGTCAAAGAATACAGCGTCATGATCACCCTGGTCACTCGAGCTCTTGAAACGAAGCAGCGTATCTGCCGTCGCATAGGGGGTGATGTCACAGTAGTAGCCGCGGTGCATATTGTAGTCATCGCCATCGCCCTTGATGAGGTTCTGCTGGTACCAGGTCATGCCGGCATCCGGTGACACGTCGATTGAGACATTATCATCACTGTTATCAAGTGAGTCGCGACGCCAGTTGAACTGGAGCCAGGCGGCTTGCATGCCGTCGAGATCGAGCTTGCGCATGATGCCCTTGTTCTTGTTCCGCACCTGCAGTTCATGTGCATTGATCTGGATATCACCGTCCGAGGGCCCGTTGTTCTCGCCGATCTCAGTCCAGCATGAGTCCCACATGGTGTATTCCTGGGCGCAATAGTCCTGGCTGTCAAATTCGTCGAAAAAGTAGCGACTGGCTGGCACAGAGAGGGAATCAAAACCACGCCAGGTTTCATTGGCCAGGAACATCTGCCCGGCCCGGCTCGGGTGAAAACAGTCGAGGCGAGAGACATGATAAGGCCTGAGATTGGCCGACGCGTCGAAGATGCGGTCGCTGTAATACACTGCGACGCCGTTTCGTCCATTGTATTGCGCTGCCTTGTCGGACATGAGCTGGTTGAGTGCAAGGTTGAATTGTCGGGCCTCCGCCCGGTCAGCGTCGGTTGAACGGCTGCTCAGGATCTTGCCACAGGGGCCCTAGTCTACGCCCTCGAGGTTAAACCACGTGTTGAACAGCAGTTTCATCAGCTCGTCCTTGGCTTCCTCGATAACGCTGGTAAGCTGCAGGTGGTGTGATCCAAGAAATGATCACACACATCATTTGCTGCCCCGTCTTTGATCTTGTTGGCGTCCAGATCCCATGCACCCTGGCAGGTTTCAAACCAGTAGTTGTGGTCGCGTTTGCGCATAAGTTCACGCAGCTGCGAAATATCCAGCACCCCGCTCCAGTAGATCCGCCCTCCGGCGGGCAGAGTATCCGTGAGATAAGTCAGGGTAGCGTCAACATACCCGGCAATGGTCGTTAGATCGTCAGTGTAATCATGTCCCTGTGGCGCGCAGACATTGTTTGCCCCCAGGCCGATGAAGACTGCCTCGACCTGAGGATCGGCCATGATGGTCTTGGCTTGGCTCAGGGCGTCCTTCCATTCCTCGCCGCCGCCATAGGTCAACAATGTGTGTCGTGTCAAACCCGAGCAGGCTGGCAATCGACCAGATCTTGTCGGCTGCCACATAACTCCAGTCGGGGCTGGAAGCGCCAAGCTTCTGCTGCGCGCATTCATAAGCGTCGGCATTGCCACACATTTCCCGAAGCGTGGATACCCAAGGCCAGACTGTCGCCCATGATCCCAAGTTTACCGTCGGGAGAGAGTTTGGGTTGATATGACCCGATCTCCGCCATGGCGAGGGGTGCCAGAAAGATCGACGCCAGACATAGGCTGCGAAGCAATGGTGAAATATGTCGCTTCATGATGTGGCCATACCCCGTGACCCGATGTCGTTGTCTACTAACTAAGCATAGCCGACCAATGCCCTACAACCACAACCGGAAGACGCCACGATTTGTCAGGGCGGCTTCCCTGAATGCCTGGCTGACTCCCTCTCGGCTGCAGGCCGATACGGGAGCTGAATACGCTTCCCGTGCACGTGTATATGACAGCCGATAAC
>CAVQCA010000151.1:0-12570 GCA_963710815.1 uncultured Gammaproteobacteria bacterium | reverse complement strand
ATACTCGCCGTGTGCGGATCGTGTCCGACCGTTTCAGTCGCGGATGAAGCACCGACTCCCGCGTCCAATGTGCTGGCCAGTGCAGACGGTCAGCAAACAGGGACGCGTGTGGAGATCACCAAACTGAAGCGTAACAGCGGCGATACCGTCACCCTGAGCTATGTGTTGGTGAATGACTCCGACGCAAACCTGTCTACTACCGATCTCTTGAAATCGGCGGAATACAACAGCAGCGACGGCGTCACGCTGATCGATGCAGCGGGCAAAAAAAAATATCTTGTTATTCGGGACAGCGACAAAAAATGCCTGTGCAGCTCCGGTCTAGATGGCGTTCCATCAAAGTCCCGCATTAATCTCTGGGCCAAATTCCCCGCGCCGCCGGAGGACGTGAAAGTGATTTCCATCGCCATCCCGCATTTCCAGCCTATCGATGATGTACCGATCAGCCAGTAAGCTTGTTTGTACGGAGAAGTACAATGAAACACTGTGCTCAATGGCTGCTCGCGCTGCTTTTCCTGTCGCCTTATCTGGTCTGCGCCGAACCCCAATCGGCACCCGCGGCGAATTTGGCAAGCAGCATTCGCGACCTGCAATTCTCCACCCGCGATCTTGATTTCAAGGTGGAGGATACGGGCGGTAAGGTCCAGGACCTGGAGGTCAAGGAAACGCCCACAGAGATCCATATCGAATTGGCAGCGGACGTGCTTTTCGATTTCGACAAGGCCACGCTGCTGCCCAAGGCGCAGGCGGCTTTGAAACAGGCGGCGACGGTGATCCGTGACAAGGCAAAAGGCACGGTGCGCATCGACGGTTATACCGATGCCAAGGGTTCCGCCGCCTACAACCAGAAACTCTCTGTAAAGCGCGCCAACGCCGTGCGTGACTGGTTTGTCAGACAGGGAGGTTTGACGGGCGTCAGATTCGCCACGCAAGGCTATGGTGCCAGGAATCCCGTCGCACCCAACACCCACCCGGACGGTTCCGACAATCCGGAAGGCCGGCAGAAAAACCGCCGGGTGGAGATCACACTGAAGAAGTAGAAAAGGGGTCAGAGCCCTTTTCTGGGCAGACGCCAAGATATTCAGATGTAATGGTCATGCGGTTTCGCGGTGAGCGCAATGTTGAAAAGGGCTCTAACCCATTTTTCAACTTGGGCGCCAATAGCCTCTGTGACACGGCACGCATTCGATCGTTGCCGGTCAAGCACAGGTTCGTGCGCGCTCGCCATCCTGTGTAACAGGGAGGAAAAGACATGGAACGGAGCATACATTGGCGTCTCATTTCTGCGCTATATTCTGGCATGACGGCGGTCGTATTGACGTTTGCGGCGAACTCCGTCGTGGCGCAGCAGACGCCAGTGCGGCTTGCAGCGGATTCATCTGCGACGCAACCGGCGCTGTCGGCCGATGACGCGTACCGCAAGGGAAGCGAATTTGAAAAAGCGAAAAACTATGCAGAGGCGATGCGCTGGTACCGTCTGGCCGCGGAAAGCGGAAATGCCGATGCGCAGGTCGGCGTCGGCAATCTTTACGCCATGGGCCTGGGCGTTCCACAGGACTATGGCGATGCGCTGCGCTGGTTCCGCATGGCCGCCGATCAGGGTGATAGCGAGGCTGAGGACAGCCTAGGCTTCTTCTATCTTTCCGGCTGGGGCGTCCCGCAAGATTATGCCGAAGGATTGCGTTGGTTCACCAAGGCTGCCGACCAGGGGAATGAGGTGGCTCAGAGAAACATCGGAATGATTTACTTGCAGGGTCTTGGCGTAGCAAAAAATCGCGACGAGGCAATCCGCTGGTTCCGCAAGGCTGCCGGCAACGGAGACCCGGACGCAATGAACGCGTTGAAAGTTCTTGGTGCGGATTAGTTCCGCGCCGCAGCACGACCGAACAGGGCTACCTGTGGGTGCACTACGGTATACCGCTGCGTCGCGGGGTTAATGTTTAAATGGCACACAGGATAAAAATAATACCTGCGCGGACAATGCGATCACTGCTTATGTGGCTACGAGTCAACACTTGGAATTTACCGATTACACAGCTCTTTCATTTTCAGGAGGAACCTCCAAGAGTGTCGTGACGCTCAGGATGCGAAACTGGACATCCAAGTCGCCGTTTCGCACTCGCTTGTCACGACAGCCTATTATGCCCCGGCCGCCCTGCGTCCGTGCCGCTTCGCCACACCATCGCAGGCTCGGTGCTGGCTACGCCGCACTCCCGCAAATGGCTGGACGGCGTGTCGGATGCGCTTGCATATGCCCTTCGCCGGCTTGGGTCCTATCGACCCCAAGCCACTACGCCATATCGTGCTCCCACCTTGAAAGCGCTATTCTTACCCTTCCTGCCGACTCTGTAACGCGATGCCCGATAAATCTCTCAACCCGGCCAGTATCGGGGTGGGCTATACAAGGAGATGCTTATGCGCCATACAACCCTGGCTGTTCTGTTGCTGCTGACCACGTTGCTCGGCGGTTGCGGCTATAACCAATTCCAATCCTCCGATGAACAGATCAAGGCGAGCTGGTCCGAGGTGCTCAATCAGTACCAGCGACGCGCCGATCTGGTACCCAACCTGGTCAATGTCGTCAAGGGTTACGCGGCGCATGAGAAGGCTGTCTTCATCGAAGTGACCGAGGCGCGCGCCAAGGTCGGTGCGATTCAGGCCACGCCGGAACTGATCAACGACGAACAGGCCTTCGCCCGTTTCCAGGCCGCGCAGGCGCAGATGACCTCCGCGCTGTCGCGACTGCTGGCGGTGTCGGAGAATTATCCGCAGCTGAAAGCCGACGGTCTGTTCCGCGATCTGCAGGCGCAGCTTGAAGGTACGGAGAATCGTATCACCGTGGCGCGCAATCGCTACATCAAGGCGGTACAGGAATACAATGTCACGGTGCGCTCTTTCCCGTCCAACCTGACGGCGATGGTATTCGGTTACAAGACCAAGCCGAATTTCACCGTGGAGGACGAAAAGGCGATCTCGGTGCCGCCCAAGGTGGATTTCGGCGTGCCCGCGACGGATACCAAGTAATACCGACGTAACCATGAACCGGGGCTGGCGTTATGGCGTGCTGCTGTGGCTGCTGTTCGCAGGCATTGCGCATCCCGAGCTCGCCGTGCCGCCGCTGGCCGCCCGCGTCACCGATCAGGCGGGTCTGCTGACGGCCGCGCAACGTCAGCAACTCGAACAGACACTGACAGACTTCGAGAAGGCCAAAGGCAGTCAGATCGCGGTGTTGACAGTCGCCTCCACGCAACCCGAGACCACCGAGGAGTACGGCATACGCGTCGCGAGCACCTGGAAGCTGGGGCGCAAGGGCGTCGATGACGGCGTGCTGCTGCTGATTGCCAGGGATGACCGGGAAATGCGTATCGAAGTTGGTTACGGTCTGGAAGGCGCGATCCCGGATGCCATCGCCAAGCGCGTCATCGCCGAGATCATCACCCCCTATTTCAAGCAGGGCGATTATTTCGCCGGCATCCAGGCCGGCGTTAACCAGCTCATCAAACTTGTTGAAGGCGAGCCCCTGCCGCCGCCGAGTGCGCACGATGACAACACGAAAGATACCGGCAATCTGGTCATGGTGGTGTTCACCGCCGTTGTCTTCGGCGCAGGCTTCCTGGGGACATTATTTGGTCGGCTGATTGGTTCCGCCATCGCGGGCGTCTTCGTCACCGTTTTCCTCTGGGCCAGTCTGGGCACGCTGTTGGTTGCGGTGCTCGTAGGGCTGGGCGTGTTTGTATTTTCGATCCTGTGGGCCAGCATGGGCGGATCCGGCATTTATACCGGCAGTGGCCGCGGCGGAGGGTTAGGTGGAGGGTTCAGCAGCGGTGGCGGCTTCAGTGGTGGCGGCGGCGGATTCGGCGGCGGCGGCGCGTCGGGGGGGTGGTGATGACTATCCGGCGCGTGCTGTCTCATCTGCTGGTGCCGTCCTGGCGGGTACGCCAGGTGTTTCCGGCGGCTAGCCTGCGGGCGATCGAAGCCGCCATACGTAACTGCGAATCGACCCATACCGGAGAGATACGCTTCGCGGTCGAGCACGCGCTGCATCCGCTGGCGCTGTGGAAAAACCAGACGGCGCGCGAACGCGCGATCGAGGTGTTCTCGAATCTGCGGGTGTGGGACACGGCGCGCAACAACGGCGTGCTGATCTATCTGCTACTGGCCGACCGCGATGTGGAAATCGTCGCCGACCGCGGCATCCACCAGAAGGTTGGTCAGGAGGCCTGGGAAATAATCTGTCGCGATATGGGGACGGCGTTCAGCGCGGGTGATTATCAAGGCAGCGTGATTGCAGGTATCGAGGCCATCGGCGCGCACCTGGCACGGCATTACCCGGTCGACGGGCAGAACGACAAGGAACTGCCGGACACGCCGGTGTTGCTGTGAATAGCAAGGCTGCCAGGATCTGGCGTCTGCAAACCCGGTCAAGGCCCCATTTCGCTCTCTCCGGGCCCTCCTACTCTCAGTCCTGTCGTCCGCAATATCCGCGAAATGGCTATGAATAATCCGTCCTGGGGCGAGGAGCGCATTGCCAATGAATTGCTGCTCAAGCAGGTTATTCGCGTATCGCCACGTACCGTACGAAAATATATGCTCATAAATCCTCAGGGACATCCGCGTGAAGATCAACGCTGGTCGACCTTTGTTCGCAATCATGCCTCAGCCATACTGGCCTGTGACTTCTGTGTCGTCGTTACCGCAACCTTCCGAGTGCTCCACGTCTTTATAGTCATCGAACATCAGACCCAGCGGATTGTGCATTGTAATCCTTGAGCTCAAGCAGGCGTGTACGTATCTCGAACTTCGAGATAACCGTGAGGACAGAACAATGATGAAATGGACAACAGTTGTACTGTTATCAGTTGCTGCGCTTACAGCTTCGCCGCGAAACGCATCCGCTGCTGATTCCTAGCTTCCCAAGGAACAGCCGCCGGAACAGACGCGAGAGCACATGCACGGGCAGAAAGAACCCCGGTCGACAGCCGCTCGAGCAGCGCCGGGGAGAGTATGGCATCGCGATCCTTGCGGCCCTTGCCCTGTTCTATGCGCAGCGTCATGCGGGTGCTGTCGATGTCACCCACCTTCAACGCGATGACCTCGCTGGCCCGCAGGCCGGCACCATAGGCCACGGATAACCGTCAATTATTTGGGTGAAGTCACCACCAACACAGTGATCAATGGCGCGACAACAATCTGGAACCCTACCATTACCTGCTGCACTCTGTCTCTTCGCTTCCGGCCTGCTGGGTCTGATAGGAATATCGAGAAGAAAGAAAGCGGCTTAACAATTTCAAACAAGATTACGGCTCCATCTGGGGCCGTTTTATTTTGAGCTGTAGGTCAGAAGTTGGCCGAAAGTGTGAGTTCAGGTTGCTTGAGCGAGCGTCCGAAGTTGCTGCATTCAAGACAAAAGCACTGATCCGGGGCACGGCAGGTTTGCGTCCCTTTCCGGACGATTAGCTAATCGAAATATAAGCAACCAGTGAATGTCTGCACCGTACTGTAACAGGACATTACCTGGGGTAACATCTATACTCGTGCTATCAGCCTATGACAGGTCTTGATGGCAATTAGCTGCAACTAGGCTGCAACATTCATCGTCACCGGCACCCGAATATAAACCAACCGCTTGGGCTTGCTGGCTTAATATAATGAAAGCTGGAATGACATGAACGGGAGGATGCAACGATGACACCATGGGAAATTCAGGCAGACGAGCTGGTAGCGTGCAACTGCGCCTACGGCTGTCCATGCCAATTCAATGCGTTACCTACCTATGGAAACTGCGAGGCAATGGCAGGATACCAGATCAAGCATGGACACTTCGGCGATACACCATTGGATGGTTTACGAGCCGTTGGTGTCCTGTGGTGGCCCCGTGCCATCCACGAGGGTAATGGTAAGGCCTTTATCATCGTCGACGAACGTGCGGACGAGGCGCAACGTTCTGCGCTATTGACGATATTGAGTGGTGGGGAAACCGACCCTGGTTCCACCATGTGGAATGTCTATGCATCCACCATGGAGAAGGTATTCGATCCTGTCTTCAAGCACATCGAGATTAAAATCGATGTTGAAGCCCGGCTTGGGCGCATATTTGTTGACGGATTCGTAGAGTGTTCAGGCGAACCCATTCGTAACCCTGTCACCGGTGAACCGCATCGAGCACTCATCGACTTGCCCGATGGTTTTGAGTACCGCCATGCAGAGATGGGGAGTGCAACATTTGAGACGACCGGCCCAATCTCGATGTCATTCAAAGACCGATATGCGCAGTTTGCCCATATCCACCTGAATAACCATGGGATAGCCAAAGAGTTTGGCCGTGCGACCAGCACCCTATGATCAATATAACCGCGACTGAGGTACTGCTACGTCATGATCGCCTGATAATTGGCACAGGCCTGGCAGTCATCTGCCTGTTGTCCTGGCTGTACATCATTGCCGGTGCTGGAACAGGCATGAGCACCATCAACATGACCACCTGGCAGTTGCCATTCCCTGCGCCTGCCAACAGTGCTGCGGTACCGTGGAGTCTTTTGCACTGGATCATTATGGCGTGCATGTGGTGGGTAATGATGATCGCCATGATGGTGCCAAGTGCGGCACCGATGGTCCTGCTCTATACCCGGGTCTACCGCTATGCCCAGAAAACGGGCAAGATGGATACAGCAGTCATCCCCACCGCTGCTTTTGCGAGTGGTTATTTACTGACTTGGTTGGTATTCAGCCTTGCGGCAACCGCTTTGCAATGGTTGCTCGAACAGGCGGGTCTGATGCACACCATGATGATGTGGATTACGAACAGCGTGTTGTCAGGATCATTTCTGATAATTGCCGGCATCTATCAGCTATCGCCACTGAAAAACATTTGTTTGAAACATTGCCGGTCACCAGCTGATTACCTGTACCGCCATTGGCGCACGGGCCGTCTGGGTGCTGCATGCATGGGATTGCAGCACGGGCTTTATTGCGTTGGCTGCTGCTGGCCCCTGATGGCGCTATTGTTCGTCGGTGGCGTCATGAACCTGGTGTGGATCGCGGGTCTTGCACTTTTCGTCTTGGTTGAGAAACTCGCGCAGAATGGATACTGGTTCGGTCGTACTTCGGGCTTGCTGATGATCACTGCAGGTGGATATTTGTTACTGGCATAGCGATGTTGTAAATTTTATGGGCATCTCCTCGATCGCAACCGATTATGGAGTGGGTTCTGTACGATTCGATCCATATGTCAAGCGAATCATGTCATGCACGATCCGCCAAATTCAGAAATGCGGTGCACGATCTTCCACCAATGGAGCGGAATGCTCCGGCAAGACTTTTCACACCCTGGTTGTTAGATTCTGGTCGTTCTCGGTAGTACAGATTGCCTGACGGGAATGACCGTTTTTGCTGAACTCGGACCTTTACAGCTGAAGGCAGTACGGCGACTTCCGACCCGTTGAAGACTTACGATCAGAATACTGGAACGGCTACCGCAAGCGTTATCGTGGACCCGCCTCAACTCAGGCAGGCACAAAAACAAGGCGGGAGAGCTTTCCAGCTCCCCCGCCGCCATTAGATCGCCGGAAAGACCGACGAAAGTTTCCGCAGCCTTATGGCGCCTTCGCTACATGGGTGTCAGTCAGCGTCCGCAGGTAGGCGACGATTGCAGCTTCGCCATCCTCATCCAGATGCAGATTGCCGACATTGCCGAACGTGGTCGCTCCAGCAGGAAACTCCGGTGCGGGCCAGCAATTGTTCGCCAGCGCTTCGGCTTCCGTGGGGTGTGTGATCCCCGGGATCACCTCCTCGCATGCTGGTAAAACGTCACGCGTGTTGTAGAAATGGACGATACCTTCCAGGGACTTGAAATAGCCGTTGTGACCGAAGGCTTTGACAAAATCCGGGCCTGCTCCCTGGTCGAGTTCGCGCAGCGTGGGGTTTTTGTAGAATCCCAGCTGTGTAGTGTTTACGGTAGTTATTCCCCGACGAACCCTGATGAAGGATGACAAATGGTCTGCCACCCCCGAGACCTCCTGATAGGCCACGTTGGGAATCTCGCGGTTATAGGGTATGCCGATATTGTGATACGCCTTATCGGAGTAGGTCTGAAACAGTTCGGTCCCGTCATCGATACCGGGATTATCATTGTGGCAGCGGTGGCACCCTGAATTCCCTCCCAATATCGGCCTTCCCCTGTTATCAAGGATTGGCTCACCGTCCTCACCGATAAGTGGCTCTTGTGGATTCAACTCGCTTGGCACGTCATAGAACAGGTCGTGGCCCTTGTTTTCCAGATCCGTCAGGTCCACCAGCGGGAACTTGCCCCACTCCGCGGAGGACGCTTTCTGGGATTTCAGTTGCGCACAGAAAGTCGCGTTGTAGTATGGCGCAACGACAGCGGCAACATTTTCTCCGGGATAACGGGTATTCAAATCCGCTTCATCAAGACAGGCCAGTTCCTTGCGCAGCGCGACATCGCGCCTGGAGGTGAAAGAGTTGACCTCCGCCGATTTCTCATAGGCCGCTATCGCCACCACAATCCGCTTGAACGATGTATGGTAGGGAGGATTGTCCGCCGGCTCGGTCCGGCAATCTATCTTCTCGCCGAACACCTCTTGGTACAGCCCCTTGTATTTCGCGGTCTTGACCTGCTGGCACACGTGTTTCTCGCCGGCATTCTGCTCGGGCCCCTTCTGGAAGGGATTGATCGCCTGGTCGGCGAGCGGCCCCAGGTATTGTTTATAATCAGCACGCTTGTCCACCGGCAGATCATCCTCGGTCACCGTGTCGGTGACCAACCCGTCTCCCAATGGTAGCTGCTGGGTCGGATATAATGCGCCCCAACCCTCGGCGCGCCCGTCATTGAACAGTCCGCCACAGTGACCGCTGGTACCGCCGAGACCACAGGGGTTGAACACGGGCGCGAAGGCCGCATAGGCTATCGTAGGGGGTTTGACGAGGCCGGTCGCACGCGGTGAGGCGCCGGGGGCGACCACCTGGTGCGCATTGACCTCAGAATCAGGAAAGGTCCAGCCGAAGCGTGGATCGTGGCAAGAGACACAGCCCTGCTTGTTGCCCGGTATCGACAGGCTGGTGTCAAAAAACACCTGCTTGCCCAGCATTTCTATTGGTGATAGCTCCACGGGTTGCGCCATAGCACCCCCCGACATCAGGCAGAACGCCGCGGCTGCCTCTAGCTTTAGTGAATACCTTTTTATTCTATACATAATGACCTCTGATCGGAGGTGCAATGAATGAGCTACACGCCGTTTTAGTTGTGTGCACCTATAGGAATGATAGATGCCACTTTCATCCCTAGTAAATTGCCCAAACGTACAATGTAGTGATGAAGAGTCTTGCGCTCTGCCATCACTACAAAGACTGCCTAGTTCAGTCTTCATCATCACACAATCCTCCTTCGTCACCTTCATCGCATGGAGCATCCGGGTGTCAGAGCAGCTGAAACCCTGCCGTTCCCTGCGCAGCAACTTGGGTTGAACGAGCAAGTACGGCTGGTGATAATGTAAGCCAACCGAATCGGCAGGCGGCGCACGCTTCCCTCGATCCCACGGTAGCGCCCACCACTTGTTGACTGCATAGGACAGAAATGATCAGGATTGAAATGTCCGATTCACGGCAACCAAGACAAATGCGCGGTGAACCCGTACACGGCAGGTTGCGGCATTTTCACCGTTCGCCAATCATTCCGGAACGGTGAAAATTGGCCGAAAGTGTGAGTACAGATTGCTGGGCCTGAACGGCAAGTTATGCTGCATTGCTGTCCTTCGCGGGTCGCATCTGTAGGTCAGGAAATGGCCGACAGCCGTCATGCGGCATCCTGAATCCGCGTTGACTTCGGGGAGTCGGGAAGGTCTCGTTCTGGATGCATCCATGACCTTCAGAGCGGGATAGTTCGCCGGGATTGTACTTGAGGCCAATTCACCGGCCGTTGTGGATTATGTAACGTATTGATCGTGGCGATGCAGTTAACAACCTGCCACACACAATAATAATTTCAGCGCCCCTGAAACATTGGGGCGCTTTTGTGCATTGAAAACGGTGAAGCGAAATACGGTGTCAGCCGTCCAGCTGTTCAGCGATCCAGGGCATGGAGACCAGCGCGATGGCGGCGGCGACGATATAGAGCTTCATGTCGCCCAGCCAGGCCAGATAGTGCAGCTGGGGATCGCCCAGGAAGTAGATGGTCATCAACGCAATGATTATCTTGTTCATGGTGGCCTCCTTCATCAATGCTTACCCAGTCAATCGGCGAGTAAGCGTGTTCTGTAATGCTCTCCTTTCGGAAGTTCAAACTGCATCACATTTGAATTGTTATGCGGAACGTGTTTTGGACAGGAGTTGAAGGGGGACAAAGCGAACGCACTTCCTTACGCGCCCAGGCGGCGGGGCGGGGCACCCGAGCAGGGGAGTCAGGAGCAGGCCGGGATCGGGGCGAGCGGGGTGCCCACCGGGCCGGAGTGGGGGCGTCCGTGCCCCCGTCTCGGCCCCCCCGGACCTTACGCCGACTTCCTCATCGCCTTGCTGATGATGTCGTCGGCGCTGTCGGCCGCGTCCTGCAGCGAACGCTTGGAAAGATGCGCGTAACGTTGCGTCACGCTGGGATCGCTGTGGCCCAATATCTGCTGGACCTCATAGAGGGTCCGCCCGCTGTTCACCAGGAAAGACGCGTATTGATGACGTAGATCGTGGATCCTCAGATGAGGCAGTCCGGCCAGGGCCCGCAGCTGCCGCCACACCTTGTGGGTGTTCGTGTACGGCCTGCCGAACCTCCCATTCACGAACAGATACTCATGACTGCCCTCGGTGTCCAGCCGATCCAATACCTCGATGGCACTGGCATTGAGCGGCACCGACCGGACCCGCTTGCTCTTCGATGTCCGAGCCGGGATGCGCCACACCCGATTGGCCCGATCGATGTCCTGCCAGCGTGCCCGGAGTGCCTCGTTGAGACGCGCCCCGGTGGACAGCAGGTAGAGGGCGATCAGGCGGACGGAGAGATGCCTCGGGCCAACATCCTTGAGCACTCGCAACAGCCGCTCCAGCTCCCCCTCGTCCAGGTAGTGCTCGACCTTGTTGTCGGCGTTGAAGAGATGCACTCGGGAGGCCGGGTTCCTGTCCAGCATCTCCCATTCGATGGCCAGGTTGAGTGCGTGTCGGAGGACTTTGACGAAGTGGTTTGCATACGCCGGGGAAAGTCCCTCATTGCGCAGCCCGGCATGGAAGGGCTGGATCTCCTGACGCCGGATCTGATCCAGCCTGCAGCGTCCGAATGCCTCCCTCAGCCGCAACTCATACCGCTCCAGGTCCTTCGCCCATGTCCGCTTGTGCACCTTGGCGTGGGGCAGGTATCCGAGCCCGTCGTGATCAGCTCCACCTTCCCGGGTGTGATCCGGATGCGCGTGTGGGCCTCGTCGCCGACATCCAGCTCTATGCCGTTCTCGATCCGAGCAACGCGGTAGAAAGAGGCGTACGGAATGCGGGCGTTCGGGGCTGATGGAGAAGAAATCAGGATGACTGCTTTGGGGACAGCTTCGGACGTCGATCAGCAGTTGGAGCATCAACAGTGAATTCCTGTGCATGTCCGGAATGGGACCATGACACGACGTTGTCAAACAGCGTGCTTAGGTCTTAAACGCAGCAACGGACATGATCGTCCAAAGGAAAAACGATGACCGGAAGGTCGTTGCGTTATCTGTGGTACCACTCTCCATTGCTTTTATAGAGGCTATACTCGTCCGCACACAGTTTTTCGGCGTCTTCTCCGGTACTCCCAACATCGCCTAGGCCAGCCAAACCTCCAGCTGCCTCCATGTGCTTCTCGCGAGCGATACAGCGTTGCATCGTCTCGGCGTTTTCCTTCGGATCGTCTGTAGCGGGCGTAATTGGAAAATTCTGATAAGGCCCGGACCAGTACCAGTAGGCGATCCCAATGATTGTCAGCAGTATTACCGGCGTGCCTAGCCTTGCCATATGCGCACCCAAATCACGGGATCATTCCCCTTTACTGGTTAGCTGCTTCTTCAGCCTGCTGCATTCTCTCCTGCTCGGTCTTCATCGCTGCATCGAGCTGGCTTTGGACCTGGCCTTCTAGCTGCTTACCCTGCTTTGCCTGTTGGGCGCTGAGTTGGGCCTCGGTGACCGCCGTACTTACCACGTCGGCACCGCAGCCTGTCAAGGCGAGAGTCAGAAACGCTGAGGATATGAGTCGGTTCATAAATTTGCTCCCCGTGAATTCCGGCGGACAGAGGCGACCGGCCATGTTGCCCGTCGAAAGTAATCGCTTTATCGGCAGTTATGGTGAAATGTGAACTTTAGGGGGGCGGCGGGAGTGCACCCAAAACTACTGCATCGGAACAGCAACAGGTCCGGATTAGGATCTAGACAAGACATGCGTACCAGCCGCTTTATGTCTTGGATCCGCTCGAAAGAAGACATCCCTGGCTGATGTGTTTATGTCTTGGTTGCAGCAAAGTTGCCGTTCCCACCACAGACCAGTACTCACGCTTTCGGCCACGAAGCGACATTCACTGCGACACGACAAAGGTCACAGATGTAGCATAACCGTAA
>CAVQCA010000150.1:0-20753 GCA_963710815.1 uncultured Gammaproteobacteria bacterium | reverse complement strand
GCGGGTGAAAGCAGTGCTAAGAGTGTCTTGTACATTGAAATGACTCCTGTTTGAACGTCGTTAAGTTTTCGTCGCGCTATCAGCGACCGGTTCCGCCCCTGGGTGCCTGCTCCAATCCCGGCCCCTCAATCCTATCTGTTGCTGCACCACCTTGAAGGAGATCTTCTTATCCAGCGTGCCTGCGATGTAAAGCTCGGCCCGATACATGCCCGCGGGCCAGCCGTTATCGGGGGGGCTTATCGAGAACGTGACCCGATTGATCATTCCGCCTGCCTGCGTTTACCCCTTGGTTCATAATGACGTTAGTCGGGCGGTGCGGCCTCCGTTTTCTCCGCGATTTCCGCACCGCCTTCGCCGGCGTGCCGGCCGGTCTGTCAGGCCAGAGTGGCGATGACGTAGGACTTCGGGCGTGACGTCGCCGAGCACGCCTTGCTTCTTGCTGCTGATCTTCGTCGTCGGTTTGGCGGCGTGGGACACCGGAGTCGAGGCCGAGCTACGCGCCGCGGCTGTCCACGCGCAGCCCGGCAGGTCGTCTGCCGAGCCCGAGCAGCAGGACCAGCCATCACTGCCGCCCTGCCACCGTCGGGTCAAGAGCCTATCCGATCGCCGATCAGTTTCCATTTTTCCGTTCTTCCTTTACCAACCGATGAAGGTCGCCGGCACCCTCTTGTTCCTGATTCCAAGGGTTCCGCTGCCTGAGGGCTTCGCTCCACTGCCGGTTTCGATCGAGGAACGATCGCTGAAGGTCGTCTCCTTCACATGAAAGAACAGCGAATTCGCCTGCGCCAGTGCACTGAACTCGGCCAGCGACTGTTCTTGCTTCAGCGGCGCCGAGAAATAATCGTACGCAGCGCTGTAGTTGCCGTTACCTGCAGCCGTGAGAAAGCCGCGCACGACCTCTTCCGTACCGGTGGTGGCGATCCTGACCACGACGGACACTACCAGAACGAAAGCGACCACCGTGGCAATGACAATACCCGCGCGCCGCGCCATGCCCCGGATCCAGGATTTCCCCGAGGCGGTTACGGGAGCCGGCAACAGGATTTGCATTTGTTGGCAAGGCGGGCATTTAATTCCTCTGGCTTCGGTATATGCCGGATGTATCTCGCTTGGCGGCGAGTAGCACACCAACAATCGGGAGTTTTCTAGACGAACTGCCCGACTCCTTTCTATGCTGTGTTCCCAGTAACGACTGCTGGATGAAGGAACCAATTACCGTGCCCTCACGAACGCACATGCATTCTTATTGGCGGCGTATTCCATCGCGTGTCTGGTCGGAGCTGCAGGAAAGCAAGACACGAGAGTTCGATGGGAAACCGTTAAACATAAACGTAGTATCGGTAGGGATTAATTGCTATAGCCAGGGATATCCATATCCACAAATAATACTTCCCTAATGAAGATGGCAAAGGATGGCGCCACGCATGTGATCTTTGAGCCGCTGGACTTCATTGCAAGATTGGCGGCACTGGTGCCGAAGCCCAGAGTCAACCTGACACGCTTCCATGGTGTGTTTGCCCCCAACAGTAAGCACCGCGCCCTGGTCACGAAGGCTGCGCGTGGCAAGGGCAACAAGGCCAAGGTATCGGATGAACCACCAACGCCAGCTGAGCGCCGGGCTTCCATGACCTGGGCGCAGCGCCTGAAGCGTGTCTTCAACATCGATATCGAGACCTGTACTGAATGCGGCGGGCCGGTGAAGGTGATTGCCTGCATCGAAGACCCGGTGGTGATCAAGAAAATACTCGATCACCTGAAGCAAAAGGCCGAAGCGAATGAGCCCAGCCCGTTGCCTGAGAGCCGGGCACCGCCGATGGGCCTGTTCGCCTGACAAAAACCCGGCCGTTGGATTCAAGAGGCTGCGCCGTGAGTTGCGGGAGGGTCCCGGCTTGGCAGGGGGTCAGAAAGGGGTCATAAATGAAGAAAACGGGCAGAATTACAGGCGAAATACACGGAATTCTGGGCGTATCAAGATGATCGGACGGTGAAGTAGCTGGCCGCTGACGGTAAACTGCTGCGGGGCCTGGCAAACAGGGCGTTTATGTTTCCTATACTCTTCTATACTCAGACAAGTGGGGCCGAAAATTGCTGCACTTGATCTAACGCCAGGCAAAAGAGGGACTGCATCATATGCGAATGCTTTCAAATCACCCTATGCCTAAGGTGGCTTTGCTCACGGCAGTGGGTTTCCTGTTCGCTACCGCCTTTTGCCCTTCGCAGGCGAGCGAAACAACCGAGTGCCCGCAACAGACCGCGCGTGTTCAAGGCGCAAAACAAGACTTGCCGGAATTGACGGGGCTGTGGAAGAGCGATGACGGAGATATCGAATTTCACATCCTATCGGCGGGGAAGCGAGATGGCTCAGATCAGACAGTCTTAGCGTTTTTCGCCGACGGGATCGAAAATGGTAGCTGTCGAGTCGGAGCACCACGCGGAAAGTTTATCGACGCGACCTTCAATGGGCGCCGGATCGAGGGGAAGATGATCCGCTGTACCAACACCGAAGATATGATCAAAAAATGCGGCATGACTGAACATTTGACGCCGAATTTTACACGACGAGCGTCACGAAAGACGAAATAATTGGATGTTGGAAGACCGAGCATTATGCCTACAAAGAACATGACGGTTGCCCGTACACGCAAGACAAATCCGGCGATCGCTACCTCAAATTTGTTCTGACGCGGAAAGAAGCGAGCCTCTGTCCGGACACCGCCGAGGTCAAGAAGATCAATGAGGCCACCGAGAATGCGGCCACTGTCATTCGCGTGGCGATGAAGGTCACCAAAGACTTGGGAGTTTCGCATGTGCTGGAGTCTTCCGAAACCGCTCTTAACAACATTGCAGGAGGTCTTGGGCGCGTAGTGGCCTTAAGCGAAAAGTGCGATGCCCTTCACGACGCCATGAAGAATCTACGCAAATTCAAGGACGCGATCGACGAAGTCAACAACGCGAAATGTGGACCCCAATCGGCGGCGGCCTTCGATCACCTGTTTACAAGCGTGGGCGACCTGGGTGAACAGTTTGGCAGTCTCGAAGGGCGGGCCCGCTTTTCGAAATCCTGGCTCAGAATGAAACCTTCTTCCAGGATGTTTCGGGCGCGCTCAATCCCGAACAACGCTGGGCCGATCAGTTCGACGCGGTTGATGGCTATACATCGACCTGTCCAGGTAATTGAAAGATAGGCTAAGGCGCGTCTCGCGCGCTTGGAAGAACCTCCATCGGGGAGAATGCGCATGAATGCTTCACGGGTATTGCCCTTCTTGCTGTCACTAGCGCTCTCGTTGTCAGCGAGCGCCGCGGTCGTACGCTCCCCCGGCGGCTGCACCTGCACCCGCACAACCAGCCGCACCGGCCACTAGCCTGCTAACCGGTAACCGGTAACCTGTAACCTGTAACCTGTAACCTGTAACCTGTAACCAAGCCAGAAATACAGACAACCCTACACAGGGATGTGTGGGAGTTGTTATTCTTCAACGGATCAATTTGTCTTTATCGTAAACTTTTCAAGGCATATGGGTGAAAATCTGTCAGCGTAGTCGTCCAGGGTGTGTAACGGGGATGGCTATTCTGGTGCGATGTTCGCCTATAGCCACATGAATCTGAATGTCCGGCTACAGTACAAAAACGACATACCCGTTAACCTGGATGATGTCGTGTTTAGGCCCGATTCCAGACTTTTAGCATTTTCTTATTCAACTATCAGACACGCCTGACAGCCTGCTGCAGCACGCCATGCCACACTCCCCGGCATGGACCTGTCCAAGATGACCACCGCGGAAGTCTAAGCCCTGCTGCGCCTGCTGGCTGAGATCGGGCGGTGAGTCGCCTGGGCTGACTGGACTTCAGTTCAATATACCGGCTGGTTTGAATTGTTTACCGTATACCAATGAACTTTTGATTTTGTCCGGCTAATAGAAACGTCCGGAAATGATGATCTTCTACAGGATCCACAGAGGTTCCAGCCTGTGGGAGGGTGCAATGAAGACGATGTCCACACGGCAGTTCGTGGTAACCATAACCCCAGCACTTTTCATACTTGCGACGATGGTGTTTGTTCACGTGCATTCGCAGGTGCCTTTTGCCAATATGACCCGGGATGTCACGGCAATAGCGCAAATCAATCCCCTCTCCGGGATGCTCTCCAACTTGGGGATAATCCTGTGGTGTGTGAGCGCATCGGTCTGTTTCTTTGCGGCAACCCTGCTGCATCAGAGCCAACCCAGGGAGTGCTTTTTGTTCATGCTGTCCGCCGCACTGTTGACGACATATTTATTGTTCGACGATTTGTTCCAATTCCATGAGGCATTGGCTGATCGCTATCTGGGTCTGGATGAGAAAGTCATTTATGTAGCATTAGGGACAGCCGCAACCGCTCATCTGGTCAGGTTTCGACGGATCATATTGCGAACCCGTTTCGACCTGCTACTGGTGGCCTTCGGGTTTCTTGCCGTCTCAGTTGTCATGGACGAAATCACCGAGGCACTGGCGTTGCGGCTTGGGGATTGGGAGTTTTTTTTCGAAGATGGCACTAAATGGCTCGGCATTGCCTGCTGGTGCAGTTACTACGTCAATACCGCATACCGGCTTCTCGCTCATGGCGTTGAAGGGAGGGATTTAGCCCGTACCTCGGTATCTGAATTGGTTCCGTTACCAGATCCGGAAAGCGTTTGTCTATCCGCACCCGCCATGGTGAGCGAAGCAAGGGTGCGTAGCACCCGGTAGGCGCATGTCCGCATTTGACTCCTTCCCGAACCTTTAGCATTTTCTGATACAGCCATAAGAACAGCCTGATGAATAAATGCCAGCCCGAATGAGGCTGCATTCAGTGCACCCAGTGCAACTGTTCCTCCTGTTCTGCCTCCATCCGCTCCTGCATCAACAGATCGAGTTCCTCCCGCTCCCACTCGGCCAGCAGCCGCAACAAGGCCTCGACCTCCTGGCGGATCATCCGGGACATGTCCATGCAGCGAGTATGACACGGTGGTGATGGCGGGTCTGTCTGGCAAGTCTGATTCTTTATTATTTCGTAATGTATTGTGTCGGGCAAATCTGATTGCCATATAAGCTGAAGGTCCAAGATGCATCCAGAGCGAGACCTTCCCGACCCTCAAAACTCCACGTGCATGCAGGGTGCCGCATGACGGCTGCCGGCCAGTTCCTGACCTACACGGACGGCCAGGGAAGGACAGGAACGCCGCAGAACTTGCCGTTCGCGCCAGACAATTGCTACTTCGAGAACGGCCATAACCAGACATAATGCGAAAAATAACGGCGACCCAGAGGCCGCCGCCCAGTAGAGTCATTAGAAGGCCGTTCAAGGCGCTGGTGGAAAATCCACCCCGGTGGTCTGATTTGTATAGACATCCGCATTCTGACCCGTTCCGAAGTTCGCGCCATCGGTAATGATTACATCATTTCCCGAGAGGCTTGACGGGTCGTTGTTCTCATCGAGTTGAGGATCATCGGCATCACAGGTCAATGCGACCGTGTAGGGTGTGGAGTCGGTGCCATTAGCAGGAAGATAGGCGGCGTAGTATTTGTAGGACGTCGTGTCCGCATCATAGAGCACCTTGGCGGTGGTAAGTGCATTATCCCCGTCGTGAATGTCGTCAGGCGTAATGTCATGACCGGCATAGACGTAGACGTTGCAGCCACTATCTGTCGCCGAGAGCATATTGGATATCAGGGAGCCTGCCACGGTACCGGAAATCGCGCCTGTCTGGGACAGATCCACCAGCCGCAGTGTGGGGCGCAACGTGTAACCGGATACGTTTTTTGTCAATGATTTGGCGAGATCGATGTCAATCATGAAGTTTGCCTCTCCGCCGGCAGGGACGGTGATGCCCTGGTTGAGCTTGAAGCCGCTTTGGTCGGCACTGCAGCTTGGGCAGCTCAAATTCTGTATCCCGGTGGAATCCACGACGTAGGACAGAGACTGATCGACATCGAGCCTGATCCAGGTGTAATGGCCGGCCTTGACCTCTTGCGAGTCAGCGAGTTGTACACTCAGCACACCCTGCAGCGCACTCAGGGCTACCGCATTTTTCGATGCATCATTCCCAAGGGTGCTTGGAGCGACGTTTTTGCTACACCCGTCGTTGTAACTGGGATCGTAATACGTGCTCGAGTCATAAGGAATCTGAATAACATCGCCGTCGGTGTGGTGTAGTGTGATGCTGTTGAAATGAATACATACCGCGACATCCTCCTGGACCGGCGCATCGGTTATCCCCATGGAGAGCGATCCGGTGCTGGTTCCGTCGCCACCGCCTCCACCACCGCAAGCCGACAGAAAAAGTGCTGCACCTAAGGCGGCCGCATAGCTTAACAAGCCTAAAGAGTATTTTGTCGACATATGCGATCACCCTTTAAATCAGCTGTGCCCGGAAGTCACTTATTGATGCCTCTGTCGTCATCAATCCTAAACGAGCAGCGTCAGAAGCTTTTGTGATCGGCGTCTCAAGTTTCGAGCAGAATGGGTTAGCTACTCATCTCTTGAGATTACTTGGCATCGGGCAACCTCGGTCAAACATCGAAAATGAAAATGTCAGTCGAATCTCCGGCAACCAGGATTCCGCCAAATGAGCAGCTCATAAATATCTAGTGCTGGTCGATAAATGATTAAAGACCATACCAGTAACAGGTCATTCTGGTGGACAATGCCGGGAGTGGTACGGTAGTGGAATCAAGTATCTTGAATATGGTTCAGAATGTAGGCAGTCCCCGTCCTTATCAGCCCGGCGAGAAGGTGTTTATTGAAGGATCGCCTGGCGCCTCAATGTACGTCGTCCTCGACGGGAACATCGAAATTCTCGTGAGAGGCAAGTCCATGGGGGTTGCTGGACGGGGATCAATCATTGGAGAGATGGCGCTGATTGATTCCAGCACCCGCAGCGCGACCGGGGTGGCGCAAGACTATTGTGTTGTTGTTGAAGTGAATCGGAGTCAGTTTCTGTCACTGATGCAGAAGACCCCCCGTTTCGGACTAACCGTGATGAAGACTCTCGTAAGCCGGCTCCGTAATATGGATGCAATGATGTGAAACGGTTTCTGCCAGATCCTGTGCGCGGAACTGCCAGTACGGAACCTACTTACTCTGCAAAGCAGCCAATAGATTACCCAACTGCTTCGAGGAAGCAGACGCTTGATCTGCAGCCAGGGAATACACTACGTTGACGCGTCTTGCTCGGTGAGCATGTGTCCTTTCTCCTATCAAGAAGTAAAGGACGAAGGTACAAACGAACACGGACAGCAAGGTTGCCGGCCAGTACCACGTTATCAGGAAGTAGATGACAACGTAGAACACCACACTCAGGCTGACTGCCTGGGATATCAGAATGAACTTTTCCATATGTCCCCCGGACTATGGGTATCAATAGATTTCCTCTCCTGACTTTGTTACCGAACTATTCCCGGAAACGCAAGCAGAGATTACACTATAATTTGACATCGGCTCCTCGTGCTACTACACAACTTGGAGTTGCTGCCCCACCTGGCTTCCCATCAGTTTCTTTCGAATCTCTGGATGGCAATTGAGCAGTCGGATGCGACTGCATTCCCAGCCAGTAAGCTCGCGCAGCATGAGCAGCATGGCGACCCCTGAAGCGCGGATATTCCGTGTTTTTATCAGGTTCACATCAATCGAACTGCAATCGGGGTACTCAGCCAGTCTGCAGGCGTCGACGAATACGCCGTGGGACGTCAGGTCGAGTTCTTCGTCCGTCTCGATGGAGATGACTCGTCCCGCCGAAGAGTAACTGCTGGATATTTTCATTTCGATTTCCTCATGCAGATTCGTACTGCAGGGTAGCGCTGCAGCACTTCAAAAGGGTAGAAGACGGTCCATCGCACCATCTGATGCGAGATGTCTGTCGAAGTTCCGTGAATCCAACACCGCGGAACATTTATACCAGATTGCCACACAGTCTATCGAGGCAAAGTAATAAAATGCTTACGATCGCAAACGACTAATTCAGGACATCGTAATGTAAGAATTCTTAGATGTTTTGACATTCGGATACGTTTGAGCAGTATGCGTATGTCTGGATTTAGTCTGGTTCTTTAGGCAAGCTCCTGGGAATTAGGGCTCTCTGTTTGAACTATAATTTTTACGCGTTGGCTTCGTGGGTTGGCGACCATCTAGTCTTCTTCCTTATTGAATGCCGTCAGCCACAGAAGAAACAGAAATGGCAAACCTCAGCAGCGAGCTTGTCGCGGCCGAGAACTGATTCAATCGCACCAAGCAAAAAAGACGCCCCCCCGGAGTGCAGAGGGGCGAAAGAGCCTGATGAGGCAAATAGAACCTTCCGTGGTACTGACCTTCTGAAAGTGTAGTCGAGCGAAGCAAGTCTGTGTTGTAAATACGCAGAGGTCCACGGCATCAGGAACGCAAAGATACTCGGGAAAAAGGTAAAAAAAGACTTGACACATCATGGACAACGACCTGCTAAGATTAGTTTGCGGGATTTCCTACCCGCTGATGATTGCAGCACACCGAACGAGCTGGTTTGCTGTACATATTGCATATAAAACAACCTAATGAGGCAGTAGATATGAATAAACTGAGCAAAACATTGTGCGTTACCGCTTTTGCCGGCGCCATAGCCATTCCTTTCACTGCAGCACAGGCCTGGTGGGGCGGTGGTCCCTGGGGCGGTGGTGGTCCCTGGAATAGTGGTTGGGGTAATAATGGCATGGGCGACGGCTGGGGTGACGGCTCCGGTGATTTCGACTTCAACATGAGCGGTGGCGGTCACGGCAGTGGTTATGGGCGTGGTTATGGCCGTGGTTATGGTTATGGTAATGGTTATGGCTATGGTGGCTATCCGTATGGTGGCTGGGGTGGTCCGTATGGTTATGGCGGCTATCCCGGCGCCTATGGTGCACCGTATGGTTACGCTCCCCCGGTAGCCGCACCAGCACAACCAGCCGCACCTGAAACTAGCAAGTAACCCGGCGAGAAATACCAACGGTCCTGCACAGGGATGTGCGGGGTTGTTGTTTAACGGGGCAATTTGCCTTCATCACTACACTATCAAGGCATACGGGTAAAATCAGCGTAGTCGTCCAAGGTGAGTCACGGAGATGATTATTAGGGGACGATGGAGGCCTATTGCCGCCTGAATCTGAATGTCTGACTTCACCGTACAAACACGACAACCCGAAACGCGCCGGACATCCGGATAGGATCCGGAAGCCGCCATTCACTGGTTTCTTATATTTCGATTAACCGAACGACCGGAAAGTGCCATAAACCAGTCGTTCCCTGACACACGGCGTATGTATTCCATGCAGCAACTCCGGTCATTCGTATGAGCAGCATTACTGCCCAGACCGTGTGCATGATTAATACATGCGTTTGATTTCAACCTTGGCTACAGGTCCGCGCCAATCATATGTGGCCGCGTCCAGACCTCCAATGCCGTGAATACCCGGATGAATATAGACATAACCTTCTGCCGGTGAATTGTCATGTACATGACTGCCGCACGGCGGGCCAGGAACAAAATCACAACTTTCGGAATTAGCTTCACTGCCGGCATCGTAGGCATTGGCTAGTAAAGAGATACCACCGTTTGCAGGCACCTTGATGTTACGCACAGACATAAAACCGTCATTGGTTGATACCAGCATGGCGGCCACAGAGATATCAGAATAACGACCTGCGGTATTCACTTCGATAGTTACGGAAGCGCCAGGCGAAATCGGACCACTGCCAGCTGCAGTCATGTAAACAGACGGCATGCTGGCCGCACTGGAGAGTAACTCGGCAGGATTGCCTTCTTCAGCCAGCAACGCCAGTTCGGGAATAGCTGCTTGTCCCAGCGTGAATAATTGATAATGCCGGTTGTGCACTATCACTGCTGCCGGCGCCATAATCTGTCCGTGCGTGATGTTGGTAATGGTAACCGCATAATGATGCTGGCCGTTTTCATATGCATAACTGGTGGTTGTAGTCATAGCACTACTCAAGGCAATGGCGGCGTACAACAGGATTAGGACTGGTTTTTTCATATTTTGACTCCTGGATATGTAATGAAAAACAAACGTTGAGGAACACGCGATAGCTTGGCGTATTCAGACATTAATTCGAGCGGGAGGCTGGAAAGTTACAGCGGCTGCAAAAATATTTTTTGCTGGCTGATTGCGGCCATGAGATGGATGCCATGTGGCGACTAATCCCAATCGGAAGGAGCGTGGTTACGTGAACCTCACCCTGGATTTCTGAATCAAACACAGTTGAAACAAGATTGGGTACGTACCCGCTATTGGCAATGTTGCCGCTGTCGAACGCAGACGAGCCTGCACGCAGGGACGATCTTCCATGGTTCGAAGCTCTCGTTGCGTACCTGGTTTCAGGCCATGTTCCTGATCAGTCAGTCGAAAAACAGTATCACGGCGCGGGAGTTGAAGCGCCAACTCGGCGTGGGCTATCCCACCGCCTGGCGGGTCAAGCACAAGCTGATGCAGGTGATGTCCGAATATGAGGCGGGCGCCATGTCCCACATACCCTGCCTATAAGTTTTTCTAATTTTCCTTCGCAACCTGGAGTTGCCGGAGCGCGGTGCACAGGCGCTCCAGAGCCGCTGAGCCTTCGTTGGGTGGCAGGTGCAGATTGATGAACACCAGTCGCTCCGGGTTGCCTTCGGCCACCTTCAAGGCTGCTTCAAGCTCACCCTCGGTCTTGACCTCCAGACTCAGCGCATCGCCGCCGAACGCCGCCGGCAGTTCGTGGTAGCGCCAGGGCTGGATGTCATTATAGGGACCGTCGTGGATGAGCCGCTCGATCACGTAGCCATCATTATTCAGCAGGAAGATGATCGGATTGCAGTGGTGACGCACCAGGGTGGATAGCTCCTGGGCTGTCACCTGAAAGGATGCCGTCACCCTGCAGCAGCACCACCCGCTTGTCCGGCCGCGCCAGGCAGACCCCCAGGGTTGCCGGCAGCGCATAGCCGATAGACAGGTAATAGGCCTGGGAGATGAAACCCTCGGGATCACCAATATAGAGTTCACTGGCGGCGAACATGGCGTCCCCGGTTTCGGCCAGCACCAGGTGATCCGGCTGAAGAAACCGGTTGAGTCTGTCGTAGAAGCGGCCGACTCGCACCGGCGCAGAGCTGTCCGTCGTGTAGGTGCCCCTGGCCGCATGGGGGTCCTCGGGGTGGTCGACGGCGCAGCAGTGAGGCCCCAGTCCGGCGGTCATGGCCTCGATCAGGTCGCCCATCCAGACCCGGTCGTAGAAGTGGCTGGACACCCTGACCCGGTCCTTGTGCGCGCGCACCATGTGCTGCTCGGGCAGCCGGGCGGTAAATCCGCCGGTGTTGACGTCGGTCGTCATGGCACCGAAGCTGAGCAGGCCGTCGGAGCCCTCCACTTGGGCCTTCACAGCGTCGCGGCTGAGCGCCCCCATGTATACTCCCATGAACAGTGGGTGCTTCTCGGGCAGGGCCGTCTTGCCGTCGATCGTGGTGGCATAGGGGATACCGGTCTTCTCGGCCAGCCGCAGCAGGGCATCGCCCAGGCCAAAGCGGTGGACCTCCACCCCGGCCAGGATCACCGGTCGTTGGGCGGCATCGATCATGGCGGCGATCTCGCTCACGCATTCCTGCAGGGATGGCGCATGGGAGACGTGCGGGCGATGGAAATCTAACGCCGCCGGAGCGTGGCAGGGTGCGTCCACCATGTCCACGGGCAGCTCGATGTAGGCGGGCAGGCGTTCGCTCAGGCAGTTGACCAGCACCCGGTCGATTTCATCCGGGGCGGTATGGGGGTTGGTGAGCTGCGCCGAGTCCACCGTTACCTTTGCGAAGATCTCCAGCTGCAGCTGATAGCTGGAGAGGGTGTGATGCATATGAGTCCCGGCGTTGCGCTGCGAGGCGCGCGGGGCGCCGCTGATGAAGACCACCGGCGCGCGCTCCGCATAGGCTCCGGAGGCGGCGTTTAGGATGCTCAGCCCCCCGACGCCATAGGTCACGCAGGCCGCACCGATCCCCTTGAGCCGGGCATAGGCATCAGCCGCATAGCCCGCATTGAGCTCGTTGCAATTGCCGATCAGATGAATCGGGCTCTCGACCACCCGATCCATGAAATCCAGCACATAGTCCCCGGGGACGCCGAACATGTGTTCCAGGCCTGCCTCCTCCAGCCTCCACAGCAGGTAGCGGCCAACCGTCATTTCATCCATCGTGATCTCCTTGTCTCGGGTACGAAGGGTGTTGACGCCGTTGGATTATAGGAAATCCGGAGATTCCTTGTAACCACCCACTTCCCGAGCACGGCGACGAGTATTCGTGCACATTCATCAAGCCATCGTATCTGATCTGTTAAATGACTCCTTAGGGACGATGGCTGGTTAGCGCCGATTGGTCCAGGAATGACCGCTCACAGTACATTTCTGCCGTTCCAGCATTCTGATCGAAGGTCAACAGTCGACTCCGGTCCTTCAACGAGATCTTATATAAGCGTCTCGTGTAGGATCGGCCAGAGAAAAGGACATTCCCGCTCACCACCCTCTCCCGGCTTCACTCACGCGCACCCTGGGGGAGGGAGGGGGCAGGTAAAAACCTGGATTCCTGCCTATACTCCCACATAAACACGTAAGAGGTGCTGGTGAATACACATAACGGGATTCTTCCTTACCTGGCGGCGGGATTGCTGTGCGCTTTTGCGTGCATGGTCAACGTACCGCTCAACGCCTCGGAAGTGAGCCAGTATTCTTTTGTGTTGTCCTCTGTGCCGGCCAAGAATGACGACAACGGCTCACCCACTCAGTCCAATGTCACACCACAACTGCCCAACGCAACACCTCAACTGCCCAATGCGATACCGCGACTGCCCAACGCAAATCCACAGCTGCCCAACGCGGTGCCGCGACTTCCTAATGCAACACCGCAGTTGCCCAATGCGGTACCGCGACTGCCTAATGCAACCTTTCCTGCCTCAGGTGGCAATCCACAGAGGCCCGCGTTCCAACCGCCCCAGGGCGTACCTTAAGGTGGTGTCGCGAGTACCCGACAGACCCGTCACTTCTCCATGCGTGTCAATGCATCACGAGCGTCGGGTGGCGACAGTTGCGTCGGGCGGTGCAGGGTGCCGCCCCACCCCACCCCCCATACTCCCGGCGACGGCAGGTCGGCCCGGCTCGGTCGGTTCGGACCCGCAACTCGATGTGCCCGATCAACTTTTCAGCACGACACACTCCCGGATTCGACAGAGCGCTCGGGATAAGTTCGGTCGTGGCAGTCGGGCGGGAGGGACCCCGGAAAAGCGTTTTGGCTTCTTCGACTTTCGGACCCCAAAGCAATGAGACAGGGTTACTCATAATCCCTTGGTCCCAGGTTCGAGTCCTGGCGGGGTGTCCGGCTCGGGGACGACTCATCGGAAGTCCGCTGGGCGAGTTCTGTAATGCGTTGGCATGGTGCCAAATGTGCAGTAGCTACAGTATGACCGTAAAATATGCAGTCAAGAATATGGGGGCGGAAGCAGCAAGCAGCCGTGAATTCGAGGTCTATTCCTCGACCATCATGGGAGCGAACCTCATGCGCCCCCGCCCCCCGTTGGGTCCGGTTTCCATTTGCCGTCGGCAGCCGTCTGACCGCTAGCGGCCCGTCGCAACACCTCGCCCACTCGGATCAGACGTCTCGCCTGTCAATCCAGTTCATTTTCTCCCGGGGTTCCGGGAGAATGCTGTTGTGCCATGCTGACTCATCTTCCACGAACGCTTTCTTTTCATTCCGGCCGATCTCGGCGCATGGCTGTCCTGGCGACCGCGGCCTTTATGTGTGCGGCGATAGCGGTAGGTGCGGTATGGCTCGATGAGGTTCAGTTCGAACTCGGTTACGCCTTTGAATCCGGGAGTTTTCACGGCTGGACCTACGGCTTTTCCCGAAATCATCGTAGGGCCGCGTATTGGCTGCACAAGGCGGCCGACTCTGGCCATCCAAGGGCGCAATACATGCTCGGCATTCTCTACGCCCATGGCTGGGGAGTAGCCAGGAACGGCGGCCAGGCCGCGAAGTGGTTCACCCGGGCCGCCAACGGATCGTATGGTCCGTCCCTATACCATCTTGGCTGGATGTACCACAAAGGCGATGATGTCCCCCGGGATTACAGACGCTCCATGCAACTGCTGGAGCGGGCGGCCAGGCAGGGCATGGCAGCCGCCCATCTGGCGCTGGGAAGCTTTTATGAACGCGGTGAGGGCGTGACGACAGATCGGATACAAGCCCTGAAGTGGTATTCCCTGGCCGTCCACTATGTTCGTACAGGTCCCAATTCGTTCGACAACTCGAGATTTGCAGCGAAGGCGTTGGCTGCGCGTGGCCGACTAAGCAACGGAATGAGCCACCAACAAGTGGCCGAGGCGCAAATGCTCGCGCGTGAATGGCTATCCGCACATAGAGTGGGCCAACCGGCGCTTATGCTGGACTAGATGGATTGAAGCCTTCTACCAATTTCTACTTAGCCAATGCACCATTGAACCGATCGATGGTTGAACTGTAGCCATTATGCATTTACCTTGGTCCCAGGATCGAGTCCTGGCGGGCCCACCATCTCCCTCTGTAATCATAGCGTTATGGCCCCGAGAGCGGGGGACTCGAGTCCCCGGGTGTAACTCATAGCCGGGGGCTCCGGTGCGGTGGCATCGGGTGAGGACGCGGGTGGGGGGTCCACTATCACAGATAGTCCACACTCTATCTCAGAGATCCAGGGTCGCACGTCGCCGTACTCGCTTGACAGACTCCTCCTTGTGGGCGATGAACAGCACAAGTTTGTTGAACAGATGCAGATACCAGGGCAACCTGCGGGCAATGTCGAGCCATAGCACCACGCGCACTTCATCGGAGTCGTTGTGGGCATCGTGGAGAAAGGTGTCGTCGAACATGATGCCATCCCCGTTTTTCCAGTAGTAGATTTCGCCCTTGTCGATTAGGCTCCGATCGCCCCGCGCATTGTCGACGAGATTGGCATTGATGCGAAGGTAGCAGCAACCGTCCGCGTTGTCGTTCGGGATGATGACGCCAAGGTGATAGCGGAGAAATCCCTTGTAGTAACCAAAATGCGGCGCAATGTGCTGGTGTGGTTCGAGCACCGAGAAGAAGGCTGTGTAGAGATTCGGAATGTGGCGCAGCAGGTCGGCGGTGCGTGGCGCAAGCCGGCAGTTCTCCTCTATAAATTTCTCGGACTTGAACATGAAGGTCTTCCACTTGGCCGTGTGGATGCCACCCGCAGTGTAGCTTCCGCCGAGCATCTCCATATCGGTCATCTTTTCCTTCAGACCGAGCAGCTTCTCGCACTCCTCGCGGATAACCGGATAGTTGTCCTCGAGAAACTTGAGATGCGGGTAGTCCTTCAGGTAGCAGCGCTCATAGACGGGAGCGGCAGGAAACACCCCGCGCGCCTCGGCGCGCATGAGGACTCCATTGATGGCATCGATGATCGCCAGCTTCCGATCGCTGTTCAGCGACTGCACGTAGCGCCAAACCAGCGCACCGAGCACCGCCACACCGGCGAGAACCAGGAGAAAAGCCAACATCATTCCATCCTCTGCCAGGTAGTCGCGACATGATCAGGCAGGTGGTAAAAAAAACAAATTACGAACCAGTCGGATCTTAAAACCCAATCAGTGTAACCGACCTAGCAGCTTCTACTCATGTTTTACCCGCATGATACTTCCAAGCACACGACGGTCCGACTAGACCCCAGCTTGAGCAATGGCTTCACTTCCTTGATGGTCATTTTGCTGAGGTCCATACCGGCAGTCTGGCAGGGCGTGTGAAGGGGAATTTCTCAGGCAGGTATAATAGTCAGATAAGAATGCTAAAAGACAGGGTGCAGACCTATAATTGTTGTATTGCAGCGAAAGTTGACCCGGGTTTTTCATGACCCGTCCGGGTGAGCCCTCGGTCTCTTTTCCTTCATTCTGGATACTGGCGATGCAGTCCTCGTTGCCGGTCTCAAAAATGTGGCGGTGATGGGTCGAGCTGTTGGGCAGATGAGCAGTTGTCTACGTTCGATTTGTTAATAAATGTTTATTTGGTCATCCCATCCCGCAGGATGGACTTCGATTGGTGAAGCTCAGATATAATTTCTCAAAACATGAGATGGCCGAAAGCAACCGAACCGAACCATCCAACATCATACTTTATTGATGTCATCGTATCTGAACGACGCACAATAAGAATATCGATCCTGTCTTTTGTGGCGTCATAAAAACGTAATATTGCCTGATCCTTTTCTACTTTCTTCTCCTTTACTTGAAGAGACAGCGCTTCAGCTGCACGCAAAGTTGCTGCGGTGACATCGTCAAATTTAGCGATGAAAAAGCCCTCGCTTTGACCCCGTCCTATATGGTCAACAACAACAGGTGTTGTACTTCCTGTTGTTTCCATTGCGCCCAAGGCAATAGGAGAGAGGCATCCCACAATACATATCATAGGAAACAACAAGGCCAGTAATGTACCTATTCTCATACTGATTCTTTTACCATTATCTTGATTTTGTATCTTATGCATATAAAACTTTAGTTTAAATTCGAACGATTTCAATCCCCCGGGTGTTCGCAGACAGACGAGAGAAAATTGTGTCGTGATTTTAAATTGAATTTAACCTCGTCTGGGCAAGCTAAGGATGGTTCACGATTTAGTGGTTCTTTCAGGTTTCTCCTCCATTTCGATTTTGGATTTGTCGCTCACGATGCCGGTTTCGATGACGCGGGAATGATGTGTAGGCGGTCGAGCATCGTGATGGTCATCCACAACCTCCCCTTACGTAATGCGTATGGATTTACTCTGCGAGGAATACGTAATTCTACGTACTTGAACTACCGACTGGACCGGTCAATGGTTGAAATTTGGCCATCAAGAATTTACCTTGGTCCCATGTTCGAGTCCTGGCGGGCCCACCATATCCCTCTGTAATCATAGAGTTATGACGCCGAGAGCGGGGGACTCGAGTCCCCGGGTGTGAGCCATTGGAGGGCTGTTGCGGCGCGATAAATGACGTTGGGCGAATGTCTGGGCACGGTGACACCCTTCGGTGGCAATGCAGACTGTGCAATCATTTTCATACCCCGAAATAGTTAGCACGCAACGTACTACCCCAGGCACAACGAACAGGTATCATGTGTCTGTGGATGTGTCGGAAATCGCTGTCCAGATGTTGATGGGAATATCAGGATAATGAGTATTTACAGAAAATCATCGGGTCCGAGTTCAGATCAAAGAAAAGTCACTGATCGACGTAGACAGGAATTCGCGTGGCCCAATGAACGCCGACTGCGGCCCGATCGACGCTTGAACAGTATCTCAGTTGAGTGGATCCCTTTTAATGAAGTCTATTTTCATCCAATAACAAGGGATGCGTTTGGCAGCAACCGCACAATGGGTAAAAAATCGGGGCAAATGCGTGGAAAAGATACGCGAGAGAAAGAGCCAACAAAGTCTTGGGCAAGTAATATCTTCAAACGCAATCAGAGGGCAGATGTTGAACAAAGGACAATTACTGACCGACGTACAAAGAACATAAAACAGCCATATGATCGGCGTGTGCGGCCTGATCGTCGCCTGAACAATATCTCTGTCGAGTTGATTACATTTGAATAAGCTGCACTTTGTACACAGCAGGCGTATACCGTCAACCAATCCATAGTAAATAACATCACCTCACTGATACACCTGCTCAAGCCACGTCCGCATTCCCGTTGATCTGCCGCACTGTCTCGATGATCTTCCTGTTTTCCTGCTCGCCGAACATGCCATGATCGTTGATGTTCGTGAACGGCGTGTCGAACATGGCCTTGGGTTGCTGAACTTTATCTTGATTGTGGGATGAACTGAACTGGGCACTTCGAGCATCGAACTCAGTACGAGGTGCTATAATGATAATAGAAGGGTAACAAAGGAAAGAGGCAAGAAGAAGTATTTGCCATCGCCAATAAACGGGTTACTGTTTAGTCACCTTTCGGACGCCTCGGTCAGCATCTGGCGGGCTACAGGAATCAGATAATTCTGATACGTGTATTCAGTGGCACCGCGCCACCGGCCCAGCAGTGTGGTATCGGGGCGTTTCTATGTGACAGTTCCAGAACTTCCGGGAGGATGGCGTACCATCCACCGCAAAGGGATTTGTGGTGATAGCTGCGACCCCGGGTAAGCACGTGTGGAGAATACATCTCAAGTTCCGGGATTAGAGCACAACACTCATAATGCTGGGGTAGGTGGTTCAAGTCCACCCGTAGCCACCATTCTCATTCAGCGACTTATACAACCGGCTCCGTGCCGGTTTTTTTGTTGGAAGTGCGGGGTAAGTGCGTAGGGGGACAGGCAACTAACTAAATTGTTCGCGCCGTGATCATGGTGCCCGATCCCGAATCCTTCCAGCCACGTCTCACTGGTTCACACCGTATCTGATCCGACCTTATTCATATTCCCGCATCCGACGTTGAGATTCAGACGCCAATTAGCTCTTGCCCACCATCATTTGTTCTAGATCCGCTTGCCAGCATCGCTTCGCGCGTCTGACGTTGCTTATGATCATGCCCCTTATACCGTTATACTCTTGTAATGAAAATCGTGGCCCCGGACTGAGATGAAGCGCTACCACCTTCTTGATGAGAGGAAGTTTAGGCACTTCTGTCAAGGTCTAACCTTCGATGCGAAAGACATGGAGGTGCTGGATCAGGCTCTTCGCGGTCTTGATGAGAAGACGGCGATCCCGTCGAAAATCGTCGCGCACAATGGAATTCATGGGTTCGGGCCTCCGCCAGCCTTTTCTGGACCAGAAATTATCGTAAACGTTGAGAAGCACTTTTCGGAAACAAAGACACCTTTTTCTTTCTCCACAGTAGTTAGAGCGAAAAGCACCATCGATGCTGCACCAGCCATCCATATCAATTTGTCATCACCGGCGCTGGATATCCACCAACGCGTGGAAATTCCCATGCGATACTTGCTGAAGGGGCTGCCGAAGATTGAAGACACCTACATGGTGTATCTCCATGCATTGAAAATGGAAGATGGCAGTACATTTGTCTACTACGGCATCACCAAACGTGGATGGGTGAAGCGGTTCAATGAACATATGTACAGCGCCCTCAGCCAGCGCTCTCGTCTCCTGTTCCACCAAGTCCTTCGGGAAGGGATCTAGGTCGAATGATCCAATTGCACGGCGTAAATTCCATAACACTTAATGGAGACCCAGTTCCTGCTAAGGTAATGGTTGGGAATCATCATGTCGTCTGTGGCGCAGGCTACAATGAAGAAGAAGCAATGACGGTAGAAGAGCGCTTAGTTGGGAAATACAGCTTCGGTCATTCACTCGGCCTCAATATGATTCCTGGCGGCAAAGCGGGCGTCGCCTATCTTCATCGCCTTAATGTACTCCCAGCGGACCGGCCGGTGATAGTGGACGAGGATAGAGAGAAGTTATTGGAAGCCTACCTCGAAGAGCATCCTCGAAAAGGATTACCAAATCCGCTGCTTGCTGAGCACTGGAAGGATGATACTTACGCAAGTAGAATTATTTGCGGCGGGGAACGCAGGTTGTCGGTGGAGCAAGTCAGAAGAATTCGCATAGCGTCTGAAGAAGGGCTGACGGACGTGGCTATATGCAAAGAAATAGGAGCACAAAACGTAGACCAAGTACGTAGGGTTCTAACTGGCAAGACTTATACACGAATCCACTGATGGACATACCTCGGCATTTGTTCTTTTAAACTTATGTGTACAGTTTTATGGTCTTCGTACCCGGCGGAGAATCTAGTTGTCTAACGTACCAGAACGAGAGATTCTTGAATTTGCTAATTGGTTTTGCCTAGACCGTGTTGAAACATTCCGAATGGATATGCAAATTTGCATGACTCCAGATGCGAAGGGCAAACATGCCTATATGCCTGCAGTTATGGGATGTGCAAGCTTCATAGAATTATTTGCCTGTATATTTGTGGAACGTCAAAGGCAGTACCAATTCCAGAAATCGTAAATTTCACTAACAAGTATTGAGACAATTCCGAATTCACATAAGAGTTGGTTTGTCTGTTTTTATCATGTTTTGGCACAAGGTAGCCCATGTGAGTAGACCCTACAGCGTTTTTGATACCCATGGTGTACATGGGAGACATAAGCTATTACTAACGAATGATCGACGTCGGTTATCGTGGGAAATAACTGCAACATTCAAAAAACCGGCAATCCAAATTGTGCCTGATCGAGGAGAAGTGAAAAAATCAAGGCGGCCGTCTTGGAAGACAGCTCAATATTCGCATTTATGCCAAATACACTTAAAACGCATGATTAGGGAATTACCTAATGCGATCATAGGGCCATGCGGATATTTGAATTGCCTTTTCAGAGATTACGATGCGCGAGAGAATTTTAGAAAATGCATGGATTCGTTCTAGCAATAGTCGCATGCATATTCATACCAAGAGGTGTCTTGCTACGTTAATGGATTGCATTAGGTATGTCTCTTCGCCTAGTCCATACATGAACGGTCTGCCACGAACAGCCATGCAATCCTGACAATCGCCGCCTTATCAACTCCATGTGACAGCATATTCCGAACTCATCCTCATACTGATTCAGTTTCGAAACTCCATACGATCCTTTCGACCTGCCCAACTGCTTACCCTCAGCCTTGCGCCGTGCCAGTGCCTCTTTTTTTCGCTGCGAAATCCACTACCGCTCGATCTCAGCGGCCATCAGTAAGACCATGCTTAAGACTTTTGATGATAATGTCCCATCCAGCTT
>CAVQCA010000149.1:0-17307 GCA_963710815.1 uncultured Gammaproteobacteria bacterium | reverse complement strand
GAGGTGCGTTTCCCCCTGGAGCGAGATCAGCCGGTTTTGTACGCGCAGGATTTCGTCGCGATACTGCGCCAGTTGCGCGGAGTACTTGTGGTTGCGCTTGATCTGGCGGTCGATCCAGTTCAGATCCGTCTCGTTGTCCGGGAAGGTGGTGATGAAGTCCTTGCGCGGCATGGCGGCATTTTTGATGCAGATATCCATGATCGCGCGCTCATGTGAACGTATGCGGTCGATGTTGCGGCGCAGGTTGGCCGTCAGGATATCCACGATGCGTGGAACCAGTTTCAACATCACGAACTGCTGTTCAAGCTGTGCGCGCAATTTCTCTATGCGCGCCTGGTTATTGCCGCCTTTCTCCATGGCCTTCATCAGCTGGCCATAGGTTTTATCCATTTCGGTGAAAACCCTGCGCGCCTCCTCGGGGTCGGGCCCGGTATCGGCAATGGTCGTATCGGCATCGTCACCGTCATCATCCCCGTCATCATCGTCGTCGATGCTGTCATCATTGGAAGACGGTGATATGGCGACTTCCGGCGCCGCCGCCTGTTCATCGGCATTGGGATCGACGAAGCCGCTGATGAGATCGTTCAGGCGCATATCGCCGGCTTCCACACGCTCGTAGGCGCGCAGCAGGGTAGCCATGGATCCGGGGTATAAGGCAAGCGCAACGATGACCTGGTTGAGTCCGTCCTCGATCCGCTTGGCGATGACGATCTCGCCCTCGCGCGTAAGCAGTTCGACCGTACCCATTTCGCGCATGTACATGCGCACCGGGTCGGTGGTCCTGCCGAACTCGCTGTCCACGGTGACCAGGGTGGCCGCGGCTTCCTCGACGGCATCATCATCGGCCGAGTTCTTGGTGCTGGCGAGCAGCAGGGAGTCCGCATCCGGTGCGACTTCATGCACCAGTATGCCCATGTCATTTATCATCGCGATGATATCCTCGATCTGCTGCGGATCGACGATATCCTCGGGAAGATGATCATTGACCTCGGCGTAGGTCAGGAAACCCTGATCCTTGCCTTTCTCAATCAGGAGCTTCAGTCTGGACTGTTGATTTTTGTTCATACTCGCATGTAGCGGCACACGGGTTGCCGTCATAAACCGTTAAAGGGGCCAAGTTAATCGAGCAGTATAGTTAATATATGATATTCGGCCAAGAGAAAAACAAGCCCGGCTTCCTGCCCCGCTCCCGCGGGATTACCGCCGGGTATCCTGCAGGCGCGTCTGGAGCAACGCTTTAAGTTCCTGTTTCTCAATATCATTCAATGACCTGTGGCGCTCATCCTGCAGCAGGGCGGTGATGCGCCTTTCGGTGCTCTGGCGCGCGATCCGGTTCAGGTGTCCGCGCACCTCAGCTTCCAGGTCGAGTTTTTCCGACAATGGCTCCCATTGCGCCAGCTTGTGAAGGTGGCGGGCTTCCTCGCGCCCGCGCCAGTGCTCCAGCACTGCCCCGGTGTTAAGCCCCGGCTGCCGCTGCAGCAACTCCAGCAGTTCCAGCAACAATGAGACCCCCGGCATGCTCCCGGGTTCCAGGATTTGTGGCGGCTCGAGATTGAGCGCCAGGTCCGGCTTATGCAGCAACATGGCTATCGCCTCACGCACCGGTGACTTGACGCTGCCGGCGGCATTCGCGGTTACGGCAGCCGGGGTTTCGGCGCCGGAGCGGTGTTGGGCCGGTTTGTCGATGCGTTCGGCCAGACGGCTGCTGTCGGTGCGGGCGATCTGCGCCAGACGCTCCAGCATGAGCTGGCGGAAAATGCTGTCCGGAAGCCTGGCGAGGAGCGGCCGCGCCAGGTCCACCAGTCGCGCCCGGCCATCGATGCTGGCCGTGTCCACCTGACCGGCGAGGTGGTCGAAGAGAAAATCGGACAGGTGTGCGGAATCGGTGATGCGTGACTCGAATTCATCCTTGCCGATCTTGCGCACCAGGGTGTCCGGATCCTCGCCTTCCGGCAGGAACAGGAAGCGGGCCTCCCGTCCGTCGGTGAGCACGGGGAGGGCGTTTTCCAGCGCCCGCCATGCCGCGGCACGCCCGGCGCGGTCACCGTCGAAGCAGAACACCACTTCGGGCACCGTGCGGTAGAGGCGTTGCAGGTGATCGGGCGTGGTGGATGTGCCCAGGGTGGCGACGGCGTAGTTGATGCCGAACTGTGCCAGCGCCACCACGTCCATATAGCCTTCCACTACCAGAATGCGTTCCAGGTGGCGCACGGCCTTGCGCGCCTCGTACAGACCATAGAGTTCGCGACCCTTGTGGAAAATCGATGATTCGGGACTGTTGAGATACTTGGGCGTGTCGTCGCCCAGAATGCGGCCGCCGAAGCCGATGGTGCGGCCGCGCCGGTCGCGTATGGGAAACTGGATGCGGTCGCGGAAACGGTCATAGACGCCGCTGCCGTCGTCGCGTTCGATGAGCAGGCCGGTTTCAAGCAGTGCGGTGCGCGATGCGGGGTCGCTGCCCAGCGCTTTGGAGAGGTTATCCCAGCCGGGCGGCGCGAAGCCGATGTCGAAAAGCGCCGCGATATCGCCCGTCAACCCGCGGTGCTTGAGATATTCAACCGCGCGCGTTGCCTGCGGGTGGCTGCGTAGTTGCTGCCGGTAATAGCGGGATACCTCTCCGAGCAGGTTGTACAGGGGCTGCGTGGGCGACTGCTTTGCCGGACCGGCCGCCGCCTCGCGCGGCACCTCCAGCCCGGTCATATGGGCGAGTTCCTCGATGGCCTCCACGAATTCCATGTGTTCGTACTCCATCAGGAAGCTGATGGCAGTGCCATGGGCGCCGCAGCCGAAGCAGTGGTAGAACTGCTTCACCTGGCTGACGGTGAACGAGGGGGTTTTTTCGTTATGGAATGGGCAGCAGGCCTTGTATTCGCGCCCGGCCTTTTTGAGCGGTACGCGGGCATCGATGACATCGATGATATCGGTTCGGGTCAGCAGATCATCGATGAAGGTTTGGGGAATCCGGCCGGACATGGAAACAAGGGTAAAAGCGTCGGGGTCGGAAGGAAAGCGCCTTAGGAGACGCCTTTCAGGGCCGGCGCAGTAGATCAATGCCGAATCCGACAGGTTCCCGGGGCAGCCCGATGCAGAACGACCGGCACCGGCGGGTCGATCAACCGAGTCGGGCCTTGATCAGGGCGCTGACGGCGCCCATGTCGGCTCGACCCTGCAGTTTGGGTTTCAGCAGCGCCATCACCTTGCCCATGTCCTTGATGGAGGACGCGCCGGTTTGCGCCATGGCCTCATCGATCAGGGTGTTCAGCTCGTTCTCGCTCAGTGGTTCCGGCAGGTAGGTCTGGATAATGGCCAGTTCGGCGGCTTCCTGATCGACCAGGTCCGTGCGACCGGCCTTTTCGAACTGGCTGATGGATTCGCGTCGCTGCTTGACCATCCTGTCGAGCACGATGGTGATCCCGGTATCGTCGAGATCCTTGCGTTCATCGACCTCGATTTGCTTGATCGCCGCGAGTATCAAGCGGATGGTCCCCAGCCGCGGTTTGTCCGCGGCCCGCATCGCGTCCTTCATGTCCTGCTGAATGCGTTCCTTGAGGGACATGCCGATGGGGGGCGGGGAATCAGTAGAGGCGGACGCGGCGCGCGAGCTCGCGCGAGACTTTCTTCTGGGTGCGTTTGACGGCGGCGGCCTGCTTGCGCTTGCGCTCCTGGGTGGGCTTTTCATAAAACTCACGCCGGCGCACTTCGGCAAGAATGCCGGCCTTTTCGCAGGACCGCTTGAAGCGTCGCATGGCGATCTCGAACGGTTCGTTATCTTTTACACGTACATTTGGCATACAGGTTCCAGAGGGTTGTTCAGCTCACTGAGCGAGGGCTGCGCATTTTATACAGGTCCCGGCAAAAAGGCAAAATTTCCTTGTGTAACAAGAACCGGCGTAGATAATCCCGATATGCGTGTGCTTGGCATTGAAACCTCGTGTGACGAAACCGGCGTGGCGGTGTATGACGGCGCCGCTGGATTGCTCGCCCATGCCCTGCATAGCCAGATTGCCCTGCATGCCCGCTACGGGGGCGTGGTGCCGGAACTGGCCTCCCGGGACCACGTCCGCAAGCTCCTGCCGCTGGTGCGTAAGGTGCTGAAAGACAGTGAAATATCCCCGGAACAGGTGGGCGGCGTTGCCTATACGGCCGGGCCTGGACTGGTCGGGGCGCTGCTGGTGGGGGCACTGACGGCGCGCAGCCTGGCCTGGGCCTGGAACGTACCCGCCATCGCCGTGCATCACATGGAGGGGCATCTGCTGGCCACCATGCTGGAGCCGGAGGCGCCCGAATTTCCCTTCATCGCGCTGCTGGTCTCCGGCGGTCACACCCTGCTGGTCGAGGTCGGCGGGGTGGGGCGTTACCGGGTACTGGGCGATTCCATCGACGATGCCGCGGGCGAGGCCTTCGACAAGACGGCGAAACTGCTGGGTCTGCCCTATCCCGGTGGGCCGGCGCTTGCCGAACTGGCACGCCGGGGGGATCCGGCACGCTATCGTTTTCCGCGTCCCATGACCGACCGACCGGGACTGGATTTCAGCTTTAGCGGGCTCAAGACCTTTGCCCTGAATGCCTGGCGGGAATCCACGCAGGGCGCTCAGGACCGGGCGGACATCGCACGCGCGTTTGAAGATGCCGTGATTGACACCCTGATGATCAAGTGCCGCCGCGCGCTTGCACAAACCGGCGTCCGGCGTCTGGTGGTGGCCGGTGGTGTTGGCGCCAATCAGCGCCTGCGCGAGCGGCTCGCGGACCTCATGGCGCGCGAGGGCGGCCGCCTGTTCTATCCGCGGCCGGAGTTCTGTACCGACAATGGCGCCATGATCGCCTGCGCGGGTTATCAGCGGCTGCGGGCCGGTAGTGCGGAAGGGCTCGCCGTACGGGTGTTTCCGCGCTGGTCGCTGGAGGAACTGGAAGCTGTGTAGCTTTAGATGCGAGTCCTGCTTTCGTGGTAATAAAAGGCTTGTTTCCATTCGTAAAACGCAGTTTTCAACGCAAAGACGCAAAGAACGCAGAGAACTCATTAATGAAAACAATCAAACGCTTTGCGTTCTTTGCGTCTTTGTGTTGAACCGTGTTCGATGAATGGGTGCAAAACAAGATACGCCTCTTGAGATCTCAATCGGGATTTTGCCTGTCCCGGTCGGAGCGCATATTCGATCTTGCCCTCGGTGCCGTTGAGGAGATCCCGGATATTGCTGCGGTGCCGCCAGAACAGCATGGCGGTGATGACGATCATTACGCCGATGAACGCCGGCTCGGGTTTTAGCAGCCAGAAACAGACCGGCGCCAGCAGCATGGCCGTCAGTGCGGAGAGCGAGGAGATGCGGAACAGGAGGGCCATCAACAGCCAGATGGCGGCCACGCTCAGACCTACGGGCAAGTACAGGCCGAGGATCACCCCCAGGGCGGTGGCAACGCCCTTGCCGCCCTGGAAGCCGAAGAATACCGGGTAGAGATGGCCAAGAAAGGCGGCCAGTGCCGTGGCGGACAGGATGAGCGGGCTGGCTTGCAGGGCCTGGGCGATCAGTACCGGCACCAGTCCCTTGAGCATGTCGCCGGCCAGCGTCAGGAATGCCGCTTTTTTCCCGCCCAGCCGCAAAACGTTGGTCGCGCCGGGATTGCGTGAACCCTCCGTGCGCGGGTCAGGCAACCCCATCAGGCGGCAGGTGAGGACGGCGGTCGAGATCGAGCCGAACAGATAGCCGCCCAGTACCAGCACGAAATCGATGATCATGGCGCGCATTGGAATCGCAAATTCGGGCGGCGTCAAGCGGACGCGAGGGCGTAATCCTCGACCTGGCTGGCCAAGGGGGCGGCGAGGCCCTATATTGACCACACTGACAACAGCGTACATTTGCCATGGATATTATCTTTATCAATGAGTTGCGGATCGAGACCCTCATCGGCATCTATGACTGGGAGCGCCGGGTCAAGCAAACCGTCAGTCTTGACCTGGAGATGGCGGCGGACATACGCCGGGCGGCCGCCTCGGATCACATCGATGACACCCTGAATTACAAGGCCGTCGCCAAGCGGCTTATCGAATTTGTCGGTGCGAGCCAGTTCCAGTTGGTGGAAACCCTGGCCGAAAAGATCGCAGCGATCGTGCTCGATGAATTCAATGTGTCCTGGCTGCGGCTCCGGCTGCACAAGCCCGGCGCCTTGCGCGGTTCGCGTGACGTTGGCGTGGTTATCGAGCGGGGCGCGCGGGAGTCCGGTTGAATGGCGCGGGTGTATGTCAGCATCGGCAGCAATATCGAGCGTGAACGCAATATTGCGGCGGCATTGCGCCGGCTGGAAGCGGCATTTGGGCCACTCGAGCAATCCTCGGTATATGAAAGCGACGCGGTCGGCTTCGACAGCGACCCCTTCTACAACCTGGTCGTGGGCTTCGAGACCGGAGAAACGCCGCGCGCGATCCAGGAGGTGTTGCATCGCATCGAGGCGGACAGCGGCCGGATTCGCACCGCGAGCCTGTCGGCCCGAACCCTGGATCTGGATCTTCTCCTCTATGACGATCTGGTGAGTGACGCGGACGGCGTGGTGCTGCCGCGCGGCGACATCACCCAATATGCCTTCGTGCTGGCGCCCCTGGCCGAGATTGCCGGCTCGCGGCGCCACCCCGTCAGCGGCGTGCGCTTTGCCGAGCTGTGGTCGGGTTTCGATGATGCTAACCAGGTCGTGTCGCGGGTCGACTGGCCGCCCGCGACAGTCTCCTAGGTGCCGCGATTGGGTCACCGCGATTTCCCCCGCCTGCCCTTGCACCCCCAGGCGCCGCTGCGCTGCCCGGGGCGTAACCTGGCGTGATAACGGGCATGCATGAGTTCCCCGCCCCGTCGGCGCAAGCGCAGGCCCACAGCGAAGGACTCGTCGCCCTGCTGCGCCGGGAGATCCGGGACGGCGGGGGCTCCATACCGTTCTCCCGCTATATGGAGCTGTGCCTCTACAGTTCCGGATACGGTTATTACAGCGCCGGCGCACAGAAATTCGGCGCCGCGGGTGATTTCGTCACCGCACCCGAGATCTCGCCGTTATTCGGACGCTGCCTGGCGCAGACCTGCAGCGGCGTGCTGACTTCGCTGGGAGGAGGGCAGATCCTGGAATTCGGTGCCGGTACCGGCAAGCTTGCCGCGGCGGTGCTGGTGGAACTGGAGCGGCTTGGCTGCCTGCCCGAGCGCTACCTGATCCTGGAACGCAGCGGCGAATTGCGCGCCCGGCAGCGTGAAACCCTGCATCTCATGGCACCGCGACTGGCTGACCGCGTGGACTGGCTCGACGGGCTGCCCGAAGGCGGCTTTCGCGGAGTGCTGCTCGCGAACGAGGTGCTTGATGCCATGCCGGTGGAGCGATTCCGCTGGAACGGCGGCGGCGTGGAGCGCATTTATGTTGAATGTCACGACGAGGCCTTTGAGTGGCGTGCGGGGGAGGTGCACGATCCTGATCTGGTCGCGTCGGTGCAGCGGCTGGTGACGGATCCGGGGTTGCCTCCGGGGTATGTCTCGGAGGTTAATCTGCAGCTGGCGCCCTGGCTCATGGGCATCGGCGGGATGCTTGAGCGGGGTCTGGTGCTGCTCATCGATTACGGCTATCCGCGCCGCGAGTATTACCATCCACAGCGCCGGTCGGGCACGCTGATGTGCCACTACCGGCACCGCGCCCATGACGATCCGTTCCTGTGGCCCGGACTGCAGGACATCACCGCGCACGTGGATTTCACCGCGGTCGCCGAGGCCGGCAGCGCGGCGGGGCTGGACGTGCTCGGCTATACCAGTCAGGCCCATTTTCTGCTGGACTGCGGACTGGACCGGCTGCTGCTGGCGGCAGGACCGACGGATTCCGCGGACTATCTGCGGCAGGTCCGGGGAGCCAAGACCCTGATACTTCCCGGCGAGATGGGTGAGCGCTTCAAGTGCATCGGACTGGGACGCGGCATCGAGTATGCCGTACCCGGTTTTGGAGGACACGATTTCCGTTGCCGTCTCTGACGGTTGCGGACCACGACCACGGCGCGGCCGGGTTGAGGATCATGGGAAACGAGGCCTGCCCGAAGATGGGGCAGGCCTCCTGTGCCGGTCTCCTGTACTACCAGTCTGTCCGGTAGCTGTCTTCCGTCAGTGCGGCATGGGCTGCCGCCAGCCGGGCCACCGGCACCCGTGGCGGTGAACAGGACACGTAGTTCAGACCGATGTGGTGGCAGAAGCGGATGGAAGAGGGGTGTCCGCCCTGCTCGCCGCAGATCCCGACCTTCAGGTCCGGCCGCTGTTTGCGACCCCACTCCACGGTGAGGCGCATCAACTGCCCGACACCGTTCACGTCCAGCACCTCGAACGGGTTGTCCTGCAGTATGCCGGTCTCATTGTAGAAGGGCAGGAACTTGTTCTCGGCGTCTTCCCGGGAGAAGGAGAAGCTGGCCTGGGTGAGATCGTTGGTGCCGAAGGAGAAGAACTCCGCGACCTCCGCCAGGCGCTTCGAACGCATGCATGCGCGAACCACCTCGATCATGGTGCCGAACTTGAACTTCACGGGCGCCCCGTACTCGGTCTCCACTTCGCGCTTGACCCTGTCGACGATCTGCTTGACGCGCGCCAGTTCCTCCGAGGTGCAGACCTGCGGCACCATGATCTCGGCGTCGACGTTGATGCCGTCCTTGGTGCATTCGGCCACCGCCTCGAGCACGGCGCGGATCTGCATGGCGTAGATTTCCGGGTAGGTCAGGCCGAGCCGCACGCCGCGGTGACCGAGCATGGGGTTCACTTCGAACAGCTCCTGTACCTTGTTCAGCATCAGCTGCTTCTTGGCGATGGCGGCATTCACCAGTTCGGGTCCGCCTTCGCCGAAGGGTACCGGCATGGCAGGGGCGTTCTGGGTCTGGGTTTGCATCAGGCGCATCGCCCCGACCAGGTCGGTCACGCCTTCCACGGTCTTGCGTAACTGCTGCAGGTGATCGAGTTCCTGCTCCAGTTGTTTTTCGCTGGGAAGGAATTCGTGGATCGGCGGGTCGAGCAGGCGGATGGTGACCGGGCGCGGGGCCATGACCTTGAGCAATTCCTTGAAATCACTGCGCTGGATCGGCAGCAGCCGGTCAAGCGCGGCCTGGCGTTCCTCCGTGGTGTTCGCCAGGATCATGTCGACCACGATCGGCAGGCGCTCGGCGGCGTTGAACATGCGCTCGGTGCGGCACAGGCCGATGCCCATGGCGCCGTAATCGCGCGCCTGATCGGCAGCGTCGGCGGTATCGGCATTACTCATCACCTTGAGGCGGGCCACCGAGTCGGCCCATTCCAGCAGGGTGCGCAGCTCCCCGGAAAACTCCGGCTCGACGGTGGAGATCTCTCCGAGATAGACATAGCCGTTGCCGCCGTCGATGGTGATGATGTCGCCTTCGTGCAATATCTTCTCGCCGACCTGTGCCTGGCGGTTGCGCACATCCACCTTGATGCCTTCGGCACCTGCGACGCAGGGCTTGCCCATGCCGCGCGCCACGACGGCCGCATGCGAGGTCTTGCCGCCGCGGCTGGTCAGGATTCCCTGTGCGGCGAAGAAGCCGTGGATGTCCTCGGGCTTGGTTTCCTCGCGCACCAGGATGACCTTCTCCCCGGCGCGACCGAGCAGCTCCGCCCGGTCAGCATCGAACACTACGGCACCGGAGGCGGCGCCCGGCGAGGCAGGCAATCCCTGCGCCACCGGGTTGACCGAGTGCTTCGGGTCCAGGCGTGGATGCAGCAGCTGTTCGAGTTCCTCCGGATCCACGCGCAGCAGGGCCTGTTCGCGGTCGATCAGGCCTTCTTTGACCATTTCCACCGAGGTGCGCACCCGCGCGGCGGCATTCATCTTGCCGTTGCGGGTTTGCAGGCAGTACAGGGTGCCGTTCTCGATGGTGTATTCGTAGTCCTGCACCTCCTTGTAATGGGTTTCCAGGCGGTTGCGCAGGTCGACCAGCTGGGTATACAGCTCCGGCATCTCGTACTCCATCTCCTGCACCGGTTTGGGTGTACGGATGCCGGCCACAACGTCCTCTCCCTGGGCGTTCACCAGGTATTCGCCGTACATGATGTTCTCGCCGGTTCCCGGGTTGCGGGTGAAACCGACGCCGGTGGCGCTGCTGCTGCCCATGTTGCCGAACACCATGGTGCAGACATTGACCGCCGTGCCGTTGGCCATCTCCGGGGTGATATGGAATTCGCGCCGGTAGTCGATGGCCCGTTTGCCCAGCCATGAGTTGAATACCGCCCTTATGGCGATTTCAAGCTGTTCATAGACGTTGGTGGGGAAGGGGTGGCCGGTTTCATGGCGCACCACGTCCAGGAAGACCTCGCTGATTTCGCGGAGATGTTCGGCGGAGAGGCCGATATCGGCCTTCACGCCCTCGCGCTTCTTGAGCTCCTCGAAGGGTTCGTCGAATTTCTCGTCGGAGATGCCCAGTGCCACCTTGCCGAACAGCTGGATGAACCGGCGGTAGGCATCATAGCCGAAGCGTTCGTTGCCGGTTTGACGGATCAGACCGGCGAGGGTTTCGGAGTTGAGGCCCAGGTTCAGGATGGTGTCCATCATGCCGGGCATGGACATCGCCGACCCCGAACGCACCGAAACCAGCAGCGGATTCTTCGGATCACCAAAACCTTTCCCGGTTTCTTTTTCCAGGATCTTGACCTGTTTGCTGACCTGGTCGCCCAGCCCCTCCGGCGAGACGCGATCGGGGGAGTCCAGGTAGGCCAGACAGGCTTCGGTGGAGATGACAAAACCCGGCGGCACATTGAGGCCAATCTGGGTCATTTCGCACAGATTGGCGCCCTTGCCGCCGAGCAGCATCTTGTTGTGTCCGTCACCCTCGCGGAAGGAAAAAACATACTGCCTGAGTTTGGTTTTGGCATCCATAAAAGGCATAACTCCGATATCAATGAGCTCTGAAAGAAAAAAGTTGAAAAGTAATCCCGCTGCTGAAGAAACAGGCCACCGGCACCAGGGAGATTTGCAACCCGAGATTGCTTCGTATTGGTGCAGCCGACGAAGCGCAGTACAGTCACGCGGAGATCATACCCCGATTACAGCGATTTCGCTTCAATTCCCGTAGTCCGGTGCACAGCACCTGCTGACTGCGCAGGTTAGCCTGATATCTCCTGAATCGCCAGTATCCGGCGCTGGCGCAGGAGGCCGGCAATGACCGTGCCGTTTTCTCCGGCCGCGACGAGGTCATTGACTCCGACCGCAGCGGCGGCATCGCGTGCGGTCTGCAACCGGTCCGCCGGCGGATATTCCTCCCTGTCATTCGGCAGGCGGGCATCGGCCCGGCAGACCAGCAGGAAGTCCTCGAAGCGTTCCGGTCGCCGGAAGGCGTCCAGGCCGGTCAGCAGCTCGAGCAGGGCCGCGGCCGGGAGCGTGGCGGCCGCATGGGCGTGATCCACGTGGCGCAGGGCGAGCATGGCGAGCTCCCGCCAGGCGCCGGGGGCGCGCAGGCGTGTGCACATCGCCGCCAGGCGCCGGGCGTCGAAGGCCTTGCCCGTATTACGGCGGATATCACATACCAGGGCGGCGCAGCGCACCGGCGGTTCGGCACCCAGCGTTACGGCTGCCTGCAAGGTGGAAAATGCACCGCCCGCGTGAACGTGGCGCGCCGGGGGTGCCTGTCGGTACAGCGGCGCGACTTCGGGGAACAGTCTTGCCAGTGCACCGCAACCGTCGAGCACGTCGAAGAACCGCCACGGGGTCTTTTCCCCCAGCGCCCGCGCGAATTCCGCCCAGACGCGTTCGGGTACCAGGTGATCGACCTCGCCGTCGTCGACCATCTGCCGCATGAGCGCATTGGTTTCGTGCGCGACGCGAAAGCCCCAATGGGCGAAACGCGCGGCGAAGCGTGCCACGCGCAGGATCCTGACCGGGTCTTCGGCGAAGGCCGCCGAGACGTGGCGCAGCAAGCCGTTGTCGAGATCCTCCGCGCCGCCGTAGGGGTCGATCAGCTCTCCCTCGGGCGTCTCCGCCATGGCGTTGATGGTGAGATCGCGCCGTCGCAGATCCTCCTCCAGGGTAATGGATGGATCGGAGCAGGTTTCGAAACCGGTATAGCCAGGTCCGGTCTTGCGCTCCGTGCGCGCCAGCGCGTATTCCTCCCGGGTGACCGGGTGCAGGAATACCGGGAAGTCCCGGCCGACTGGCATGAAACCCTGGCTGGTCAGCTCCTGCGGCGTGGCACCAAGCACCACCCAGTCGCGTTCCCGCACGGGCAGCCCCAGGCGTTTGTCCCGCACCGCACCGCCGACGAGGAAGATATCCATGGATCAGGGCTACTTCGGGCCAGCGGCAACCTCGATCACTGTCGCCGCGCCACCCGGCGGAAGCCCTGGTAGCGCCCACGCAGGTTCCTGCCGGCGAGATAGGTCGGCACGACGGCCTTGACGGAGGTCGGCGTGATGCCGAGTGAGGGCAGGGCATTGTCCGTGCACAGACTGGCGTGCTGCAGTGAATAGTAATTGTCCATGGTGAACGGCCTGCCCGGCAGCACGCCGAGGAGGCGCGCCTGCCAGCGTGACAGCGCATCGCCCAGGCCGATGACGGGTTTTTTCAGGCCGAGGGTGTCGCGTGTGTAGATCACGAGTTCCTTCAGTGTATAGCTGTCCGGGCCGCATAATTCCAGACGCCGACCGCTGGTGGCTTTATCCGCCAGCGCGACACAGAACGCCTCGACCACATCGCCCACATATACCGGCGCGAAGCGGCTGTCGGGACAGGCCAGCGGAAAAAACAGCGGCGAGATCCTCAGCAGGGCCGCGAAACGGTTGAAGAAGCTGTCTCCCGGGCCGAAGATCACCGACGGCCTGAAACTGGTTACCAGCAGACTGCGGTTCGCAGCCGCATGGACACAATCTTCACCCACACCCTTGCTTTTCAGGTAGCGGCTGTCCGGTTCCAGAGGGTCGGCATGCAGCGCACTCATGTGCAGCAGGCGGGGGACCCCGGCCGAGGCCGCGGCGTCGGCGATCAGCCCCGGTAATTCGGCGTGCAGCCGCGCGAAGCCACCTTCCTTGGCGTTGCTTTCGTTGAGGATGCCGATCAAATTGATGACGGCGCCGGCCACGCTGAAGTTCTGGCGCAGCTCGAAGCTGTTGAACACATCGGTCTCGATAAGCCGGATGCCCGGGTTTACCAGCAGTTCCCGGTGACGTTCGCGCCGGCGCGTCAGTATGTTCACCGTGTAACCCTGACGTGTCAGGCGGTTCGCCAGGTGATAACCGAGGAATCCGGTTCCCCCCAGCAGGCAGATGGTGCGGTTGGTCATGGGCTGATCCTGTGGCGTGGTGGGCAGGGAATCCTATAACAAAATGCTCAGGAGCTGGAGTTATCGTAGTGCGAGGTGCTGTAGATCGGTGGCATGCGCTTCCTGAGCGGGGTGATCGGGCGCTGCATGCGCCAGTCATAGATCGCAGTGTAGGCGAACACGCGCTGTATGTAGTTGCGGGTTTCCGTATAGGGAATGGCGGCGATCCAGATCGCCGCCTGCTTGCTGCCCTCCTGGGGAAGCCAGTGCTCCACCCGCCGGGGCCCGGCGTTGTAAGCGGCCGTCGCCAGCACCGGGTTGCCGCCAAAGCGGTTCATCATCTGGCGCAGGTAGCTGGTGCCGAGCTGGATGTTCCTGTCGGCATCGAGCAGTGCTCCTGTTCCGGCATAGGGTATGTTGTTGTGCCGCGCCGTCAGCCTGCCGGTGCCGGGCATCAGCTGCATCAGTCCCATGGCACCGGCCGCGGAGCGGGCGTCCTGGTTGAAGGCGCTCTCCTGGCGTATGACGGCAAAGACATGTCCGGCGTCCAGGCTGTTTTTGTCGGCATGCCGGTGCACGCTGTCCAGGTGATCCAGCGGAAAACGCAGCTTCAGGTCGTTATAGTTGCCGCTGCGGGCGACGGTCAGGATGGCGCGGTCGCGCCATCCCCACTGGCTGGCCAGTACGGAGACCAGTTCGAGCTCCTCCTGGTTCATATGCCGGGTGGCATGGGCCCATTCCCGGCGGGCATCGCTCAGCAGGTCGGCGCGGTACAGTTCATGGGCGCGAACCAGGTCGGGGCGGCGGGACAGGGTCTTCAGTTTGGCGGCGTCGCCGGCGATCGGCTTGTTCCCCATGTTGTAAGGTTGGCGCAGGGCGTCGGCAGCGAGGAAGCCATAGTAGCTGCGGTCCTTCGCCAGTTCCTCATAACGGCCCCTGGCTTCCTCGTGTTCACCGGTCTTCTCCAGGGCATAGGCCAGCCAGTAGCGCCACTCGGCGGTATTGCGTTCCTGCGCCGGCAGGGCCGTTATGTGTTTTCGCACTGCGGCCCAGTCCTGGCCGTCTATCGCGGTGCGGATGCGCCATTCGCGGATGCGCCGGTCTTCCGCGCGCGCGGGCAGCGCCGACAGCCAGGCATGCGCCTGCGGGATGTGCTGGGTGGCGGCGGCGAAGGCGATGTAGCCCTCGAGTGTGGCTATGTCTTTGGCGTCGAAGGCATGTTTTTTCCGGATGGCTGGCCATTTTTCATGTGCCTGGGCCGCGTCGAAACGGGCGATGCGGCGCAGCGCGTGCAGGATAATTTCGCGCACCAGCGGTGTGTCAGCCCGCAGACGGGGATCATCCAGCGTGCGGCTTGGCATGTCATTGGCTTCGCGCCAGAGCCTGACCCAGGACTGATCCTGATCCGGCAGGCGTTTTGCCAGGTAACCGGCCAGCGCCGGGTGATTATCCTGCATCGCCAGGCGGATGCGCGCCCAGATCCGTTTCCTGTCGAGGTGACCGCCGTCCTCCAGAAACCTGAAGGGCGGATCACAGGACCTGGGGCGTGATTCCCCCGTCAGCCAGAGCCGCAGGATGTCTTTCACCAGGCCCTGCCTGTCCCCGGTCTTCATACGGGCCTGCAGGTCGTAGCATCGCAGGTCCACCGATGCCGATGGCCGGTAATACTTGAGAAACAGCGGCCAGCGCTGGTCACGCGCCAGGGTGAACAGCCAGGCCTCGCGCAGCCGGTCGCCGACCGGTTGTCCCGCGTAGCTTACCAGGAAGCGGCTGACCTCTTTTTCATCCGCGCGGTTCAGGCGGCTGCGCAGGTCATAGAATTTCAGGTACGGGTACAGGGGGTAATCCCGCAACTGCGCGGTGAGTGTATGGAATTCGTCGAGCCGGTTCTCCAGCAGCGCCGTGCGCGCTTCCAGAAACCGCTCACGCTGGGCCTGCAGCGGATCGGTATTCGCCTGGATCGTGGACAGTGCCGCCAGCAGCAGGAGTGCCGCCCACTGCAGCCACTGCCGGTGCGCGCGCGGCGGTGCGTTGCGCCTGTCCCCCTGTATAATTGAAACGCGGGCCAGGTGTGGTGCCTCCGGTGGGTGGCTGCCGGGACATTTCCGGTATTGTGTCAGGTTGGGCACGGACGGCGTATGGCAAGTTCGGCAGCTGAGAGGAGATCCCTATGTCATTCAGATCCGTGAATCCGGTGAATGGTAATACACTCCGTGTGGTTGATGCATTCTCGCCGGCGGAGCTCGAATCGGCACTGCAGGAGGCGGCTGTGGCGAGCACCTCCTGGCGGCATGTCTTCACGGGGGAGCGGGCCGCGCTGCTGCGCCAGGCGGCTGCCGTGCTGCGTGAGCAGGCGGAGCGTTATGCCACCCTGATCACGCTGGAAATGGGCAAGCCCATCCGGGAGGCGCGTGCCGAGATCGAAAAATGCGCCTTGGTGTGCGAGTTCTACGCGGAGCAGGGCCCGGCCTTCCTCGCTGATGAGCCGATCGAGTCCGATGCCGGCCGCAGCCTGGTGGCGTGGCAGCCGCTCGGCGTCGTGCTCGCGGTCATGCCGTGGAATTTCCCTTTCTGGCAGGTGCTCCGTTTCGCCGCCCCGGCGCTGATGGCCGGTAACACCGGCCTGCTGAAGCACGCCTCGAACGTCCCGCAATGCGCCCTCGCCATCGAGTCGGTGTTCACCGAAGCGGGTTTCCCCGCCGGGGTGTTTCGCAGCCTGATGATCTCCTCGGCCCAGGTGGGCGGCGTCATCGGCGACCCGCGCATCAGTGCCGTGACGCTGACCGGCAGTGAACCGGCCGGGCGCGAGGTGGCCGCCGCCGCCGGTCGCGGGATCAAGAAATCGGTGCTCGAGCTGGGCGGTTCGGATGCCTTCGTGGTGCTGGAGGATGCGGATCTGGAACTGGCGGTGCCGGCCGCGGTCACTTCACGGTTTCTCAACAGCGGGCAGAGTTGCATCGCCGCCAAGCGCTTTATCCTTGTGGGCGACCTCGCGGAGGAATTCCTGCGCCGTTTCAAGGCGGGGGTCGAGGCGCTGGTGGTCGGCGATCCGATGGATGAGGCGATCCAGGTTGGCCCGCTGGCGCGCCCGGACCTGCGCGATGAACTGCATGCACAGGTCCGGGACAGCCTGGCCGCCGGCGCTGTGGCGGTGACCGGCTGTCGTCCCCTGGAGGGTCCGGGCGCCTTTTACCAGCCCTCGATCCTGGATCACGTCACCCCCGGCATGCGCGCCTGGGGCGAGGAATTGTTCGGGCCGGTCGCCACCGTGATCCGGGCGCGCGACGAGGAGGAGGCCGTGCGCATCGCCAACGATTCCGAGTTCGGCCTGGGCGGCAGCGTCTGGACTCGCGACAGCACGCGCGGGGAGCGCGTGGCGCGCCGGATTGAATGCGGCTGCGTCTTTGTCAACGGCCTGGTCAAAAGCGACCCCCGCCTGCCCTTCGGCGGCATCAAGCATTCCGGCTACGGCCGGGAACTGTCCCGGCTCGGCATGCACGAGTTCATGAACGCCAAGACGCTGTGGGTTAAATGATGGTGAGAAGGGGGGAGTGAGAAGTGAGAAGTGAGGGGGAGACCTGACGCAAGGAATGGCCACCGAATCCACGGAAGAACACGGAAATAACAAAATATAAAATCAAGAAGGATTGCCTGGCAGAATTCAGGGAGGTGCAAAATCACGGCGTGACGAACATAAACCTCCAAAGGATCAAGGACTGAGAAATTAATGTAACAAGTTGTAAATATTAATATTTTTCCGTGTTCTTCCGTGGATTCCGTGGCCATCATGATTTTTCCTTTCACTTTTCACTTCATTACTTCTCACTTGAGTATCGTCTTGCCTGCCACCGGTCGACCCTGTCGAACGACGACTGAACTGCTGGCCTGTCCTGGTGCCGGCGCCGCTCGGCTTACGCCTTGCGCATGACCTGCCGCAACCGGTCCTGCGGCGGATTTTCGCACTGCTGATGGCGCTGATCGGCCTGCGCCTGATAAGGGCCTGACCGGTAAAATATGCCGACAAAAGAACCTGAGCGAGGCCCTCGGTTATTATGTGGGTA
>CAVQCA010000148.1:0-54736 GCA_963710815.1 uncultured Gammaproteobacteria bacterium | reverse complement strand
CGGTCACCCCGGATGGCTTATTGATCGTCAACCAGGGATCATTATCTCTACTTCCTCTTCATCAAAATCGTCACCGTAAGTATCTTTCCACCACGTAGTATTAACTACGTATTCGACGGTTTCTTCTTCATATTTTGTTTCCGGAAAACGGCTGATACTCCATCCTATTACCCCTCCATCAACAGAAGGAACTTTTTGCCTCACCTTCCTTACTGGGTTTGAGAATGGTCAAAAGGTGAACAATTAATAGCGGGTTAACCCTTAGCTCACGATACTTTCTACCTGGCACAGTAAAGCGACCACTCTTTGGCGGTGGCTTCCCTTGTCGCTCGTTCTCAGCGGTTTTATGGATCAGTATAATTCTGTTGTATTTGCCTAACCAATTCCATCTTTTAAACCTATCGCTTCCATCCCGGCATCTGCAATACGCTGCTTATCAGTCACCACTAGATAATCATTGCGTTTGACGGTATTTTTATTTTCAGTACGATATTGACGACAAACTGGCACTCCAAGCAAAAACCATCTACCTCACCATCCTTCGTACTGATCACTACTACATCCCACTCTCTTAGTTCATCAATGGTGCGTTGTTTAATATACTCCACGACCGGTTCGGATTCTGTGTAAAAGGAATTAGGGTGATTATCAAAGGCGCCAATAAATTCCATGACGCTTTGTGCTTGCACTTGTCGCCATAGGAAGTTTCCCTTAGGCCTGGATTTATCGTAAGCATCGATCCCAAGCGAAGCAATAAAGTTTGCTGCCACATTTCGGTTGGCTTTAATCACTTCCTGTTTTTTGGATAATGTTGTCGTTTCTATAAAGCGATTACCCAATCCTATCCTTACCACATTCTCACTCTACCCATTTTATTACGCGCAGTAACAATTAATGTATCGGGATGACTTCGCACCTTGAGACCAAAATCTTTAGGAGTGAGATTAAGTTTATCTTCGTATTTCATCACGCAGCTCTTCTATCGACTCCGAAATATGCTCGTACCAACCTTCTGCATCCGGCGACATCCAGACGCGACAAAGGTCCTCATAGCCAGGACGATAGCCGAACCATCGCCCCATTTGCAGCAAAGTGTCATACATCATCGAATTACGGAGAAAGTAACTAATAGATAAACCTTCGAGAGTTAACCCTCTTGAGAGACTAAAACCACCGACTGCAATGACATGCAGCCCCGATTCCGCATAATCAGAATAGTTAAGCTGGCCCGAGCTTTTACTATTGACTTCAACTACCTTTATGGGCGCGCCGCTCAAGCAATACTTCCTGAATATCACACCAATCAAATTCAAGGCTTGAATATTCATTCAGCCAAACGTCGTATAACTTGGCCATTTCCTCGTCTTGAAGAGCTTCCGCTTCTGGCTTTGCCGAACAATATCGTATACGGCGTTTTATTCCCTCCAGAAGTGTATGTATAGAATTCCTTAGCTCGCCCTGAACGCTTGTAAACCTGGATGCATTGACCAGCATGGAGTTATGCGCCGTGCCATCGCCCTCTTAGCATTCTTATTGATCGACATAATACAAATGTACGAACCGCTTTTCCAGTGACTCAGGCAAAGCAGCCACTTCATGATGATTCTTATGCTTAAGCGGGAGAAGATCTTCGTTATCGAAAATATCGCGGGTTACTGATAGATCATCACCAAATATCTTTTCTGAGCCAAAGTAATTATCTGGAGCTTCCAGACCTACAATAAAATCCCTTGGAAAAAGATCAGCTCCATACATCTCATGTACACTGGCAGGATCAATAAAAATATTGGCAAAGGGGGTCGCGGTATAACCTATATAACAACTTCTGTGGAATCTGTCCGAACAGCTCTCTGATCTGGGAATTAATTTTGGAAGCTTCATCGGGTGACTTGCTGATATCGATAGAAGCATTATCAGCCTCATCATCAATAAGCAGCATCGGCGCATCAATAATTTGATTCTGACCCTTAGCATTATGTTCTTTTAGCCAGTTGACAAGATTTTTCAACGTACTGGTATTCTTCTTGATAACCAGCACAACTGGCACCGTTAACACATTGAGGTCGAATGGATTTGTCTCAGCCTCGCGCTTGTTAAAATCTCTAAGGGAGCTGGTAAGTGAAACGGGAATATATTTGCGATCTATTCGCCCCACGCCAATAAATTTATCTTTTTTACCTGCTCTGCAACCGTGCAACCCTGTCTCTGCCGACAAAACCTTCATCAATTTCTCCTGGGTCTGATTACGCAAATTGTTATGAATCCCCGCTATCACCACAATTAGACGATAACCTGCATCTGCGGCCTTACAAACCAGTCCAGTATAATTAGCAGTTTTCCCAGACTGGACGTGTCCGACAACCATACCCCGCCGGTCCCATGGCCCATCTTCCCGTGGGTTGCCTAGCAGATTCAAAAGTCTATCAGTAACCTCATCAAGTTTGGCAACCACCCTTGGGGGGAAAATGCTTTTCCTCCAACAGCTGGTGATAACGTTCCCAGTAATAAGGGTCTATGCCCGCTTTGGCTGCAGTAAGCCATTCCTTGTAATCCTTTTCGGTGATGACACTACCAATCTCCATGCTCACACCGAGTGAGCCTCTCCATCTGTTTTGCCAGCTTTTCCGCATCATCGTCATTGACTTGGAGAGTCGGGGAAGACTCGATACTTGCCAATCACCTCTCTGATTTTATCAGCAGAAGGCAATTCACCTCGCCCCAGAACTTTTCGAACTGCAGTTTTTAAATCATCATAATTTGTTTCATAACCTTCCATTAGATACTGACTCCCTGTAACACTTCACTAATAAGCTCTTCTGTTACATCATAATTTGACCTGAATGGTTCGGTATTTTTCAAATTATTTATAATTTCATCATTAGTGATATTTTTATCCTGGTCACGGTAGAGCTCGCATGTGAGTTCCAGTAGATCTTTCAAATTACCTTTATCAGCGCGTCCAGATACAACTTTCTCTGCTTGCCCGGCAATATCCTGAAAAAGACTATCTAGAGGAAAATATCCCCCTATAGTTTTCAACAGTGACTCAAACTTTTTCTCCATACCTGGAGTAAAGGGGCTTCAAAAAACCCTCTGATTGCAGGATGGTCTGTATCAATTTCATAAGAGATCTCATTCTTATTACTCTCCTGACCCAAACCGCTTGCACAGTAGGGTCAACCAGTTTTTTACCCCTCTGGGTATAAACTTTATTTGATGCACCACCTATCCGATCAATGATTTTCTTAAGCCGCTCTCTAACCAACCAGAGGCGGTTGAGCGGATGTCTTTTTTAACATCGATTTTCCAAAGGTGATCCAATTCATTTGGCATATCAACGCGTACGCGCGAGAGCTTGGTTAACTCAGCCTGCCTTGCCAGCCTGAACCAAGTACCGTGAATAATTAACCTGCCGGCTCGGTAGACATAGAAACCCTGGTTTTTCAGGTAACCCGCATCGCCTGCATACTTTTCCCAATCAGCACGCACTAACCTTCTTATGATGAGGCAACACATATGGCTGTATGTGTATCGGTACACCATGAAGACGGATTGTTTCTTCCCGTAGCAAAATAGTGGCACTATTTTTTGAATTAAAAGGATCAAATGGCACGAGTGCTTCGCCATTAATTTCAATACTGATTTTTTTATATGGCCTCTCGCCGTCCAGAAATCGATGAAATATTAATTCAATGTGCTTACGCGCAAGATCAAAGCATTCATAAAAATAATCTTCGAAATTACTTGCCTCTGTAGCTTGTTCCAGCCTATCAAGCTTTTCCCATAGGACCAGAGTACCCGATTCGGGAATTCTTTCACAAAAGGAATTTCGTTAATTTCAGTCATATTCAGGGATTTGTAATGTCCATTTATCTTCCTGCGCCACAAAGTCCATATCCCAAGCGCAGCACTTAACTTTCCATTCTTACGAGTAACTACTGTGAATTTCCTACATTGAGAAAAAGATGCAGTTTTAAGCCCCAAACCAAAGCGACCCAGATCATTACTGGCACGCGCATGCAGCGGGTTTTTACTGCCTGGCTTCATTGCTACAAGCAGTTCCTCCTCCGTCATACCTTTGCCATTATCTATAATGGCTACTTGAGCCGTTTGCTCGATGACAGTGAGAATAATCTCAATATCGGTTGCTTCAGCCGTAATTGAGTTATCCAAGATATCGGCGACTGCCGTTTCAAGCGAGTACCCGATATCTCTGAGAGATTCCATAAATGAAGCTGCAGAAGGCGCTGCGTTATAAGTACGCATTTACAAAAGCACTCCTTTTAATTCTAAAAGCATCCTGACACCATTTACTGGCATGTCTATCCCTGGCAGTATCTTTTCAACTGCTGCCCGATTGTATCCCATGGCAGGCGACTGCCGTCCTCCTTCATGGCCTGGTAGGCACGTCGGGCACGTTCCCCATCCACCAGCCCCGCCTCCAGCATCTGCCCCACCAGCCAGACCGTACCCTTGACATCCGCCCCTTCGGCCAGTGCAACCTGGCGCAGGGCGCCATCGCCGGTCAGCAGCGTGCATTGTTCCTGCCGGGCCAGCGCCAGCGCCATGCAGTCGTTCACACTGACGCCGGTTTTATGGTGTTTTGCCTGCAATGCCACCATATCGGCCACCGCTTCGCTTTCGAGTGTCAGGATTTTCAGCCCCATCTCCGGCAATTCCGGGTGCTGTGCCTGCAATTCCTCCACGAACAACACATCCGGCAGCCCGAAGTCATGGTCCAGTCTGAACATGACATTCAGCAAGTTGCCGGCACTGATATCGATGAGAATGTTCGCGTCACTGATGAGCAGCCTGTGGCTCGCAGCTCCCTGCATTTCTCATCCTCCTGAATTCCACGAGCGGCTTCCCTAATAATTCTGCAGCCTTTGATTCGCTGATCAGTTCTTCAGCACAGGCATGGAACACCAGCTGGATGAACAGTTTGGGCTGCTCCGGCGGGTAGTGCACCGGTTCCTGTTTCTTCCAGCCTTTTGCGGCAAATACTTTCCACATGGCCAGATAACCGGCCTGGGTCAGCACGCCCATATCACGCGCGCGGTATAACCAGCCCTGCATGCTGAGCCCGTAGGCGGACTTCAGCATACACAACTCGACCGGCTCCAGGCGCTTGCGACTCCGCCCGAGTTCCTTGATCACTTCATTGGCGGGAACCAGGAAGGCGCCGGCAAAGCGGTTGGCGGCCAGTTCCATATCGAGGTGCACGGCGACGACGACCCTTCAATACCAGGTGCCCGAGCTCGTGCGCCAGGGTGAAACGCTGACGATCCCCCGGCCAGTCCTTGCCGACCACGACCACCGGGCTGCCATCGACCACCGCGGCCAGGCCGTCAAACTTTCCATCATGCAGGGCATTGGACTGGAAGACCTTGATGCCGCGTTCTTCCAGGGTATCGATCAGGTCCGGTATCGGGTTGTCGCCCAGCTCCCAGGCATGGCGCAATCTGCTGGCCACCTTCTCGATTTCGTCATAATCCTGGATCTGCGCGGGCAACCCGGCAGGCAGACTGAACTTCTCGATGGGACTGGCGGGCAGATACTCCTCAAGTTCCAGGTAACGTTCGATCTGCTCGACGACATCACCCTCGATTTGGGCCTGGATCTTTTTGGGCAGGCGGGGATGTTTGCGGAAATCCGGCTCGCTGAGTTCCACCCGGGTAGTGCGGAAGAAATACTCCACACGCACGCCCAGCGCCTTTGCCAGTTCCAGCAGGACGCCGGATGAAGGAATGGATTTATTGTTCTCGTACTTCGAGATGGCCATGGCGGATACGCCCGCCATCTCCGCCAGCGCCCGCAGCGACAACCCGGCCGATTTCCGGGCCTGCTGAATCCGTTCTCCAATCATGGCCGCCTCCAGGGAGTTTACATTGCATTGTATTTTTATCGTTATTTGTAAACTCTACTTTACTCTCGCGCAGCAATCAATCTGTGGTTTATTAATTTTTTCTATATATACAGGCGGTTATATTATGACCCGGAAAACCGCCAGCTTCAGCAAGCGCGCTATAACCACCTTCGCCGCTACCATGGGATCAAGTCGGGCAAACACCCTTCGTGCTCACCCACGCTGCGGTCATTTCTGCTTGTCTTCCCACGGTGCGAAACCGATGGGGCGTTTCTTCTTCGGCACCGGCGGGGTCATCAATTCCCGGATCGCGTTGATCAGGCCAGCGATGGCCTGATCGTGACCCGCAACCTTGTGCTCCAGCTCATCGAGCTTCTGCCGGATCTCCTTGTGGGCAAGGGACAGCTCGCGAAGCTTCACGAAGGCGCGCACGACGAATACGCTGACCTCGATGGCGCGAGGCGAATTCAGCACGGAGGCCGCCATGATGGCGCCGTGCTCGGTGAAGACGCGCGGTTGGTAGCGCCGACCGCCATGGGTACCAGTTGCACCACTTGAGGTCGCAATTTGCGACCTCAAGTCCGCAAGCTCTTGTTTCGTCAGTTTAAACGCAAAATCCTCCGGGAAACGCTCTGCATTCCGGCCGACCTGTTCATTCAGGCGCTTGGTCGTGACGCCGTACAAGTCTGCCAGGTCGGCATCCAGCATGACCCGCTTGCCCCGCAGCACATAAATCCGCTTCTCGATCTGCCCGATCGGGATGATGTCCTTTTCCATGTTCCATCCTCCATGATGGTGTTTTCCTGTGCGCCGGTCGCAGGTTCACCCGCTAGCTGTCACGCCACCAGCGCGCTGTTGAGATCCGTAATTATGGGGACCAGGTCGTCGCCGAACAACTGATGCACCTTGCCGAGGCCGCCCTGCTGGGAGAACGGCGCGAATTCAAAGTCATCCGGCTCGATGCCGAGGTTCGCGGCGATGTGGTCGCGGATCATCTCCAGCCATTTGAGTTGTTCGGCAGTGAATCGTATCCCCTCGCCCTCCAAATTTTATAACAGAGGAAACTACGCAGTCACCGCCCTTGAGTCTTTACCGGTACCGGGATTGCTTACCCCGTCTTTCCAGAATCCACTGAATCGATCCGATTTGCCGTCACAGAAGGATTCCGCAACGCGCGTTTTGTTCGCGGAGTTGTTTCCGCCCTGACCTGATATCAGCGCGTCTTGAACGCATGTTTGGGAACAACCATGGGAACAATTCAAGCCGGATTCAAATCGACGACACAACGCGCTTCCGGAACTTAACACTGTATGACGTTTTGTATATAGGTAATATTTACAAACAACATCGGGGCTGCCCTGTCCCCTTGTTACTTGCCGATGCAGAAACTGCTGAAGATTCGATCCAGTAAATCCTCACTGGTGAATGCCCCGGTGATTTCGCCGAGATCCTGCTGGGCCTCGCGCAGTTCCTCCGCCAGCAGTTCCGCGGCGCGTTGCTCCCGCAGCTGGCGAGCACCCTCCTCGATGTGGCCACGCGCCCGCTCCAGGGCATCGAGATGACGCCGGCGGGCACTGAAGCCGCCCTCGGTCTGGTCCTGGAAGCCGACGCACTCCTTGAGATGTCGGCGCAGGTCGTCCAGACCGGCGCCGGTTTGTGCCGAAACCGCGACCTCGACCGGCCCCTCCGCCGGGCCGAGGCCGGGCGCGCGGCCGGTGAGGTCGATCTTGTTGTGGATGCGGGTATGGGGAATGCCCGCCGGCAGGTCCCTGAGGATGGCCGCATCGGCCGCGGTGAAACCCTGCTGATCATCGACCACCAGCAGCAGCCGGTCGGCATTTTCCATGGCGCGGCGCGCGCGCTGCATGCCCGCCTGTTCCACCGGGTCGGTGCTTTCGTGCAGACCGGCGGTGTCAATGATGTGCAGCGGCATGCCATCGACCTGGATGTATTCCCGCAGCACATCCCGCGTCGTTCCGGGTATGTCGGTGACGATCGCGGCGTCGAAACCGGCCAACGCATTCAGCAGGCTGGACTTGCCGGCGTTCGGCCGGCCGGCGATCACCAGCGTCATGCCGTCGTGCAGCAGCCGGCCCTGGCGCGCGCCCGCCAGCACCTGATCGAGGTCCTGCTCCAGGGTGCCCAGCCGCTCGCCGATGCGCCGGTCGGACAGGAGGTCGATCTCCTCGTCGGGAAAATCCATGGCGGCCTCGATCCAGCTGCGCAGGGCGATGAGTTCCTCCAGCAGGGCGTGAATGCGCGTGGAAAATTCTCCCTGCAGCGATTGCGCCGCGGCGCGCGCCGCACGGGCCGTGCCGCTGTCGATGAGGTCGGCGATCGCCTCGGCCTGGGTGAGGTCGAGTTTGCCGTTGAGGTAGGCGCGTTCGCTGAATTCACCGGGGCGCGCGGCACGGGCACCGAGCGCGAGTACGCGCTGCAGCAGCAGGTCCATCACCACCGGGCCGCCATGGCCGTGCAGTTCCAGCACGTGCTCGCCGGTGAATGAGGCGGGCGCGGGAAAAAGAGCACCAGCCCCTTGTCGATCAGTGCTCCGTCAGTGCCGCGGAAGTCGTGCAGTTCGGCCCGGCGCGGTTTCGGCAGTCGCCCCAGCAGCTGCCGGGCGATGGACGTTGCACCCTCGCCGGAGACGCGCACGACGCCGATCCCGCCCTGGCCGGGCGGTGTGGCGATGGCGGCAATGGTGTCGGTGTTCGGGGCCACGGAATGAAGTGTGTGTACGGAGGTTATCCAGGTTGCCTGGTTAAGCCTAAACAAACCACTATGGCCACGGAATCACACGGAAAGACACGGAAAAAAAAGAGCCTGTATTCCGTGTTTTTCCGTGTGATTCCGTGGCGATTTATCGGGTTTGGGCACTTAATCAAGTGCCGTTCATCCGGCCGGGCCGGGCCTGTCGTGACAGCCGGCCGCCGGGACGATGCACGGGGATGTGCAAGTACCGTGTGAGGGCAGGATGCACGCGGCGACTGCCCCTGGAGGGATGGCCGGCCGGTCAGGTTTTCGCGCCGCGCTCGATGCGCCGCGTGATCACATACTGCTGGGCGATCGACAGGGTGTTGTTAACCACCCAGTAGATCACCAGTCCGGACGGGAAAAAGGCAAAAAACACGGTAAACACGATCGGCAGCGCCATCATCACCTTGGCCTGGATGGGATCCATGGGGGCCGGGTTGAGCTTTTGCTGGATGAGCATGGTGACGCCCATCAACAGCGGCAGCACGTAGTAGGGGTCCGGCGCCGACAGATTGTTCATCCACAGCATGAAGGGCGCCTGGCGCATCTCCACACTGTCCAGCAGCACCCAGTAGAGCGCGATGAATACCGGGATCTGCACCACGATCGGCAGGCAGCCGCCAAGCGGGTTGATTTTCTCCTTTTTATAGAGCTCCATCATGGCCTGGTTGAGGCGCTGGCGGTCATCCCCGTAGCGTTCCTTGAGCGACTTCAGGCGCGGGGCCAGCTTGCGCATATTGGCCATGGAACGGTAGCTGGTCTCCGAGAGCTTGTAGAACGCCAGCTTGATCAGCATCGTGAGCAGCACGATGGACCAGCCCCAGTTGCCGATCGCCTTGTGAATCGTCTTCAACAGCCAGAAAATCGGCTGGGCCAGCACGGTGAGCCGGCCGTAATCCACCGTCAGCTCGAGCCCGGGCGCCACATCGGCCAGGTGGTCCTGCAGTTTGGGCCCCGCATACAGTCGGGTGTGAAAGGTGGCGCTGCCGCCGGCCGGAACCGTCTCCTGCGGCGAGATCATGCCGATGACAAAACGCTCATCGCTCAGGGCCTTGGTGTAATAGCGATCCGCCTCGCTGCTCCCCGGGATCAGCGCCGCAAGGAAATAATGCTGGCTCATGCCGGCCCAGCCTCCGGTGATGTCGCGATTCAGCGGACTCTTTCCCATGTCCTTGAACGAGATCTTCTGGTATTTGTCCTCGGGACTGTAGATCACCCCGCCCGTATAGGTGTGGATGAACTTCGAGTGCCCGCTTGGAGCCGGTGGCTCGCTGCGTTGCAGCTGGCGGTATGCCCTGCCGTGCCAGTCGGCGGCACTGCCGTTGTGCACCTGGAAGTCCATGTCCACCACGTAGCTGTCGCGGTGAAAGGTATAGCGTTTGGTGACCTCGACCCCTTTCGGACTGCGCCAGTGCAGCGGGACCTGCAGGGAGTCCGCGCCGGGTGCCAGTTGGTAATGTGTCTGTTCGGCCTGATACTCGACATGGTGAGTGGGCTCGACGCCATCCGGCGTGCGCAGGCCCGACTGGACAATGAACAGGTCCGGCATGGTGTCGTTCAGCAGGCGCAGCGGTGCTGCACCGGGCGTGGTCGACACGCGGTAGTCAAGCAGGTCGGTGCGGCGGATACCCCCCCCGGCAGTATTGATCATCACGTCCAGGATATCGGTTTTCACCTCCACTTGCTGTCCGGCCGGCAGGGTTATTTGTTCCGGTGCGCTGTTGTCCTTTGCCGACGGCACGGCGCTGGCTGGCGGCAGTTCTTCTTCCGGCGCGGCACCGGTGGGGGTGGCGGGCTGTTGCACGGCAGGCGCAGTGGTGCGGGTTTCCGCGCGCGGGGCCGTAATCCTTCAGCCAGGCCTGCCACATCAACAGGACCACGAAGGAGAGTGCGACGAACAGGAAAAGGCGCTGGTTATCCATATGGGTCAGTTCACTTGCTAGTCCGGGACTTCATCGATGCCGCCGGCATGCCAGGGATGGCAGCGAGACAGGCGGCGTAAAGCCATGGCGCCGCCGTGCAGGATTCCGTGGCGTTCGATGGCGGTGATTGCATAACTGGAGCACGTGGGATGAAATCGGCAATGTCCGCCCAGCCAGGGGCTCAACAGAAAACGATAGGCCCGGATAAGTTGTATTAAGAACCAGCGCATGACGCTATCAATCGTTTCCAGATACCTTCGAGTGCCTGTGCAAGGATCCTGTTGGCTTGCTTGCTGATGCCCGCCCGCCCGATGACCACGATATCCAGGCTTCCCAGTTGCGTTTGCCAGTGCCTGAAACTTTCACGTACCTGGCGTTTGATGCGGTTACGGGCCACGGCGTTGCCTGCCGCCTTGCGGGATATCACCAGGCCAAGACGCGGCATATTCCGGGAATTGGGGGTGGCCAGAACCGTCATCCAGCGATTACTTGCCTTGCAGTGGCAATGGTCGAACACCCGCCGGTACTCAGCGGGCTGCGTCAGTCGTACCTGGCGCGGGAAGCGCCAGACTGCAACGCCGGGGCGCGGGTTCAGGCGGACAGCCGCGACCGGCCCTTGGCACGACGAGCGTTGATAATTGCCCGACCGCTCTTGGTACTCATGCGCGCACGGAAGCCGTGCGTGCGCTTGCGCTTCAAGTTGCTTGGTTGAAAGGTTCTTTTCATGGCACGCCTGGTCCCGAGTAGCTCGCGTCGATATCATCCACACCAAACATCGCGGCGTGAAAAGGGCGCAAAGGGTACTGTTTCAACGGCTGAATTGTCAACCGCGAATGTCTTCCTGCAGCGCATTCGGGGTGTGGATAACTTGCGATGACAGGTATAGACTCCGGCCTTCAGCAGTGCACGGACTCACAACAAAAAGGGAGGCTTGTCTGGTGGAAGTGTCGCGCTGGCAAAAGTGCCTGGTTCGTCTGGAAAATGAAATTCCCGAACAGCAATTCAATACCTGGATACGTCCGCTGCATGCCATCGAGACTCCGGAAAGCCTGCGACTGCTGGCACCCAACCAGTTCGTCCTCGAATGGGTCAACAAGCACCATTTCGATACCATTTCACGCACCCTGCATGACATCGACCCGGAGACCGATACCCAGGTAGTTCTCGATATCGGCAGTACCAAGCGTGGCAGAGATCCGGTACAGCCACTCGCCTGCCCTGCCCCTGCGCAGCCCGGTGGCGGACAAACCGGTCCCGGGCCAGTACAAAAGCAACCTCAATCCCGAATTTACGTTCGAGACTTTCGTCGGCGGTAAATCCAACCAGTTGGCGCGCGCCGCCTCCATGCAGATTGGCGAGAACCCGGGCGCTGCCTATAACCCGTTGTTTATCTACGGCGGTGTCGGGCTGGGCAAGACCCATCTCATGCATGCCGTCGGCAACCTGATCCATGCACGCAATCCGGGGGCCCGCGTCATCTACCTGCATTCAGAGCGCTTCGTCGCCGACATGGTCAAGGCCTTGCAGCACAATGCCATCAACGATTTCAAACGCTTCTACCGCAACGTCGATGCCCTGCTCATCGACGACATCCAGTTCTTTGCCGGAAAGGAGCGGTCGCAGGAGGAATTCTTTCATACATTCAATGCCTTGCTTGAAGGACAACAGCAGATCATCCTGACCTGTGACCGCTATCCCAAGGAAGTTCATGGCCTGGAAGAGCGGCTGAAATCCCGCTTCGGCTGGGGACTCACGGCCGCTATCGAGCCGCCTGAACTCGAGACACGGGTAGCCATCCTCATGAACAAGGCCACCCAGGGCAATCTCAACCTGCCGGATGATGTCGCGTTCTTTATCGCCAAACGTATCCAGTCCAATATCCGTGAACTGGAAGGCGCGCTGCGTCGCGTCATCGCCAGTGCGCGCTTTACCGGACAGCCCATAACCCTGGATTTCACCAAGGAGGCCTTGCGTGATCTGCTGGCTTTACAGGACAAGCTGGTCACCACGGAAAATATCCAGAAAACGGTCGCGGAGTACTACAAAATCCGCGTGGCCGACCTGCTCTCACCGCGCCGCAGCCGTACCATCACCCGCCCCCGTCAAATTGCCATGGCATTGGCGAAGGAATTGACCACTCATAGCCTGCCCGAGATCGGTGACGCCTTCGGGGGGCGAGATCATACGACGGTGTTACACGCCTGCCGTAAAGTGGTTGAACTCAAGGAAGCGGATGCGCGCATCAAGGAGGACTACAGTAACCTGTTGAGAACCCTGACCACATGATGTGGATAACGTGTGCACAACAATTAAGGGTATTATTTATCCCACGTTATCCACAGGATACACACGGCAAGCCACAAGCTTTCCCGGTCACTTGCTATTAATTCATGTTATTGATTTATATATTATTTACATGGTTATCAACCGCATTTCATGAACCTAGTTATAGAAACAATCATCTTTAAAATAATCTTAATTTAACTGTTATGAAGCTAACCATTCAGCGTGAAACACTCTTGAAACCCCTTCAACAGGTGGCTGGTGTAGTGGAGCGGCGTCAGACGCTGCCAATCCTCGCCAATATTCTGCTCAATGCGACCAGGAAAGGCGTTAAGCTCACCGCGACGGATCTGGAAGTGGAGCTGCAAACCGAGGCGAGCGTCAATGTCACCGAACCGGGTGACAGCACCCTGCCGGCGCGCAAGCTGCTGGATATCTGCCGGGCGTTACCGGAAGGTGCTGCGATTGACATTACGGTCAAGGAGGACCGGGCACAGATTCGTTCGGGGAAAAGTCGTTTTACGCTGGCCACCATGCCGCCCGGCGAATTCCCGGTCGTGGATAAAGTCAAAAGCGCGCGGACCTTCCACATTGCGCAGAAGGAACTGCGCCGGTTGATCGATCAGACGGCATTTTCCATGGCGCAGCAGGATGTCCGTTACTACCTGAACGGCCTCATGCTGGAACCCTCGCCTGGCATGGTGCGCGCCGTGGCGACCGACGGGCACCGCCTGGCGTTGTGTGAATTCGCTGCGGATGTCGGTGACGGCGACGCGCAACAGGTTATCGTACCGCGCAAGGGGGTGCAGGAATTGCACCGCTTGCTGGAAGACGATGAAACCCCGTTGCAGGTGGAAATAGGAACGAATCACATTCGTATTACCACGACTGAATTGCGTTTCACTTCAAAACTGATTGACGGACGTTTTCCCGATTACAATCGGGTCATCCCCCAGACAGCCAACAAGCGACTGGTGGTCAAGCGGGAGTTGCTGCGCCAGGCCCTGACTCGTACCTCGATTCTTTCCAACGAAAAGTACCGCGGCATTCGCCTGGATATTTCTAAAAATAACATTAAAATACAAGCACATAACCCTGACCAGGAAGAGGCGATCGAAGAGATCGAGGTCAGCTATGAAGATGATCCCCTGCTGATCGGGTTTAATGTGACCTATCTGCTGGACGTACTCGCGGCGATCAATGCCGACGAAATCGAAATCATGCTGTCAGACGCCAACAGCAGCGCGCTTATCAATAATTACGGCACGATGAACTGTCGTTATGTCGTCATGCCGATGCGCTTGTGATTATTATCGATAATTTCCATAACGCATCATCCTGTCCCTCCCCTATTCAATGTCAGCGACGGTCGCAGGACTGCTGTCACTTGATATTGACAATTTTCGCAATATCAAAAACGCCAGTCTGTCGTTCTCACCCGCCATCAACCTGATTACCGGGCCGAATGCGGCGGGAAAAACCAGCCTTCTGGAAGCCATCTATTGTCTTGGTCGTGTGCGATCCTTCCGTACCCCCAATGCGAACCACCTCGTCCAGGCAGGGCAACCCGCTTACCGTTTGCTGGGGAGGATCGGTTCCCCCGGGAGAAGACGGGTCCCGATCGGACTGGAACGCCGCCAGGGTCAGTACCGAATTCACCTTGATGGCCGGAACGTGCAGCGACTCTCGGATCTGGCCGGCTGCTTCCCGGTCCAGATCATGACCGGGGATACGGCAAACATCCTGAATGGTGGACCAGGATATCGTCGCCAGTCGCTGGATTGGGCATTGTTCCACGTGGAACAGGGTTATCGGGAAACCTGGCAGCGATACACCCGGACGCTGCGACAACGCAACGCCGCGCTGAGGACTCGGGCGCAGAAGGCACCAGTCCTTGCATGGGATGGAGAACTGGTGGATGCGGCGGAAAAACTTGACCGCGTGCGGCGCAATTACCTTGCCAGGCTGGAACCGTATGTCCAGAAGGAACTTGGCAGCCTGCTGCCGGGAAGGATGTTATCCATTCGTTACCTGGCGGGATGGCCGAAGGAATCCTCGTTGCTGGCTTCCCTGAGCAAGGCGCTCGAAAAGGATCTTGCACTCGGCTATACCCACTACGGACCACACCGTGCCGATATTGTCTTGCTGGTGGACGGCAGTCCTGTGCAGAGCAACTTCTCACGTGGTCAGCATAAGGCGATTCTGCTGGGTTTCCTGATGGGCCAGGTAAAAATGCAATGCGACATGAATGTGCGTGGCGGGGCATTTTTACTCGATGATCTGGGTAGTGAACTGGATGAGGATCACCAGTCACGCATCCTCGGTTGTCTCAAGGATATCGGGACCCAGGTGTTCGTGACCGCCATTGATACCCATACCCTGAACCTGACTGCCTGGCCAGAGGTGAACAGGTTTCACGTGGAACATGGTGTCATACAGGAAGTGCTATAATGGCGCGCTTGTTCTAAGGATTGTTCCATGACAGAAAAAAATAGTTATACCTCTTCGAATATCAAGGTCCTGAAAGGCCTGGATGCGGTACGAAAACGCCCAGGAATGTACATAGGCGATACGGATGATGGCACCGGCCTGCATCAGATGGTTTTTGAGGTCGTGGATAATTCGATCGATGAAGCGCTTGCCGGGTACAGCAAGGAAATCTCAGTCACCTTGCACACCGATGATTCCGTGTCCGTGACGGATGATGGCCGTGGAATCCCCGTGGACATGCACCCGGAGGAAGGACGGTCCGCGGCAGAAGTCATAATGACCATCCTGCACGCGGGGGGTAAGTTTGATGACAACTCCTACAAGGTATCGGGGGGACTGCACGGCGTAGGGGTATCTGTGGTCAATGCATTGTCGGAATATCTTCGCCTGTCTATTTACCGCGACGGTCACAGCTACAGCCAGGAGTATCGCCTCGGTGTACCGACAATGCCACTGGCGGAAACGGGTGAAACCGATCGTACCGGGACGGAGATCCGTTTCAAGCCCAGTCATGAAATCTTTACCAATACCGAGTTTCACTATGACATCCTGGTTAAGCGTCTGAGAGAACTGTCATTTTTGAATTCCGGGGTAAGGATCAAGCTTACCGATGAGCGTAACGACAAGCAGGACGTATTCGAGTACCAGGGGGGAATCAGGGCCTTTGTGGAGCATTTGAATCGAAAAAAGACGCCACTGCATCAGCAGGTGTTTTATTTTGTCGGCGAAAAGGACGCCGTTGGTGTCGAGGTTGCCATGCAGTGGAATGATTCGTATCAGGAGAATATCTTCTGTTTCACCAATAACATACCGCAGCGCGACGGGGGTACCCATTTGGCCGGGTTCCGCAGCGCCCTGACGCGAACACTCAATCTCTACATGGAACGGGAAGGCGTAATGCGCAAGGCCAAAGTCTCCGCCACGGGCGATGATGCACGCGAGGGGTTGACAGCCGTCGTGTCCGTCAAGGTTCACGATCCCAAGTTTTCTTCACAAACGAAGGACAAACTGGTTTCCTCGGAGATCAAGGGCGTTGTCGAGTCGCTGGTGAATGAATATTTCCAGAATTTTCTTTTGGAGAATCCGACGGAAGCCAAGGCGATTACGGCCAAGATTATTGAGGCGGCGCGCGCCCGTGAAGCGGCACGCAAGGCGCGTGAGATGACCAGACGCAAGGGTGCGCTGGATATTGCCGGGCTCCCTGGAAAATTGGCCGATTGCCAGGAGCGCGATCCGGCGCTGTCCGAACTGTTTCTCGTCGAGGGTGATTCAGCCGGTGGGTCGGCCAAGCAGGGGCGCGACCGCAAGTCGCAGGCCATCCTGCCACTTAAAGGCAAGATTCTGAACGTGGAAAAGGCCCGCTTTGACAAGATGCTCTCATCGGCCGAAGTCGGCACCCTGATCACGGCCATGGGATGCGGGATCGGGCGCGAGGAATTCGATCCCGACAAGTTACGCTATCATCGCATCATCATCATGACGGATGCGGATGTCGATGGTTCCCATATCCGCACCTTGCTGCTGACGTTTTTCTACCGTCAAATGCCCGAGTTGATCGAGCGCGGTCATATCTACATTGCTCAGCCTCCTTTATACAAGGTAAAAAAAGGCAAGCAAGAACAATATGTTAAGGATGATGCCGCGTTGAATGCCCTGCTGCTTCAGGGCGCCATAGAGAATGCCCAGCTGTACGTAAATCCCGATGCGCCCCCGCTGAGTGGTCCTGCCCTGGAGAATCTCGCGACACAGTATATGGCCGTAATGGCCGGTATCCAGCGACTGTCACGCCGGTATGATCCCGAAGTCCTGGAAAAAATGATCTATATGCCGGCGCTGGAAGAAAACGCGCGGAATGACGTGAGCGAGGTGACGGCCTGGTTTAAGGAGTTGCAAGCGCGCCTGAACGCCACGATTTCCCCTGACCGGCAGTACGCGTGCGAAATACAACCGCCTGATGGTAAAGGCTTCATTGTGTCTGTCGGTCGATGGACACACGGCATCATGGCCAGCGAACAAAGCTTTACCGAAGAATTTTTTGGTTCCCATGAGTATCACCGCATTACAGCCCTGGGGCAGCAACTCGATGGACTGATAGGGGAAGGCGCCTTCGTTCAGCGTGGAGACCGGCGGGAAGACGTGACCACCTTCAAGCAGGCGCTGACCTGGTTGCTTGAGGAATCAAAGCGCGGTCAGCATATTCAGCGCTACAAGGGTCTGGGTGAAATGAATCCCGATCAGTTGTGGGAAACCACCATGAATCAGAACACCAGGCGTTTGCTGCAGGTACAGATCGAAGATGCCGTCGGTTCGGATGAAATCTTTACCACCCTCATGGGAGATCAGGTCGAGCCACGGAGGGAATTCATCGAGCAGAATGCACTGACGGCGTCGAATCTTGATATCTAGTGTTTATCCATAAACACCATATTCACCGCAGAGACGCGATGGACGCAGAGAATTCATTAACGAAAAATAATTAAATACGTTGTGATCTCGGCGTCTCTGCGGCGAGTCTGTTTATGAACGCCGCATTCACCCCAAAGTGCCTGGTTGCTTGCGTTAACTATATTTGATCCGAGACGTGTATTTCAGTTGGTCAAAATGCAATGCTGCTGGCATTATTTTAAATAATCCTATATTATTATAGATATCATTAATATTATATTTATCAAATACAATATGTTACATCTTATGATTTGTTTGCTATTTCAGTCATAGTGGATTCAATCCAGGTTTCTGTAGCATCCATGAGTGCCTGCGCGGATTTGCCGTCCGGCAAAATTGGCTTGCCAATCCTGACCTGGATGGTTCCGGGAAGTTTGATAAAGCTGTGGCGGGGCCAGAATTCACCTGCGTTGTGCGCGACCGGTACGATCGGATAGCCGGAGTGTTCCGCCAGAATACCGCCGCCAATTCGGTAGCGACCTTTCTGTCCTGGCGCGACACGGGTTCCCTCCGGAAAGATTATGACCCAGAGTCCCTCCTTCAGCCTCTCCTTGCCTTGCCGGAGCAGTTGCGTGACGGCAGCCCGGCCTGTGCCACGTTTGATGGCAATCGGCTTCATCAAAGCCAGTCCCCACCCAAAGAAGGGGAGCCAGAGCAGTTCGCGCTTGGCGACCCATATTTGCGACGGAAAGATGCGTTGCAGCGCAAAGGTCTCCCAGGTGGATTGATGTTTTGAACAGACAATGGCGGGACCGTCGCCAGTGATGTTCTCCATGCCGCTGACCACATAGTCCAGCCGACAGGTGAGTTCCAGCCACCAGAGGATGAATCCCACCCACGAGGTAATGAATTTCTGCCGATGCCTTAATGAAAGTGGAAACATCAGCAGCAATGAAATTGCCGCGATCACGGTGGTCAGGACGAATACCAGCCAGAAGGCCAGGGCACGCAGGGACAGTACGATCCGTGAAGGGGGAGGATCAACAGTGTGGTTCATCAGGTGGCCGGATTATCGTTGAGATTGATGGTTAGCAATGCGTCCACGGCACTGGCAAGGTTGCTGAATACCGGAACATCGTTCGCGATGCCGGTTGTGCCGAGTGTTTTGATGCCCTTGCCGGTCCTTACCAGAATGGGCCGGGCACCGGCAGCACTGGCCGCCTGCAGGTCCTGCAGAGAATCTCCGATGGCTGGTATACCCACGAGGCTGATGCGAAGCCGTCTGGCAATGTCGAGGTAGAGTCCGGGTTTGGGTTTGCGACAGTCACAGTTGTCGTCTGGACCATGCGGGCAGAAAAAAATCGCGTCTATCAGGCCGCCAGCCGCGGATACACAACGGTGCATCTTTTCGTGTATTCGCATCAGCATATCCAGATCAAAAAGATCCCTGGCGATGCCGGACTGGTTGGTTGCCACGACCACATGCCAGCCTGCGCGGTGGAGACGGGCGATGGCTTCAAGACTGCCGGGGATCGGTTTCCATTCCTCCGGTGACTTGATGTAGGCATCGGAGTCTTCATTGATGACGCCGTCGCGATCGAGAATGACCAGTCGCATGGGTTTATGCTTTACATTGATTGTCGTCACCCTCTGGAAGGCCCGTGTTATTCAGTGGCCCGATATTGATATATCAATACGATATCCATTATGTAAGTGCCACTCCCCACTGACCTGAATAAATATGAATAGCACTAGGTTAAGCCTAATCACACCCCTATGGCCACGGAATCACACGGAAAAACACGGAATACAGGCTCTTCCTTCCGTGTGAATCCGTGGCTATTTATCGGGCTTGGGACTTAACTAAGTGCCATTCGAATAAATATGACTACACGTCGCGAAATTCGGATACCCGGATGCGCCCGTTGACAACGCGGGATTCGCGCTGCGCCAGTATTTCCATCTTTGACCAGAACGCCTCAGCCAGGTCGAAATCCGCCGCGATCGCGGTGCCGATGACGAGAATAAGCAGGTCCGCGCACTCTTCTGCGAGCTTTTTGGTGTCCTTGCCCTTGGTGACGCAGGACGAGATCTCACCGAGTTCCTCGGCCATCAATGCAACGCGGTAGGCCAGCTCCTCGCCACCGGTATTCCTGAAGTCATGTTTGTCATGAAATGCCTGGACTTCGGCAAGCATCGCGTTATAGGAATCACGGTTTGTCATGGGCGTGTCATCTGAAAAGGGTTGTTGAAAGGGGAACGAAAATCAAGTCCGCGGAGGCGTGCAGGGATACGATAGTCATCGTAAGCGCGATTAACGGCAAGCCCGCCCGCGGGACAAGCCTGCTGTCGATAGTCAGCAGCCACCGGCATCCGGAATGTATTCCGTACCTAGGTGGAATGGCACTTGGTTAAGCCTCAAGCGAGATAAATAGCCACGGAAGCACACGGAATTATGCTCTTTTTTCCGTGTCTTCCGTGTGCTTCCGTGGCTATTGGGTTGTTTATATGGACGATATCCCTTAATTAAGTGCCATTGCCCCTGGCACTACGCTGAAACCCCGCTCAACCTTGCAGTTTCGAAATGTCCGCAACCCGGAGAAAAAGTTCGGACAGGGAATTCAACAGGGCGAGACGATTGTTGCGCAGCTGGAGATCGTCCGCCATCACCATTACTGTGTCAAAGAATCTGTCCACCGGTTCGCGCAGGGCCGCGAGTTTGCATAACGCCTCGGTGTAGTCGCGCTGCTCGAACAGCGGATTGACCTCATCAATGAGTTCATTGATTGCGTTTGCCAGACCGTGTTCCGCGGGTTCCTGCAGCAGGCGGTTATCATGCGCCCCCGGTATCTCGGCGCCGGATTTTCGCAGGATGTTGCGAATGCGCTTGTTGGCGCCCGCCAGGCTGGCCGATTCCGGCAGGTTGCGAAATGCCGCCACTGCGCGCATGCGCTGGTCGAAGTCGACGGGCCGCACGGGCCGGCGCGCCAGTACAGACTCGAAGACATCGCCGTCGTAGCCTGCATCGATATAGTAGGCGCGCAGGCGTTCCATCATGAAGGCAAACAGGTCATCGACAATGCCGGGCGCCTTGACCTGCTGAGGCATGACCGCAGCGGTGATGGAAATCAATTCATACAGGTCGAGGTCGAGCTTGTGTTCGATCAGGATGCGCAAGACGCCCAGCGCGGCACGGCGCAGACCAAACGGATCCTTGTCGCCGGTGGGCGGCTTGCCGATGGCGAAAATACCCGTCAGTGTATCCAGCCGGTCCGCGATTGCCAGCGCTTGCCCGGAGCGCGTGGACGGCAGGATGTCTCCGGCAAAGCGCGGTTGATACTGTTCATCCAGCGCGGTGGCGACCTCGGCAGGTTCGCCATCGTTGGTGGCGTAGTAGCGGCCCATGATGCCCTGTAATTCAGGAAATTCGAACACCATGCTGGTGAGCAGATCGCACTTGCACAGAGCCGCCGCGCGCTGCGCATGCCCGGTGCTGGATCCGATCGAACCGGCGATGAAGGTGGCGATGGTTTCGATGCGGCGTTGCTTGTCGCCGAGTGAACCAAGCTGTTGCTGGAAGGTGACCGTATCAAGCTGAACGGCCCGCTGGTGCAGCGGCTGCTTGCGATCCTGGTTCCAGAAAAACGCGGCGTCCTCCAGCCGCGGGCGGATGACACGCTCGTTTCCGGCTATCACCCGTGCCGGATCCTTGCTGATGATGTTGGCGACGGTGATGAAGTGCGGCATCAGCCTGCCATTGCCGTCGACGACCGGAAAGAATTTCTGGTGGTGCTGCATGCTCGAGATCAGCGCCTCCGCCGGAATCTCGAGAAAACGACGTTCAAAGCCGCCGGTGATCACCACCGGCCATTCCACCAGTGCGGTGACTTCCTCCAGCAGTGACTCATCGATGAGCGCCTTGCCGCCGAGCGCTATGCCCGCGGTCAGCACCTGGCTGCGTATGGTTTCCTGGCGCTGGTCCATGTTGACGAGCACATAACCCTGCCTCTCCAGTGTTTCCACATACGCGGCGGGTTCGGTGACAGCGAGTTTCTCGCTACAGTGGAATCGATGGCCCTGCGTATACCGGTCGGTTTTTATACCGTATATCGTCGCCCTGACGGGTTCCTGGCCGAGCAACAGCAATATCCAGTGTATCGGGCGCACGAATTCCTCGTTGCGGTCGGACCAGCGCATGCGTCTGGGCGCCGGCAGCGTCTTGAGGGCTTCCTCAATGAGATGCGGAATGACTTCCGCCGTCGGTTTGCCGGTCTCTCGCATCCGCCAGGCCAGCCAGCTGCCCTTGTCGGTTTCCAGCTGATCGAGATCAGTCACCGTTACACCGCAGGAGCGGGCGAATCCTTCCGCAGGCCCGGTCGGATTGCCGTCTTCGTCAAAGGACGCCCTCAGCGCCGGACCACGCCGTATCACCTCCCGGTCGGGTTGATGCAATGGCACCGCCTCGATGCAGACCGCCAGCCGTCGGGGCGAGGCATAGGCATGACAGGCGCCATGTTCAAGCTGGTGCTGGTTCAGCAGGTCACTCAACAGGGTCCTGAATGCCTCCGCCAGGTGGCGCAGCGCCAGCGGCGGCAGTTCCTCGGTGCCGATTTCGACCAGCAGATCACGTTTCCCGGTCATGTCGGTGTGTCCGCAGTGGCCAGCATGGGAAAGCCAAGGGATGCGCGGCGTTCGTAATAGGCCTCGGCAACGGCGCGCGCCAGTGTGCGCACACGCAGGATATAGCGTTGCCGTTCCGTGACCGAGATGGCGCTGCGCGCATCCAGCAGGTTAAAGGTGTGTGATGCCTTGAGCACGAGTTCGTAGGCCGGCAACGGCAGGCCCACCCCGATCAGTCGGGCGCTCTCGCGTTCGCAGACATCGAACCAGGCGAGCAGGGATTCGATATCCGCCTGTTCGAAGTTGTAAACCGACATCTCCACTTCATTCTGGTGGTAGACGTCCCGGTAGGTCACGGGACCGTCCGGGCCCACGGTCCAGACAATATCGAAGACGCTTTCGACCTCCTGCAGGTACATGGCGATGCGTTCCAGCCCGTAGGTGATTTCACCGGTAACCGGACGGCATTCCAGTCCTCCGACCTGCTGGAAATAGGTGAATTGCGTGACCTCCATCCCGTTGAGCCAAACCTCCCAGCCCAGTCCCCAGGCGCCCAGTGTCGGGGATTCCCAGTTGTCCTCGACAAAGCGGATATCGTGCACGAGGGGATCGATGCCGAGCTCGCGCAGCGAGTCGAGATATCGCTCCTGGATATCCAGCGGCGACGGCTTCATCATCACCTGGTACTGGTAGTAGTGCTGCAAGCGGTTCGGGTTCTCGCCGTAACGTCCGTCGGTGGGGCGCCTGGAGGGTTGTACGTAGGCCGCACGCCAGGGTTCGGGTCCGATCGCACGCAAAAAGGTTGCCGGGTGAAAAGTGCCGGCGCCGACCTCCATGTCGTAGGGTTGCAGGAGGGTGCAACCCTGGCGACCCCAGTAGTTCTGGAGCGCAAGTACCAGATCCTGGAATGTTTTGGGATAGTCGGACATGGGTCTGTTTCAACGGATCAGGGGAGGTTGTCGGATATGGCCAGCCCGCGAGTATAACGTGCCCGGGAAAAATTCCCCACATTGACCCCATGCCGGATCGGTGCCGGATTTATCGGGTACGGATGGAATTTTCTACGCCGTCTGCGCCGTGTTAACCTCGCAGCAGGGCATTGGTCATCGTGCCGGAGTCATGGGCGTGCGCTGCATTTCGCCTTTTATTCATGTGATTGCATCTGAGACGACCGCTATCCCATCCATGCCATGAACACACAGATTAAAGCCGTTGCCCTGATTTCCGGTGGCCTTGATTCCTTGCTCGCCGCGCGCGTGGTCATGGACCAGGGGATCCACGTCGAGGGCATCAATTTCTTTACCGGCTTTTGTGTGGAAGGTCATACCCACGCCATACGTCAGCAACGACGCGAACGGCCCAAGCGCAATGATGCGCTGTGGGTCGCCGGGCAGCTGGGCATTCGCCTGCATATCATCGATATCATCGATGAGTACAAGCAGGTCGTGATCAATCCGAAACACGGCTATGGCGCCAACCTGAACCCCTGTCTGGACTGCAAGGTGTTCATGGTCGGCAAGGCGCACGAGTGGATGACCGGGCACGGGTTTGATTTCATCATTACGGGAGAGGTCATCGGTCAGCGACCCATGTCGCAGCGCCGCGACACCATGCGGGTGGTTGCCCGGGACTCCGGTGTGGATGACCGGCTGGTGCGCCCGCTGTGCGCGCGGAATCTGCTGCCGACGCTGCCGGAACGGGAAGGCTGGCTGGTGCGGGAAGAGCTGCATGCCTTCAATGGCCGCTCGCGCAAGCCGCAGATGCAGCTGGCGGCGCACTACGGTTTTACGGATTACGCGCAACCCGCGGGCGGCTGCTGCTTCCTCACCGACAGGCAGTATTCCCGCAAGCTCGCCGACCTGTGGCGCACGCGCGGGGTACGCGAGTACGACCTGGATGACATCATGCTGCTCAAGGTGGGACGGCACCTGCGGCCACGACCCGGTTTCAAATTGATCGTGGGACGCGAAGAGGGCGAGAACCGTTACCTTGAGGGTTATCGCAAGCGTTTCGTTCACATGGTCCCGGTCAGTCACATGGGACCGCTGGTGCTGCTTGACGGCGTGGCGGGGTCCGACGATCTTGAACTCGCCGCCCGTATCACCGCGCGTTTCAGTCACGGTCGGGATGACGACGAGGTCACCATAGCGGTGACGGCGAAGGAGGGTGCTACACGAAATTACAAGGTAATACCCTTGCCATCGGATCAGATCCCGCCGGAGTGGTATGTATGAGCAGCACAACCGTGGATGCCAGATTTCTGCTCTGCCCGTTACCGGTCATCCGCACCCAGGATCACGTGGCACGGATGCGGCCAGGGGATTACGTACATGTGCTGTGCACCGATCCGGGCGTACTTCATGATATTCCAGCCTGGTGCCGGATGTGGGGGCACACGGTGGACGAGATTCGCCGGGAGGGTGACGAAATCGAGATCATCCTTCGTGTGGGCGATGATGCATGACGTTCAGTCGCACTGTCGGGTGGAGACATTGCACAAGTTCGGGTGTATCTTTCCTGCCTGCTCGCACAACCCTGGTGCCGGAGCGTATTTGTTGCACTGATATGGTGCAGTATTTTGATGCGAGAAATGAGTAATTCATTGATAAAATGAGCAATTGCTAATAAACCTGCCCATGGCATAATTCCTGCTCTGCAACAGAACAAGGTTCGCAAGAATTATCCAGAGTGCCGTTGCCTCACAGGTGGCGGGTGTGAATTCGCAGTGCTATCAATTCGGAGGAGTCGTAATGTCTGCCACCAAAGTGTTAAAGATGATGAAGGATAACGAGGTCAAGTTCGTCGACCTGCGCTTTGCCGATACCCGGGGCAAGGAACAGCATGTCACCCTGCCAGGCAATATCATCAAGGCTGATTTTTTCAAGGACGGAAAAATGTTCGACGGTTCCAGTATCGCCGGCTGGAGGGGAATCAATGATTCCGACATGGTGCTTATGCCCGATACGACGACCGCCGTCATGGACCTGTTCAGCGACGAACCCACCCTGATTCTGCGCTGCGATATTCTCGACACCAATATGAAAGGCTATGATCGCGACCCGCGTTCGATTGCCCACCGTGCCGAGGAGTACCTCAAGTCCACCAAGATTGCCGATACCGCCTACTTTGGCCCCGAGCCGGAGTTTTTCATCCTCGATGACGTGCGCTGGGGCGCCGACATCAGCGGCGCCTTCTACAAGGTGGATTCAGAAGAGGCCGCCTGGAACTCCGAGCGCGTCTACGAAGACGGCAATATCGGACATCGCCCCACCAACAAGGGTGGTTATTTTCCGGTTCCTCCGGTCGATTCCCTGCAGGACATTCGCAGCGCCATGTGCCTGGCTCTGGAAGAGATGGGTGTTCCCGTGGAGGTGCATCATCACGAGGTGGCGACCGCCGGGCAGTGTGAAATCGGCACCCGCTTCAATACCCTGGTGCGCAAGGCGGATGAGGTGCTGATACTCAAATATGTGGTGATGAACGTGGCCCATGGCTACGGCAAGACGGCGACCTTCATGCCGAAGCCGCTGGTCGGCGACAACGGCAGCGGCATGCATGTACACCAGTCGCTCGCCAAGGATGGCAAGAATCTGTTTAGCGGCAACAAATATGCCGGTTTGTCGCAGCTGGCCCTGTATTACATAGGCGGTATCTTCAAACATGCGCGTGCGCTGAATGCCTTTACCAACGCCAGCACCAACAGTTACAAGCGTCTGGTGCCGGGTTTCGAGGCGCCGGTCATGCTTGCCTATTCGGCACGTAACCGTTCCGCCTCCATCCGTGTTCCGTTCGACGCCAACCCCCAGGCGCGGCGCATCGAGGTGCGCTTCCCGGATCCCAGTTGCAACCCCTATTTCGCCTTTACCGCGATGATGATGGCGGGTCTGGACGGGATCAAGAACAAGATTGATCCGGGCGAAGCAATGGACAAGGACCTCTACGATCTTCCGCCGGAAGAAGAGCAGAGCATCCCGAAAGTCTGTCATTCGCTGGATCAGGCCCTCGATATGCTCGATCAGGATCGCGGGTTCCTCACCGCGGGCGGTGTGTTCTCGGACGATATGATCGACGGTTATATCCAGCTGAAAATGAACGATGTCACACGCATGCGCATGACCACCCATCCGGTCGAGTACGATATGTACTACAGCCTGTAATGGCTGTTGCCTGATCAGGAAAAAGCGCCCGCTCCAGGGCGCTTTTTTTTGATTTTTTTCCTCCTGGGCCGACTGAATCACCGGAATTCCTGATAATCTGTATTGAATCGTCGATATTCTCCGGCTATGGTGAACTTATGAAACGAATTTCGGTGCTGCTGATCCTGCTGGCCGCAACGGCGGTCCGGGCGGATATCTACAAGTCCGTCAATGACCAGGGTGAGGTTATCTACAGTGACCAGCCGACGCCCAGCGCCAAACGCCTGAAATTACCCGAGCTGCCAACCTACAAGGCGCCACCGCTTACCGATTTTTCGACTTCGAGTGTGCCCGGGACGAAACCGGTGGCGAGTCCTTACAAGAACGTCAAGATACTCGATCCGCAGAACGATGCCACCATACGGAATAATCAGGGCGTGGTAAGTGTACAGGTCGCGCTCAATCCTCCGCTGATGACCAAGGCGGGCCACAAGATCCAGTACTACCTCAACGGTGAGCCCCATGGCACGCCAATCGCCAGCACCACCATCAACTTCAGCAATCTCGGTCGCGGTACCTACACGCTGTCTGCGACCGTCGTGGATGCCAGCGGCACGGCGTTGGCCAGTGCCACGCCGGTAATTTTCCACTTGCATCGTGAGTCCATACTGAACCCCAACAGGCCCCATCCCGTAAAACCCGGGACGCGGCCCATTCCCAAACCCACGCCGTTGCCGAGCAAGCGCTAGCCTCTCAAGCGACATGCACTTGCATGTCGCGTTGCCCCAATCCTCATGGCGCATTGCACTATTTTGGTGCATAATGGTGCAGATGCTGCCCCTGTATGGGTTATCAATGGGGCATCATTCTCAAAAACGGCTTGATTCATTGAAACATTTCCCGGCTTACCCCGGAGTCGGGATCATTGGCTGAAGCTGGTTTGGAATTTGCATAAGAACCTGTTATGGCAGGTCATCAAACCGAGACGGAATTCAAGTCCGAGCGATTGCTGGAATTCCTCAGCACCGCCGTTCTATTGTTCGATGACCGGCTGCGGCTGCGCTATATGAACCCGGCCGGCGAGGTGTTGCTGGCGCAGAGTACACGCCATGCCCGTGGCAAGTCGATCCAAGAGCTCATCGCTAATGCGGATATCGTCACCCATCACCTGACCGGTACGCTGGAAAACCGCCAGGGCGTGATGCAACGCGGCTGCCTCCTGGATCTGCCGAATGGACAGGCGCCGGTGATGGTCAACTGCACGCACACTCCGATCAACATAGAGGGAGAATTCACCGGCATCATGCTCGAACTGCGCAAGGTCGATCACCTCATGCGTATAGAGCAGGATGAACAACTGATACTCCAGCAGGAAGCAACGCAAGCCCTGTTGCGCGGGCTTGGCCATGAGATCAAGAATCCCCTCGGCGGCCTGCGGGGCGCCGCCCAGTTGCTGGAGAGAGAGCTTGAGGACGGTGATCTGAAGGAATACACCCAGATCATCATTCGCGAGGCCGATCGCCTGCAGAATCTCATCGACCGTATGTTGTGGCCGAAGAACATACCCAGTATGCAGTCCGTGAATATCCATCATATCCTGGAACGGGTCAGCGACCTGGTGCTGGCCGAGGTGAGCAGCGGTCTGAAAATCATCAAGGACTATGACCCCAGCCTGCCGGAATTCCAGGCTGATCCGGACCTGCTGGTCCAGGCCGTGCTGAATATCGTCCTCAATGCGGTTCAGGCCCTGGGTGGTTCAGGCCAGATTGTCCTGCGCACACGCGTACGGCGGCAGTTCTACATCGGCAGCCGGAAGCACCGGCTGGTGGCCTGTGTCCAGGTAATCGACAACGGGCCGGGTATCGATGCGAATCTGCGTGAAAAGATTTTCTACCCCATGATAACCACCCGCAGCGACGGCACCGGGCTGGGTCTCTCCATTGCCCAGTCGCTGATCAGCCGGCATCAGGGTCTGATTGAATGCAGCAGCAAACCGGGTAAAACCATTTTTTCCATCTTACTTCCACTGGACACAAACAATGAGCCATAGTCAGAAAATCTGGGTCATTGACGATGACAATTCCATCCGCTGGGTACTGCAGAAGGCGCTCGACAAGGCCGGTATGGAGGTGACCAGCTTCGATTCCGGCAGCAAGGCCCTGCAGGCGCTTGAAAAGGAAGAGCCGGCGGTGATTATTTCAGATATCCGCATGCCGGGAATTAACGGACTGGAATTGCTGGAGCGCATAGGCAATACGTATCCGAAACTTCCGGTCATCATCATGACCGCACACTCCGACCTGGACAGCGCGGTTTCAGCCTACAAGGGCGGCGCCTTTGAATATCTGCCCAAACCGTTTGATGTCGACGACGCCATTGCACTCGCGCGCCGCGCCCTGAAAGTGCGTGAACAGCAGCAGGCGGAGATCGTCATCGACAACAAGCAGCCTGCCCCCGAGATTGTCGGCAAGGCGCCGGCCATGCAGGAGGTGTTTCGCGCCATCGGACGACTGGCGCATTCCAACGCTACCGTGCTGATCAACGGTGAGTCCGGCACCGGTAAGGAACTGGTCGCACTCGCGCTGCATCGCCACAGCATGCGCGCGGACAAACCGTTTGTCGCGCTCAACATGGCCGCCATACCGCGTGACCTGCTGGAATCCGAGCTATTCGGGCATGAGCGCGGGGCGTTCACCGGTGCGCAAAGCCGGCGCACCGGCCGGTTCGAGCAGGCCGATGAAGGGACGCTGATGCTGGACGAGATCGGCGACATGCCGGCGGAACTGCAAACGCGTCTGCTGCGCGTGCTCGCGGATGGCGAATTTTATCCCGTGGGTGCGCATACGCCGAAAAAGGTCAACGTACGCATTATCGCCGCCACGCACCAGGACCTCGAACAACGCGTCAAGGAAGGGAACTTCAGGGAGGATCTGTTCCATCGTCTGAATGTGATACGAATTCATATACCTCCGCTGCGACAGCGCCGCGAGGACATCGCGGTACTGATGCGCCATTTCCTGGGGCTGGCGGCAACGGAGCTCGAGGTCGAGGTGAAACAGGTCAGTCAGGAAGTCGAGAAAATCCTCAGGCAGATCGACTGGCCGGGTAATGTCCGCCAGCTGGAGAACCTGTGCCGCTGGCTGATGGTGATGGCGCCGGGTCAGGAAATCCGCGTCGAGGATTTGCCTGGTGAACTGACCACCGAATCGAGTCATATGCGGGTGGCGGACGGGGAATGGCAACCGCAGTTGCGGAAATGGGCCCGACAACAGCTCGTGGACGGACGCGAGCATCTGCTGGATGAGGCCACCCCCGCATTCGAGCGCATCATGATTGAAACTGCACTGCAACACACCAGCGGGCGTCGCCAGGAAGCGGCTCGTCTGCTGGGATGGGGCCGCAATACCCTCACACGCAAACTCAAGGAACACGGCATGCAGGATACCGCCTGAGCCGTCAGCCGCTCACCTGGCGTCCTGTAAACGCATGCCATCCGGTGTGCGTGCAACCGTCGAACCGTCCGGGCAGGCAGGACGCGAGCACGTTTTCTGGTGTCACTGAAGTCGGGAAGCGCCTGAATTCATTGTGATTATCCGCCGCTCGGGAGAGCTATAAGCCCCCGTCCTTGCCGGATTAAACGGGATCAGCCAGTGCCGCAGGATACCGGGGAGGTGTGGAGTGAGAGACTGCCGGTAAGTTCGCTGACGTGCGAGAACCCGTGGGTATGCAGATAGCTGAGGATGCCCCGGTTGATGACGGGGCAGATGAGCGGGTCGTAGAAGAGTGCGGTGCCGATGCCCACCGCTGAGGCGCCGGCGATAAGAAATTCTATGGCGTCCTCAGGGCCGGTGATGCCCCCCTGGCCGATGATGGGGATGCCATGCGGCTTGCAGACCTGATGGACCTGGTGGACCTTGAGCACGGCAATGGGTTTGATGGCGGGACCGGACAGGCCTCCCTGGTTGTTGCCGATGATCGGCCTGCGGGTCCTGATGTCGATGGCCATGCCCATCAGGGTGTTGATGACGGCGAAGGCGTCGCTGCCGGCCTCGATGCAGCGCCGGGCATTTTCGGCGATGTCGGTCTGGTTGGGTGAAAGCTTGGTGATCAAGGGCTTTTGCGTGACCTTGCGGCAGGCCTCGACCACGCGTGCGGACATGTCGGGGTCATTGCCGAAGGCGACACCGCCTTCCTTGACGTTCGGACAGGAGATATTGATCTCGATGGCGTCGATGGGTGAATCGTCGAAGCGCCGCGTGACCTCGATGTATTCCTCCAGCGTGGAGCCGGAAACGTTGGCGATAAAGCGCGTCTCGGAGAAGTCCAGCGCTGGCAGGATGGTACTGACGACATGATCGACGCCCGGGTTCTGCAGACCGATGGCGTTCAGCATCCCCATGGGCGTTTCGGCAATGCGGTGGGGCGGATTGCCGAGACGGGGATTGAGCGTGGTTCCCTTGAGACACACGGCGCCGGCGTCCCGGTTGGAAAAGCCGTCTATGCGTGTGTATTCTTCCCCGAAACCGACACAGCCGGAGAGCAGCACCAGCGGCGTGGCAAAGGGCAGGCCACAGAAATCCACCTTCAGTTGTTCCTGCTCGATTTCAGTCAATGGGTTCACAGGTGCTGATTACCAGGTTCCAGGCATGTTTCATGTGGTGCTGTACCAACCGGAGATACCGCCAAATACCGGCAATATCATACGCCTTTGCGCCAATACCGGCAGCGCCCTGCACCTGATAGGACCACTCGGGTTCGATCTCGATGACCGCAAGCTGCGGCGCGCCGGACTCGACTATCGGGAATGGGCCACGCTGCAGCTCCATGACTCGTTGGCCGCATTTCAAACTACGGTCCAGCCGGCCCGGCTATGGGCATTGTCCACCAAGGGCACACATTCATTTGCACATGCCCGCTTCGAGGCGGGCGATGCCTTCCTGTTCGGGCCAGAGACCCGGGGATTGCCACCGGAGCTGCTGCAGGCGATAGGCGAGGCGGGGGTATTGCGGTTGCCGATGGTTACCAACAGCCGAAGCCTGAACCTGTCGAATACTGTGGCGGTGGTTATCTACGAGGCCTGGAGGCAACAGGGATTTACGGGCGCTTCCCGTTAAGCCGATTCAGCTCGCGATTCCCTGGACAGCAGGTTTTGCACCGCGGCGGCCGGCGATAACCCGGTGTACAGGACCCGGTAGACCTGCTCTGAAATCGGCATTTCGACCTTGTAGCGACGTGCCAGTTGGACGACCTCGTGTGCGGTATTGAAACCTTCAACCACCTGGCCGATTTCCTGGACCGCCATATCCACCGGGCGACCGTTGCCTAGCGCGAGTCCCAGTCGCCGGTTGCGCGACTGGCTGTCGGTGCAGGTGAGTATCAGGTCGCCGATGCCGGACAGACCCATCAGGGTTTCGCGTCTGGCGCCCATGGCATCACCGAGTCGAATGATTTCCGCCAGTCCGCGCGTAATGAGTGCGGCTCTGCAATTCGCGCCCAGCTCCAGACCGTCGGCGATGCCTGCGGCGATCGCCAGGACGTTCTTGACCGTACCACCAAGTTCCACCCCGATGACGTCATCACTGGTATAGATGCGCATGACATCAGCCTGCAGACAGCTCGCGAGGTCGTTTGCAAACGCGGGATTGGTCGAGGCCACCGTCATTGCCGTTGGCAGGCCGGCGGCGACCTCCCGGGCAAAGGTCGGGCCAGACAGCACGGCCGCCGGACAGCGCATGTCAGGAATTTCTTCCAGCACCTCATGCATGAATTTTCCGGTGCCGGTCTCCAGCCCCTTTGTGGCCCAGACGATACGGGTACGTGCAGTGAGTGATGGTAGCGCCCGGGTCAGCACTTCACGAAACGCGTGGCTCGGCACGACAACCAGCAGGTCGCGACTGTGCTGTACGGCGAGTGAAAGATCGGTAGCGATGTGTAATTTATCCGGGAAGCGTACGTCTGGAAGAAACTCAACGTTTTGTCTTTCCCGGGAGAGTTTTTCCATGAACGCCGGTTCATGTCCCCATAGGCATACGTCATTGCCGTTAACAGCCAGCCGTATGGCCAGCGCCGTACCCCAGGAGCCGGCTCCGAGGACTGTAATTGAACCGGCGCTCATGTGTTCAGGCAATTACCGGCAATTGAAGCGGGGAAATCTGGCAGCGACGGGCTAGTGCTGTACTGCGTTTGTTCCGCCCGTCTCGGCTTGCCTCTGCTGCAGGCGCTGTTCATAGATGGCGTCAAAGTTCATCGGCGCGAGCATCAACGACGGAAAGCCGCCCTTGGTAATGAGATCGGCGAGCGCGGCGGTGGCATAGGGGTAGAGTATTCTCAGGCAAAAGACATTCTGCAATCGTTGCAGCCGATCGGGATCAAAACCCTTGAGCAGGAAAATTCCTGCCTGCTGAACTTCGGCGAGAAATGCCGTATTTCCTTCGACTTTTGCCTTGGCTGTGACTTTCATCACGACATCATAGGTGTCGTCGGCAATCTGTCGTGTATGGCTGTCTATCTCCACCTCCAGATTCGGTTTCCATTCGTGAGTGAATATATCCGGCGAACCGGGTGATTCGAAGGAGGCATCCTTGATATAGATTTTCTGCGGATGTGCGATTTTGTCGTTCCCGTCTCCCGCCACAGGATTCTGATTTTCTTCAGTCATGGGATTGTCCGGATTAAATGATGAATCAGTGGCGGATTATCCTTCAATCCACCGCATTACCTGGTCTTGCTCAACGGCAGTCCCGCCTGCTGCCAGGCGTGCAGCCCGCCCTTGAGATTGTATACCGCCGCAAATCCTTTCTTGCTCAATTCCGCTGATAAGCTGCGCGACTGGTTACCGCTGCGGCAGCATACGATGAGCGGGCGGCCATGGTATTTTTCGAGTTTGCCAACGGCCTCGTTCTTGTCCGCGGACACATGAACGGCATTTACGACATGGCCTTCACGATAGTCCTTGTCATTTCGCATATCAACCAGAACGGCGTTTTCATGGTTGATCAGTCGTGTCGCCTCGGTAGGGGTGACATCCCTGACCTTGCCGAAGTGGTGCCGGAGTTCTCCCACGGCCAGCATGGCGAGGATAGCGACAAAGGCGGCGACCAGGAGCAGGTGGTTGACGGCAAATTCACTGAGTTGGTGTAGGTCCATGGCAATTTCAAAAAGATGTCATGCGGGCAAGGATGGACGGCGTTGAGCAACATACCCGGCCAACGGGGAGCAGCGGAGGATGTTGCCCGCTAGTGCTCCTGGGAACAGAACACTTCCTGCATCATACTGATGAGACGAAGAGTGCGTGAATCTCCCACGCGATAGTACACGCGATTGGCATCCTTGCGGGAGGTGAGGATTCCCTTGTCACGCAATATGGCCAGATGCTGGGAGATGTTGCTTTGCGAGGTCCCGACGCTTTGGACGATATCCTGAACACTGATTTCCTGGTCACCCAGGGTACAGAGTATCTTAAGCCGCAACGGGTGGGACATTGCCTTGAGTGACCGCGAGGCGCGGTCGATGTCTTCATCACGGGAAATCAAGCTAACACCGCTGATTATTGTCATCTCTGACTTCCTTGGAATATTGCACCATGTCATTTTAGGTTACTGGTTATGTTACTGCATTCATTAATAAAACATTATACAATAATAATCCATTCGGGCCACAGGAGTATTTCGCCCTTGCCACCGGCCTTCCGGCAGGCTGCGGAACAGGGTCCCGGCCGTAGGTTTTCCATGCACTTAACCTCTGTAACCGGCTTGGAAGGGTTCCTTGTGTGGTATCGTACCCGGCATGCTGCACCATGATGACCATGGAAGTTCCACCTGGAATGACCGGTACGCTGCAGATTAACTTCATTATGGCCATTCGTTACCGGATACGGAATAAAACCTCCAGCTGATCAGTCAGGCGGTATTACCGAATATCCGTCATGCCAATCCCAATCCTGCATGTCACGGCCCACATTGTCTGTCGCTTCGTGGGCCTTTGGCCTTGAGGCCGCGAGGATGACTGCAGCCCGGTTGCTCATCCTGCTGGCAATGGCCGCCTGTCCTTTTTGCCTTGCACTCGCCTCGGGCGCCGACGAGGCTGCCAGACAGGAAGCGCAACTGCAGCAACTGCGCGCACGCATGGGCAAGCTGAAGAACGAGATGAGTTCGATGCGGGGACGGAAGGAGTCGCTGGATACCGAGCTCGAAAAAACGGAAAAGGAAATCGGCGCCGCCGCCGCCGCCGTGCGCCGGCTGGATCGGAAAATCGAACTGACGCAGGCGAGGCTGGACGCGTTGGGGAAGGAGCGCCGGGACAAGCGCCGTAAGCTGCAGAAGATGCGGACCGTATTGTCCCGTGATCTGCGTTCAGCCTATGTGATGGGCCAACAGCAACAGGTCAAGCTGCTGCTCAATCAGGAAGACCCCGCAGAGGTTGCGCGTCTCATGACCTATCACGGTTATTTCACCCGGACACGGGCCAGTCGCATCCAGGAGACAAAGACAACCCTGGAGGAACTGGCCACGATCGAAAAGGAAGCCGTCGAGCAGAAGGCGGACCTTGAAAAACTGAAGGCGGAACGAATCGAAGCATCAGGACATCTCGAGCAGAGACTGGCACAGAGAAAACAGCTGCTAACCGGACTGCAGGCGAAATTAAAGCAAAAAACCGTCGAGCTGACGGCAATGGAGCATGACGAGCAACATCTGCAGCAGTTGGTGGAATCACTCCGGCGGGCGCTCAGGGATGTTCCGCAGGCGACGGCAGGATTCAAGAGGCTCGGCCCGCTGAAGGGCAGGCTGTACTGGCCGGTGGACGGACATATCGACATGCCTTTCGGCGCCCTGCAGGCAGACGGCAAGCTCCGCTCGCGTGGAGTGTTTGTCAGCGCATCCGCCGGTACGGAGGTACACGCCATCGCCGGCGGACGGGTGGTTTTCTCGGATTGGCTGCGCGGCTTCGGATTGCTGCTGATCATCGATCATGGGAAAGGATACATGTCGTTGTACGGGTATAACCGCAGTCTTTTCAAGGAAGTCGGCGACCGTGTCGAGGCCGGCGATGTCATCGCCACGGTCGGCGAGAGTGGCGGACGACAGCGCCCGGGCCTTTACCTCGAGCTGCGCAAGAATGGCCGCCCGTTCGATCCGGCCCCGTGGTTTGCCGGAAAGCCGGCGACGCGGCATACAGGCGGCTGAGGTGGAGTGTTTTTACCCTGCGCAGGGCACCGGCGTACGGGGTGAATCTTTCGGTGCAGTTACGGTCTTATCGCCTGTGGCAGTGTGGAATATCCGGTAAACAAAAGCTTTTTACGCTTCAGCCGATACCGCAAACACTGTGCCTGTGATATTGTCCGTTTTTTCTTGAACCCGGGAGCCTGCCGGTAGAATTCGACAGGTCATGCGGCGGCGAGCTCGCCAGATGGAAAGGTATATGAAAGCTAAGACACAGAATACCCTGCTGTTGCTGACGGGCCTCGTTGTCGGCGTACTGGCATCGATAGGTAATGGCGTTTTTGCCGAGCGTGAGGCCGCGTCACAGGCGCCGCTGCCGGTGGAGGAGTTGCGCACCTTCAGTGACGTTTTCGGTCGCATCAAGAATGATTACGTCGAATCAGTGGATGACAAGACACTGATCGAAAATGCCATCCGTGGCATGTTGTCCGGGCTGGACCCGCATTCCGCCTATCTCGACGCCGAGCAGTTCAAGGAGCTGCAGGTCGGGACCACCGGCCAGTTCGGTGGGCTGGGTATCGAGGTCGGTATGGAAAACGGGTTCGTCAAGGTTATCGCCCCGATCGATGACACACCGGCGAAACGCGCCGGTATCAAGGCGGGGGACCTGGTGATCCGTCTGAACGACACTCCGGTCAAGGGTATGACGCTCAATGATGCCGTGAAGGTCATGCGCGGCAAACCCGGCACCGATATCGAACTCACGGTAGTGCGCGAAGGGCTGGACAAGCCGCTCAAGTTCAAAATCACGCGTGACATCATCAAGGTGAAAAGCGTCAAGAGCCGCACCCTGGCGCCGGGCTACGGTTACCTGCGCATTTCGCAATTTCAGTCCAAGACGGCTGACAACATGCTGAAGGCGATCAAACAACTGAAGAAGGAGAATGGCGGCACCCTGAAGGGCCTGGTTCTGGATCTCAGAAACAACCCCGGCGGTGTGCTCAATGGAGCGGTCGCCGTATCGGATGCGTTTCTGAACAGCGGACTGATCGTATATACCGAGGGACGCATCGATGATTCCAGCCTGCGTTTCAATGCCACGCCGGGTGATGTCCTGAAGGGCGCCCCGATGGTGGTGCTGGTAAACCAGGGGTCGGCTTCCGCCTCGGAGATCGTGTCAGGGGCCCTGCAGGACCACAAGCGCGCCATCATCATGGGTGAACAGACCTTCGGCAAGGGCTCGGTGCAGACCATCCTGCCATTGAGTGGCGGTACCGCGTTGAAGTTGACGACGGCCCGCTACTACACGCCTTCCGGACGCTCGATCCAGGCGGAGGGCATCACGCCGGATATCGAGTTGCAACCCTTGCAGGTCGAGGAGGTGGAGAAGAGCATTGAGCCGCTCAAGGAAGCGGACCTCACCAGGCACCTGCAAAACGGCAATGGCGACAGCCACGATTCCGGGAAAAAGACCGGTGACGAGACCGATGCAAATGCCGACTCCGCCAAGCTGGCACATGACGACTATGAATTATATGAGGCGCTGAATTTGCTTAAGGGGCTGGTGATTCAGCAGGAAAGCAAGAAGTGAATCATGACGGTGTGAACCTCCGGTTCACCCGTATATCGACAATCCTGAAGGCCCTGCTGGCGATGGTTGCGCTGCCGGCAGGGCTACTCGCCGCAGGCGGTATCGCGTATGCAGCCGACGCCGGCGGCCCCCGGGCGAGTATCGCCCTCATCATCGACGACCTCGGCAACCAGCATCACCTGGACAGCATCGCCGTCACACTCCCCGGTCCGGTTGCCTGTGCCTTCCTGCCCTACGGGACGTTTACGCGGGTACTGGCGGAACAGGCGTATGCAGACCACAAGGAAGTCATGTTGCATCTGCCCATGCAGGCGGTCAATGAGGAAACCCGTGAGGCCGGTGAACTGACGCTGGATATGACACGCCGGCAGTTTATGCAGACGCTGGAAGCCGATCTTGCCGCCGTACCGCATGCCAGTGGCATCAATAACCACAAGGGCAGCCTGTTGACCCGCCATCCCGGCGATATGGCCTGGCTGATGCAGGGTATGCGCCAGCAGGGTGGTCTGTTTTTCGTCGACAGCCGTACGACGGCCTCCACCGTCGCCCGCCAACTTGCCGCCGAGTACCGGATCCCGAGCATAAACCGCAGGGTGTTTCTCGATAACACGCTGGACCCCGGGGCCATACACAGGCAATTCCGGCATCTGCTCGACATGGCGCGCCGCGAAGGCACCGCCCTGGGCATCGGGCATCCCCATGCGCAGACACTGGCCGTCCTGCGGCAGGAACTGAGCCGTCTCGATGACTATAATATTGCATTGGTATCCGTCAGCCGTTTGATCGAAATCGAAAACAGGAAAAAGGAACTATGGCGAGCGTCCTTGTCCCGCTAGCGCAGGGTTGCGAAGAGCTGGAGGCAGTCACGGTAGTGGATCTGCTGCGCCGCGCCGGCATACGCGTCGTGACGGCCGGTCTCGATGATCAACCGGTACGGGCTTCCAGGGGCGTGGTTCTGATCCCGGATACGACGCTGGGCGATGCCCTCGGGCAGGAATTCGACATGATCGTCCTGCCCGGCGGCCAGCCGGGAGCCACCCACCTGGGCCAGGACGAGCGCGTGACCGGCATGTTGCGGCAGATGGCGCGTGCCGGAAAATACACCGCGGCGATCTGTGCCGCGCCCGGGGTGCTGGCTCAGTGTGGCTTGCTCGAGGGCCGGCGTGCCACCGGTTTCCCCGGTACCCTGGAAGCGGGGAACGTGCCCGGGCTGGACTACGTCGATGACCCCGTGGTAATCGACGGTAAGGTGATCACCTCACGCGGGCCGGGCACGGCAATGGATTTTGCCCTGCAGCTGATCGAGTTGCTGGCCGGGGCCGGGAAGCGCCGGGAGGTCGAGGCGGGATTGCAGCGCACCACACACTGAGAGACCGCCACGGGTCGGTATCGCCCGTGTGTCGGCCACCGACAGGCTCCTAGCGGTTGCCGTTTTTGGACCGGCTGAGTATCAGTATCCCCACTCCCAAACCTGCGCAAACCCAGCTCAGCAGGGGTGCACCGAATATTACCGTCGGATCATGACCACCCAGGCCGTAGATTATGGCCGCGGCGAGCAGCAGGCCGGTGCCTGCCACGGTATTGCTGGTGCGGCGGTTGGCACGGTTGATTTCCCCGCGCAGGCGTTCCAGCTCGGCCGAGGTCCATTCCAGTCGCAGCTTGCCGGTGGTGGCTTGCTCCAGTAGCTTGTGCGCCAGTTGAGGCATTTCCGGCAGGGTTTCACTCAGGGCCGGGATGCTTTCCCGCAGATTGCGCAGCAGGGCGCGTGCGCCCAGCTGTTCGCTCATCGAGCGTTCCAGAAACGGTTTTGCGGTCTGCCAGAGGTCGAGATCAGGGTACAACTGCCGGCCCAGGCCCTCGATGTTGAGCAGCGTCTTTTGCAGCAGCACCAGCTGCGGCTGTATCTCCATGTTGAAGCGGCGCGCCGTCTGAAACAGGCGCAGTAACACGTTGCCGAAGGAGATCTCCTTCAATGGTTTTTCAAAGATCGGTTCACAGACGGTGCGTATCGCCGATTCGAATTCATCCACCCGTGTGCCGCTGGGCACCCATTCCGATTCAACGTGCAGCTCCGCCACGCGCCGGTAGTCGCGCCGGAAGAAGGCCAGGAAGTTCTCCGCGAGATAGCGCTGGTCGACGGGATTGAGTGTTCCCATGATGCCGAAGTCGACCGCCATGTACTGTCCGGCGGGTGAGACGAAGATATTGCCGGGATGCATGTCGGCATGAAAGAAATTATGCCGGAAGACCTGGGTGAAGAAGAGTTCGACACCGCGCTCGGAAAGCGCCTTCAGGTCAATGCCGCTGGCGCGCAGCGCGCCGATATCGCTGACAGAAATGCCGGAGATGCGTTCCATGACCATGACGTTGGGCCGGCAGTAGGCCCAGTGGATCTCCGGCACATAGAGCATGCCGGAGCCCTTGAAGTTGCGCCGCAGCTGTGAGGCGTTGGCCGCCTCGCGCAACAGGTCAAGTTCGTCATAGAGGGTTTTTTCGAATTCGGCGATGACCTCGCAGGGCCGCAGACGCCGGCTTTCCTTCCAGTAGTGCTCGGCCATGCCGGCAACCGTGCGCAGCAGGCTGACATCCCGTCTGATGTGCTGGCGGACGTTGGGGCGCAGTACCTTGACCACCACGTCGGTGCCGTCATGCAGACGTGCGGCATGGACCTGGGCGATCGAGGCGGAAGCGAGCGGTGTTTCGTCGAACGAGAGGAATACCTCGCCGACGGACTGTCCCTCGGCGGCCTCGATCATCGCCTTCGCGCGCGCGCCGGGAAAGGGCGGCACCCGGTCCTGCAGGCGTGCCAGTTCCTCCGCGATATCGTCCGGCAAGAGGTCGCGCCGCGTGGAGAGTATCTGGCCGAACTTGACATAGATCGGACCGAGATCTTCCAGCGCCTTGCGGATGCGAACGGCGCGCGGTTCGCGCCGGCGCGGTACCCAGTTCCAGGGCGCGAGGTAATAGAGGAAACGAAAGAACCTGAAGAGATGCGTCGCCAGGATGATCTCGTCCAGGCCATGGCGGACCAGGACGAAGTTGATGTGTGCCAGCCGCAGGATCTGCGCCGGGCGCATCACTTGCCACCTCGCGCGGACAGCAGACGCTGCAGGCGTGCCTCCAGGCGGTCCGCGTCCATGCCGATGCGGGCGATTTCCTCGAGGAGATTCTCGATCTCGATACGGGTCGGCACGAGGCGCAGTTCCTCCTGCAGGTATTCCGAGAGGTCCATCTCCAGTGTCAGGCGAGCGTGCTGCAGCCACCGGCTCATGTGGCGCGCCGCGTTGCCAAGCTGGTGTGCAAGGACATCGCCGGTGTACCCGGCGAGTTGCTCCTCCCAGTCGATGTCGATGTCGTCCAGGATCGTCTTGAATGCCTGTCCGGTCTCGACATCGCCCTCGATTTCCACTTCGCCGGAGAAGAGCGAGCCCGTGGAGTTGCCGCGGCCGAGTGCCAGTCTGGCGATGCCGATGGGTGTACCGCGCAACAGCGTATCGGGTTTCAGGCCGGTATCATCAGGGAACGCAATCTTCCGGCCCTGGACGCGGAAGACAAGCCGCGTGTCGAATCCACGCAATTCCAGGGCGATCACGCGACCATCCAGGCGGGCCAGCCGGGCGCCAGCCACCGGATCCATGGAGAGGTAGCGATTGATGATGGTGGTGACCAGGCGGCTATTGCCCAGCAGCGCCGTGAGACGTCGCACCGCACCGGCGTGTTCGACTCCGGCCATATTCAATATTTGTAACCGCGGTGTATGGCGACGATCCCGCCGGTCAGATTGTGATAATCGCAATCCTCGAAGCCGGCTGATTCGAGCATGCCGAGCAAGGTCTGCTGGTCCGGGTGCATGCGGATGGATTCGGCGAGGTAGCGGTAGCTTTCGGCATCGTTGGCAATAAGGCGCCCCAGCAGTGGCAGGACGGAGAAGGAGTAGAAATCATAGGCCGGTTTCAGCAGGGCCAGCGGACGGGAAAACTCCAGTATCAGCAGCCGGCCCGCCGGCTTGAGCACCCGGTACATCGATTCCAGCGCGGTTTGCTTGTGGGTGACGTTTCTCAGGCCGAATCCCATGGTGATGCAATCGAAGCTGTGGTCGGGGAACGGAAGTTTTTCGGCATCGGCCTGAACGTAATCCATGTTGCCGGCAATGCCCTGGTCCAGCAAACGGGTGCGGCCGGTTCTGATCATGGCATTGTTGATGTCGGACAGTACGACCCTGCCCTGAGGGCCCACCTTCGTTGCCATCAAACGGGCCAGGTCCCCGGTCCCGCCGGCGAGATCGAGAACGCGCTGGCCCGGCTGGATGTTTGCCATGCTGATGGCGATCCGCTTCCAGAGTCGATGGATCCCCATCGACATCACATCATTCATCAGGTCGTAATCCGTGGCGACCGAGTCGAATACGCCCCGTACCCGCTGCGCCTTATCCTCTACCGGGACCTTCTGGTATCCGAAATGGGTGGTTTTGTTCGACATGCTGGCTGTTGTCTGTAATGTCCCGTTAATTTACCGCAGGAGCGCAAAAAAAGCGGATGAAATATTCCGCCGTGCAGGATCAGGCAGCTGATGCCGCCGGCGGTGTGTTCATAAATGCTTCAGGGTGCGGATTCCGCCTTCTGCGCTCTGGTGCGGAGTGCATGGTCATATTACGCCGTGTGCCAGGGGCCATCCGCCTCAGTTGTGCGATTTGTGCCTGTGCCCGGCCGCCTCCAGCCGGTGCAAATAATCTGTCCAGTAGGTCTCGCGGTGCTTGCCCAGCAGGTAGAGCGTCTCCCAGGAGTAGATGCCGGTGTCATGACCATCATCGAAATGCGGCTGGATGGCATAACTGCCCACCGGATCGACGTGGGTGATGGTGACGTCTTCCTTGCCGATTTGCAGCACTCCCTGGCCGGGGCCATGTCCCTGGACCTCGGCGGAGGGTGAATAGACCCGCAGGTATTCATAGGGCAATTCAAACCGGGCGCCGTCCTCGAAGGTTATTTCCAGCAGGCGGGATTTCTGGTGGAGACTGATTTGCGTGGGTTTGGGGGTGCTGGTCATGGTTGTTTCCTAGAGTATATACCGGCTCAGGTCTTCGTCCTTCGCCAGCTGGTCGAGATGATCGTTCACATACGTTTCATCGATCATGACGCGAGTACCGGCGCTGTCCGTCGCCTCGAATGAAACGGATTCCAGCAGGCGCTCCATGACGGTGTGCAGGCGTCGTGCGCCGATGTTTTCCGTGCGCCGGTTGATGTCGCTGGCGATTTCCGCGATGCGTCGGATCCCGTCCGGCGAGAACTCCAGCATGACCGATTCTGTGGCCATGAGGGCGGCGTACTGTTCGGTCAGCGAGGCGGACGGCTCGGTGAGTATGCGGACAAACTCCTTCACGCCCAGGGCATCGAGTTCCACGCGGATCGGCAGCCGGCCCTGCAGCTCGGGGATAAGATCGGACGGCTTGGAAAGATGGAACGCGCCGGAGGCAATGAACAGGATGTGATCGGTTTTGACCATGCCGTGCTTGGTTGACACGGTACAGCCTTCCACCAGTGGCAGCAGGTCGCGCTGTACCCCTTCACGGGAGACATCCGGGCCGCTGGTTTCACCGCGACGCGTGACCTTGTCGAGTTCGTCGAGAAACACGATGCCGTTCTGTTCGGTGTTCTGGAGCGACTGCTGCTTGATCTCCTCGTCGTTGATCAATTTTGCGGCTTCTTCATCGCAAAGCAGTTTTCGGGCGTCACGAATGCGCAACTTGCGTTTGCGGGTGCGGTTGCCGGCCATATTCTGGAACAGACCCTGCAACTGGCTGGTCATTTCCTCCATGCCCGGGGGCGCCATGATTTCGACGCCGAAAGGAGCGGCAGCGAGTTCGAGTTCAATCTCACGCTCATCCAGGTCCCCCTCGCGCAGTCGCTTGCGCAGTTTCTGGCGCGTCTCCGAATCCCCCCCCGAGGCGGGTTCGTCATCGGGAGCAAGACTTCTGGGTCCGGGTAACAGCGCATCCAGCAGGCGATCCTCGGCGGCATCCTCCGCCCGGTGGCGCACCCTGGACATGGCCTCTTCACGCGCCATCTTGACGGCCACATCCACCAGGTCCCGCACCACCGATTCCACGTCGCGTCCCACGTAGCCGACCTCGGTAAACTTGGTCGCTTCGATTTTGATGAAAGGGGCATGCGCCAGTCGCGCCAGGCGGCGCGCAATCTCGGTCTTGCCGACGCCGGTGGGGCCGATCATGAGGATGTTTTTGGGCGTGATTTCACCGCGCAGGGGTTCCTGAACCTGCATGCGTCGCCAGCGATTGCGCAGGGCGATGGCCACGGCACGCTTGGCGGCCTGTTGACCGATGATGTGCTTGTCCAGTTCCTGGACGATCTCGCGCGGTGTCATTTCAGACATATTTATGTTTTACAGTTAGTTATTTGACTAAATAGCGAATAATATAATTATGGATAATAATCCAGTTAACCGTCCTGGTAGTGCAATTCCTCGAATATCAGGTTGCGGTTGGTGTAGATGCAGATATCTGCGGCAATCTCCAGTGACTTCTCGGTGATCGCGCGGGCATCCAGTGCGGTATTTTCCAGCAATGCACGGGCCGCGGACTGTGCGTAGACACCGCCCGAGCCGATGGCCATGAGAGAATGCTCGGGTTCGATGACATCGCCATTGCCGCTGATGATCAGGGAGGTTGCATGATCGGCGACCGCCAGCATTGCCTCCAGGCGGCGCAGCATCCTGTCGGTGCGCCAGTCCTTGGCCAGTTCGACGGCAGCGCGGGCGAGGTGGCCACTGTGCTTTTCCAGCTTCGCTTCGAACAGCTCGAACAGGGTAAAGGCGTCGGCCGTGCCGCCGGCGAAACCGGCCACCACCCGGTCCTGGTACAGGCGACGCACCTTGCGGGCGTTGCCCTTCATCACGGTATTGCCCAGGGATACCTGACCGTCACCGCCGATGACCACGCAACCGTCGCGGCGTACCGAGAGAATGGTCGTGCCACGAAATTGTTCCACCACGCGACTCCAGAGCAAAGGGCGTACGATTGTACACCATGATGCCGGCCCAATCGCCTGTGGCGATTCAATCCGGTTTGGTCCTGGATGGCTTTCTGGCCCGTGGGTGAGCCTTGTCGTAGACCCGTGCGAGGTGCTGGAAATCGAGGTGGGTGTAGATCTGGGTGGTGCTGATGTCGGCGTGTCCGAGCAACTCCTGCACGGCGCGAAGGTCGCCGCTGGATTCCAGCAGGTGACTGGCGAATGAATGTCGCAGGGTGTGAGGGTGAAGATCGCCCGCTAATCCCCGCCGCCGCGCATAGCGGCGAACGCGCTGCTGCACGGCGCGCACTCCGAGTCGCTGGCCGCTGCGGCCGGTAAAAACCGCCATTACCCCCTCGGCCAGCTGCGTCGGGCGTAACCGCAGCCAGGCGTGCATCGCCTGGATGGCCTTCCGGCCGATCGGGACCAGGCGCGTCTTGTTGCCCTTGCCCGTCACCCGAAGTACGCGTTCCTCCAGGTCCATATCGCTGGTATCGAGCGATACCAGCTCGCTCAGGCGCAACCCCGACGAATACATCAGCTCGAGCATGGCCAGATCGCGTACGGCCAGGATCTCGTCCGTCTCTGCGTCCAGCAGGTGAGCAATATCATCGACACTGAGGGTATCCGGGAGGCGCTGGGCCGACTTCGGCGCGCTGACATCGAGTCCTGGATTTCGGCTGACCACCTGTTCACGCAGGAGATAATTGTAGAAGCCGCGAATGGCCGAGAGGCGGCGCTGGATGCTGCGCCCGTTCAGCCCGCGGCGATGTGACTGGGCCGCGTATTGCCTGACGTGTTGTGTATCCAGGTCGCCCCAGCCGTCAATCCCGCAGTTCCCGCAAAATGCAAGCAGCTCCATCAGATCGCGACGGTAGTGACTGCAGGTATTGGCGGAGAGTCGGCGCTCCGTCTGCAGATGGTGCAGGTAGTGATCGATCCAGGCTTGTGTCTCGCTCGGCACGACAGTCTGGCGTGGCGGGGGTGTGTGATCGGCTTCGCTAATGATCGATGTAAGCGTCCAGAAGACTGTCGAGCAGTTCACCGAGATGGGTGAGAAACAGGATACCCATGCCGGGATGGAAGCGATTTGTTTCCTGGCTGCCGATGGCGAGCAGACCGGTGGCGCCGTCGCTGCCCAGCGGAATCACGGCGGCGGAGCCGATGGCGGGCGCCTGGTCGCCGAACAGGTAGGCAAGCTGCTCCGGTTTGAAACGTCCGCATTGCGGTTTGCCGCTTTTGTAAAAGGACTCGAAATACTCCAGTTCCGCGGCTTCCGGAATAAACAGCTCCGCGCCGCATTCACGCGCCAGCGCCTCCGGCAATCCCGCCAGGCGTATGGTGACGGTATCCGCCTTGAACTCGCCCTGCAGGTGTTCGCGCAGGATATCGAGCAGGGCCTCCAGCGTGCCGGCGCTGACCAGGTCGAGCGTGAGCTGGTGCATGCGCTCGCTCAGGCGGTTGTTATCGCGCGCGACCTGGACGAGATCCATCAGTTTGCGTTTCAGCTGACGATTCTGGTCGCGCAGCACCTTGACCTGGTGTTCCACCAGCGAGACCGCCGTGCCGCAGGTATGCGGGATTTTCAGCATGGCCAGCAGGCTGGAGTTGTTCTGGAAGAAATCGGGGTTGTCACGCAGGTAGTCGGCAACCGTTTTTTCTTCAAGCGGCGGTGTCCCGGCCTGGGTCTGGTGGAATGTCGTCATATCTCGATACGCCCCCTGAAGACATGTGTCGCGGGGCCTGTCATGTATACCGGCTGGCCCCGACCGGTCCAGCTTACCACAAGATCGCCTCCCCTCAGCGTAACTTTAACCCGTGCGGTCAGCTGGTCCCACAGGCGGCCCGCGACCATGGCGGCACAGGCGCCGCTGCCGCATGCCAGGGTTTCTCCGGCGCCGCGCTCATAGACCCGCAGGCGGATGTGTTCCATATCGATGATTTGCATGAAGCCGGCATTGACCCCCTGGGGAAACCGGGGGTGGCGTCCTATCAACGGTCCGAGACGTTCCACCGGCGTCGCTTCGACATCCGGGACCAGGGCTACCGCGTGGGGATTACCCATGGAAAGGGCGGCGACCTCGATCCGCTCACCGTCGACCTCGAGCGTGTACAACGGGGCGCGGGACGGCGCCTCAAGGGGGATATCACGGGGTTCGAGACGGGGCACCCCCATGTTGACCGTGACCTGTCCGTCATCTTCCAGGACCAGCAAGAGCGGCCCGCTCGCCGTTTCGACGCGCAGTTCGCGCTGGTTCGAGAGGCCCGCATCATGGACGAAGCGCATGAAACAGCGCGCCCCGTTGCCGCACTGGGACACCTCGCCGCCATCCGCGTTGAAGATGCGGTAGCGGAAATCGGCCTGCCCGTTACCGGGGCGTTCGACCAGCAGCACCTGGTCGCAGCCGATGCCGCGATGCCGGTCGGCCAGCCGGCGCACCTGCTCAGGCGTCAGTGAGACGACCTGGTTGATCGCGTCGATCACCACGAAATCGTTGCCAAGGCCATGCATTTTCGAAAATTCCAGCATCATGGCATTGCTAAATCCATTAATTGCATTGTCATCTATTTAGCATCCATCCATAAAGAATTAAACTCACCGCAAAGGCGCAAAGGACGCAAAGTGGTTGTGTGTTTTCATTAAAGAATTTCTCTGCGTCCTTTGCGTCTTTGCGTTGAAATCGGTGATTATGGACGGGCTATCTAGCGTGCAGGTATCGGGATGGAATGAGCGGGGCTCGCCGTAAATCCGTTCATTCCTGCAGCAGGTGTTCACCGCGGTACAGGTCTTCCAGGGTTTCCCGCTCGCGTATGAGATGCAGTTGGTCGCCGTCCACCATGACCTCGGCCGCACGCGGGCGCGAGTTGTAGTTGGAACTCATCGTGAAACCATAGGCGCCGGCGGAGCGTATGGCCAGGATGTCACCGGCGGCGAGCGCCAGTTGCCGTTGTTTGCCCAGAAAATCCCCCGTTTCGCAGATCGGTCCGACCACATCATAGGCCAGCGTCGGCGCGTTCTGCCGCGGCCGCACCGGGATGATATCGTGCCAGGCATTGTACAGGGCCGGGCGCTGCAGATCGTTCATGGCCGCATCCACGATGGCGAATCGCCTGTCGACCGCCGATTTGAGGTATTCCACCCGGGTCAGCAGGATGCCGGCATTGCCGACGACGGCGCGTCCCGGTTCCAGCAGGAGTTCCAGACCGCTTTCACCCAGCTTCTCCAGCAGCGCGTGAATATAGGCGTCCGGCGAGGGGAGGGTGTCCTGTGCCTGGTAGCGTATGCCGAGCCCGCCACCGAGATCGATGTGCCGCAGCCCGATGCCCTCGTCACGCAAGCGGTCGACCAGATGCAGAACGCGCTCGAGGGCATCGACGAACGGCCGGGTATCGGTCAGTTGCGAGCCGATGTGACAGTCGATGCCGATGACATGCAGATGCGGCATGCCGGCGGCCTGGCGGTAGTTCTCGAAGGCCGCGTCGATCGCGATGCCGAACTTGTTCTCCCGCAGTCCGGTGGATATGTAGGGATGCGTGCCGGCATCCACGTCCGGATTGACGCGCAGTGCCACCGGGGCGGTCAGACCGCACTGCCCGGCCACTTCATTCAACCGGTACAGCTCGCTTTCCGATTCGACATTGAAGCAGCGGATGCCGGCTTGCAGCGCCCGGTGAATTTCATCGGCGCGTTTGCCGACGCCGGAGAACACCACGCGTGCCGGATCGCCGCCGGCTGACAGGACGCGCTGCAGCTCGCCCACCGAGACGATGTCAAATCCGGACCCGAGGCGTGCCAGCACCTGCAGGACCGCGAGGTTGGAATTCGCCTTGACCGCATAGCAGATGAGGTGGGCATGGCCGGCGAGCGCTACGTCGAAGACACGCCAGTGCCGTTCCAGGGTGGCGCGTGAATAAACATAACAGGGGGTCCCCACGCGGCGCGCGACCTCCTCGAGGTCAACGTCTTCGGCCCGGAGGCGGCCATCCCGGTAAGTGAAATGGTCCATTCCTGTAACGATGTTGTGCGCGGAGGGGGTTCAGTCGTGCGGCTGCTGTTGCGGGGGCTGATCCGGCAAATAAAGATCGCCTTTCTGGCCACACCCGGCAAGGCCGACAGCGGTGCCAGCGATAGCCAGCACCAACCATAAGAAATGGTGAAACAGGCGGTTTTTCATGGCATGCTCCGGTAGACAGCCGCCAGTATACGGTGTGCCGCCACCAAACCCAAAGTCAGCGTGAAGGCTGAGGCAGACTTGCCACATGACGAAAAAAGTGCTCGATGCGGTGGAAATCAACCCGGTGCAACGCCCGCGGGCCTGTCTCATCTGGCTGCATGGGCTGGGCGCCGATGGCTATGATTTTGAACCGCTGATCCCGGAACTGCGCCTGGTCGACGAGCTCGGCGTGCGCGTCGTTCTGCCCCACGCACCGCTGCGCCCGGTCACGATCAATGGCGGCATGGTGATGCGCGCCTGGTACGACATCCGCTCGCCTCAATTCAGGAACGACGAGGACAGTTCGGGCATACGTCAATCGGAACAGCAGTTACTGGCACTGATCGCGAAGGAAGTGGCAAACGGAATACCGGCGCAGCGCATCGTGCTGGCGGGGTTTTCCCAGGGGGGCGCCATGGTTTTGCATACCGGGCTGCGTTATCCGCAACCGCTTGCCGGCATTCTGGCATTGTCCTGTTACCTGCCGCTGGCGGAGTCACTGCCGCGGGAAAGCTCCGGTCCGGGCCTCGGGGTACCGATCATGATGGCGCATGGCGAGTCCGATCCCTTGATCCCGCTGCCGCTGGCGGAACGCTCACGTGACCGGCTGCGAGAACTGGGCTACCTGGTCGACTGGCGTACCTACCCCATGGCGCATGCGGTGTATCCGCAGGAAATCCGGGATATACGTCACTGGCTTGAGAATCGCCTTGGCCGCGCTCCGGGATGATTATCGCCGTCCGCATGGTTGATTGAATTATGCATGCCTGAATGGTGCTTGGTTAAGCCTGATCACACCCCTATGGCCACAGAATCACACGGAAAAACACGGAATACAGGCTCTTCTTTCCGTGCCTTCCGTGTGCTTCCGTGGCTAACTATGGGGCCTGGGCCTTAACTAAGTGTTATTCATCCATGCCCGGGATCGCTACAGGCAGATCGCGGAGCCATTTTGCCCTTTGCGGGCCTCAACGAGAGCGGCCTCGGCCCGTTCGAGCAGACACTCCGCGTCGTCATCGCGCCGGCAATCGGTGATGCCGTAGCAGGCGCTTGCCGGGGAGGCCCCGCCGGTACCGAGGCGTGCCAGGTGTGCGCGCAGCTTGTCGACGAGGCGCAGCGCGGATTCCTGCGTGGTTTCCTGCAGTACGAGCAGGAAGTCCTGGTTGTCGTTGCAGCCGAGCAGGTCGGCCCAGCGGGTCTGGTCCCGCAACAGGTGACCGATCCTGACCCGCAGCTTCTCCTGTTCCTGCTGCATGTCGATTCCCATCGCAATGACGGACAAGGGGCTGTCGTAGCGCCGGCAGCGCGCCACCATGGGTTCCAGCGAGTACAGTACCCCCCGACGGTTCATCAGAGCGGGCAGGGTTTCATCCCTGAGCGAGTGCTGTTTCAACTGCATGATGAGCGCGTCGCGTTCCTTTCCGAGGCGAAGCTTATCGGTGACATCGTGGTAGAAACGCGCCGTGTATCCGCGGCTGCCGACGGGGGAGAGGGATTCCACCGCGAGCCAGCGTTCATCGCCATCCGATGTGATCCAGTTGACCAGCGTGCCCCGGCCCAGAAAGGGTTCCAGCAGCCCATCCTTTTGCAGGTCTTCAGGCGCCGCGTGCACGGTATCGGCGTCAGCTCCGATGAGGGCGGCAAAGGCGCGGTTACAGGCCCGTATGCAACCGGCCGCATCAAGCAACACCACGGGCAGCGGACAGGCATCCAGCAGGGCGCCGGCTTCTTCAGGCGTGAGGGATTTCAGCATGCTGTGCGACATGGCGACCGGTTGCGGATGGCGCTAGCCGGACCGCGCTTCAAGCCGCGCCCTGACCTGGTCGATGGCGTAGCGCACCTGTTGCGGGGCCGTCCCGCCCGGATGGTTGCGGGCCGCGACCGACCCTTCCAGGGTGAGCACCTGGAAGATATCCTCATCGATCACCGGGGAATAGGTCCGCAGCTCCTCCAGCGTCATTTCGGACAGGTCCTTGGCGTTTTTCACGCCATGCAGAACCGCCCGACCGACGATTTCGTGTGCGTCACGGAAGGCGACCCCCTTGCGCACCAGGTAGTCGGCAAGGTCGGTCGCGGTGGAGTATCCCTGCCGGGCCGCGGCGATCATGTTCGCCCGGTTCACCCGCAACGCTGGCATCATGTCGGCAAAAACCCGCAGTGAGCCCTTGAGGGTATCCACGCTGTCGAACAGCGGCTCCTTATCTTCCTGATTATCCTTGTTATATGCCAGGGGCTGCCCCTTCATCAGAATGAGCAGGCCGACCAGGTTGCCGATGACGCGGCCGCTCTTGCCACGCACAAGTTCCGGTACATCCGGGTTTTTTTTCTGCGGCATAATGCTGGAGCCGGTGCAGAACCGGTCGGGCAGTTCAATAAAGTTGAATTGTGCCGATGACCACAATACCAGTTCTTCCGAGAACCGCGACAGATGTACCATGACAAGGGCAGCCGCAGCGCAGAATTCCACGACAAAGTCCCGGTCACTGACGGCATCGAGCGAATTGGCGGCCGGAGAGTCAAAGCCCAGCAGCCGCGCCGTATAGGCCCGATCGATGGGGAAACTCGTCCCTGCCAGTGCCGCTGCGCCCAGGGGCATCACGTTGACCCGCCGCCGGCACTCCTGCAGCCGCTGGTGATCCCGTTCCAGCATCTCGATCCAGGCCAGCAGGTGATGCCCGAAGCTCACCGGCATGGCGACCTGCAGATGCGTGAACCCGGGCAGGATGGTGTCGACTTCCCGCGCCGCGAGTTCCACCAAAGCCGATTGCAGGCGGTTCAGCTCGGAGCACAGGATATCGATCTCATCTCGCAGGTACAGCCGCAGGTCGGTAGCCACCTGGTCATTGCGCGAACGGCCGGTATGCAGTTTCTTGCCGGTTTCCCCGATCCGGTCGATCAGTCGGGCCTCGATATTCATGTGGACGTCTTCGAGAGCAACCGACCAGGCGAAATTGCCCTGTTCGATGTCCAGCCGTATGGCCTCCAGCCCCTCGACGATTTTCGTGCATTCCGCTTCGGAGATGATGCCGGCATGGGCCAGCATGCGGGCATGGGCGATGGAGCCGGCGATGTCATAGCGGTACAAGCGGTGATCGAAACCGACCGAGGCGGTGAATGCCTGGACGAAGGCGTCCGTCGATTCGGTGAAACGGCCGCCCCAGAGTTTTTCCGAGGAATTGTGTTCCGTCATTATCCTGACCAGCAAGCCTGTATCGTGCCAGTATACTCAATCCGCAGGGTATTTGCGTTTGCCGGACGGCCGGTTTGAGAGGTCCCGTCACTGACGAAATCACCATGATGAACCACGGCTCACCATCAGAATCAACGAAGACCGTGCCGGATGAGCAGTTTTTCCTGCCCAGCTTCTGCGATGGACGCATCGTGTTCGCGGCGATCGTCATTACCGAACTGCTGGCCTTCGTGCTGGTGTTGGCGAGCCCCGGCCTGCTGGACGATCCCTGGCGCAGTCTCGGGCTGATTTCCCTGTTGATGCAGTGGATCGCCCTGACCAGTGCAGCCGTACTCTGCCTGGCGCGGCCGCTCCTGTACCGCCTGGGTAACCGCGGCGCAGGAGTGGCCAGTTATCTGCTGGTGCTGCTGGTCACGGCGGCGGTGGTCGAAATGGCCTTCCAGCTGGTGGCGGCGAGTCCGCTGACCATCCCTGTCGATCCCGGTGAGCATTCGGTGTTCCTGTTGCGCAGCCTCACCATCAGCACCGTGATCGCCGCCGTCATCCTGCGCTACCTGTACGTGCAGTACCAGTGGCGCCAGCAACTGCGGGCGGAAGCCCGGGCGCGTATCCAGGCCTTGCAGGCGCGGATACGTCCACATTTCCTTTTCAACAGCATGAATACGATTGCCGCGTTGACGCGTTCCCACCCGGAGGTTGCCGAGACGGCTATCGAAGACCTGGCCGACCTGTTCCGCGCCTCCCTCGGTCAGGCGGATGACCGGGCCACGCTCGGTGATGAGCTGGAACTGGCGCGGCGTTATCTGAATATCGAGGCATTGCGCCTCGGCGACCGGCTCTCGGTGGCGTGGGATATCGACGCGCTTCCGCCGGAGGTGAAAGTGGCGCCGCTGATGCTTCAGCCCCTGCTGGAGAACGCCATTTATCATGGCATCGAGCCGCTGCCGGCGGGGGGGACGATCCGTGTCACGGGTCGAATGAATGAAGGCATGGTGGAAATCACCATCACCAACCCGGTTCCCGCTGGTGGTTCATGCCCCCCGCATCGGGGCAGCCAGATTGCCCAGGAGAATATACGCCAGCGCCTGCTGCTCGCCTTCGGTGATACGGCCCGGCTGGAAACCTCCGTGCAGGACGGGGAATACCGGGTTACCCTGCGCTATCCGGGAGGGGGGTTGTCATGAGGGTACTGGTCGTCGACGATGAGATGCCGGCACGCGAGCGCCTGCGACGCATGCTGGACACCATGGATGGCTGTACGGTGTGCGGTGAGGCGGCCGATGGCGAGGAGGCACTCAGGCAATGCGCGCGTCTCCAGCCGGACGTCCTGTTGATGGATATCCGCATGCCGAGCATGGATGGACTGGAAGCGGCGCGTCATTTACTGGCACTGGAACGACCACCCGCGGTCATATTTACCACGGCCTACAGCGAACATGCGCTGGCTGCCTTCGAAACCCATGCCGTGGATTATCTGCTCAAGCCCGTGCGTCAGGAACGGCTCGCGCAGGCGCTGGTGAACACCCGGCGCCTGACGTGCGTGCAGGCCGCGGCGCTGAAGCCGTCCGACACGGACAGTGGCGGGCGCAGACGCATCTGTGCCCGCGTCCGCGGCAGCCTGCAGTTGATTGCGGTCGAGGAGATACGCTATTTCCTTGCCGACCAGAAGTATGTCACGGTGGCCACGGCCGACAGTCGGGTGCTGATCGAGGAATCGCTCAAATCACTGGAAGAGGAGTTTGCCGACCGGTTTGTCCGTGTACACCGCAATGCCCTGATTGCGCCCGCCTACCTGGTCGGGATCGAGCGGGATGCCGGCAACCAGTTCGGGTTGCGGCTGCGCGACGTGGAGGAGTCGCTGGAAATCAGCCGCCGCCATCTTCCAAATGTGCGCCGGCTGCTTAAAGCGCTGCAGTCCTGATGACTGCCTGCTGCCCGGTCTGTCTGCCTGCCGGGCTGCCCCGGGAGCATCGGCGCGACCGGCAACCAGCGCAATAATGCACATCCGGACAGAACCGCCTTGTATAATCATTCCCTGCCAACCTTCCCCGAGGGGCCTTTGCCCAAACACCTGGTTATTTGTGACCGCCGATGACAACCGAACGCTTGCGCATCGCAACCCGTAAGAGCCCGCTGGCGCTTTGGCAGGCCGAGCACGTGCGCGCCCGACTGAAGGAAGCCCATCCCGGACTTCAGGTGGAGCTCGTGACCATGACCACACAGGGAGACCGTGTGCTTGACAGTCCGCTCGCGCGCATCGGTGGCAAGGGCCTGTTCGTCAAGGAACTTGAGCAGGGCATGCTGGAAGGAGGCGCCGATATCGCGGTGCATTCCATGAAAGACGTGCCGGCCGAACTTCCGCCCGGCCTGGAAATCGGCGCCATACTCGAGCGTGAGGATCCGCTCGATGCCTTCGTCTCAAACCGCTACGGCTCGATCGACGCCCTGCCGGAGGCCGCCCTCGTCGGCACCTCCAGCCTGCGTCGTCAGTGCCAGTTGCGCGCGCGGCGTCCCGACCTGCGGCTGCTCGACCTGCGTGGCAACGTGAATACCCGTCTGGGCAGGCTGGACCAGGGTGACTACGACGCCATCGTGCTGGCCTGCGCCGGTCTCAAGCGTCTGGGCATGACGGCGCGCATCACCCGCGCACTTACCCCGGAAGAATCGTTGCCGGCCATGGGGCAGGGCGTCATCGGCATCGAATGCCGGCGGGAGGATGAAGGCGTCAGGCGGCTGATCGAGCCGCTGAACCACGAACCGACGCGCCTGCGCATCCGGGCTGAACGGGCGCTCAACGCCGGGCTGGCAGGCGGTTGTCAGGCGCCGGTGGCCGGTTTTTCCCTGCTGAACAATGAGTTCATCGAATTGCGCGGACTGGTTGGTTGGCCGGATGGCAGCGAGATCGTGCACGGCCAGATTGTCGGTCCGGCGTCGGATGCCGAATCCCTGGGCCGGGAACTCGCGGAAGATCTGCTCGCGCGCGGGGCGCGGCGTATCCTCGATGCCTTGCTGGGCGGTGCCTGATTGATCCCGGCATTTGCTGGCCCCGGTGGCCGCAGTTCCCTGTTCGGCTGGCGCGCCTGCCCTGACGCGGCGGATCAT
>CAVQCA010000147.1:0-12314 GCA_963710815.1 uncultured Gammaproteobacteria bacterium | reverse complement strand
CTTCGCCGGGCATGGTGTTGACGGATTCGGGGACGGACATGATACGGATAGCTACCGGGTTTCGTGACTGGAAATACAGCGGAGGCCAAGAATAAACGGCCTCCTACCCGGAATCCATGAATAAATCGCGGACAGCACCTGACCCGGCAGGCCGATATCGCACATCGCCGCAACGGCGCCAACACCGTGAAATCCCGGCGGGCGTTGCGCCGCCGGATGCTGCCTATTTCACCGGCAGCAGCGGGCACTGGAAATAAACCGGTGGCCCGTTCGGAAACGAGCCCGGCGTAATCACCAGATAGCCGGTGTTCTCTTCATCCTTGATATCATCATAGGACTTCAACACCGGCACGGTACCGTACGCCATGAAGCCTTCGGCGGTCCACTCCACGGTATGGGTGAACCAGCGCCCGCCGTTGTCGCCGGATTACCCGGTGCCGCCTCGGAGACAGGCAACTGGCCCTGCGGGTTGTTGGAGTTGGTAATCACGTACAGTGCATTGAATGCCTGGCGGTTGTACTCGTTGGGTGCCGGCAGCGTGGTGTACAGTTGGCGCCCAGCAAGCTACACCGTCACCGTACACCCTGGCCGAAAAATCGGGCGCATCGGCCTGTGCAACCGTTGCCAGCAGCAGACCAGACAGTACAGCAATATTTCTCAAGTACTGACAGTCTCATTTTTCAGCCTCCATGGTTTTTCGGGTTGCGAAAGCGTCACTGTTCACGCAGCGCCTGCCCTTACCAAGGATGCCGACCGTACCTCACGGAGTCCTCAAGCAAATATCACCTTTGATCACAGCCGGGGCATTCAGCCCGCCAGCGGTTGTACCGGAAGGTCGAAAGCGAAGGTCGTGCCGCGGCCGCCGCTGCTGGCGGCGCGGATCGTCCGGCCGTGCAGCTCCACGATACGCCGGGCGATGGCCAGTCCCAGCCCGGCACCGCCGCGGGTGCGCATCTTGTCGGACTGGTAGAAACGATCGAAGATGTAGGGCAGGTCCTCGGCCGGGATGCCGGAGCCGGTATCGATGACCTGCACCGCCAGCGCCTTGCCGACGGGCTGTACTGCCACCGTCACCGTGCCGCCTGCCGGGGTGTGACGCAGGGCGTTTTCTATCAGGTTGTCCATAACCCGCTCGATCAGCGCGATATCTCCCACAACGAACGGCAGGCCTGCGTCATAATCCGCCAGCAGGACCACCTCGCGCTCCCCGGCACGCAGCTCGAACTTGTGCACGACGTCCTGCACGAGTTCCGCCAGAGAGAACGGTTCCAGTACCGGCTGCACCTCGTTGGCGTCCAGCCTGGCAAGGTCGAACAGTTCCTCGACCAGGCGGCCGAGATGCAGGCAATGCCGGTGTGCGACTTCAAGGTAGTGCAACTGTTCCTCCCGCCCCAGGTCTTCGCCCTTAAGTCGCAGGGTTTCCAGATAGCCCTGCAGCGAGGCCAGAGGTGTGCGCAGGTCATGCGAAACATTGGCCACCAGCTCACGGCGCTGGCTGTCGGTTTCCTGCAGGCGCTGTACCTGTCCGGCGATACGCTCCGCCATCGCGTTGATGCTGCAGGCAAGCCGTTCGATCTCATCGCCGTTACTTCTTCCCGGTGGCAGCGCACCGCTGAAACCGGCAAGCTGAAAATCCTCCACCGCGCGCGTGAGCAGGCGCAGGCGCCGGGTCAGCAGGGCGAACAGCAGCAACCCGGCCAGCAGGGCAAACACCACCACAACCAGGGACAACAGCATGTTGCGCTTGATGACGTAACTGCCTGCCAGCATCTGCGCCACGCTGTCGTACTGCTCGCTGCCGAGAATCACGTACAGGTAGCCGGCGCGCCTGCCATCCACATCGATGGGGGCGGCAGAAAACACCTTGCGCCGCGTCAGGCTGCGCGGGTCATCGCCGCTCAGCGGCGGCGTGTAATCGCCGTTCAGGAAAGCCTGCACGGGTGCCAGATCAACGGCCTTGCGCTGTACCTTTCCCGGCGGCGCCGAGTAGGCCAGGATGCGTCCCCCGGTATCGAGCAGGTAGAGTTCGACCCTGGGATTGATCACCATCAGCACATGGAAGAGCCGTTCCAGCGCCGCCTGATCGATCCCGCCATCCCGTAACAACAGATGTTCGGCAACAATATCCCCGGCCAGCGCCGCATTGAGCTTCTGCGCCACTTCCTGCTGGTAGTGTTCGGTGGTCCGGCCCAGCAGCAATACGAACAGCAGCCCCACTGTGCCGAACAGCAGGGTGAGGATGACGGCCAGCTTGGTGTAGAGCGAACGCGCCACGGTCTGAATCAGCCAGGCGGCGCCGCATCAGTGAATTTATAGCCTACACCCCACACGGTAAGGATATATTGCGGTCTGGCCGGGTCCGCCTCGATCTTCACGCGCAGGCGGTTGATGTGGGAGTTGACAGTGTGTTCGTAGCCCTCGTAGCCCGCGCCCCAGACCTGGTCGAGCAGCTGCTCGCGACGGTAGACCCGCCCCGGATGGCTGGCAAAATACCACAGCAGTTCGAATTCCCTGGCAGTCAGATCCAGGGGCTTGCCATGCAGCGAGGCACTGTGCCGCTCCCGGTCCATCAGCAATTCACCGTGTTCCAGCCGCTGGCCGGGCTCCGCCGCGCCGCCGCCGAAGGCATCCACGCGGCGGAAAATGGCGCGCACCCGCGCGACCAGCTCGCGGATGGAAAAGGGCTTGGTCAGGTAGTCGTCGGCGCCCATCTCCAGGCCCAGCACCCGGTCGAGCTCGCTGGATTTGGCGGTCAGCATCAGGATGGGGACATAGGCACGGCGCTCGCGCAGCCGGCGGCAAATTTCCAGGCCGTCCAGCCCGGGCAGCATCAGGTCGAGGATGACCAGGTCATAGTTACCACTGCGCGCGCGCGCCAGCCCGGCAGTGCCGCTGCATTCAACATCGGCTTCGGCCTCGCAATCACGCAGGTGCAGCTTCACGAGTTCCGCGATATCGTGATTGTCCTCAATGACCAAAACGCGGCGTGGCATGCGGCGGCCTCCGGTGCCATACAGTTACTTGTGAAGAGCATAGTGCCTGAATGTTCACAAAAGCCTCACGCGGGGCAGCCGGGCGTACAGCTAACATAATCGCCAATACCGATGAATGGCAAGACATCGGTGCTGACAGCGCCGGATGTCTCAGCCGGGCAGCGCCCCGAGCAGCCCCTTGATGAGGTCGAGTGGAGTCGGCGGGCAGCCGGGGATCTTTACATCCACGGGAATGACGTTCTCCACCGCGCCGCAGCTCGCGTAGGACACGCCGAACTCGCCGCCGTTGCAGGCGCAGTCGCCGGCGGCGATCACCAGCTTGGGCGCGGGCGTGGCGCGCCAGGTGCGCCGCAGCGCGGTCTCCATGTGGCGCGAGACCGGGCCGGTGACCAGCAGCACGTCGGCGTGCCGCGGCGAGGCCACGAAATGCACGCCGAATCGCTCGACGTCATGGTAGGGATTGTTGAGGGCGTGGATCTCCAGCTCGCAGCCGTTGCAGGAGCCGGCGTCCACCTGGCGGATGGCAAGGCTGCGGCCGAGGCGCGCCCCGATGCGCCGGCGCAGCACGATACCGATCCGCTCCAGTTCGGCGTCGTCACTCGCCGGCGGCGCCTCGGTGACGACGCCCGTCAACAGGGATTGTTTGAGTATACGGAACATCGATCAATATCCATCCACACGAAAATCAATTCAACGCAAAGGCGCAAAGAACGCAAAGACCACTAGTGACATGCCGATCAAGCTCGTCATCCAGACACGAGCCACAATGAAAGTGAGCAGCACATTGGACATAATGAAGTATGAGCGAAGCAGATTATTCAGTCTCTCAAGAATCAGCGAATCCGGATCCACGCTTTCGCGGGGATGACATATTCAGATGCTTCCTGGCGGTTTTTGATAATAATTTTCTTTGCGTACTTTGCGTCTTTGCGTTGAATACGGTGTTCATCGACGTATACCAGTTATAAATCCTGTCCGGAATAGGACGCATTGACGGACTTGTTGCACACCGGGAAGTCGGGAACGATGTTGCCGTGAATCAGCCGCTCGAGCGCCGGCCAGGTGAACCAGCTCGGGTCGCGCGGAAAGTAGCGGGCGATGCGTCCCCCCGCCGCGAAACGCACGAAGGCGAGCACTTCACCGCGCCAGCCGTCGATGAATCCCATCCCCATCGATCCGGCCGGCGGTGCGAGCAGGGAGGTGGCGATGTCACCTTCCGGCAGGATATCGAGCAGGTGGTCCATCAGCGTCAGACTCTCGCGCACCTCCGCCATGCGCACCCGCACCCGCGCGGCGACGTCGCCGCCGGACTCGACCGGCACTTCCACCGCCAGTTCGTCGTAGGGCGGATAGGCGTTGTCGCGCCGCGCATCGAATCCCTGACCGCTCGCCTTGCCCACGTAGCCGGTGCAGCCTAGCTCGCGTGCGTCCCCGGCGCTCAGACATCCGGTGCCGAGCAACCGGTCATCCAGCGACGGGTGATCCTCGATCACGTCGAACAGCGGCTCGATGCTCCGGCGCAGCGCGACATGGTCGGTGCGCAGCAATTCCGGCGCCCCGGCAGGGAAATCGCGCGCCACCCCGCCCGGCACCACGAGGTCCATCATGAGGCGGTGTCCGAACAACGCATGACTGCGCCGCTGCCACTGCTCGCGCAACCGTGCGCACTGGACATGGGCGAAACTGAAGCCGACGTCGTTGCAGACGGCGCCGATGTCGCCGACGTGGTTCGCGACGCGCTCGCGCTCGCAAGCGAGCGCCCGCAGGACCGTGGCGCGCGGCGGCACGGTGCACAGGGCCGCGCGCTCCATGGCCTGGCAGGCGGTCCAGGCGTGCGCCACGGTGGAATCCCCCGAGACGCGCCCGGCGAGCCGCGCGAGCGCGACGGGATCACGCCCCACGGCGAGCTTCTCGATGCCCTTGTGCACGTAGCCGAGGCGTTCCTCCAGGCGCAGCACCCGCTCGCCCACCGCCTGGAAGCGAAAATGCCCGGGCTCGATGATGCCCGCGTGCACGGGACCAACCGGAATTTCGCAGACGCCGCTGCCCCGCACACGCACGAAGGGGTAATCGGCATCGGCAGGCGTGCGCCGCGGCGACAGCCCGGCCAGGGGAAAATCGTGACTCAGGGGATGGCTGGTGTCGGGCCAGGCCCGATGGCGCGTCCAGCGTCGCGCGTCGGGATGGTCCTGGAAGGTGAGACCGCAGAGGTCCTGCAGGTGACGCTCCAGGCGATCGGCGCCCGGGAAGCTGGGCGTCAGCGAGGCCAGCACCGGCCGGCTCATCGGCGCGCGGGTCGCCAGCACCAGGTAATCCCTCTGGTGTTCGAGGCAGGCGTAGACGCTGATCCGGTCATCGCCCGGATCCCCCCACAGCCCGGCAAAGCGGCAGCCGAAGGCGCGCGCGACCTGCCCGGCGCGCGCCCAGTCCTCGGTATCCAGCGTCAGGAAATGCGCGGGCGCCAGGCGGGCGGCGCTGCCGGTGCGCACCAGGATGTGTTCGTCCTCGAGACGCGCCAGGTATTCGGACAGCCAGTCGAAGCGGCTCACAGAAGATGACTCCCGGTGATCAGCTCGGTCGCCCGGTCCAGCCACTGGGCCAGAAAACCGGGGATGGAAAGCCCCAGCCACAGCACCAGTGCGAGGTGGATCGCGACCGGAAACATGTTGGCGCGCACCGGTTTCTGGCCCTCGGGCGCGGCGCCGTAGACCATCGGATGGAGGTGACGGAACAGCCCGGCGAAGGCGACCCCCAGACCGCTCAACAACGCCACCGTCAGCCAGGGCTGCGCCTTCATGGTGGCGTTGAGCAGCAGGAATTCGCTGGTGAACACGCCGAACGGCGGAAACCCCGCGATGGCCGCCACGGCGATCAGCAGCGACCAGCCCACTGCGGGCTGGGTGCGGATCAGCCCGCGGATATTGTCGATGCGCTGGGTGCCGGCAATGTGTGTGGCGTGACCCACGGTGACGAAGATGGCCGACTTGGTGAACGAGTGGACCAGCATGTGCAGCAGCGCGCCAAAGGTGGCGAGCGGCCCGCCGAGTCCGAAGGCGAAGGTCATGAGTCCCATGTGCTCGATGGACGAGTAGCTGAACATGCGCTTGATATCGCGCTGGCGGTGCAGAAACAGACCCGCCACCAGGAACGACACCATCCCGAAGCCCATGAGCAGATAGCCGGCGAGATGCGGCGCGCTGCTCTCCGCGAGCGAACCGTCCACCAGCATCTTGAGCCGCACCACCGCGTACAACGCGACGTTGAGCAGCAGCCCGGAGAGCACCGCCGACATGGGCGTGGGGCCTTCCGAGTGCGCGTCCGGCAGCCACTGGTGCATGGGGACCAGACCCACCTTGGTGCCGTAGCCCACCAGCAGGAAGACGAAGGCGAGACGCATCACCGCGGGTTCGAGATGGCCGGCATGCCGGTAGAGCGTGCTCCAGGTGAGCCCGGCGGACGAGTCGGCGACCACGTGCTGCGCCGCGAAGTAGGTGAGCACCGTGCCGAACAACGCGAGCGCGATGCCGACACCGCACAGGATGAAATACTTCCAGGCCGCCTCCACTGCCTCCGGCGTGCGGTACAGGGACACCAGCAGCACCGTGGCGAGCGTCGCGCCCTCGATTGCCACCCATAGCACGCCGAGATTGTCGGTGGTCAACGCCAGCAGCATGGTGAACATGAAGGCCTGGTACATGGAATGGTAGATGCGCATGCCGCGCCGTCGGGTCAGGCCCATCTCGCATACGTGGCGCATGTACGGACGGGAAAAGATCGAGGTGGTCAGGCCGATAAAGGCGGTCAGCGCCACCAGGTAAATGTTGAAATCATCGACGCGGAAGCCGTACCCGGCGACCTCGACACCCGCCGCGATCGTCCAGGTCAGCCAGGCGGCTGCAGCGAAGGTGATCGTGGAGACCGTGACGTTCAGCCAGCCAGCGGCGCCGAGCGGGCGCAACACCGCCAGCACGAGCGCGCCCGCCACCGGCGTGAGCAGGACAATCAGCAGCGCGATCATCCCCCCTCCCCTGCTGCGGCGCGTGGCGGCGCCCGGCCGGCGCTCGCCTCGCCGACCTCCGTGGCCTCGGTCAACCGGTTGAGACGATCCACGTCGAGCGAGTCGATGCTCTCGCGTATCTGGAAGAAGAACACGCCGAACAGCACCATCGCCACCAGCACGTCGAAGGCCACGCCCAGCTCCACCACCAGCGGCATACCGGCGGTGGCGGAAACCGCGGCCAGGAACAGGCCGTTCTCCATCGACATGAAGCCGAGCACCTGGGCCACCGCCTGCTGGCGGAACACCATCATCAACAGGCCGATGAGCACCACCGCAAGGCTGATGGCGACGATGTTGCGGGTGTAGGCCAGCTCCTGCTGCACCATGGGCAGCACCAGCCAGTAGCTGAAGATCACCAGCGCGACCGCGGCCATGATCACCAGGGCGGGATGGCGCAGCGTCTCCACGTGGCGTTCCAGTGCCAGCCGGCGCGTCATCCGGTGCAGCATCCACGGAATCAGCAGGGCCTTGAGCGCCAGGGTGAGCAGCGCCGAGAAATACAGGTGGGGCGTCTGTCCGGTCGCCGCCACCACGGTGGTTACCGCCGCCACCAGCGCGCCCTGCCAGGCGAAGGCGTGAATGGCCGCGATCAGACGGGCCTGGGAGAGCAGCACGAACGAGGTGAACAGCACGATCGCCGCCAGCACCAGCACGATCTGCTGCAGCAACGGCAACAGGGCGATGCTCATGCGCCCACCTCCAGGATGACCTGACTCAGCAACCCGAGCAGGGCGAGCAACAGCGCGAGATTGAGAAACGCCGGCGCACGGAACAGGCGCATCTTGGCGAGCACGGTCTCGCCGATGGCGAGCGCGGTGGCGAGCGCGAAGAGCTTCAGTACGACGGCCGCCAGACCCGTCGCCAGCACCGCGGGCGCAAAGCCCCGGCCGATGCCCCAGGGAAAGAAGATGTTGGCGATGAGCGTCCCGTAGAGAACCAGTTTGATCTGGGCCGCCCACTCCATCAGCGCGAGGTGCCGACCCGAGTACTCGAGCAGCATGGCCTCGTGGATCATGGTGAGTTCGAGGTGCGTTGCCGGGTTATCCACCGGGATGCGGCCGGTCTCCGCGATCGCCACCAGGATCAGGCCGCCGAGGGCGAACAGGAACGAGGGCCGCAGTGCGAAGGCGCCGAGCTGGTAATCGATGACGCTGGCGAGATTGGTGCTGTGGGCGCTCATGGCCAGGGTGAATACCGCCATCAGCATCGCCGGTTCCGCCAGCGCCGAGACCAGCATCTCGCGCGAAGCGCCCATGCCGCCGAAGGCCGTACCGACGTCCATGCCCGCCAGCGCCAGAAAAAAGCGCGCCAGCGCCAGCAGACCCACCAGCACGATGATGTCGGCGATCGCCGCGGTGGGCAGGTTGACCGCGATCAGGGGCACGGTCGAGGCCGCCAGCCAGGTGGCGACGAAGACGATGTAGGGCGCGGCGCGGAACAGCGGCGAGGCGGTATGGGCGACGCGCGCCTCCTTCAGCAGCAACTTGCGCAGATCGCGGTAGGGCTGGAACACGGAGGCGCCGCGCCGGTTCTGCAGGTGCGCCTTCACCTTGCGGATCCAGCCGACCAGCAGCGGCGCGAGCGCGGCATACAGCAGCGCCTGCAGCAGGGCCGCACCCCACGCGACCGCGTTCATGAAATGATCCACAGCAGCAGCACCAGCGTGGCGAGCGTCCAGCCGAGGTAGACGCGCACATTGCCGGACTGCAGCCGCACCACGCGGCGGGAAGCCGACTCCACCGCCCGCACCACCGGCGTGTAGAACAGTCCCCAGGCGCGATCGGTGATGCTGAGCTGATAGCGCGGTGCGCCATCCTCGCGCTGCCCGACCGACTCCTCGACGTGGAACAGCAGGCCGAACACCTGCCGGATCGGCTGGGCAAAGGCGGTGGCGGTGTATTGCATACGCGCCGTGGGTGGCGCGAAGCCGCAGTCCCAGGCATCGCAGCGGCGCACCCGGCGCACGGCGCTGCGGCGCATTACCCAGAGCGCCGCCCCGGCAAACACGGCGAGCAGCACGATCACCAGCGGGGCGCTGTAGCTCGCCGTCGCGGGCGAAACCGGCGTCAGCCAGAGCCAGCCATGCGCAGCGGCCTGCGGCAGCCCGGTGCCCAGGAGTTGTCGGGGGACGACGTCGATCACGCCGATCACCGTCGTGGGCAGGACACCTAACAGCAGGCACAGTGACGCCAGCCAGCCCTGACCCGCGCGCATGCCCAGGGGAACCTGACGGGCGCGGCGCACGTGCCGGCTGCGGGCCTGGCCGAGGAAGGCGACACCATAGACCTTGACGAAGGTCGCTGCGACCAGCGCACCGGTCAGCGCCAGCACCGCCGAGACGATGGGAATGAGACTGCGCAGCACGCCGCTCTCGAGCTGCCAGGCCTGCAGCGCCGCCTGGAAGGTGAGCCACTCGGAGACAAAACCGTTGAACGGCGGCAGCGCCGAGATGGAGATACAACCAAGCAGGAAAAATAACCCGGTCCAGGGCATGCGCCGCAGCAGGCCGCCCATCTGCTCGAGATTGTATTCATGGGTGCTTTGCACGATCGCGCCCGCGCCCAGGAACAGCAGTCCCTTGAAGAGCGCATGGTTCAGTACATGGTAAAGCGCGGCGACGAACGCCAGCGCCCCGAGCAGCGCATGGCCCGTACCGAGAAACACCAGCGCGAGCCCCAGGCCGATGAAGATGATGCCGAGATTCTCCACCGAGGAATAGGCCAGCAGACGCTTGAGATCGGTCTGCATCAACGCCGCGAGTACGCCGGTCAGTGCCGAGACGCCGCCGATGACGAGCACCGCCACACCCCATTGCCAGTGAACATCGCCAAGCAGATCGAACACGAAGCGGATGAAGCCGTAGACCGCCACTTTCAGCATCACCCCCGACATCAGCGCCGAGATGTGCGAGGGCGCGGCGGGATGGGCCTCCGGCAACCAGGCGTGCAGCGGCACCAGCCCTGCCTTCATGCCGAAGCCGAGGAAGGCGAGCGCGAACGCCACGCTGGCCCAGCCGGGCGAGAGCGGCGCCGCGCGCATGGCCTCGAAGGCGAAGCCGCCACCGAAGGAGGCGAGCACGCCGTAGCCGAGCAGGATGGCCAGACCGCCGATGTGCGCCATCAGCAGGTAGAGGAAGGCGGCGCGGCGATTGGCGGCGTTCTCGTGCTGGAAGGCCACCAGGAAATAGGAGGACAGCGACATCACCTCCCACGCCACCATGAACAGAAAGGCGTCGTCGGCGAGCACCACCAGCAGCATGCCGGCGAGAAACAGTCCGGCGAAACCGCCGAGCGCCGTGAGCGAATCCCGCCCACGCTCGAAGCCGCGCACATAGGCCGGGCCGTAGAGCCCGACGGCGACGCTCACCACACCGATCACGCAAAGAAAGAAGCCGGACAGCACGTCGAGTCGCACCCGCGAGGGCAGCCACGGCAGGCCCATGGGCAAAGTGGCCGTGGCCACACCACCCTGTTCCAGGGTGAGGAGACCCGCCGCCAGCGCCGCCAGGCCGGCAAACCCGAACAGCGGCATCACCAGCAAGCGCAACACGCGCGGCACCCGGATGGCGGCCACCGAGACCACGGACGAGGCCAGCGCCAGCAGCACCGCCAGACCGGCGAGCAAGAGCGCGGTGTGCGGGCTCACGCGTTTTCCTCCGGCGCGGGCGGCGCCTTGAGCCGGACGCCGCGCCCCCCGCCGGAGCTGGCCACCCCCTCCCCGATCAACTCGACGCCGGCCTTCTCCAACGCCTCGACCACCTTCACCAGGGATTCCACGTTGCCACGCACCTGACCTGCGCTGCCTTCCATGCGCTGGATGGTGGGCAGCGACAGCCCCGCCGCCTCCGCCAGGCGGCGCTGGTCCAGTCCCAGCAGGGCCCGGGCGGCCCGGATCTGCGCGGCAGTGATCATGTTAATTGCATCTTTTATATGTCATAAGTCGTGATATTACATATATAAACATGCAAGATTCAAGTATTAGACATCAATGGAAATATGCATCATGGCGGAATAGCACTTAGTGAAGGCCCAAGCCCGATAAACAGCCACGGAATCACACGGAAGACACGGAATACAGGCTCTTCTTTTCGTGTCATCCGTGTGATTCCGTGGTCATAGGGGTGTGATCAGGCTTAACCAAGCACCATTCATGTCATAGTGGAATGGCAGTTACTTAATGGATATCGTCCATATAAACAACCAAATGGCCACGGGAGCACACGTAAAAAACACGGGCGAGACACACATAATTTCAGTATCTTCCGGCAGTCTCCCCCATTTTCAGGAGAACAATTATGACCGTTACGAACAGCCAGTCGGGAACGAATGTACATGAGGTCTCCGAGGGGTTTTATCGCATCAATACACCGGTCACGTTTGAAGGCGGCGTGAAATTCTCGTTCAACCAGTACCTCATCACCGATGACGAACCCCTGTTGTTCCACACCGGACCCAGAAGAATGTTTGCTCTGGTACGTGAAGCGGTCGCGAGCGTACTCCCGGTCGAACGATTGCGTTACATCGGCTTCTCGCATGTGGAGGCGGACGAATGCGGCTCACTCAACGAATGGCTGGCTGCGGCGCCGCACTCCCTGCCGCTCTGCGGTACGGTTGCCGCCATGGTATCGATCGAGGATCTTGCGGACCGCAGCCCCCGGGCCCTCGCCGACGGTGAGGTGCTTACTCTGGGCACTCACCGCGTACGCTGGTTCGATACCCCGCATCTGCCGCATGCATGGGACTGCGGTTTTTTGACAGAGGAACATACCCGGACTTTTCTGTGCGGCGACCTGTTCACACAGGGAGGCGCAGGTCTTGCGCCCGTCACGGAATCCGACATTCTCGGGCCCAGTGAAGCCTTCCGGGACAGGATGGATTATTTTTCTTACACGAAAAACACCCGTGTAATGCTTGAGAAACTGGCCGCCACCGAACCGGCAACGCTTGCCTGCATGCACGGCAGCGCATGGCGTGGCGATGGAGCAAAACTTCTGAGGGCGCTGGCCGATTCGCTGTCATCCTGAAGCGCATTCGATTTACCGGATAAATGGCCCGCTCAGGCACCACGACCCGATAGCGATCGCGGCGATAAACGCTGCAGAACCGGGGCAAAGGAGTCGGACCAGAATGGCGCTTACATAAGTCTAAATCGTGATAAATAGCCACGGAATCCACGGAAAACACAGAAATTATCTGTGAATATTCCGTGTTTTTCCGTGTGCTTCCGTGGCCATTTATTTTTTATATAATAACGATATCCCT
>CAVQCA010000146.1:0-9749 GCA_963710815.1 uncultured Gammaproteobacteria bacterium | reverse complement strand
GCGGGCCCCGCGTCTGGCTGACGGATGCCGCTGGCACGGTGCTGCCACTGGATACGGCGGTGATGTAATCGAAACCGCCGCACGACTGATTCGCGCGGGCAGCATCCTCGCGGTCAAGGGCATCGGCGGCATCCACCTGGCGTGCGACGCGGGCAATGATAAAGTGGTCACCGCCTGCGCGTGCGCAAACACCGCTATCACAAGGCGCTTGCCCTGATGGCGCGCGACATCGCCATGGTCACGCGCTTTGCGCAGGTCAACGAGACGGAGGCGGCGCTGCTGCGCGACCGGGCCGCGCCCATCGTGGTGCTGAATGCGGCAGGCGAACCCCTGGCCGCCGACGTCGCTCCCGGCCAGAACACCCTCGGGTTCATGCTGCCCTACACTCCGCTGCATCACCTGCTGATGCAGGACATGACGCGGCCGCTGGTGATGACCTCGGGCAACCGCAGCGACGAGCCGCAGACGATCGACAACGAGGATGTGCGCCGGCGTCTGGAGGGGATCGCCGATTATTTCCTGCTGCATGACCGCGACATCGTCAACCGGCTGGACGACTCGGTGCTGCGCGTCGCTGCCGGCCAGCCGCGTTTTCTGCGCCGTGCGCGCGGCTATGCGCCCCAGCCGATCCTGCTGCCGGAGGCGTTTGCCGAAGCCGGACAGATACTGGCGACGGGCGGTGAACTGAAGAACACCTTCTGCCTGCTGAAAGCCGGTCGGGCCATCCTGTCGCAGCACATCGGCGACCTGGAGGATGCGCTTACGCTGGGAGATTACCGTCATAACCTGGATCTGTACCGGCAGCTGTTCGATCACCGGCCGGCGTGTATCGCCGTCGATGAACATCCGGACTATCTCTCGACCCGGCTGGGGCGGGAACAGGCACAGGCCGAAGGTCTGCAACTGGTGGAAGTTCAGCATCACCATGCGCACATCGCGGCCTGCCTGGCCGAACACGCCATGCCGCTCGATACCCGCCCGGTGCTCGGGATCGTGCTCGATGGACTGGGCTTCGGCGAGGACGGGACCTTCTGGGGGGGGGAATTCCTGCTGGCCGATTATGTCGGTTTCCGTCGCCTGGCCCGCTTCCGGCCCATCCCCATGCCGGGCGGCTCCCGGGCGATGCGCGAGCCCTGGCGCAACACCTGGGCCCATCTGTCCTGCGCCTTCGGCTGGGAACAGCTACGGGATCAGTACCCGGATCTGGATATCGTCCGGTTTCTCGAGGCCCGACCCCTGGATACCTTGCAGACCATGGTCGACAAGGGACTCAACAGCCCGATGGCCTCATCCTGTGGACGCCTGTTCGACGCGGTCGCCGCCGCGATCGGGGTGTGCCGAGAAAGCGTATCGCACGAAGGACAGGCCGCCATCGAACTGGAATCGCTGGCAGCTCCCGGATTTCGCGAGCAGGCGCAACACGGTTACCCGCATGACGTCAACGAGGAGGAGATCAGGACACTGGGATGGCGTCCGCCTCTGGCAGGCATTGCTGGAAGATATCCACAGGGAAGTGACGCCCGCCACCATCGCGGCGCGTTTCCACCAAGGGCTGGTGAGAGCCATCGTGGAAACGGCCGGGGAATTATGCCGTCGATTCGGTCTGGATACCGTCGTTCTTGGTGGCGGGGTATTCCAGAACCGGTTGTTGCTCGAAGGCGTCAGTGAGTCGCTGAAGGAAGCCGGTTTCGGCGTGCTCGCTCCCGTAACACTCCCCGCCAATGACGGCGGCCTTTCACTGGGACAGGCCGCTGTCGCTGCGGCTCGGATGATCTGTTCCCCCAGCGCCCCGGAACTTCCCGGCCGACCCGGGGAATGACCGGCGGCGGGAAATGCTGCCCGGGATGAGCGTCCTTTTCTACGTAATTGCCCTAATTGCACTCTTCCTTATGTTTGTTTATGTTTTCCCGCACCGTGGAAATCGATGAGGTTGTGGAGCAATGCTGGAGAAACTGTTGAAATGCAGTCAATGCCTGCTCGCATTACTTGTTCTGATAGTGATGCCGCCACTAATACTTATTTTTAGTTGGTTGCATGTCACAGGGGCTTTACACTGAGGGTCGCCGACCGGGTCGTCGATTTCTTCCTTGTGACAACCCTGCACCCGGTTGGCGGCACAGGGACGCTAATTGTTGCGTGCGCCCTGATCGACCCACAAACGTAGAATTTCAATCTCATTGTTCGTCATGGGGTCGTGTTTTTTTTTCAATATACGTGACAAATCGCCAGCGCGGCCCTCGACCAGCATATTAAGCGGGCTCATCCTGCTATTGCCCGGAACAACCACAGGACCGTAGAGCGACCCCCTCATGAGAGACTCGTAAGTTTCCAGGTCTAACCCTGTCTTTCTGTAACCTTCGCCGTTTGGCCGGGAATGACAATCGATGCATCTGGCCACAAGGATAGGGCGCACATCACGTTGATAGCTGATCTTGGGCCCGGTTGTACAGGCGACAAACCCAAGACAGGTCAGCAGTGTGATCAGACGGATGGTGTGGCCAGAGATTCATGGGATACTTGACTATAACCAAACTCCCTTACCCAAAAGGATTGTCACATTCCTTCCCTTCCTTTGAAAGCTTTCGCAAATCTTCCGATTGCTCTGCCATATCCAGGGCCAGCCTGATCATCGCCTGACACTCGATTCTTCTGAAGGTAACCAGGGTATCGTCTTTAATATGCTTTTTTAAAATGAGGCCGCCTATCAACGGAGGAATGAAAAACGCCGGCTTCAGCCTCGACTCATAAAGAATCTGCGTATGCCCCCCCTGGGGGCGTATGTGCCAGACGGCGGAGCCCGATACAAAGTCGCTTAATTCCGGAACGGTTTCCACCTCAAGGTCTCCATCCCCGGTTGTCACGATATCTCCAGCCCAGACAACATCAAAACAGAATGGCCCGACACATTGCTCCGAATGATTCTTCACCCTGACGACTCCCTCACGACCGGAGGGCAGAATCTCGACATCGGTAATCGTGGGATTTATCCGATAGGCATGCTTGTAATCAGTGATTACCTTGTACACATAATCCGCAGGTGCATTGAGTACCGCGGCAATGCGAAGGCAATATTCACCATTTACATCCGATACGGACAGTTTTTCAACCTGACCAGCCGTGGAGGCAGGGCTGCACTGAACCACTGCGACCAGGCAGCATGCCCTGATCACGGATTGAAATCGGGCTGTAAAGCTCTCCCCGCCTTGAATCAGAACTAATGCCATTGAGATTTTTCTTCTTATGAAGCATGAATGTCAGCTGATTCTAGAAGATCGAACACATTAGTCTATTGTGGTTACTACGTATATCATTTTCCCGGTCCGGCAATTAAACAATCAATAAAGGAGCCGGATACAATTCAGCGAAAACAGTTTCAGCGTAGAGGCAGTGCCTGTGGTGTGAACGGCCTGTCCCGCTGGAGCCTGCCGTTCGCGAGCAGGCCGGGATAAGGCGGATTATGTCCGGAATACGCCATTGTTGCGGTACGTCTGGCGGCGCGAGATTCCATGGTGAGGCTGATTATTAACGGCTTTTCCCGAGCGTACGCAAAAAAAGGGGGCATTTTACCGCCCGGTGCGGGTGCGGAGGTCGTCTTCAGCCGGGCGCAGACGCCAGAGAGCGGCGAGGAGGCTGCCGATGACCGAGTGCACGACCGCGGAGATGGCGCAGGGAATGGCGGTGAGCGGGTTCGCGAAGTGGGCACGTGCCAGCACGGTGGCCAGGCCGGAGTTTTGCATGCCGACCTCGATCGAGACCGTGCGGCAGACCGTGGGTCCGAAGCCGAACACGCGAGCAAAGGCGAAACCGGAGGCGAAGGCCGCACCGTGCAGCAGGAAGACCGCACCCAGCAGAGCCACTCCGGACTCGCGCACGGCCGCGGCATTGGCTCCGATGATGCTGGCGCAAATCAGGGCGATGACCACGACCGCAATCAGTGGCCCGACCGGAAGGACGAACCGGACCGCTCTCGGGAAGAGGTGGTGGAGGCTGATGCCGAGCACGAGCGGCAGCAGCACGATCTTGATCATGCTGGCAAACAGCTGCCAGCCGTTGACGGGCACGTACTGGCCCGCGAGCCATCCGGTGAGCAGCGGCGTCAACACGATGGCGACCGCAGTCGAACACATAGTCATGAGCACGGAGAGGGCGACATTGGCGCGGGCGAGATAGGTGACTACGTTAGAGGCCGTTCCCCCGGGGCAGCAGGCCACGAGGATGAGGCCGACCTTGTAGGGCACGGGCAGGTTGAGTGTGTGTGCGATGCCCCAGGCGCAGGCCGGCATGAGGATGAACTGCGCGGCGATGCCGGTGCCCACCGAACGGGGCATGGTCATGACTTGCCTGAAGTCATCCAGGCTCAAGGTGACCCCCATTCCCAGCATGATAATACCCAGACCCCAGACGATCAGCGGTCCGCTGAACCAGGTGAAGGTGGTTGGCTCGAAGAGCGCCAGCGTGCAGCAAAGGAGCACCCAGACGGGGAAAAGGTTGGTGAAGATGCCGAGAATTCGTCGCATGGAGAAGGGGCTACAGGTTATTTCAGACCACTGAGACCAGACCGGGGTTCATTGACAGTGTCAAGCTGAAGAGAAGAACGGGTCTTTTCGGCGGAATCTCGTTTGATGACTTCACGCCAACAACGTCGCAGGACGCGGATGAGGATAAGAACACTGTCGGCATGAGCGGATTATGCAGGAAAAGCGTGAGTAGAGGCAGCCGGAGCGGGGTCAGTGATTTTGCGGGATGTCGGCGGCAACAGCCGGCATTCGTGCATATCCGGGGGCGCACGGCCTGCCGGGGATGTCAGCCGACGAGGCGGCTGTCCTGCTTCAAGAAGCCCCTGGCTGCTGCAATAAAAAAAGGCGGCCCGAAGGCCGCCGTGCGGGTGATGCACAGTTACGGTGTCGGGGCCGTCACGGTGCGCAGTTCAACCATCGAGTTGCGAAGTGATCCAGGGCATGGAAACCAGTGCGATGGCGGCGGAGATGATATAGACCTTCATTTCACCCAGCCAGGCGAGATAGTGCAGACCGGGGTCACCCAGGAAATAAATCGCCATCAGGGCAATAATCAGCTTGTTCATGGTCTTCTCCGTTACTACCTGCTGTTCAATGGTTATGAAGTGAATCGGCAGCGGCAGGCATCCCATGACTGGTGTCATTCCGAAATTGGACGCGCATCACAAATTCAGGCGGGAACCGGCCTGTAAAGCCCGTGCGCGGTTTATTCCTTCACGGGCCGCTTGGCGAGTTTCCGCTGCAGGGTGCGGCGGTGCATCCTCAGGGCGCGGGCGGCGGCGGAAACGTTGCCACCGTGTTCCACGAGAACCTTTTGCAGGTGTTCCCACTCGAGTCGTCTGACGGACGGCGGATTTTCTGCGGGCGGCACCCCGGGATCACCCGCGCTGCGTTGCAGGGCGGCGATCACCTCATCGGCATCGGCCGGCTTGGCCAGGTAGTGCACGGCGCCGAGCTTGATCGCCTCGACGGCGGTGGCCACGCTGGCGTAACCGGTCAGCATGACGATGCGGGTGTTTTCATCGAGTCCGGCCAGCAGCTTGACCAGTTCCAGGCCGGAGTCGCTGCCGATGCGCAGGTCGACGACGGCATACTCCGGTTCACGGGCGCGTGCAAGTTGCAGTGCCGCGGCGAGGTCGTGGGCAATGATGACCCGGTACCCGCGCCTTTTCAGCGCGTCACCGAGAACACGGCAATAGAGTGGGTCGTCATCGACGAGCAGCAGTAGCGGATCTTCGTTGTCAGTCGTCTCGTCGTTCATGGTGTCAGCCTGCGGTATCCGCCAGCAGGGGAAGGGTGATGCGTGTCAGCGTTCCGCCGTCGCTCCGCTGGCGAACCGTGATGGCGCCGCCGAGGCGTTGCAGGGTCGCATGGGCAAGGTACAGCCCGACGCCGAGGCCTTCATTTTTCGTGGTCACCGGGTTTTTGCCGAGTTGTCCCTTGATGGGGGTGTCGATGCCCGCGCCCCGGTCGGCGATATCCAGTGAAAGTTGTGTCGTGGTCCAGCTCGACCGCAGCCTGACATCCTCCGGCGAGGCGTCCGCCGCGTTGTTCAGGATGTTGAGCAGCGCCTGGGTGAGGGTGCGCTCGGCAAGGATACCGGCGTCCGGCGATTGTTCATCGATATGACAGTCGAGCGATGCCCCCGGTCGCTGCTGGCGCCATTTGCCGATGACTTGCGCGAGGTAGGCCCTGACCGGCATCCGCTGACCGGATTCGGCCCGGTCAGCGCCGGCCTCGGCTGATATCACCGACAGCGCCGACTTGCAGCGGTCCACCTGGCTGCGCAGGATGCCGAGTTTCTCGTGCAGGTCAGCGTGCGCGGGGTCGTCGTATTCGCTCTCGAGTTCCGCAGCCAGTATCGCGATGGTACCGAGCGGTGTGCCGAGTTCATGGGCCGCCCCGGTGGCAAGCGTGCCCAGCGCAACCAGGCGTTCGTTCCGCAGGGCCTGCTCCCGCGCCTCGGCGAGGCGCCGGTCACGCTGGCGCAGGGTGTGCGACATGCCGACGATGATCACGGCCACGAAACCCGCGCTCATGACGAAACCGAGCCACATGCCGAAGACGTGCATCCGGAAGCCGCCGGTATGTATATGGTGTACAGGTCCCGCATCGAACGGCGCATTGATCAGAAACAGGCTCGTGTAGCAGAGGACGGTGATCGCCGCCATGATCCATGTCTGGGTGCGCGGCAGGATAGTTGCCGCGATCATGAGTGGTAACAGGTAGAACCACACAAACGGGTTGGAGGCGCCGCCGGTGTAGAAAAAGACCCCGGTAAGACCCGCAACGTCCAGCATCATCTGGCTGAAAACCTCGCCGTCGCCGATATGTGCGCCGCGCCGGTAACGCAGCCAGGCGGCCAGGTTCAGCATGCTGATCAGGGCAAGGGTGATGGACAGGGGGAGCAGGGGAAGCGCCAGTTCGAAATAGCCGGTCGCGATGGCGATGCCGGCGGCAATACCCGCGATTTCGACGTTGCGCAGCAATATCAGCCGCGCGGCGTTTCGTCTCGAAGTCTCTTCCCGGTTGTCGTTCGGCCTGACCATGATGTGCCCATAATGGTACCAGTATGATGCATGAGCAACCTTCCGGGCGCCGCCCGTACCCGAGCCGACCGTCCGGCAGCCGCTCGCCGGAGTGAAGTCGATGTGCGGTGATTCCGGGTGGTATGTCAACGGTGTGGGGGAGTATCCTCGTCCGCATGGCCCGATCCGAATCGACAGGGCATACTGCCTGACTACCAGACCATGAGGACCAGTGATATGCCGTTACCTCCCGATGCGCCGCTTTCCGATGAAGAATATGCGGAGCTTGACGACTTTCTGTGTGCGGGGGACGAGGAGGAAGAGCGCCTCCCGGTGGATGAGGCCCATGGCTTTATGACGGCGATGATCGTGGGTCACGCGCCGGTGACGCCGGAAGCATTGCTGGAGTCGGTCTGGGGACAGCCGGCATTCGCCGATGAGACTGAACGGGAACGCCTGACGGGTCTGATGCTGCGCCTGTTTCGCGAGATTTCCACGACGCTCAGGGTACAGCAGCCGTTTGAGCCGCTGTTCGTCGAGATAGAGGAGAACGGCGCGACGCTGGTGGCCCACGAGGGGTGGTGCTTCGGGTTCATGCTGGCGGTCAGCGGCGACGAGGAACGCTGGAAGCGACTGCCAAAGCACGAGCAATCACTGCTGGGTCCGATCGCCAGGCTCGCGCTGCTGCACGTCGAGGAAGAGCCGGAGATCGACGAGGAAGAATATGAAATGCTGGTCGAACTTCTGCCCGGCGCGGTTGCTGGCCTGCATGCCTACTGGGAATCGAACTGGGGATAGGGAGTTATTGACAACGCCATTTTCACCGCAGAGACGCAAAGAGCGCAGAGAGATTATTTAACGGCAACAATCAAATACCTTGCATTCCCGGGCGTCTCTGCGTCGAACTGGTTTCCATTCGCGTATCACTGGCCGTGCTATGAACCGGGGACGACGATAAATTCTCCGGCGATGATTTCGGTGTTCTCCAGATGATTCACCTTGAGCAGTCTCGCTACCGTGGTGCGGTAATGCTGCGCGATCATGCTCAGGGTGTCGCCCCGGAGTATCCGGTGGCGGAATGACTGAATGCGTTCCTCATCGGGCAGCCGGGCGAGCCGTTCGCCGAAAATTTTCTCACTCGCCTTCGGGATGAGCAGGATACTCGGCCTGTCGGGTGGCGTAATGAGCCGGAGGATGCCTGGGTTAAGGCGCTTGAGTTCCTCCTCGGAGATCCCGGCGAGCCGAGCGGCCACCTGCAGATCGATCCGTCCCTGCGTGTCGACGCGGATGAAGTAGTGGGTGTCGGGCAGGGACGGCAGCGTGATGTTGTAGTCTGCCGGATGATTGATTACCGCCCGCAGGGCGATCAGCCGGGGCACATAGTCCCGGGTCTCCGCCGGAAGCGGCAAATGCCAGAAATCGACCGGTTTTCCCTCCGAGCGGTTCTTCTCGATGGCGCGCTGGACGCGCGCGCTGCCCGCATTATAGGCCGCCAGGGCCAATAACCAGTCGCCGAAGTCGCGATGCAGCTGTACCAGATAGTCCAGGGCCGCCTCGGTGGCATCGATGACGTCCCGGCGGCCATCGTACCACCAGTCCTGGCTCAGGCCAAGAGAAGCGGCCGTCTCGGGCATGAACTGCCATAACCCGGCCGCCCCGACGGGTGAGGTGGCATGCGGGTCGAAGGCGCTTTCCACGAACGGCAGCAATGCCAGTTCCGACGGCAACCCGCGTTGTTCCACGCGGTTCAGGATGTAGTAGAGATAGGGTTCGCCGTGTTTCAATACCCGCGAAATGGCTCCGGGGTGTCGGTGGTAACTCGCGAGGTAGTGTCGGATCGCGTGATTGTTGCCCGCAGGCAAGGTGAAGCCGCGGCGCAGGCGGTTCCAGATCTGGGTGACAGGCCCCATCTCCGCTCCGGTGTATCCGGCTTGTGTGTCGGCAGCAGGTGAGGCGAGTTCCGGGAACGGGTCCGCGCCGCAAGAATACGCTGTGCGGGATACGGCGCATTGCGATTGTATCCATTCCGCCTCGTCACCGGTTGCGACGTTCCCCGTCGAGAGAGGCGAGAGAACGGTTATCGCGGATACCGCCATTGCCAGGCCGGGCAGCCAGAGAAGGTTTGTCGATATTGTATTCATTGTGCTGCAGCTCCAAGGTTCTGGTTCCTGGTTTTGCATTGCACACCCGGTCAACTATCGCCGGCATCTGTCCGCATCCGCGCTACAGAATGGTTCTCTCCCCTGGTATTTTCATGCTAGGCGCCTGCGGGCGGGAGATGAATTGTACCGAGGTCCTATACGCGCGCTGCAGCATGCCGCCTCGGTGGAGGGTCTTATGATCACCACGGAAGTCATGATCGCCCTGGCTGCCCAAGGGAACAACACCGCCCTCAGCATACCCCGGGGACCGGGAGTAAGCTGAACACAGCCGAATGGCATTTACTTTGTGTTCATCACTGAACGCCTTGCTCACCGCAAAGGCGCAAAGAACGCAAAGTTATTTATTTTGCTTTGTGAATGACTTTCTTCGCGAACTTTGCGTCTTTGCGGTGAATGGCACTTACTTAAGTCGAAATCGTGATAAATAGCCACGGAATTCACGGAAGACACAGAAATTATCTGTGGATATTCCGTGTTTTCGTCTTCCGTGGCCATTGGTTTTTAATACAAGAACGATATCCCTTAAGTAAGTGCCATTCCGC
>CAVQCA010000145.1:0-85949 GCA_963710815.1 uncultured Gammaproteobacteria bacterium | reverse complement strand
GAAGAGTGAAGAGTGAAGAGCAGGATTCACCCGTCCCAGTCAGTTGTCAACCTCCCTTCTCACTTCATTATTCTCGACCTCTCACTTCATTACTTCTCACTTCTCACCTCATTACTTCCCGCCTCTCACTTCATTACATCTTACTTTCACGACTCCCGCGGAACCAGAATAATGGAACAAATGGGACTTACCGAAAGCCTGCCCGGCTTTGACCAGCCGCTGGCGCTGCTGCGCGCCTGCCATACGAAAATCCTCACGCACTGCGACCTGCTGGAAGCACTGGCTGCCAGCCTCGACGACGCCGACAGGGAGGAGGAAGTCCGCGCTGCGGCACGCCGGGTTATGAACTATTTCCCGACCAGCGCCAGGCTCCACCATCAGGATGAGGAGATCGACCTGTTTCCCCTGCTGATACGCCAGTCACTGAAGCTGGCCGATCTGGTGCACGGCCTGAAGCAGGAACATCGGCAGCTCGACGAGCTCTGGGGGGCGATTGCATCTGATCTGAAACGGCCGCAGGACATTGCGGACCGCACCGTCTTCATCGACCGGGTTCACGCCTTCTGCGAATTGAACCGCCGGCACGTCCGGCGGGAAAACCTGGAATTGCTGCCGCGTGCGGAAGGCATCATGAGCAGCCGCCAGTTAAAGGATCTCGGCACCGCCATGGCCGCCCGCCGCGGTGTCCGCTACACCGGCTGATTTCCCTGTAGAAGGTGAGAAGTGAGCTTTATATGACGAAGTAGACGGAAATACAGAAGTGAGCAATGGGACAAGTGAGACAGGTGGCATCAGCCATTGATGGCCCTGATTACCCGGTTTTATTCTTTGTCCGCACAAACCCGGGTTTCTGGACAGTTCGCAATTCCCCTCTTTATAACTTCTTTCCGTGTATTTCCGTTCTTCACGTTCAATACAGTTCTCTAGGTATTACCATGTCAGGATCACGTCTTCAGATAATCAGCGATCATCTCGAGCACTGTCGCCAGGGCGCCGCGGTTCTGCTCGACGGCTTCCCGGCCTTTTTCACCGATTCGCTTGCGTTCCCCGCCATCCTGCAGCCAGTGCTGAACGGTCTCCCGCAGCTGCTCCGTATTCTCTACCTGGCGGCAGGCGCCGGCCGTCAGCAGCAGCTTGCAGACTTCCGGAAAGTTGGACACGTGCGGCCCCGTCACCACCGGGATACCCAGTGCAGCCGGCTCGAGCATGTTATGTCCACCGGCGTCCACCAGGCTGCCGCCGACGAAGGCCACGTCCGCGGCGGCATAGAACATCAGCAACTCGCCCATCGAGTCACCGATGAACACCGCGGTATCCGCCTCGCAGGCGAGTCGCTCACTGCGCAGTACGATGCGGTAGCCTTGACGGCGGCACTGTTCGGCAACGGCAGTGAAACGTTCCGGATGGCGGGGAACCAGCACCAGCAGGCAGTTGCCGAGCGTCTTGCGTATCTCCCCGAACACCGCGAGGATGAGTTCGTCTTCGCCGTCATGGGTGCTGCCGGCAATCCACACAGGCCGGTTCACCCCCCATTCCCCGCGCAGCAGAGCCGCCTTCTCGTACAGACCGGCGGGGATGTGCTGTTCGAATTTCAGGTTGCCCGACACCACGACCTTTTCCGGATCCGCGCCCAGCGAGATGAAGCGTTCGGCATCCAGCGGGGTGCGTGCAGCGATTTGCGTGACGGCGCCGAGCGTCTTGCCGATCAGCTTGCGGAACCGCCGGTACCCCGCCAGCGATTTTTCCGAGAGACGGGCATTGACCAGCAGCAGCGGGATCTGCTTTCTGAGGCAACCCCGAAACAGGTTCGGCCACAGCTCGGTTTCCATCACGATGGCCAGCTGCGGGCGGACGCGATCGATGAAACGCGCCACCACATCGGGCAGGTCATAGGGGGCGTAGACGTGCGCGACCTCCCCGCCGAACAGTTCCGCGACATGCGCCGCTCCGGTAGGGGTGACTGTGGTCATCAGGATGGAATACTCCGGGTAGCGGTCAAGCAGCGCGCGGATCATGGATTCCGCCGCCTGCACCTCGCCCACCGACACGGCATGCACCCAGATGACCTGCTCACCCACGGCGGGATGTATGGAGCCGAAGCGTTCCGCCCAGCATTGCCGGTACTCCGGAGCGCGCAGACCGCGCCAGGCCAGTCGCATCATCACCAGGGGCGCGAGCAGGTAGAGCAGGGCGGTATAGAGCGTTCTCACGCGGGATCAGCCATGATCACGCAGCCAGTCCATATATATGGCGACGCCTTCCTCCAGCGGGCGGAACGGCTTTTCGTATCCTGCCGCGCGCAGCGCCGTGAGGTCGGCCTGGGTATAACTCTGGTAACGACCACGCAACTGCTCCGGCATGGGGATGTATTCGACCTCGCCCCGGCCGTACCAGTCGATGAGCGCCTCGGCGAGGGCATTGAAGCTGCGGGAACCGCCGGTGCCCACATTGAAGATCCCGGATCGGTCGGGATGATCCAGGAACCAGAGATTGACATCCACGACATCGTCGACATAGACGAAATCACGCCGCTGCTCGCCGTCGGCATAGCCGTCGCAGCCCTTGAACAGACGCGGGTTTACACCCTCGTCGAGCTGGCGGCCGAGATGCCAGGCCACGCTCGCCATGTTGCCCTTGTGCTGTTCACGGGGCCCGTAGACGTTGAAATAGCGAAACCCTGCGATCTGGCTCCGGGCCCCGGGCAGGACGCGTCGTACCTGCTGGTCGAACAGGAACTTGGAATAGCCGTACACGTTGAGCGGGGCTTCGTGTTCGCGGGCCTCGGTGAAGTCATCGCCGGCCCCGTACACCGATGCCGAGGAGGCATAGAGAAACGCCACCTCGTGTTCAAGGCAGTAATGCAACAGGCGTCTTGAATACGCGTAGTTGTTGTTCATCAGGTAGCGGCCATCCTGTTCCGTGGTGCTGGAACAGGCACCCTCGTGGAAAACCGCTTCGACCGGTCCCGTCGACAGCGCCCGGGCATGCAGCGTGTCGAGGAAATCATTCTTGTCGAGGAAATCGAGAATTTCGCAGTCAACGAGGTTGCGGAATTTTTCGCCATCCGTCAGATCATCCACCACCAGAATATCCTCGCGGCCCCGCGCATTGAGCCCCTTGACGATATTGCTGCCGATGAACCCGGCCCCCCCGGTGACTATGATCATTTATTCACCGCGGAGACGCAGAGACTACGGTAAAAAGTGAGAAGTGAAGCGTGAGGCGTTAGGGAGTGGATGTGCATTCCACAGATTCCAATGATCATCTTATCTTCTCACTCTTCACAATTCACCTCTTACTTCTCACGTCTCACTCTTATAGAGAATTCATCGCAAAGTCGCAAAGAGCACATCATGTTTAACTCGGTTTCGTTAAAGAATTTCTCTGCGTTCTTTGCGTCTCTGCGGTGAACATGGTGTTTGCATGCCACTTCGCTGTCCCGCCGCCGGATGGCCTCGATCATAGCACTGGTCGAGCAACCGTCCTGGTAGCCCAGCACCACGACCTCGCCGCCGTGGCGGGTCACGCAGTCAGAACCGGCGATCTGCTCCGGGCGGTAATCCCCGCCCTTGACCAGCAGGTCGGGCCGGATCTCGTCGACCAGCCGCACCGGGGTATCCTCCGAAAACGCGACCACCCAGTCTACGCTCTCCAGGCCGGCCAGTACCGCCATGCGTTGCACGAGCGGGTTCAGCGGGCGGTCACACCCCTTGAGGCGCGCCACGGAGGCATCGTCATTCACGGCAACGATCAGCCGATCTCCCAGGCGTTTCGCCTGGCGCAGATACGCGACGTGCCCCGCATGCAGCAGGTCGAAACAGCCGTTGGTCATGACGATCCGTTCACCGCGTGCGCGCGCGTCCGCGACCGAGGCCAGCAGCTGTTCCCGGCTCATTTCCCCGTAACCGGCGCCCTGTGCGCACTGCACGGCGCGCCGCAGCTCCGGGACGGCAACGCCGGCCGTGCCGAGTTTGCCCACCACGATGCCGGCGGCCAGATTGGCCAGCGCGGTCGATTCCGGCAGATCCTCGCCGGCGGCGAGCGCCGCGGCCAGGACCGCGATGACCGTATCCCCCGCGCCCGTGACGTCGAAGACCTCGCGCGCCTCCGCCGGCAGATGCAGCGGCGGGCCCTCACCGCGCAGCAGGGTCATGCCATGTTCGCCGCGCGTCACCAGCACTGCATCGATACCACAGTTGTCGAGCAAGGCGCGGCCACGCGCCAGCAGGGCCTGTTCATCGGGGCAGGGACCCGCGGCAAGTTCGAATTCCGCCAGATTGGGGGTGATGAGACTCGCACCCCGGTAGCGGGTGAGGTCGGGCGCCTTCGGGTCGACCAGAACCGGCTTGCCGGCACGCCGCGCCGCCACGATCATCCCGGCGAGATTCACCAGCGTCCCCTTGCCGTAATCGGAGAACACCACGACATCGCAATCGGCAAGCCCCTGGTAAAACTCGTCCAGCAGGCGGTCGGCATCGACAGCCTGAAAGCCTTCCTCGAAATCGAGGCGGAGCAACTGCTGATGGCGGCTGATCACCCGCAGCTTGGTCACCGTGGGGGTATTCGGGAGCCGCTGAAACCGGCAATCGACCCCGGCCGCGGCGAGCTGCGTCTCGAGCACGCCGGCGGGCGCATCGTCACCGGTCACCCCGATCAACCGGGTGCGGCTGCCGAGCGCCGCGGTGTTGAATGCCACGTTGGCGGCGCCGCCCGGCCGTTCCTCGGAGCTTTCGACACGCACCACCGGCACCGGCGCTTCCGGCGAGATGCGTGCGGTGGCGCCATGCCAGTATCGGTCCAGCATGACATCTCCGACGATCAGAATCCGCCCCCGATCGAAGGCGGGGACACGCATCTTCATGGCAGCATCAGCCCGGCAAGCATCAGTGGCCGATAATAGCACAGGCATTTCATGCCATAATCATGGCCGTTTCCGCACCCGAATCGATCCTCCGGAAGGCGCATGCCTGAAGTGACCGACACCTGCCGACCCGAACGCTACGCACCTTACCGCTGGCGACACGGGCTTGCCCGGATGGCGGCCGGGATGCTGTGGTGCGTCACCCGGCTGCCCTACGGCGGGCAGCTTCTCATCGGCCGGGGCCTGGGACGCCTGATCCGCAGGCTTGCCCGGGAGCGCCGGAATATCGCCCGGACCAATCTCGCCCTGTGCTTCCCGGAACGGTCCGGGAGTGAGCGGGAACAACTGCTCGATGACCATTTCGACTCGCTCGGCATCGCGCTGATCGAAACGGCGCTCGCCTGGTGGGGGTCGAACCGGCGACTCGAAGGCCAGCTGACGATCAACGGGCTCGGGCACCTCGAGGATGCCCTGCGACAGGGTCGCGGCGCCATCCTGCTCAGCGCCCATTTCACCACCCTGGAGATCGGCGGCCGGCTGCTCGCGCTGCATGCGCCGTTCCACGTGCTCTACCGTTCCCACAAGAACCCGGTCATCGAGGACTTGCAGCGTCGTGCGCGCCGCCGGCATTTCGAGAAGGCTATCCCGCGCGATGACCTGCGCGCACTGCTGGCCAGCCTGAAGCAGAACCGACCGGTGTGGTATGCCCCGGACCAGGATTTCGGCCGCGCCAACAGCCTGTTCGTGCCCTTTTTCGGCATACCCGCCGCCACCCTGACCGCAACCTCGCGTCTCGCCCGGCTGAGCGGCGCACCGGTGGTGCCCTTCTTTCCGCGACGTCTGCCGCACGCGGGTGGCTACGAGCTCAGCCTGCTGCCGGCGCTGGAAGACTTCCCGGGCAAGGATGTCGAACAGGACACGCGCCGCATCATGGCCCTGATCGAAGAGCGTGTCCGGCAGCAGCCGGAACAGTACCTCTGGGTGCACCGGCGTTTCAAAACCCGTCCACCGGGGGAGCCACCGGTGTATGGTTGCTAGTTTTATTTATTCACCGCAAAGACGCGAAGAACGCAAAGAGAAATCATTTATTGAATCTGCCTCTCCGAGCAGGCCCGCTCCTGCAGGAGTATCGATCCGATTTCTCAGGCCGTTTAAATAAATGATTTCCTTTGCGTTCTTTGCGTCTTTGCGTTGATAAATGCCATCAGTCAAACAAGCGACCCCGTGTCCGATCATCCTGACCCGGTTCGGCATATCCTGCTGGTGACGCTCAGCAATATCGGCGATGCCGTGATGACCACGCCGGTCATGGAAACACTGCACGCGAAGCACCCACGGGCCATGATGGACATCGTCGCCGATCCCCGCTCCAGCGAACTGTTCGCCCACTGCCCCTACCTGAACCGCGTGATTCACCGCGACAAGCGGCAGGGCTGGCGGGGCAGCGTCGCCCTGGTCCGGGAACTGCGGAAACGGCGCTATGACCTGGTCGTCGACCTGCGTACGGACGGGCTGGTCTGGCTGCTGCGCGCCCGTCGGCGCCTGACCCGCCGGCAGGCCCGCCACGCATGCGGCCACGCGGTGGAGCGGCATTTGGCGGTTATCCGGCGCTATATCGGAACCGCCGACATCCCGCCTCCCCGCCTGTGGATCGATGATACCGAGCAGCGGTATGCACGGCAGGTGCTGGGCCCCCTGCCCGGCCGGCGCTGGCTGGCCCTGGGTCCGGGCGCGCGCTGGGAACCCAAGCGCTGGCCGCCCGGGTTGTTCCGGGAGCTGGTGCAACACTGCCGGGAGACCTTCGATGCCGTCGTGCTGCTCGGCAGCCGCACCGATGAAGGCATTTGCCGGACCCTCGCCGACAAACTGGCCCTGCCCTGTCTCGACCTTGCCGGCCAGACCGATCTGCTCGAAGCAGCCGCTGTGCTCACACACATGCGACTGTTCATCGGCAACGATTCCGGACTCGGTCATCTCGCCACCGCGGTTGGCATCCCCACCCTGACGCTCTTCGGCCCCGGCGATCCACTGCGCTACCGCCCGTGGAATTCCCACGGTCGCTGGCTGCAAAGCCCGAACCGGGACATCCGTACCCTGCAAGTGGAACATGTTGCCGATGCCGTCACGCAACTTCTGAAGGAGACGGACCGATCAAGCAGCTGAGGGTTGAGGGTATTGTCGGCGTTCTTTTGATGGCCACGGAATCCACGGAAAACACGGAAAAAAGTGAAAAAGTTTGAATTCGTAAAACCGTAGAGCTATAGGCGAAACTTCGCTGCGCTGGATTTCACATGCGCTGCCTGACTGTTTTTTAAATTAATATTTTTTCTTTGCGTGCTTTGCGTCTTTGCGGTGAATTATGTTTTTCCGTGTTTTCCGTGGATTCCGTGGCCATCTATGTCATGGCGTGCCGAGCCAGCCGTCCTGCGCGAGACGCGCCAGTACCTGCGCGGGTGTCAGCTCGCGCAGGCAGCGATGTTCGTAGCCGGGAGGACAGACCGGCCGGTGGCAGGGACTGCAGGACACCGGATTGACCAGCACCCGTTCCGCCTGCCCCAGGGCGTGGCTGCGCCGCCAGTCGGTGGGCCCGAACAGCGCATAGACCGGCAGTGGAGCCGCCGAGAGGACGTGCATGGGGGCGGAATCGTTGACGACGGCGAACGCGGCGTGGCGACCCAGCGCTGTCAGTTCGAGGAGGCTGAATTCGCCCGTGGCATCCACCCCCGCCTGTGCGGCGAGACGCCGGTTGATGTCGCGGTCACCGTCGGCGCCAAGCCAGATCACGGCAAAGCCCCGTGCCTGCAGCGCCCTGGCCAGCGCCGTGAAATGCGCCGCCTCCCAGCGTTTGGACACCCAGCGTTCGCTGGACCCGGCGTGCAGCAGCACCCGCCGTTGCCCTGCCAGTCCGCGGCGTTCCAGCCAGGCGAGCACTTTCGTCCCGGCTTCTTCGCCAACCGGCAGCCACGCCCGCGATGCGGGCGAGTCGATTCCGGCCGCCTCAAGCAAGCGGTTCAACATCGCGAAGGCGTGCACCGACGCGTCGCCGGGAGGCGGTGCGTCGGTGTAGGCAAAGCCCGGCCGGCGGCCGAACCGGCGGCGGGCGCCGGATAAACGCGTCATGAGGCGACTGCGCAGCGATCCCTGCAGGTCGAACACCACGGCGAAGCGGCGGCGACGCAGCCAGGCCAGCACGCGGCACATCTCGGCAAATCCGCGGCGCTTGAAAGCCGCCACCTCGAGCCCCGGCAGCCCCCGCACCAGCCCGGCACATTCCGGCGCCGTCAGCAGGGTCACCTCCGCGTCGGGGTAAGCCTCGACAATGGCACGGATATGCGGGGTCGCCAGCACCACATCGCCGAGGGCTCCGAGCTTGATGATCAGGATGCGGTTACCGCCGACCATGGTCGTTACCCCCGGCATTACCCCGAACAAAACCCGATGAATGGCCACGGAATCACACGGAAACACACGGAATAAATGCGAAAATCTTTCCGAGTACTTCCGTGGCCATTCAATCGTGGTAGCATAGCCTGGGCTCAACCAGTGTACATGCCAAATATGCTTGGTTGCTTGTCTTGTTCATGGTGCGTCCCGTTAATTTTGCAGCGCTATCATTTTGATCTAAACAATACAAATAATTCTTCCGTAATGGATTCCGTGGCCATTGTAATATCGGTGCAAGGCGGACCGGGCGTGCCCAGCCCCGTCAGTGGGTTCAAGAGGCGGCATCAGTTCGCCGTTCCCCGGCCATTTCCTGATACAGGTCGAGTGTCGCATCCAGCATCCGCTCCAGGGTATAGCGGCGATTGACCGCCGGGGTCGGCGCGGACGCGTACCACTCGGTCAGGCGTCGATGAATCCCTGCGACATCACCGACCGCCACAGCGCCCTCGGGAAACAGGGCGTCGAGCTGTTCGCCGACCCCGCCGTGGGCATAACCGGCCACCGGACGACCGAGGCTGAGGGCCTCGGCGACGGTGCGCCCGAAGGCTTCGGGGCGATGCGCCAGAGAAAGCACCGCGCCGGAAATCGCCAGGATCTCGCGCAGGTCCTCGCGGTATCCGGTCAGGGTGATCGTCTCGTCCAGTCCGGCCTCCGCCAATCGGCGCCGGATTTCCTGTTCGAACCCGGCCTGCCTGCCGGCCGGAAAGGCGCCGACGGCCAGACCGTGCACCGGGATGCCGACCCGTTTCAGGCCCTGCACGATGGCGATGAAATCCCGTATACCCTTGCGGCGCGTCAAACGGCCGGGCAGCGTGACGAGATATTTTCCACGCATTGCCGGGTACTGCCGGTACCAGCCCGCCAGCCATTCTTCGTCCGGGGAGTAACCGTAAGGGTAGTCGGTGGCAGCCACCCCGCGGGGAATGACGACGATCCGCCGCGGCGCCACGCCGGGGTAATTGGCGAGGATATAGTCGCGGGCGGCCTGCGATACCGCGATGATCCGCTCCCCCTTCATCATGATGGCGCTGTAGGGACTGACCGAATAGAGTCCGTGCACCGTGGTCAGGAACCGCGGCCGTCGTTCGGGCGGCAGACCGCGCCAGGCCAGCCACGCCACCCAGGCCGGAAGACGGGAACGGGCATGCAGGATATCGACGTTTTCCTCTACCAGGAGCCGTCGCACCCGCCCGACCCAGCGCAGGGTCAGGGGCGACTTTGCCCCGATCGACCAGGCGACGTGGCGTGAACCGCCCGCCTCCAGCCGGGCGACATGGCGACCGCCGGCGGAAATCACCAGTGAGCGGTGGCCGCGCTGCGCCAGGGCCGCGGCGACTTCCAGGGTACCGCGCTCAACGCCGCCCCCCTCCAGCGCGGGCAGCATCTGGACGACGGTCAGGCCTGGCGTGACGGCATCCCCCACCGTTCGCAGATCCACCGGGCGCAGCGATTGGCCTCGTCGAAGATCTGCCCCGGCTGAGACAGGGGTTTGCCGGCCGCCCAGTCCCTGAATCCGGTCACCTGCCCGGCAGCTTCGAGCCGCCGGAGTCCCGTGACCACCCGGCCATTGCCGCGTGCCGGCACGTCCAGCACGCCCGTGGCGACGCCGGCGGTCAAGGCTTCGTAGATCATGGACACACTGTCCGCCGTGACCCAGGCGCACCGGGACCGCGCCAGCTGCTCCGCGACGCCGCAGCCGGCGCCTCCGGATTGCCACGGCAGAACACCAAGCCTCGCGCCGGCAGGAATCACCCGACGTCCGACCTCGGCGGCAAACCCGGCCGGCGTGCGCCGCGAGGTGGCGAGCACCCAGTCGCATGGCGGTGATTCCAGAACGATGCGGACGATCTGTTCCACCACCGCCTCGTCCCGCCAGCGGGTGTGCCGCGAGGGACCGCCGACCAGGAAGATACCCTGCGCGCCCTTCCCGTCCCGCCACCCGCTGCATCCGGTTCAGGCTGCCGCGGCTGATCAGGACATTCGGTGCCGGCGTCGGCCGGTCGTGATCGGGGATGATGCAGAGATCGAACAGGGTGCGTGGCAGGTCCGGCCGCATGATGACGACGGCCCTGCCCCGGCGGGCGCGCCGCGCCGAGAGCAGCGGCCGCTGGGTGCGGCGTCCCGCACCGACCAGCAACCAGGGATCCGGCAGCGCGGCCAGCGCCGCGTAGCGGCCGTTTACCAGGTCACGCCAGGTCGCGGCCTGCTCCGGCACGGTGACGGTATGGACATCCACCGGCTGACAGCGCCCAATCGCCTCGACCAGCCCCAGGCTCTGGTTGTCGTGCCCGGCCCTGCCGTCGCTGAATCGCCATATCACGCGCGGTTGTCCGGCATGACGGGTGAGACCAGCCCCCCTGCCGGGCACTGTGACCGCGGTCAGTCCTTCAGGATAAAGTCGGCGCCGCAGTAGGGACACTTGGCTTGTCCCGTCTCCTCGATGGCGAGATAGACCCGCGGGTGCGAATTCCACAGGCTCATCCCGTCCATCGGGCAATGCAGCGGCAGGTCGGCGCGGCTCACCTCGTAGTGGTTCTCGGCATTCGGCTCGATCAGCCGGTTCTCCCGCGCCGTGGCGGCGGTATTCGGATTCGGCACACAAGACTCCTCAAGATAGTGACAGGACCAACTGGCGCCTGGTTAAAGCCCGATACTTGTTAATGGCCACGGAATCCACGGAAGACACGGAATTGGTTAAATTCTCTACATGAAAAAGCCGGAATTCTGGAATTTTCGTAAAACCCGCCATTGCTGGAATCGAGCTTGCGGGAAAGCACATGAAAATATCATTCACGTGGATTCAGTGGATTCCGTGGCCATTTATCTTATATCAGTACTCAGGTAAACGGCAGGCGATTATAGCCCACCAGGGCAAAGCAAGTCCCGGTGGCGGGCAGGAAGCGGTATCGCGACCGGCTGTAGTACCATCCTCACAGTGACCCACCGCCCGACACCCGCCGATTGCCGACCGCCTTCGCCCCCTGCCGCGATGAACAGCAAGGCGCTTTACCTGCGCCTGCTTCGCTATGTACATCCCTACCGGGGGATGTTCGCCCTGTCGATCCTCGGAACCCTCGTCTTCGCCGCGACCGAGCCGGCCATGCCGGCCTTGATGAAACCGCTGCTCGATGAAACGTTCGTCGCCCGGGATCCCTCGGCGATGGTCCGGATGCCGCTGCTGCTGATCGCGCTGTTCCTGGTGCGGGGCGTGGCCAGCTTCAGTGGCGATACGCTCATGCAGTGGGTGGCAACACGGGTGGTGATGGACCTGCGCACGGCGATGTTCGACCGGCTGCTGACGCTGCCGGTCAACTACTTCGACCATCACGCCTCCGGCGACCTCATCGCCCGGCATACCTTCAACGTACAGCGCGTGATGGAGGCGGCGACCAGTGTGCTGGTCACCCTGGTCAGGGACAGCCTGATCGTCATCGGACTGCTGGCCTGGGCGTTCCATCTCAACTGGCGACTCTCGCTCATCATCCTCGCCATCACACCGCCCACGGCCTGGGTGATCCGCCTCGTCAGCCGTCGCCTGAGAAATCTGAACCGCTCCCTCCAGGAAAAGGTGAGCGAACTCACGCGGGTCGTGCAGGAAACCGCCAACAGCAGCCGCGAGATCAAGATCTTCGAGGCCACCGACTTCGAAAAAAATCGTTTCCGGGAACTGAACGACCGCATCCGTCGCTATCACATGCGGCTGGCCGCGATCTCGGAGGCCAATGTCCCGGTCGTGCAGCTGCTCACTGTCACTGCGCTGGCGGTGGTCATCTATCTCGCCGCCCTGCAATCGCAGGCCGGGGAACTCAGCGTGGGCGAGTTTGTTTCACTGGTCGGGGCGCTCGCCCTGCTGTCCTCTCCCGTCAAACGCCTGACCAGGATCAATGTCCAGCTGCAGTCGGGACTGGCGGCGGCGGAAAGCGTCTTCGCCCTCATCGACGAGGCCGCGGAACGCGACAGCGGGAAACGCCCGCTGTTACGGGCCGTCGGCAACATCGCATTTCGCAACGTCTCCTACACCCACAAGGGCAGCCACGCGGCGGTGCTGCACGACATCAGCCTGGATATCCTCGCCGGGGAGACGGTCGCCCTGGTCGGCCCCTCCGGCGGCGGAAAGACCACCCTCGCCAGTCTGCTGCCGCGCTTCTATCTTCCGTCCAGCGGCGCCATCCGGCTCGACGGCGTCGATATCCAGGAGCTGCGGCTGGCCGACCTGCGGCGGCAGATCGCCTATGTCGGGCAGCACATCATACTGTTCAACGACACGGTGGCGGCGAATATCGCCTACGGCGCGCAACGCGGCGCGACCGGCGAACGTATCCTGGCCGCCGCCGACCAGGCGCATGTGCTGGAATTCACCGACAGGCTGCCGCAGGGCCTGGATACCCTGATCGGCGAGAACGGCATCCGGCTCTCGGCCGGGCAGCGCCAGCGCATCGCCATCGCGCGCGCATTGATCAAGGACACACCCATCCTGATTCTCGACGAGGCCACCTCCGCCCTCGACAGCGAATCGGAGCAGATCGTGCAGCTCGCACTCGAGACCCTGCGCCGGGGCAGGACCTCACTGGTGATCGCACACCGGCTCTCGACCATCGAGAACGCGGACCGGATCGTGGTGCTTGTGGCCGGCCGCATCGCGGAAACCGGAACCCACACAGAACTGCTGCAGGCCGACGGCGTTTATGCCCGCCTGTACCGCCTGCAAACTTCCCGGCAGCACTGAATCATCCTGCGACCTATATTTATGGCCACGGAATCCACGGAAGAACACGGAAAAACAGATTTCACCGCAGAGACGCAAAGAACGCAGAGAAAACAAATTTTAATTAAAAAGCATTTGAATATTGATTCTCAGAGCAGATTTTTTCGGTAGTAGATGCCCAACAAAATGAATGGAAAGTTATACGGGTTTTGACCTTTATAGTTTTCGTATTTTAATTTTTCCGTGTTCTTCCGTGGATTCCGTGGCCATACATCAGACCAGCGTCAGCCAGTCGCGGTAACGCTCGAGGCGGCCGTGCACCAGGTCGAAGTACAGTGACTGCAGCCGCTCGGTAATCGGACCGCGGCTTCCGTGGCCGATGCGGCGGTTGTCGACCTCGCGTATCGGCGTCACCTCGGCGGCCGTGCCGGTGAAAAACGCCTCGTCCGCCAGATACACCTCGTCACGGGTGATGCGCTTCTCGCGCACGGTAAGACCCTCTTCGCCGGCCAGCCGGATGATGGTATCGCGGGTGATGCCCTCCAGGGCCGAGGTCAGATCCGGCGTATAGAGCACGCCGTCGCGCACGATGAAGATGTTCTCGCCGCTGCCTTCCGCGACGAAGCCGTCCACGTCGAGCAGCATGGCCTCGTCATAGCCGCAGCTCAGCGCCTCGTTCAGGGCCAGCATGGAATTCATGTAATTGCCGTTGGCCTTGGCCTTGCACATGGTGATGTTGACGTGATGGCGCGTGAACGAGGAGGTCTTGATGCGGATCCCCTTCTCCATGTTCTCCGCCCCCAGGTAGGCGCCCCATTCCCACGCCGCCACGATGGCGTGCACCTTGAGATTGTCGGCCCGCAGACCCATGCCCTCTGCGCCGTAGAAGAACATCGGACGGATATACGCCGACTGCAGGCCGTTCTCCCTGACCACTGCCTGGTGCGCCGCGTTGATGGTCTCCGGATCATAGGGTACCGGCATGCACATGATATGCGCCGAACCGAACAGGCGGCGGGTATGCTGCGGCAGGCGGAAGATCGCCGTCCCCTGGTCGGCCTTGTAGGCGCGCACGCCTTCGAACACCCCCATGCCGTAATGCAGGGTATGCGTCAGCACATGGGTCTGCGCCTCGCGCCACGGCACCAGTTCCCCGTCCATCCAGATCACACCGTCACGATCGGCCATCGACATGCTGCTGTCTCCTGAAATTTACCTGATTCTTTGACATTCGATAATTTATGGCCACGGAATCCACGGAAGAACACGGAAAAATTAAAATGCGAAAACTATAAATGTCAAAACCCGTATAACTTTCCATTCATTTTGTAGAGCATCTGCTACCGAAAAACCTTCTCTGAGAATCAATATTCAAGTGCTTTTTAATTAAAATTTGTTTTCTCTGCGTTCTTTGCGTCTCTGCGGTGAAATCTGTTTTTCCGTGTTCTTCCGTGGATTCCGTGGCCATTACACTACGTCGTTTGCTTCTCACGCCTCGTATGGTCCCAGGTAGCTCGTCCAGATGCGCGCAACGGCCTTGCGATGGGGGAGCAGTTCGTCATTTCCGACCACCGGGGGTTGGTCCTGCAGCGCAAGGTGATTGATGCGGTGCCGGATGGCGAAGTAGGCAGCCGTGAGCTGCGTGACTTCCTGTTCGGACATCAGCCCGGCGCGGGAGAATGTCTCCAGCAGCCTGAGGTTGTCGGTATAGCCGAGCAGTTCCGGGTGTACGCTGGACCAGTGCAGCACACCCCATTGAACCATAAATTCAACATCAACGATACCGCCGCGACCCTGCTTGAGATCGAACCGCTGCGCGTTCGACCTGTCCAGCTCCCGGCGCATGCGCCGGCGCATCTCGCAGACTTCATGACCGAGTTTCCCGGCATCGCGGGGACCGGCGAGCACCCCGGCGCGGATGCGTTCGAACCTGCCAGCGATGTCCGCGTCGCCGGCCACGACGCGTGCGCGCACCAGGGCCTGGGTCTCCCAGGTCCAGGCACTGGTGCGCTGGTAGTCCGCGAATGCCTCGACGCTGCTGACCAGCAGGCCGGAGGCCCCGTTCGGGCGCAGGCGCATGTCCACTTCGTAGAGGATACCGGCCGAGGTGAAGGTGTTCATGATGTGGATGATGCGCTGGCTCAGGCGGGTGAAGAACTCACTGTTGTGCAGCACCTTTGGTCCGGCGGTGTGCTGCTCGTCACCGCGGCTGTCGTGCAGGAACACCAGGTCCAGATCCGAACCGTAGCCCAGCTCGTAACCGCCCAGCTTGCCGTAGCCGAGAATGGCGAAGCGGGCCTCATGCCGCTTGCCTCGCCACCGGTAACCCGGGGAGCCGCAACGCTGCAGGAGATGGTCCCACGCCAGTTGCAGCACCCGTTCCAGCACCACCTCGGCGATGTCCGTGAGGTGGTTGGCGACTGCCGCCACCGGCCGCCGGGAAACGATGTCCGTGGCTGCCACGTGCAGCATGGCGGCCTGCTGGAACTGGCGCAGACGATCCATCTGCTGCTCCAGGTCCTCGGCGGGAATACCAGCGAGGCGGGCCTCCAGCAAACCCTCCAGGCCGGTCTTGTCGAGCAGGTGGTAGAGGTTGCGCGGGTCCAGCAGTTCATCCAGCAGGATCGGGTGCTGCGCAAGCTGCGAGGCAATCCAGCTGCTGCTGGAACACAGGTGCACGAGCTGGGACAGGGCCTGGGGGTTCTCGACCAGCAGGGAAAGATAGGTTGTGCGTCCGGCGATGGCCTCCAGCAGGTCGCCGATACTCTTCAGGGCCTGGTCGGGATGCGACTGGGTGGCGGCTTCCTCCAGCAACCGGGGCATGAGCTGGTCGAGACGCTGGCGCCCCTGCTCCCCGAGGAAGCGCACTGCCGGTCCCTTGTGGAACCCTTCCAGCCAGCGCAGGATCTCCGCGGCATCCTCATAACCCGACCGGGTCAGCGCCCCGGCCGCCTCCCCGGCATCGAGGATGCGGCTCCACACGGCCGCGAGTTCCGGGGTCTTTTCCTTGTGCGCCCGCGCATCCCGGGCCTCGGGTGAGGCAAACACCTGTTCGAAATGTCCCTGCACCGTGTGCCGGTGTTCGTCCAGCTCCCGTGCGAACGGCTCCCAGTCCGCGAAACCCATCGCATAGGCCAGCCGCATCCTGCCGGTGTCGTCCTCGGGCAGCTCATGCACCTGCCGGTCGGCAAAGGCCTGCAGACGGTTTTCCACCCGACGCAGGAAGCCATAGGCCGCGGCCAGTTGCGAGGCCACCGGCGCCGGAAGATGGTCCAACTCCGCCAGGGCGTCGAGCACGGCCAGGACGCCGCGCTGCTGCAACAGCGCCTGCCGCCCGCCGCGCACCAGCTGGAAGGCCTGCGCGATGAACTCGATCTCGCGGATGCCACCCGGGCCAAGCTTGATATTGTCCCGCATGTTCCTGCGCTCCACCTCGCGCACGATCTGCACCTTGAGGTTGCGCAGTGACGCAAAGGCGCCGAAGTCCAGGTAACGCCGGTAGACGAAGGGTTTGAGCAGTGTCATGAGTTCGTCCGCGGCGCGCGGCGGCCCGGCGACCGGCCGCGCCTTGATCATGGCATAGCGTTCCCACTCGCGGCCCTGCAGCTGGTAATACTCGGCCATGGCGTCAAAGCCCGCGACCAGCGGACCGCTGTCGCCGTAGGGACGCAGCCGCATGTCCACGCGGAACACGAAGCCGTGCCGATCGATATAGTCGAGCACATGGATCAACTGGCGTCCGAGGTGCGTGTAGAACTCCTCCGCAGCGGGTGTGCGGTCACGCCAATGCGATGGCTCGTCCGGATAGGCGAAAATCAGGTCGACGTCGGACGAGAAATTGAGTTCCCCGGCCCCCAGCTTGCCCATCCCCAGCACGACCAGTGCGGGAGAGAAATCCTTATCCAGTCCGTCGGTTTCCCGCACCGCCCACTGACCCAGCCGCTCCAGTGCAGCGGCAATACAGGCATCGGCCAGTGCAGAGAGGTCGGAGAGCACCGCATCGAGGCCGTCCCAACCGGCGAGATCACGCCAGGCGATGCGTACCATCTCGCGCCGGCGGAATTCCCGCAAGGCGGTGCCGAGCGCCGCTTCATCTTTGACACCGCGCAGGAACCGGTCGAGCTTGCGCGCATGCTCACCGGCCGAATAATCCGCCAGCAGGTCACCGGAGAACAGCAGCCCGGGCAGCAGGGAGGGGTCGCGGATACAGGCGCTGGAGACGAACTCACTGCAGGCCCAGACCCGGCGCAGGCTGGCAATAAAATCGGGATGCCGCGGCAGCGGCAGCCCGGCATCCGCGGTCGCCGTGACAAAGGCCTCCCAGGCGTCATCCAGCGATCCCCGCAGCACCGACGGCGGTTCGGGCCAGTGCCGATTGATGGCCATCGGCGTGTATACATGGCGGGGCATGATGGTCGCTTCGGTTAATTGCCTGGCGTGATTATATACAAGCCCGCGAGGTCTTTATTGAAATTAAAATGGCCACGGAATCCACGGAAGAACACGGAAAGATAAAAAGCGAAAAAAGCTTAAATATGGAAACCCATAGAGCTACAGGCTGAACTTCGCTGCGCTGAATTTAACATACGCCGCTTGACCGTTTTTTAAATTAAATATTTTTCTCTGTGTTCTTTGCGTCTCTGCGGTGAAATATGTTCTTCCGTGGATTCCGTGGATTCCGTGGCCATTCATTTTTTTCCAGCGCAAAAAAAGGCCCCGCCTGGAGAGGCGGGGCCTTTCGGGGTACTGCGTTGACGCCGGGTGGCGGCGGGTTGCCTACATCATGCCGCCCATGCCGCCCATGCCGCCCATGCCACCCATATCGGGGGCGCCATGGCTGTGCTCCTCCTTCGGGTGCTCGGCCACCATCGCCTCGGTGGTGATGATCAGGCCGGCCACGGAGGCCGCGTTCTGCAGGGCGAAACGCGTCACCTTGGTGGGATCGAGGATACCCATATCGATCATGTCACCGTACTCGCCGGTCGCGGCGTTGTAGCCGTAGTTGCCCGTCTTGCCGGCAACGGCGTTCAGGATCACCGCGGCATCCTCACCGGCATTGGTGCAGATCTGGCGCAGCGGTTCTTCCATGGCGCGCAGGGCAATCTGGATACCCATGTTCTGGTCCGGATTGCTGCCCTTGAGGTCACCGATCATTGCCTTGGCGCGAATCAACGCCACGCCGCCACCGGGAACCACGCCTTCCTCCACGGCCGCGCGGGTGGAATGCAGGGCATCCTCGACACGCGCCTTCTTCTCCTTCATCTCGACTTCGGTCGCGGCGCCGACCTTGATCACGGCAACACCGCCGGCCAGCTTGGCCATGCGTTCCTGCAGCTTCTCCTTGTCGTAATCGGAAGAGGAATCCTCGATCTGGGCGCGGATCTGCTGCACCCGGGCCTCGATGTCCTTCGTGCTTCCGGCGCCGTCGATGATGGTGGTGTTTTCCTTGGTGATCACGACACGCTTGGCGTTGCCCAGATCATTCAGGGAGGCCTTTTCCAGCGACAGGCCGACTTCCTCGGAAATCACCTGGCCACCGGTCAGGATGGCGATATCCTGCAGCATGGCCTTGCGGCGGTCGCCGAAGCCGGGCGCCTTGACGGCACATACCTTGACGATGCCGCGAATGCTGTTGACCACCAGGGTCGCCAGCGCCTCGCCTTCCACATCCTCGGCGACGATCACCAGCGGCTTGCCGGACTTGGCGACGGCTTCCAGCACCGGCAGCATGTCGCGGATGCTGGAGATCTTCTTGTCGTGGATCAGGATGTAGGGTTCCTCGAGCTCGGCCGACATGTTCTCCTGGTTGTTGATGAAGTAGGGAGACAGATAGCCGCGGTCGAACTGCATGCCTTCCACGACATCCAGTTCATTCTCCAGGGAAGAGCCCTCTTCAACCGTAATGACGCCTTCCTTGCCCACCTTGTCCATGGCGTCGGCGATGATTTCGCCGATCGAGTCGTCGGAGTTGGCGGAAATGGTGCCGACCTGGGCGATGGCCTTGCTGTCCGCGCAGGGCGCGGAAAGATCCTGCAGCCTGGCGACGACCTCGGTCACGGCCTTGTCGATACCGCGCTTCAGATCCATCGGGTTCATGCCGGCGGCGACGGACTTCATGCCCTCGCGCACCATGGCCTGGGCCAGCACGGTCGCGGTGGTGGTACCGTCACCGGCGACATCGGAGGTCTTGGAAGCCACCTCCTTGACCATCTGGGCGCCCATGTTCTCGAACTTGTCTTCCAGTTCGATCTCCTTGGCGACGGACACGCCGTCCTTGGTCACCGTCGGGGCGCCAAAGGCCTTGTCCAGCACCACATTGCGGCCCTTCGGGCCGAGGGTGATCTTTACCGCATTTGCCAGGATGTTAATACCGGCCACCATGCGATGGCGTGCATCATCACCAAATTTGACATCTTTTGCTGTCATGACATATTCCTCTGAATTCTGTGATTACCGATCGCGGCGATCAGCCAACGATGACACCCATGATGTCGTCTTCCCGCATCACGAGCAGTTCCTGACCATTGACCTTGACTTCGGTTCCGGAGTATTTGCCGAACAGGACCTTGTCACCCACCTTGACTTCCATCGGGATAAGTTCACCGTTTTCGAGCCGTTTGCCGTTGCCAACCGCGACGACTTCTCCACGAATCGGTTTTTCAGCCGCCGAATCAGGGATTACAATCCCACCCGGTGAGGTGGTTTCTTCTTCCATGCGCTTCAACACCACGCGATCATGCAATGGACGAATGTTCATCTTGGACTTCTCCTCAAGTCTTGCCTTAATTCCAATTGGACCAAACAAACGACGAGCCGCTATTATTAGCACTCGTCTCTGGTGAGTGCTAATAATAGCGGCAAATGCCTCACTGTCAAGATAATCCCGGGGATTTGTGATAACGCACCGTCGCCCGGGGCGTCAGTCATCCTCGCGGTGAAATTCCCCCTCCAGCGTGTACCCCTTCCGACGCGGGGATGGAGGAGTGGGGCCGCCGGTCCGGTGACGTCACCCCGGGGTTGAGATGCCGCATCGTCCATAACGCCAGCTGCCGTCGCGAAGCGGGGATCAGGCAGACGAAACCCGCCAGGTCGGTGATGAATCCGGGGGTCAGCAGCAACAGCGCGCCCACCAGCAGGATCACCCCCTCCAGCAACTCCAGCGCAGGCATCTCTCCGTTCGCGAGCATCAACTGCACGCGCTGCAGGGTCGCAAAGCCCTGTTGCCGCGCCAGCGCCGCGCCGGCGACCGCGGTCAGGATGACGATCAACACCGTCGGCAAGGCGCCGATCCAGCTCCCGACCAGAATCAGGAAATAGATTTCCAGCAAGGGGATCGCCAGAAACAGCAGGAACAAAACCGGGAAAGGCGCCATTCACGCACCATAACCGAATCGCCGTGAAAGGTGAAATTTCCCTATGTGTTTATGGCCACGGAATCACACGGAAGATACACGGAAAAATCAAAACGTGATAAACAAAACGTGAAATCTGGTAGAACCCATATGTCAGCTAGCAAGCGGTGAACTTCGCATGCTGGTTCAAGTAATTAACATTCGATCGCGGATTGACTACGTCGAGATTTTCAATTAATATTTTTCTCTGCGCTCTTTGCTTCTCTGCGGTGAAATATTTTTTTCCGTGTATTTCAGTGGCTTCCGTGGCCATTCTGGTTTTCATGCCACGCATTTACCTTTCACCTTATCCACTTCTCTCAGGTATATTCTGGTAATGGCAAATGAGACGCAGATGGTTCTGTGCACCGTGCCGGATGAGGCCACGGCACGGCAGATCGCCACGGCGCTGGTTGCCGAACAGCTGGCCGCCTGCGTCAATATCGTCCCGGGGATCACCTCGGTCTACCGCTGGAAAGACGCCGTCGAAACCGGCGCGGAGCTGCTGTTGATCATCAAGACGACCGCCACGGTATATCCACGCCTGCAGGACAGGATCCGCCTCCTGCATCCCTACGAACTTCCCGAAGTCATCGCAGTCTCACTTGCCCGGGGCCTGCCAGACTACCTAACATGGATAAAAACCTCACTCGAATGAAGACCATGGATTACCGAAAGCTGTTTGCCGCCCTGCTCGCGCTGGTCACCGCCAGCGCCTTCGCGCAGCCCCCCACGGACGAGGACCTGCTGAATGTAGACCAGGCCTTCCGCTTTTCGGCCACGGTCACAGGCAACGCGACGCTGCGGGTCACCTGGAATATCGCCGACGGCTACTACCTGTACCGCGACCGCATACGCTTCAGCACCGACACCCCCGGCATTGAGCTCGGGCAGGCCGTGCTTCCTCCCGGCCAGATCAAGAATGACGAGTTCTTCGGCAAACTGACGATTTACCGCAAGCAGGCCGTCATCACCATTCCGTTCACCCGCGCACCCGATGCGCCTGCCACCCTGAGTCTGTCGGCGGTATCGCAGGGCTGCGCCGACATCGGCGTGTGCTTCCCCCCGCACACCCAGGTCGCGAAACTCGAGCTGCCGGCGGCGACGGCCGGACCCGCCCCCGCACCGCCGCCGCTGAGCGACAGACTCGGGCTGGGCGACGCCGGAGAGGAACGCTTTCTCGATGCGGACCAGGCTTTTCAGGTCAGCAGCACCGCCGAAACACCGGATCTCCTGCGCCTTCACTGGGATATCGCCGACGGCTACTACCTCTACCGTGACAAGTTCAAGGTCCAGCTGATCAAGGGCGATAATGTCGTCCTCGGCACGCCCTCCCTGCCGCCCGGGGAAACCAAGCATGACGAGTTCTTCGGGGATATGCAGATCTTCCACCAGGACGTCGACATGCGCGTGCCGCTGGAACGCACCTCGACGAACGCCGGGGATATCACCCTGCAGGTAACCTACCAGGGCTGCGCGGAAGCCGGCATCTGTTATCCCCCGATCAGGAAGACGCTCTCCGTCGCCCTGCCGGCCCGACCTGCCACTCCTGCCGGGCCGGCGACCGCGGCGACTCCTGGCGGACAGACCGCGACCCCGCCCGCGGTGCCGGCCACCTCCGCTGGCGTCACCTCCCGCCAGGACGATGTCGCACGCGTCCTCCGGGAAAGCGGCAGCGGCTGGATTGTGCTGTTTTTCTTCGGCGCCGGCGTACTGCTCGCCTTTACCGCCTGCATGTACCCGATGATACCGATCCTCTCCAGCATCATCGTCGGCCAGGGCGAAAGCATCACCGCGACCCGGGCCTTCGTGCTTTCCCTGACCTATGTCGAAGCCATGGCGGTAACCTATGCCCTGATTGGCGTGGTCTCGGCTCAGGTCGGCGCCGGGGTACAGGCGTTTTTCCAGAATCCGTGGATCCTGAGCCTGTTCGCGCTGATCTTCGTCACGCTGGCGCTCTCCATGTTCGGGTTCTTCAACCTGCAGTTGCCCGCCCACTGGCAGGCGAGACTCAGCCACACCAGCCATCGTCAGAAGGGCGGGACGCTGGTCGGCGTCGCGGTGATGGGCGCGCTGTCGGCCCTGATCGTCGGCCCCTGCGCCGGGCCGGTACTGATCGGCGCCCTGCTCTACAGCAGCCAGACGGGCGATTACCTGCACGGGGCGCTCGCCATGTTCGCGCTTGGCAACGGCATGGGCGCACCGCTGCTGGTGATCTGCACCTCGGGTGGCAAGCTGCTGCCGAAGGCGGGCGGCTGGATGGTCACCATCAAGGCCGTCTTCGGGGTTGTGCTGCTGGGCGTCGCCATCCTGATGCTGGAGCGCATCCTGCCCGGCCCCGTCACGCTGATGCTCTGGGCCCTGCTGCTGATCATTCCCGCCGTCTACATGGGGGCACTGGACCCGCTTCCGGATCACGTGCCCGGCTGGCGCCGCTTCTGGAAAGGCCTGGGTATCGCCATGCTCGTCTACGGCGTGATCCTGGTGCTGGGCGCCGCCAGCGGCGCGCACGACCCGCTCAATCCGCTGCGCAACCTCATCTCCGGCGTGGCGGCGACGGACGGCGGCAAGCAGGCATCGCAGCCGCTGCCGTTCCGGCGCATCAAGAGCGTCGCCGACTTCGATGCCGCCTTAAAGGAAAGCGCCCGACGGGGGAAACCGGTGATGCTGGATTTCTACGCCGACTGGTGCACCTATTGCGTCAAGATGGAGGATTACACCTTCTCCGACCGCCGGGTCCGGCAGGCGCTCGCCGACGTGACGCTGCTGCAGGCCGATGTCACCGCCAACGACGCCGCCGACCTCGCCCTGCTGAATCATTTCAACCTGTTCGCCCCACCCGCCATCCTGTTCTTCGGCCCGGACGGCCGTGAGCAACCGACTACCGCCTGGTCGGATTCCTCGGCGTGGACGAGTTCCTGGCGCACCTGAAAGGCGCCATTGGGAAGTGAAAATTGGAAAAACATTAATGGCCACGGAATCCACGGAAGAACACGGAAAGATAAAAAGCGAAAAAGGTTAAATGTGAAAACCCATAGAGCTACAGGTTGAACTTCGCTGCGCCGATTTTAACATGCGTCGCTTGACCGTTTTTAAATTAAATATTTTTCTCTGCGTTCTTTGCGTCTCTGCGGTGAAATATGTTTTTCCGTGTTTTCCGTGGATTCCGTGGCCATTCATTTCGGCTTGATGTCGAACTTGCGCAGCAGGTCGTACATGGTGGGGCGGCTGACGCCCAGCAGGTCCGCGGCCTGCGACACCTTGCCGCGCACATGATTCAGGGCGCGCATGACCGCCTGACGATCGGTGCGATCGCGGATCTCGCGCAGATTGAACGTGGCCAGTTCCTCCGCGACTGCTGCCGCCGAGTTCCAGGTCACGCGCGCTTATCTGCTGGTGTTCGGCCATGATCACGGCGCGTTTCACCCGGTTTTCCAGCTCCCGCACATTACCCGGCCAGGCATAGTTCTCGATGGCCGCCATGGCATCCTTGCTGAACCGGTAGCCCTTCTTGCCCTGTTGCTTGCTGATCCGTTCCAGGAACACCCTGGCAAGCAACAGCGCGTCCCCTTCGCGATCACGCAGTGCCGGAATCGTGATCGACAACTCGCTGACCCGGTAATAAAGGTCCTCCCGGAAACCGCCGGAGCTGATGAGTTCGTGCAGGTCCTTGTGCGTGGCGCAGATCACGCGCACATCCACCGGGATCTCCTTGCGCCCGCCCACCCGTTCGACCACGCGCTCCTGCAGAAACCGCAGCAACTTGGCCTGCAACGACAGGGGCATATCGCCGACCTCGTCCAGAAACAGGGTGCCGCCCGAAGCGGTTTCGATCTTGCCCGGCGTCTGCTTGGCGGCACCTGTGAACGCGCCCTTTTCGTAGCCGAACAGCTCGCTCTCGAGCAGATTCTCGGGGATGGCGGCGCAGTTGATGGCCACGAAACGCTTGTCCCGGCGGCCGCTGAGTCCGTGCAGGGATCTCGCCAGCAGCTCCTTGCCGGTACCTGAGTCGCCCAGCACCAGCACCGTGGCGTCCGTTGGCGCGACCTTCTCCACCGTCCGGCAGACCTGCAACATGGCATCACTGCCCGTGATGATGCCCTCGAGCGGGGACTCTGTCTGTTTGGTGCTCAGGCGGCGGTTTTCCTCTTCCAGCAGATAGAGTTGATAGGCCCGGTTGACGATCAGCTCCAGCATATCGGCGTCGATCGGCTTGTAGAAGAAATCATAGGCGCCCATGGCCACCGAGCGGGTCGCATTCTCCCGGTCATTGTTTCCGGTCACCACGATGACCTTGGTGTGGGGCGCCTCGAGCAGGATCTCCTCCAGCAGTCTGAAGCCTTCACTGGTGCTGTCCGCCTCCGGCGGCAGGCCGAGGTCCAGGGTGACCACGGCAGGCTGGTGACGTTCCATCTCCGGCCAGCGCGGCTGGCCGGTCGCCGGCAATCAGGACCTCGTAATTCTCGAAACACCAGCGCAACTGGGTCTGCAGCCCGGGGTCGTCTTCAATGACCAGCAATTTCCTTGAGGTTGTTTCCATTGGGATAAATATCCTGACTTTGCGTATTCGACTCTACGTTATTTTCATTGGCATCGCTAATCGGCAGATGAACCCTGAAGGTGGTGCCTTCACCTACACGGCTGATGACCTCGATGTTCCCGCCGAGTTTGTGGATGTAATCGCGGGACTCGTGCACGCCGATCCCCATTCCGGATTTGCCCTTGGTGCTGCTGAAAGGACGGAACAGATGGTCCCTGATGAACTCCTTGTCCATGCCCGTGCCCGTGTCCTGCACTTCGACGATGGCCGACCCGGAACGACGGAACAGGCGCACGCTGATCCGGCCATCAGCCGGGGTCGCATCCTGGGCGTTGCGTAACAGATGTCCGATGATGGATGCAAACCGGTCGCGGTTGGCCTTCAATCGGATACCCTCCGATTGCACGTCCAGTACGGGAACGGGTTTGCCGCTGGACATCATCTCCACCACCTCCGCGAGCACGGCGGCGAGTTCGATGTCCTGGGTCTCCGGGACCTGCATGGAATCGCTGCGCAGATGCGTCAGCAGACGGTTCATCTTCTGGACCGAATGGTCGACCGTATTGATCGCATCCTCCATGAACAGAGGATTGTTCTTGTGCTTCGCGGCGTTGGTCACCACCAGGGAAAGCTGCGCGATCAGGTTCTTGAGATCATGCATTACATAGGCGCTGAGCTGGTTGCAGACCTCGAACTGCCTGGCCTCGGTCAGCGCCTGGGAGGCCTCCAGCTGTGCCAGGTGGACAGCGGCCTGGCGCCCGGCGGTCTTGATCAGGTCGGAGTCTTCCCAGTTGAAGTGATGCTGGGCGGGGGAGCGCGCCAGGACGATGAAACCGATGAGGTGGACGTGGACGATCAGTGGCACGACCAGCCAGGCACGCGGCATGTGCTCCAGCCATTCGGGTATCGAGATGTTGTTATAGAGTTCCGGATCGCGTTCGTATTCATCGAGGTCAATCAGCCACTCGCGCGTCGCCATGAACCGGATCATGGGATGATCCTTGCTGATAACGGCCTCGTCCGCCACCTCCATCTGCCAGCAGGCCACCGGCGCATACCGGTCCATCGCCTGGCGCATCCAGAGTACGCCGCCCGGGCTGTCAATGATCTCCGCCAGTGAATAGATGGCCCGTTCACGCAGCCGCTCATCCGGCTGTCCCGAGGAGAGTGTCTGGATAAAGCGCAACCATTCGTCGCGGTAATCGTACTTATAGTGGAAGAAATGCTTGTTGATCAGCACCCTGAGGTTGGCACGCACCCGCCCCGAGAACAGCAGGACAAGGAGCACGAGGATGGCGCCGAACAGAAAGATGACCTGGACGACAACACTCCATTCCCCACCATAGTTGTGGACGTAATACCCGCCCACGCCCATGGCCACGAGATAGATGCCGGCGCCCAGCAGGGCCGTCGTATGAAACACCATACGACGTGAGACGAAGATGTCGAGGGACAGACGGGGGTCGCGCGCCACCGCGACCGCCAGCACCGGGACGGCCATGGCATTGACGAAGCCGCGCGCCGCCCACAAGTAGGGATCCAGGTTCTGGAAAAGAAGCGCATCGGCGTACAGGTAGAAATCGTAGGCGAAGATGCTCCCCAGACCGATGCACAGGTATTTGACGGCGCGCCGGGACTCGACGTGGGCATTGCGCATGATCTGCTCCACCATGACCAGTCCGGCTACGGCCATCAGGAGGAATCCCGCGTACAACAGGTCGATGCCCATAAAGTTCGTGACATAGGGCCCGTAAAAGATACGGTATACCACCATCATGATGAGCAGCGCGGTGTAGCTCGCCACCACTGTGGCCGCCTTCTGGAAACGGCGATTGGCGAGCCTGGTGTCGGTAACGGCCGAGAGCATCACGTAGCCGAGGAACAGCAACCAGGCGAAACTGCGCAGCGGCTCGATCAGATAGGAGAAAAAGGCCACATTGTCATAAAGAGAAAATGCCGACATGCCAAGCCAGACCGTGCTGGCGATAGCCGCGAACTTGAGGGCATTTTTCCGCGAGCGGCCCTGCTGGCCGGTCAGCAGCACGAGTGAAAGGACCAGAAACAGAAACGCTCCGGTGGAGAACCCGATGACGCCGGTGTTAATCACGAGATTCGACCACGGTTTTTATGGCCACGGAACACACGGAAGTACACGGAAAGACATGAAATGTAAAACCTGAAAAGTCGTCGAGGATATACGAAACACCGCAGGATACGCTGTGCATACCGTCGGTCATATCGTTTGTTCTTCTTTGGCACAAACTCGACAGGTATGGTCATGGTTTTCTGACCATGGCGTCTCGTGGAGGTAGTAACAATGACCATTGATTGTTGTAACTTCACTAGCCTTATTTCTCAGATTTCATGCATTCCGTAACCCTCCCTGGATATCAATAATAAGGTGACCTGCCTGTTCACACTTCTTCCCGCTACATTCCACAACCTGTCATTCCTGATCGGGAAACAGGATCTAATGGATCCCAGCTTTCGCGTGGATGACTTGTTCGTGGACTCCTTAATGATTTATTTTTCCGTGTTCTTCCGTGGATTCCGTGGCCATGACTGCTATGCGAATCACTTCAACCCAGCCAACGCCTTGCGGGCCTCGTCAACACCGAAATAGGTGTCTTTTTCACCCACCGCCTTTGAAAGGTATTTCCGTGCTTCCTGCTTGTTGCCCTGCTTCAGGTAAGCCATGCCCAGATGGTAGTTGAATACCGGCACGTCGGGCGCCTGCGCGACCACGCCGGACAATACCTTTATCGCATCACCGTAATCCCCCAGGCGATAGTCAACCCAACCGAGGGTGTCGAGCAGGGCCGGCTGCTTTGCGTCCGCCAGTTTGTCGGCCAGTACCTTGGCCTTTTTCAGGCTCTGTTCGTCCTGCTTGTGGTCCGCCAGCAGCGCGGCCAGGTTGTTTGTCGCCAGGACATTGTCCGGAGTCTTGTCCAGGAACTGTTCATAGGTTGTAATTGCCTCACCATAGTGTCCTTGCCGCTCGAGCACCTGCGCATAACCCAGAACATAGCGGGGATTATCCGGCGAAGTGAGCATGCGCTCATGGAGGATCGCTGCCGCCTTGTCGAGTTTCCCCTGCTGAGAGTACAGACTGGCAAGCGCCAGGGTGAGGCGTTCATCATTCACCAGCCGGGCAAGACCGTCCTTGATCGCCTGTTCGGCACCCGCCGTGTTCCCTTGCTTTAGCCTGGCCTCCGCCAGTTGTGTATAGACGACACTGCTGTCCGGGTTGACCTTGAGTTGTTTGCTGAATTCAGCCTCCGCCAATGGATAATCCTTCCTGGCCATGTAAACCACACCCAGCAGATCATGCGCGGCCTTGTGCGCGGGATCCTTTTCCAGCAGCGCCTTGAGTCGTGTAATCGCCGCATCGGTATCGCCCATGGCGATTTGGGTAGTGATCAGCTCGGACAAGGCGAGGATGGAATCCGGCTCCCGCGAGAGCGCCTCCTCGAAGGCAGCCACGGCCTCGGGGTATTTCTTCTGGGATTTGTACAAGCGCCCCTTGCCAAAGGCACCCAGACCGGTCTCCGGGGAAGCCTTTTCAAGCTTCGTCAGCACCTCCTCTAATTCAGCGCTATGCCCCTGTCGCGCCAGGATCTCCGCCTTGGCCCGCAGTCCCGGCACCGACGCGGGATTGGCCTTCAGGATCGTGTTGATCTGTTCCAGGGAGGCCGCGAGGGCGCCGGTATTGGCAAGGTACTGCGCCAGGCGCAAGCGGGCATCCACGTTCCCCGGTTTGGCCTCGACGGCCCGGTTAAGTGCATCCAGCGCCAGTTCCTTCTCGCCATTGGCCTGGTGGGCCGCCGCCAGCAGGGTGAGCACTTCAACCGAATCCGGCTGGTCCTTCAGGACGGCGCGGAAATCCGCCACCGCGCCCGTATAGTCCTTGTTCTGCATGGCGATACGGCCCTGCAGTGTCAGGGCCTGAATATCCTTCGGATTTTCCTTGAGAACCTCGGCGATCAGGCTCTTGGCATCGGCCTGTTTCCCCTGCTGCAGCTTCACGGCCGCCAGGGCATCCCGGGCCTTTAGCCCCTCTGGCGCGACATCCTGCTGCTCGATGATGCGCCGGTAAACCTTTTCCGCCTTGTCGGGCTGTTTCGACTGCAGATACAGGCGCGCCAGTGCAAATTGCAATTCGGTCAGCCCGGGCTTGGCCGCAATCGCCGTTTCGAGTTCCGCAATCGCCTTTTCCTTGCCGTCCTGCTTGTCGAAAAAATCGGTCAACAGCAGGTAGCGCCGGGCATCGTCGGGATCCGCCGCAATGGCGGCGCGCAGCACCTGCTCGGCCTTCTCCTGCTGGCCGAACTGCGCGTAATACTCGGCCAGGGTGACGCGGTACTTCAATTCATCCGGATGACTGCTGACGAGACCGGTCAGGATGTCTTCGGCCCTGGCATTGTCCTTGTGCTGCAGGTAGGCCTGGGCAAGCCGAAGCTGCAAGCCGACATTGTCGGCATGCGCCTTGGCCGCCGTCTCGAGCGAATGGATGGCGTCATCCGGCTTGCCCTGTTTCTCGAAAATCGACGCCAGCAACATCGAGGCATCGGGATGACCGGGGGTGGCTTTCAGCACTTTTTGCAGCAGGGCAACAGCCTCGTCCGTCTTTTCCTGCCGCACCAGTAGCGCGGCGCGCAGCACCTGCGCATCCGCGTTGGTGGCCTGCCGCTTGAGGACTTCGTCCGCCTGTTCGGAAGCTTTGTCCAGATCGCCGGCCATCAGGTAGATGCGGCCGAGACGGACGCGGGCATCGATCTGTTCGGGATCCAGCTCCACCGCCTTGCCGTAGTAGCCAAAGGCCTTGCGCCATTCCTGGTCGTGCTCGGCGATCCGCCCGAGATAGTAATACCCCGCCGCCGTCTTGGGATCGATCTGCAGGACGTTCTTGAACTCCACTGCCGCCTTTTTGTAGTTTTCCTCGGCGAAATAGGCCTTGCCGCGCTCGAGATATTTCGCCTTGCGCTCCTTGGCGCCTCCACAACCCGCCAGGACGGCAACCACCAGCAGAACAACCACCGGCAAGCAGAGTTTCTTGTTGAAAGCGGACATTAACTACTCCCATTATCGCGCCTCGCCCGAGGCCCTGAATGCGTTTGGATTCTTTACTTTAACCCATTGATTATGAGAACGGTAGGAGAAGAGAGGAGCCTGACAGGACTTCAATGGCCACGGAATCCACGGAAGAACACGGAAAAATCAACATTGATCAAAAAATCAAGATTCAAGAATGTTAAGACCATGGGGTTCACGGATATGCAGTGTCAAAGTTATTACCCAATCTAAACCCCAGGGGCCTGAGGCCAGACAGTGATGGCAATATTAAGATGTGAATTCAATTAATATTTTTCCGTGTTCTTCCGTGGATTCCGTGGCCATAGCGTCTTTTAGCCTTCCTTCACGCCACATTCTCCAGAAACCACTCATAGGTCATCCTTACCCCTGTCTCCAGCGGGATCCCCGCACTCCACCCCAGTTGATTGATTCTGGTGGCATCGACAAGCTTCCGCGGGGTGCCATCGGGTTTGCCGGGGTCATAGACGATTTCTCCGGTAAAACCCACAACTTTACCTACCAATTCGGCGAGTTCGGCGATCGACAGGTCCTTGCCCACCCCGATATTCACTATCCCCTCGCCGTCATAGTTGTGCATGAGAAACAGACAGGCGGCCGCACAATCATCCACATGCAGGAACTCGCGCAAGGGCGTGCCGGTGCCCCAGAGGGTAACCGCAGGCGCCCCGCTCGTTCTGGCCTCGTGGAATTTGCGAATCAGCGCCGGCAGGACGTGCGAGGACTCCAGGTCAAAGTTGTCGCCCGGTCCGTACAGGTTGGTTGGCATGGCGGAGATGAACCTGGCGCCGTATTGCCGCTGGTAGGCCTGGCAAAGCTTGATGCCGGCGATCTTCGCCACCGCGTACCACTCGTTGGTCGGCTCCAGCGGCCCGGTGAGCAGATACTCCTCCTTCAACGGTTGCGGCGCCATCCGGGGATAGATACAGGTACTGCCGAGAAACAGCAGCTTGGCCACCCCCGACAACCGGGCCGACTCGATGACGTTCGCCTCGATCATCAGGTTCTGATAGATAAAATCCGCCGGCCAGGTATCGTTCGCGAGAATCCCGCCCACCCTGGCCGCCGCCAGGAACACATACTCCGGGCGCTCCTGCTCGAAAAATTCCCTGACCGCCCCCTGCTCACGCAGATCCAGCTCCCGACTGGTCCGGGTCACGAGGTTGCCGTACCCCTCCTGCCGCAGCCGCCGGACGATGGCCGCCCCCACCAAACCACGGTGACCCGCCACGTATATCTTTGAATTCTTATTCATCAATTAAATGGCCACGGAATCCACGGAAGAACACGGAAAAATATTTCCATGAAAAACAATCATAGAATCACTCGTTTGATATGAGCCCAAGGGAAAGCAAAGTTAATCAGAAAACCCAAATGCAGGCCACTGGCTTTGAGATAGTTCAGTAACTGCGCTTCACATTCTCTTGATAATAACCGTTGCGCCTTGAGTTCGAGAATAACCGAACGTTCGACTACTATATCAGCAAAATATTCTCCGACCACTATACCCTTATATGGCACCTCGAAGGGGACCTGCGCTTCCACGCACAGGCCGTGCAGGGATAACTCGCGCAACAAGGCCTTCTCATATACCTTTTCCAGATAACCGCAGCCTAATTGCCTATAAACTTCAAAGACACACCCACGGATAATGTAACTCGTCTTCTCATGTTCCAGCATGATCAATCCCTCCCTGGATTGGTACATGTATTTTTACATAAAATTCTTTCCGTGTTCTTCCGTGGGTTCCGTGGCCATTACATCTTTTAACCTTTTTCCACAGACGCCGCGGTCATTACTCACTCATGATGGTCGAACGTTTGGAAGCCTTCCCGCCGGCAGAGCTCATCCCGCTCCGCGATCTTGAGATCCTCCCGGACCATCTCCGCGACCATGTCTTTCAACGGGGTCTCGGCCTCCCAGCCGAGTTTTGCCTTCGCCTTTGAGGAGTCTCCCAGCAGTGTCTCCACCTCGGTCGGCCTGAAGTAGCGCGCATCGACCTCGACCAGCACATTCCCGGTCTCCACGTTTATGCCCTTCTCCTCCACGCCGGAACCTTCCCAGATGAGCGAGATCCCCACCTCCGAAAAGGCAGCATCGACAAACTGGCGCACCGAGTGCTGTTTCCCGGTTGCGATCACGTAATCATCCGGCTCATCCTGCTGGAGGATCAGCCACTGGGCCTTCACATAATCCCGTGCATGCCCCCAGTCGCGCTTCGAATCCAGGTTGCCGAGATAGAGCTTGTCCTGCAGCCCGAGCTTGATGCGCGCCACCGCCCGCGTGACCTTGCGGGTCACGAAGGTTTCCCCGCGGATGGGCGACTCATGGTTGAACAGGATGCCGTTGCAGGCGTAGATGCCATAGGCCTCACGGTAGTTGACACAGATCCAGTAGGAATAGACCTTGGCCGCCCCGTAGGGACTGCGCGGGTAGAACGGCGTGGTCTCCTTCTGGGGAACCTCCTGCACCTTGCCGAACATCTCGCTGGTGGAGGCCTGGTAAAAACGCGACTTGTTCTCCAGACCTAGAATGCGGATCGCCTCCAGCAACCGCAGCGTACCCAGAGCATCCGCATTACCGGTGTACTCCGGCGTCTCAAAGGAAACACCCACGTGGCTCTGGGCCGCGAGATTGTAAATCTCGTCCGGCTGGACCTGCTGAATGATGCGAATAAGGTTGGTGGCATCGGTGAGATCGCCATAGTGCAGCACGAAGCGCTGATCCGGGTCATGCGGGTCACGGTACAAATGATCGATGCGCTCCGTGTTGAACGAGGAGGCCCGGCGCTTGATGCCATGGACGCTGTAGCCCTTGCCAAGCAGCAGTTCCGCCAGATAGGCGCCGTCCTGACCGGTGATGCCGGTTATCAGGGCCACCCGGCCGCGGGAAGCAATATCAGACATTTATCTAACCTCTTGAGTCATTTAATTTATCGTAACTGGCTTGCCTAGGCGAGCCCCAGCCCTTTTACCGCGATGACGCCAAATGCCCACAAGGCGGTCAGCGTCACGCCTGCCCACCGGCCTTTCATCTGGCACACCAATACCTCGACAGCGTAAAACATGATCACCAGTTTGACCGCGATGGGGATGTCATCATTGCCACCGGCATGCATCCGCGGTATCAGCACCGAACCGATCATCAACAGCACAATCAGGTAGTCTGTCGGCGTCGTCCTGAAGGCGTCATCGGTCTTGTAACCCGCGCCGATAACCAGCGCGGCGGCAATGATACCTATATATATGTTCTCATAGGTTAACGCAGAAGAACCCTCGTGCGTTGCACCCTGGTGAACCAGGAACACGACAAAGGCAATGGCAACGTACAGCAACAGCCTGAGGTAGATGAACCACATATGGCTGCCGAAGATCAGCCTGAGCAGCAACAATCCCCCGAGAATCGCCGCTGCAATGCCAAGCTCGAAATCCACCTGCCTGACAAGGATGGGGCCCAGAAACAGCAACAGGCACACGCCAATGTTCAATACATACAGCGATAACGTATGCAGGTACCTCTGGTAACCTGACTCCGCCAGCCTGGCCAGTACGGATCGCCTGTGCTCGTCATGGGCGCGCCAATTCACTCTTCCCGCTGACGTCAGGACCAGCGCAAAGCCCGCATTGGCCAGCATCCAGCCCACAACCACAAACAAATCCGACTGGTATCTGAGCATGATACCCGAAAATACGAAGACCGCCTGGACGAGGTAGATGATCACTACCGCCTCGTAGTGGTCGAAATCAAACGCCAGCAACTGGTGGTGAATATGGTTCCTGTCCGGCGAGAACGGCGACTTTCCGTAATAGATCCGCCTGATAATGACAAACAGGGTATCGAACAACGGCAGGCCAAACAGCAGCAGCGGAATCGCCGGGTTGAGTGCTGTGTTGACCTGCTGGGTAAGCAGGATCATCAACACGCCGGCTGAAAAACCGAGAAACTGGCTGCCGGTATCGCCCATGAAGATACGTGCGGGATAGGTATTGAAACGCAGGAACCCGGCGATTGCCCCGATCACCGCCAGCGCGATCAACAGCAAATTGGTATTGTCCGCCAGCAGCGCGAGTATCGCCACGCCCGCCAGACTCAGCAGGACCACGCCGGCCGCGAGCCCGTCCAGGCCATCGGCAAGATTAATGGCGTTGGTAACCGCGACCAGCACGAAGGTCGACAGCGGGATAGAAAGCCAGGGACTCACAGGATCGAGACCGAAGAACGGGACAACCTTGATCGTGATACCACCGTACAACACCACGATACCCGCGGCGATGAACTGACCCGCGAACTTGAGGCGGTAGTCCAGGTCGCCGCGGTCATCCCAGACGCCAAAAACGAAAATGACGCCGATACCGAGTAACAGCGAAAAAATTGCCTGATCCACCTCAACCCAAAGAAGTCCCGGGATCAGAATACTCAGCACCATGGCGACACCCCCGACCCTGGGGATAGAGGCCAGATGCACCTTGCGATCGCCAGGCAGGTCCACGAGTTTCAACCGGCTGGAATACTGTACAAGCGGCGGTATCAGGGCGATGGTCATTACCAACGCAATGGTAAAGACAGCGAAATATGGCATGGCCAAGTCAATTAGCCAGGGATGCATGAACCAAGCAGGTGCAGCAGGTTATTGCGCAGCCTGGGGACAATATTTTTCATGGGCTCAAAGCTCGAGTGCATAATTTTCTGTAACATTGGACCCGCGAACACTCCACCGACCCATATCTCAACACCCCATCTTTCCCTATTATTGGAGGATATAATGTTGCATCAGTCAACTGGACTCACCATTGCTACACCAACATTCATCACCACGACTAATGCTGTAACTACCCACCTGAAATTATAAAGCGGAAATCCAAGTTTGCTCGGTTATCCCACACTCTCAAAAAAGAGAACACCAGTTCCAACATGAAAGGCTATTACTGAGGGAGATTTGGCAACCCACAGCATTACAGGAGGAGAAGTTCCAATCTCCATGCCAATCCTGCCGACTCTTGGCGCTGCATTCTGATGCACCTTGCGCCCGCCAGTATGATCAACCCTGCGCAACTTGTCAGCCCATTTCATCAGCCGTGGTATCAGCGCAATTGTGAGCAACAACCCGAGAACGATGCTTTGAAGATAGAGCATATTGGCAGACTAACGAGGAATATAACTGTCAAGACTGCCAGCGATATCAGCCGCAAAGGAAGGCAACAAAGCATCGGCAGCATGAATGTCAGTTCCATTATTTACACTTGTCGTTAACCTGACAAGCGCACCATCAGTCCTGTTTTTGGTCAAGGAATCCCAGAACAAATACCACTTGACAACGTATTCGTTGGTGATTATTCGCCCCCGTCCCTGGAACCAGTAATACACAAGCTGTGCATTTTCGCCCCTCCTGATAAGGAGGCGATTCACTTTGAGAGGTTCACCACCAGCATTTATACCAGGCAGCCTGACCACATCATGCTCCTCGATCTGCCAACCTCCACCTGGAATACAGGATTTTGGCGAATGTATAGAGGCACCTTTCCTTTGAGAAGAATAGTATGCGCTATATAGATTGATACTACGGCCATCCGCATTCGTATAATTTACCAACAGGTAATCGTCAAGCTTCAGGGTATCCAGATAGATTCTCTCTAACATATCTGATTTTCCACTCCACCCGTTGATATTCAGTGGAAACTCAACGAAGCTATCCCGTTGCGGAATAAGTTCAACGCGTTCGCCAACCATTACACTCGAAACCACCAGAGCTATAATCACAGGAACAGACGCTAGAAAAGGAACAGAAAACTTTCTTGGAACCACGCAGACTTCCTCGCTGATATTTCCCGGCATGAAAAAGAAAAAAACATCCCAAAGTGACTTGCTGCGCAACTTTCCTACATGCGAAAGAATCCACATTTCAATAACGAGGATCCCCATGCATCCCATAAACACGATCCAACCTTCGAAATAATGAAGAAAACCCTCAGCCTGGCTTATCCCTCCGTATTCAACCAGAACACCTATTACCCCGACCCGGAAACTGTTCATAAAAACAGTAATTGGTATGCTGGAAAGGAATATAGTAGCTTTTTTCCAGACTTCTCCCTTGTAAATATATGCTGCTATATAAGCCAGACTGGTAAGTGGGAACAGATAACGCAGTCCACTGCACGCTTCTGCAACCTGCAATTTGTATGTACCCAGGTCAATTACATTGCCTTCGAGGTAAACACCAATGTCAAACATCCGAATTACTGCGACACCGATGCGTGAAGATATCAGCTGCAGTTCGGCCGAAAGATTCTGGTAGATGAAATTAGGCAAAGGAATCATGAAGAACATTATGGCAAGCGGAGCCATCAACAACCGGAACCCTCGCCATCCGGTAATAGCAAGGATCAGTCCTGCAAGGGCCATCAGGAAGGCATATTGCTTCAGAACATAAAGTGCAGACAATTCGCCAATGAGCAAAAGCACACCGCCTGCTACCAGCAACAGCCAGCCTGTCCAGCTTCCGTTGAACTGGACTCGTGCCAAATCGTTTTTCTTCTGCCAAACAAGAAAAACAACGACGGCAGGAATCATGAATGCATAACCATACTCTTCGGAAGTGGACCACTGGTTCACCATGAATTCTAGGGAGTTGAAGGCAGCGATAACCAGCAGGCTGCCGGTTATCAGGAACGCCAGCCACTGCAAGGTACTGAAACGCCAAATTATGGCAGCGTCTGCAACATTTCTACTCGATAATTCACCCACGACCGACTCTCTTCAGTGGACATTCCGGTATTCAGATGAATAAATCTACAGACACCTGCATCGCAGTTGCACCTTAATGTGTCTGTGCTTATGTGGTTTCGTACTCTATCGGACATTCCAGGGAAATTTTTCAGTGTTATCTCAATTTACTGGAGAAGCAACCCAGCGAACAACGAATGTCTGATCTGAAATTTATCTTCATATCTCTATGTTTATAAAAATCTTTGTTTATCTGGTGTTGGTATTATCATTGCCGTTTTCCACCACCAGCGCGACAACATACTACGTTTCTCGCGACACAGGCAATGACTACAACAGCGGACTGAACTGGTATGCCGCATTCAAAAGTCTCGACAAGGCAGCCCGGTCAACCCACCCGGGAGACACTGTGGTTATTCGAAGAAGCACCACCCCTTACAAATTTCTGAAAATTCACAATTCAGGTATATCGGGTAAGCCGATCAAATTCATAGGCGAATCCGGCACTGAACCACCTGTGATATCGGGTGCCATTCTGACCAGCAACTGGAAGTACGACAGCAAGCTTCATTGCTGGGTAGTAAACAGCCGTATTGAACCCGCAAGACTCAGCCTTGGTGAGAAGATGCTGGTCCGCTCCAGCACCGACAGTATGAATGATGGTGACTGGTACTGGAAACAAGGAAAGCTCATGCTGAACAGCATCCTAGGAAACCCGAATCTTCATCAGGTATGGTCATTAAGAAATGGTGGTGGCATTGCGGTTGCCGGACATTCTTGGATAGATCTTGAAAATATCGAGTGCTGGCTTGGGCGTGGTGCATGTATATCGATAAAGGGAGGCGCTTACAATGTTGCACGCCACATCCACGCCCAATGGCAATGGCGCGGACTGGACATCACGGACGGCGGTCATCAAAACCTGCTTGAAGACTCACTCTTCGAGGAAAATCGCGAAGGCATCTATATCCGCAATCATTCCCATGACAATACTGTCCGCAACACTAGGGTCACGAATAACGGACGTTATCCGTTGTGGAAGAAGGGTGACAGACATGCTGTCGCGATTGGAGAACATGGGCCAAACAACAACAACAGGATAGAGAATTGCGAAATCATTCATAACGGAGGACCACCGGATAATGTTGCCCTTATTGCATTCCGGGCTCCTGGTACGGTATTTGCCAACAACGATATACATGACAATTATGGTTCCGGTCTGTTCGTTACTACTGGCTCCAATGATTCGCTGATAATGGGAAATTATGTGCGCAGCAATGGACAGGAAGCAGCTGCTGCCGGTATCAGTGGCATTGCAGGACTGAGCGTACGGAATTCACGAAACGTTCAGGTAACCGGAAACCTGATTATTGACAATTATGTCACGAAGGATTCCATCTATCGCAATATTTACCGGGGACCACGCGGCGGTCTGGAAGTGGAAGGTCACAACAAAGTCAACATGCAGAACATCACAATCAGCGACAACCGGGTCAGCGGTACCATAGGAGGGCCCGATATATACATTTCTGAGCGGCCTGACACTAGCGGGTTGTACCTCCAGCCATCACCGGATGCCGTCCCTGCCAGTACTTTCAGGCAACCCGAAAAATGAATATTCCAGGCCGCTTGTCAGGATTCGCAGGCAGGAAAACCATACAAGACAGCATGGCTGTCATTGTCGACCAGGGAATGATGAGCCTGGGAACCTTTATCGTGGGGGTTCTGGTGGCAAGGGCAATCTCCACTGAACAGTATGGCGTTTTCGTACTGGGTTGGTCATTGGTCGCAATCGTACTGGGCGTTCAACGCGCTATCGTGGTGCTGCCGTTCACAGTCTACAGCCCGAGAATGTCTTCAGAAGAACGGGGGCGGCACCTTGGCAGCGGTCTGCTTCACACGCTGGTTATCGGGTTGGTGGCAATAGTGGTTTTTTTAGTCATGGCATGGGAAGCTCCCCGGAAACCCGGCAAGGCCGGTTTGGTCATGGCGTTGCCGCTTATTGCACTGGTGATCGTCCCTAACCTGCTGCGCGAGCAAATGCGCAGTGCTGCCATTGCGCAGCTGAATTTCATCGGCAGTGCGAAGGCCAATATCGCCGCAAGTTGCCTGATGCTGACAGCTGCTGCGGCGTTGTACACGGAAAACCTGCTGACACTCGAATCCTCATATCTGGTAATAGGTGGCAGCAGCCTGTTCGCAGCTATGCTGCTGATATACCGGCAATGGGTTACCTTGCGGATAACACCATCCGCATTTATTTTCGATTTCCTGTGCAGCATCAGGATAGGCAAGTGGATACTTGTAAACGTATTCGCGTTTACCTTAGCATCCCAGATATTTCCCTGGCTCATACAGTGGTCTCTCGATACCAGCCAGGTAGGGGCATACGGCGCCTGTTTTGCCGTCGCCGGTGTTCTCAATCCGTTTCTACGTGGTATCAATGCCTATTCCCTTCCACGCATGACGCACGGATACAAGGACAGCCACTCGGGCAATCTGTTCAGGATAATGCGCAAGACCGTTTTGGTAGTGGCAATTCCGTATGGGATCTGGATAGTACTCGGCAGCGTATTCGCAGAAGATATCATGCAGTTACTTTACAATGGAAAATACGCCGGCCACCGCCTCTTGGTAGGTCTGCTGATCCTCAGAACTGCCATCGAGAGCATTTCCACACCGCTTATCAGCGCACTGCAAACCATGGAACGACCGGATATCACAACTTCCAGCATGGCAATCGGGGCGATAACCGGAGTAACGGCGGGAATTCTTCTTGTACAGGCCTACGGTCTGCCCGGCGCGGGACTGGCAGCGGTTCTCTCCTCCCTGTCGAGTTCCGCGTGGAGATTACTGTGTCTGAAGAAACTTTACAGGGAACGTAATACTTGAACACAGTTGTGACCGGGCCGTGCCTGCATTCAGCATGGTTTAACGATGATACCCATGCTTCCACCGATATGACCCGCTCTGAGATCACGCGACTTCGCGAATTCAAAAAATGCCGAGTTCCAGAGAATGTCATCGGAAATCAGCAGACCGCCCGCGCGCAGGTACGGGTATGCGACGGTGTATTCGCTCATCCTACATTCGTAGGAATGTTCACTGTCATTAATAAAATAATCGACAGTGCCTGCTTCCTCCAGCAGCGGATGCAGAAGATCTTCGCTCTTGCCTAGCCGCAGCCCCCAGCGCAATCGCAGGTGGTCGGGAATTATCCATCCACTAGATTTGTCCGGCGGCACAACGGCACCGCCCTTGCCATCCCAGAGGGTACCCGCCGCGTAGATTATTCCGGCCACTTCTGGGAAGCCTATGGAAAGCAACTCACCTCACTGGTTCAGATGTAATGCCTGCAGTATGAGCGCGGACGAATAACCGATGCAGACACCGGTTTCTACGATTACTGCCGGCTTCAACTTCCTGGTCAGTGCATAGAGCGCGATACCCTCATGTGTACTCATCACGCCGTTGTCGTAAGCTGCGCCACGATCGGTACAACCGGAAAGCTCGTCAAAAGTCTTCAGCGAAGACTGCAATTTCTCCAGCAACCCGCTTGAAACAATCTCATGCTTGTATCCGGCGAACTCCTCGCGGTCAGAAAATAGTGTAAATATCAGGTTCTTTGACAGTTTACGCTGCCTGAGGCGTCGACGTATTGCAGGGATGATCCTGCCAGGATCGGACAGTAAACGAGAAATTATTCCCTGAAAACCATTTTTCATACCTGAAAGACCTGCATAATGAATACTCCTAAACGCAGGCTGCTGTCCGCGAGCAGTAAAATGGAAGGACAACAGCAGGAAATACAATGTTTATGTTGTAATCTGCAGACAGTCTGATATCCGTACCTGTGGTGATAGTACCGCAGCAGGATGAGCACGGTAATAACTATCAAGCACTTCCCCCGCGTGCTCCACCAGAATCTGTCTACCAGAGACACCGCCATGCTCAAGCTGATGCCCAGACAGGGCGATTACACTATCATCCGGCAGTCAACTTGCGTGTTCCCGGTACCTTCTATGGAATTCATTACTGATTTCTTTACCTCCCTGCCAGACACACTGCAATACGCCATTGAGCGAGGACTGGAAGACATCACACAACCCTGCAAGGGCGACCTTGACATCCTCATCCGCAAATCCGACTTTCCAGTCCTCCTGGATACAGCACGCAAGTCCGGGCTACTGGTATGCGTGTCGGTCACATTTGGCGGCGCCAGGATGTTTCTCGGACCGGATAACAGCAACCTGAAACGGATTGATCTCGACTGGTCAATCCACTACCGGGGCCTGGTCTGGCAACCCGCGGATCACTACCTGCGTGAACGTCTGCGTGATCCGGAAAGCGGGCTGTTTGTCCTGCCGACCAGGCAGCACGCGGAAATACTTCACTTCATCAAGAATTGCTACAGTGGCGCACACCGATACAATGATTTTCTGAAACAACAGGGATTCGGAATTCTGGACAGAACCAGTCGCGCACATCTGTTGCTAGAGACCATCCGCCGCCGCCCGTTGCAGACACTAACCGGGAAACTACGCTACCTGGTGTGCTATCTGATGCGTACGTTTCACCCGACAGGACTGGTTGTAACCGGCGCCACCCGGGAAACATTGCTCTCGCTTCCGCAGATCAGTTACATTTTCCAGGGTCGCATCGACTGCTGCGGGTTACTGGCCGCGCTGGCCGGAAGCATATACACATCAAGGTTGTGTATCATCAAGTCCAGCAGCATTTACAACATTGATCTTGGTGGATCTCCCGATATCCTGCTGATCAGAAAACTCATCATCGGCTACCTGCGCAGCAACAGATCACGTCTGCCTGGCGGAATTTTCACGATCGCATGAGCGTGACCACGCTATCCTGAACCTGTTACCCGATGACGACGGATATATCTACAGAGAAAGAACCATGCAGGTCAACACATGCTGCAGCAATTCGCGGCTTATTCGTCGTGGTACTGGGACCGGACGGAAGCGGCAAGTCCACCATCCTGGAAGCGGTAAAACCGGAGCTGGCCGGTCATTTCACCATCATCGATCACCGACACTGGCGACCCGGCCTGTTACCGAAGCCAGGACGCGACAGCAGTGGTCCGGTCAGCCAACCGGACAATGCCAGCAAGGCCCCACCACGGGACTTCGCATACGGCAGGCTCATGTCAATGGTGAGGTATTTCTACTACCTGACAGATTTCATCCTTGGCTATCACTTCAGCATCGCTCCGGTCATTAGAAGGCATGGACTGGTAATCATCGAACGCTGGCATCATGACACACTGATGAATCCCCAACGCTATGGATTCAGGGTACCGGTCATGCTGTTGCGCATTGCGCACGCACTGCTGCCAAAACCCGACCTGGTGATGGTCCTGCACGGCGACCCGGAAAAGATACACGCACGCAAGTCAGAACTCACCGTCGACGAGATCCGGGAACAAACATGTGCCATCATGAATCTTGTACCACTGCTACCGGCCTCTATCAGAGTTTATACAGACACCAGACTGGAAATTTCCTGCAAGGCTTTTATCGATGGCATAACCGCGGTTGCAAATGCGGCAAGCGATTCGGGTAGAAGTGAGTGGCGGGCGTTTCCGCGCTTCGGGCGACCGCTGTTGTGGGTAAACCGGAAACATTCCCTGGCATCACTAGGCGATCTGTATACACCCCGCTCGTGGCGCGCACGGCTGGCGGTCGCAATGGCGCGGATGTTACCGAAACTTGTCTCCATGCGCAGACTGGGTCCGGCGGAACAGGTCCATACCATCCGAATCTCTCTGGCTGTCCGCGAAACATTCCCTGAGCATCAAGACCTGGCACTCGACTTCTATATCGGGACACCAGGTCCGCACCAGAAACTGATTGCCAGGATAGCCACGGGGCTGGGCATACTCAGCTACTGCAAGGTGGGGACCGGAACTGATGCGCGCAAAGACCTGGAAAACGAGCATCGGGCAAGCGAGGCCATCGACAGCAGCATAGCGGTCACCCCTGCGATACTTTCCCGCATGGAAAGAGATGGCTGGCACATGCTTGTCACGACACCGGCGCCAGACAACAGCAGCCCATGGCCACTGGATATCAACCCGGTTGAATTGAACTTTCTCGCATCACTGGTTACCGAACATCAGCCAACAACCCCGATCGGAAACATAATCGACGGTCTCAAGACCCTACCTCACCGTCTTTCCGACGAACAGAAGCAAATTATAGCCTGCTGCAGGCAGCACCTGCAGCACTCCTTCTGGGCCAACGACGTGCGAACTGTCGTCGCTCATGGAGATTTCGCAGCGTGGAACATGAGAAAACTTGCCGACAACAGACTGTATCTGTTCGACTGGGAGTACTTCAATCCGCAGGCGCCGGTACTGACAGACCTGTTTCATAGAATATTCTCAGTGGAATGGCTGGTCAGGAAATCCGATGCGCGCAGGATCGTACACAAGCTGCTTACGATTCACCGCCGCCAATCATTTCACACCCTGCTGGAGAAAAGCGGGATCACCCGGGAATTGCTGCCAGCCTACCTGCTACTGTATTTACTGGGTCTGCTGCACAGAAGGTCCCTCGGTTGCGATACACCTCCCGGTCTGATCACTGATTGCATGCGACTGGTCCTTATAAGTGAGAAGGACAGCAGATGCCGTCCTAAGATTCTTGTGTCCGCATATGCCTGTGAACCCGGTGAAGGTTCCGAGCCTGGTGTCGGCTGGCACTGGTCAAAAGAGATATCGCAATTTGCCGACACGTGGGTCATCACCCGATTGAACAACAGGTCGGTAATTGAACAGGCCATGGCACAGTCACCTAACAAGCATCTGCATTTTATATACACCGACCTGCCACTCTGGCTTGCCAGGTGGAAGAGGAAACAACGCGGAGTAAGAACCTACTATTACCTGTGGCAGTTTGCTGCATTGGCAAAATTCCGGGAATTGTCGAAAAACGAAAATTTTGACGCCGGGCATCACATCACATTCGTAAATGACTGGCTTTGGACATTTTTTGCGCTGACGCGGATACCCTTCGTCTGGGGTCCAATCGGAAGCCACCCACCTTTGCCGTTCCGGCTGATCCCGAGCTACGGAGACAAACTACGTGAACTTGCAAAGCGCATGATCCAGAACGGCATGAGGACCATAGATCCTCTTTTCTGGCTGTCCGCTCTGCGCGCGAGCGCCATTGTAGGGATCAACAGGCAGGTGAGCGAACGGTTCCCGCTCAGCCTGTTCGCATCAAACAAGTTCTCTGTTGAACCGGCCATTGGTATCGATACCGCTGATCATGCGGAAGAAAGAGGCAGCGACAGTGATTTCAGGGTCCTCTACGTGGGTCGCTTCGTAGCGGTAAAGGCGACTCACCTCGCACTTGAGTCCTTCGCAGAATTTGCACAACAACAGCCAGGAGCAACACTTACCATGATCGGCCGTGGCCCGACTGAACGGCATCTGCGCAATAGGATTGCGGCATACGGACTCCAGGACAGGATCAAACTTCTCGACTGGATGTCGCGTGAGCAAGTGCGCCGGCAGATGTCGAAAGCCGACGTGTTCCTGTTCCCGAGTCTGGAAGGCGGTGGACTGGTGGTACTGGAAGCGATGGCAGCCGGACTCCCTGTTGTCTGTCTGAACTATGGTGGCCCCGGCACCATGGTGACAGAGGATACCGGGCTCAGAATAGCGCCCGGGCCTGAAGCGGCTATCATTACAGATCTCGCGCAGGCGCTGACTGGGCTCGCCAATGACCCGGACGAACGTTCCACACTTGCACGTAATGCACAGAGGCATGCGCTCGGGAGCTTCTCATGGCCGGCGAAGCAGCTGCGTGCCTGGCAGTTCTACCACAGGACAATCTTTGGTGATATGTTTGATTAGTCTCTATATCAAAATCAGAACCAGGGCAAAGTGCCATACAGCGTACAACTAGTAATATCATTATTTTCCGAGAAATACAGCAGTTGTTATTTGTACTAAATCACTATTTGATGCCAAAGGTTAATTTTGATATGGGTTCTAAGCAATGAATGGATCACTCCTGATGCAGGGTATCCATATCCTTCTACTGGCGCTGGTAATGACATTGGCGGCAACCGCGCTACCGGGCCTCTCTGAATGGCGCAGGGCGCTGACAAGAAACAGACAGGCTGCACTGATTCCCGTGCTTGCGCTTGCCGGAACCATGCTGGGCTCCACTGAGGCTGCATCACTCGCAGGCGGAATACCCAATCCGTTACGCCTTGTCCGCGCGGGAGTATTCGTGTTTCTTTTCCTGTTTTCGGCCTTCCGGCTAATGACCGGATGCGGTTCATGGCGCAATGCCGGGGCAGGCATCAAGGGCATGGCCCTGTTTGGCGTATTGGGTATTACATCCGCAATCTGGTCCATCGCTCCATTCATCAGCGTATGGAAAGGCTTCGAGGTACTGACACTGTCACTGGCCATCATGTCGGTAACCGGGCGCATGCGCAACACTGAAGATGCTGTCTGGCTGTCCCGCCTGCTTGGACTGGTGTTGATGTACCTGTGCATGACGGTCCTTGCCGGGCTGATCCTTGATCCTTCCGCCGCCATCAAGAATCCTGACACCACATATACCCAGTACTACTTCGCGGTACGCGGACTTGTCCCGATCATCAACCCGTCATCGGTCGGCTCGCTTTCCGGACTGCTCTTCATATTATCAGTCTCACCACTGCTTACCACGACCGGAGATATCAGGATACGGCGCACCGGGCTGTACTTTGCTGCCACCTTCGCCGTAATAATGATGATATTGGCACATTCACGAACCCCCATTATTGCCTGCACAGCCGCCCTGATACTGATGCTCGTGTATGCACACCGCTGGAAATACATCTTTGCCGTTGGCGGTATCGGTGCAATTCTGTTGCTCGCCACATCATTCGAGAGTCTTGTACAACACTACATCATGAGGGGACAGACCGCTGAGGCATTCATTACCCTGACCGGTCGGATCGGGTTCTGGGAGAAGGTGATGGAACAGATCGCGACATCACCAGTCATCGGGCACGGCTACTACGCAGGGCAGAGGATGTTGCTTGATGTAAGCAGTGTCGACAATACCTACCTCGAGGTTCTCATCGGGCTTGGTTTTGTCGGCCTAGCTGTCTTCATATTCCCGCTGGTATGGGCGACGCTTCGCATTTACTTCGGCAGACTAAAAAACTCAAAAATCGAAGCACGGCAAATGATCTGGCTGCAAACCGCTGGAGCGTTTACATTACTTGTCATCCGGAGCCTGACCGGTCCCTCATTCGAGGTCATGCACCCCTTGCTGGTTGTTTACCTCATCGTATTGTCATTTACCGCCCTGTTACATCGCCTGCGGAATGTGCCCGCGAGCGGTGCTACCGAAATCAATAAATCTGCCATCGCTATAAAAACCGTTCGTTCGGGCAGCAATTCAGTTCTACGCTACAAGTCGCCGCCAGCATCACTCGCCAAGCGCTGATAACAGCCCGAGTCCGTTCCTTCCATGTTCGCAAGTTTGTCAACCCGATCGATCCTGCATACTGAGAACACGCCCGACCAATGCATAAGCAAAGCGGGTACATATTACAGAGAAGCGCACACCCGCACGCCTGGTGCAAACCTGCTACCGGGCAGGCTATGACAGACTCAAAATGAAACTACCGTCAGTGCCACAGGTACCGGAGCTTACCGGCCAGACAATCGCCTGGGTCGCCCCCATTCTGGGCCGCTCCGGTCGTCTGATGTACATGGGCCACATACTCAGAAGGCTCGCCGCAGTCACCGGGGACTTTCACGTAGTCGTCGCCGAATACGGTGGAGACACCGGGAACACCGGATTTGATACCATTGTCAGCGGTGGAATACTGCGGTTCTACCGGCCGGATCCGGCCGGCTATTCACGTGGTTTCACCCTGACCAGTCCCTCGATTCTGTTTGCACTCTACCGCCTGAGGCCATCCCTGCTGATACTTAACGAATTCAGCATCACCACCCTGTACGGCGTGCTGGCAAGTCTGTGCCGCAGATATTCACGTATTCTTCTCGTCGTGGAGGCAAAACCATGGACATCCACCACAGGAATTATCAGCACGGTGCGTGCGCGACTGAGACGGTTCATTGCCTCCAGAGCTGATGCGGTTCTCACCAACAATGCGTCAGGTCGCGATTATGTCTGCAACAAACTGAGGGTGCCCGCAGACAGGGTCGTGTCCAGGCCTTACCTCGTTTCCAGCTTCGGGGACAAAGCAGACGCTGCCGGCCCTGACATCAGCCGTTTTGAAACACTTGAACGCGGAAACAAAATAGAGTTTCTCTATGTGGGTGAAATTATCGAACGCAAGGGATTGCAACAGGCGATCTCCGCATTTGCGCGTCTCACAGCACAGCAAAAGAATTCATTCAGATTCAACATCATAGGAGACGGTCCCTACCGGCAAAGCCTGGAACAGAAAGTGCGTCTGCACGGACTCGGGGAAAGCATCGTTTTCCACGGGCGACAGGAATACGGACGCCTCAGGCAATTCTACACCTGTGCCCATGTCTTCCTGTTCCCGACACATCGGGACTACCGCGCCCTTGCTCCATTCGAGGCCTTGTCATGTGGGTTGCCGATTCTGGCATCCATCCTGGATGGTGGGACAAATGAAACCGTGGATTATGGAAAAAACGGGTATTCTTTCGACCCCTTTGATCCCGATCAGTTGCGCAGCCTGCTTGACAGGATCATCGATGATCCTGGCGGTTTATATCAGTTCGCCAGGCACTCGGTAGAATTGGCGCAGTCCTATACTCTGGATGCGGCAATAGGAACAATACTGGATGCCTGCAAACTTGCATTAGGTCACCGGAAGTAACAAGATCGAGGTGAAAATATTACTGGCCCATAACTACTATCAGTCATCTGCGCCTAGCGGCGAGGGCACCGTGTACATCAACGAACGGCGACTCCTCACCGAAGCAGGCCATGAGGTCGTCGACTATGTCCGCCGCAATGACGATCTTGCGGCAGCCGGCGGTCCAGGAAAACTGCGGGCCGCTTACACGGCAAATTGGTCAAAATCCACCCACGCGGATATTACCGCCCTACTGCGCCGCTTCCGTCCGGATATCGCACATTTCCACAACACCTTCCCGCTCATTTCTCCGAGCGGGTGGGCAGCCTGCCGCGACCAGGGTGTGCCGGTCGTACAGACTCTGCACAACTATCGCCTTATCTGTCCTGGAGCGCTGCTTCAGCGCGACGGTTCACCCTGCGAGGACTGCGTTGGAAAAAACCCATGGCCGGCCATCCGATACCGTTGCTATCGCGGCTCCTTTCTGGCAAGCGCTGCGGTTGCGCGCATGCTCATGAAAAATCGCAGTCGGGGTTCATACACAAACCTTGTCGACCGCTATATCGCACTAACGAAGTTTGCCGCATCCCGCATGATCGCCGGCGGATTTGACCAGCACAGGATCGTACTGAAGCCGAATTTCCTGCCGGCGCCACCGGACATCGGCCTCGGTAACGGGGGATATGCAATTTTTGTGGGGCGTCTCAGCGCCGAGAAAGGGCTGCTCACCCTGCTGCAGGCATGGCAGGATCTGAACGATCTGCCGTTGAAAATTGTCGGAGATGGTCCGCTCAGGTCGGAACTCACGGCCAAGGCTAAAGCCCGTGCCCTTCCGGTCGAATTCCTGGGCTATCGCAGCCGGACAGAGATCCTGGAGCTGGTACGCGGGGCGGTTCTGCAGTTGGTACCCTCCGAGTGGTATGAAGGATTTCCTATGGTTATACTCGAGGCATACGCCTGCGGGACCCCGGTTGTCGCGTCCACTATCGGCAGTCTGGATGAAATCGTCATCGAGGGCATGACCGGCCGAAAATTCCCCCCAGGTTCGCCGGCCCAACTCGCCATGACGGTACGCGAAACAATCGCCAGTCTGATGTCTTCAGGAATAACAAGACCCAGAGTTCGCAGACATTTTGACGACAATTACACTGAAACTCGAAACCTCGAACTATTACTGAAAATTTATAATCAGCTATCTGGGAATAACTAAGCAGCATGAATGCGCCTTAAAGACGGGGTAATGAAAGCAGCACGTTGATAGTTCTTTATTCTCCTCCTGTGGAACAGTCACAAATGGCATACTCGAACCAATATCGCAGGTACTGTTCGCCTGATCTGTCCTGCCTATGTGTGTCAAGGCCGGATTTGCCTGGTGGTTAAGCCAAATGCGGCAGCGGGTAATCCTACCAGATAAGGTCAATGTGAATTTGTTTGATTAAAAATGGACTTGCGTGAAATGCGCCAGTACAACAGCACATCTATCATGGGCATCGCCGTTCACCACATGTCGCCCAATGAGGTCCTGAGGGAGACGTTGGCCGCAGTCAATGGTGAACGTACACAACTGTGTTTCGCGTGTGCTAATCCGCATTCATTGGTGGTATCGCGGCAGGATGAAGCTTTCCGCGGTGCCCTGGACAATGCCGACCTGGTCGTTGCCGATGGCGCAGGCATCCTGCTCGGCGCCCGGCTGCTCGGGGTCGAACCACCTCCGCGCATTACCGGGCATGACTATTTCACAGCCACCATGCGGGCACTGAATAAAATGCCTTGCGCAAGGGTATGCTTCATGGGCTCGACTGAAACAGTACTGGGCAAACTGCGCGAATCAGTGACGCGAGACTATCCGAATATAGAGATCTGCGCGACCATGTCCCCACCCTTCCGGACTTTCAGCGCAGATGAAAACGCATCGATTGTCGAAAAAATCAACATTGCGCGGCCACACATCCTATGGGTCGGAATGACGGCACCTAAGCAGGAAAAGTGGGTCTATGAAAACAGACGACTGCTGGATGCACCTGTCATCGGCTCCATCGGCGCAGTGTTTGATTTCATCGCAGGCATTCACCCGAGGGCGCCGCAGAGGATGTGTGCTCTCCACTTGGAATGGCTGTATCGCCTGATCCGGGAACCACGGCGTATGTGGCAACGCAACTTCGTGTCAACACCAAAATATCTGGCAGCCATTGTATACTGCAGGCTTTCCGGCAAGGACCGACGCCATCCCGGCAATGGCGACAATTTCAGACACTGATCATGCGGCCCGGCAAAGTCTTCCCTGGTCCCGGCACATTACTGCGGCGCACGAAGAACATGCTGCTGCACGGGGAATATATCCCGACAGAATATTATGTGAACGACCACAAAAGACTTGTGTACATCTCAATCCCGAAGGTTGCCTGCACATCCCTGAAGATCGCGCTTTTCTCAAGGGAACTGGAAAACAGGGACAACAAGAACGAGTACATGGGCATTCACCGACTCGCCACGGAATACTGTCATCACCAGTTGCCTGCAGGCTGCAGGAAATACTTCAAGTTTGCATTTGTTCGGAATCCGTTCGATCGGCTGGTCTCCTGCTACGCGGACAAGGCCAGGACAGCTGTGCAACACAACGGGAAATACTACTTCTCGAGCAAGTACAACCATGTCTTGATTAGAAAGCTATACGGAAACTCATTCAGCCAGGACATGGCATTTGAAGATTTTATCAGGCTTGTGCACAGGATTCCCGACTGCCTTTCAGACGCACACTTCAAGTCCCAGTACTCGGTACTGTACAGAAAAGGAAAACCGGTAACCGACTTTGTCGGCCACTTTGAGAATCTGGCATCTGACTGGGACAAAATTGCACAGCGCTTCGACCTGCCGCCGCTTCAGCAAAAGAACATAGCGGACAGATCGTACTGGAAAGATTACTACAGCTCTAGCGGAACCGTGAAACTTGTTGCTGATCGCTACAAGAATGACATTGACCACTTTGGCTATAATGATATCTGCGATGAACTGCTGCACAATGCCCCCTGTCGGCAAGAATAACTCGCTCTGTAATAACAACAGCGCACAACCGGAATCATCATGCTGACCTTGGTTGTTCTTTATAACATACTCGCAGTGGTTCTCTCCCTGGGTGCACTGGAACTGCTTACCCGGAGGATATTGCCTGATTACGCCAGCGCCTATTTCACCAGGGAAATCACCCATGGCCATCCCATGTATCTGAACACGCAATAGGGATCCGGGTGAGGTCTATACAGTCTTCAAAGTGGACAAAACAGCCTACAGTGTCATTTTTTTGGGCAATGGCAAGACTGATGTCGCCCTGATCCAGTCAACTAGTGATCGACCCGACCGGGAAACCGGCATCTTGCTTTTTTGCGGTAAATTCATTCTTCCTGGTCCATGGTTACGATAGCGTCATTGCACACCAGTGCCACCACTACCATAGTAATAAGTGGATATGCTAGTGTGTGTTTCCGCTATATAGCGCATCAATAATGAGTGCAAAGTGGGTGAAGGATACAAACACCACATCAAGCCCGTCGAAACGCTAGAATTTCCGCCGGAATCCATTGAATCGACGAAATAATCGCTCAGCCTCGTTGTGTTTTTTGTACATCTTCCGGCTATATGACAATGAAAAGATAACCGTCGTACGAGCATATTCGGAAAACATATGAATCTTGGTTGTCCATCCGGTTCTGGATATACCGATGGCTTGTGATCCGTCTTTTTATAGCGCCTTTTCCGTCAGGGTACGACTTTCACCGTCCCACACAGGTATAGCTGAACCCAAGTCCTGTCAGCTGTGCCTTGTCGTAGACGTTGCGCAGATCAATGAAGGCATTGCCCCGCATGGTCTCCTTCAGCCGGTCAAAGTCCAGGCCGCGGTACTCGTTCCATTCCGTCATCATGATAATGGCATCGGAACCGTTGATGGCTTCGTAGACATCGTTGAAATATACAACCGCATCCGGCAGCAGTTTTTTCGCTTCCTCGATGCCCTGGGGGTCATGGGCATGGATCACCGCCCCCTTGTCGATCAGGTTGGGAAGGATAGCCAGTGATGGCGAATCACGCATGTCATCGGTTTCGGGTTTGAAGGTCAGGCCGAGCACGGCGATGGTCTTGCCCGAGACGCTGCCGTCCAGCGCCTGGCGTATCTTGTTTATCATCAGCGCCTTCTGGGCCGCATTGACCTCCACCGTCGCCTCGACGATGCGACAGGGGGTGCCATGCTCCTGGGCGATGCGGATCAGTGCGGTGGTGTCCTTCGGGAAACAGGAGCCACCGTAGCCGGGACCGGCATGCAGGAACTTGCCGCCGATGCGTTTATCCATCCCCATGCCCTTGGCGACGGCATGCACATCGGCGCCGACCTTCTCGCACAGGTTAGCGACCTCGTTGATGAAGCTGATCTTGGTGGCGAGAAAGGCGTTCGAGGCGTATTTGATCAGCTCCGCGCTCTCCAGGTTGGTGACCATGATCGGCGCCTCGATCAGGTTGAGGGGGCGGTAGAGCTCCCGCAGCAGCTTCTCGGCGCGCGCGCTGTCCACCCCCAGCACCACGCGGTCCGGGCGCATGAAGTCACCGATCGCCGCCCCCTCGCGCAGGAATTCGGGGTTGGAGGCGACATCGAAATCGGCATCCGGATTGGTGTCGTGGATGATGCGCTTCACCTCGCGCGCCGTTCCCACCGGGACGGTGGATTTGTCCACGATCACGGTGTAGCCGGAGAGATGCGTGGCGATCTGTTTTGCCGCCTCGTAGACGTAAGCCAGGTCCGCATGCCCGTCGCCGCGACGGGTGGGGGTGCCGACACCGATAAACACCAGGTCGGCCGCTTCGACCGCATCCCAGTCGGTGGTGAACTTCAACCGGCCCGCCTCGACATTACGCGCCACCAGGGTGTCGAGGCCGGGTTCGTAGATGGGCATCTCGCCCGCATTCAGGCGTTCGATCTTGCCCTGGTCGCGGTCTATACAGGTCACATTGGCGCCGAACTCGGAAAAACAGGCGCCGGATACCAGGCCGACATAGCCGGAGCCGATCATGACAACGTTCATTGTTTAATCACCGTTTCCTGTATGTTGAGAGAAAATAATAATGGCCACGGAATCCACGGAAGAACACGGAAAAAAATTCGAAACTCAAACAACATATAAACCGGGGTTATCTTTCATATTTTAATTTTTCCGTGGGTTCCGTGAATTCCGTGGCCATCAAACAATGCCTTTCAGAATGAGGCGCTATTATTCACTTCAAACGCCGAAATTGACACTCTGCCACCCTCAACCGTACTGGTGTTCATAGTAATGGCGGTAATCGCCGCGGCGCACCCGGTCGCACCAGTCGCGGTGCTCCAGGTACCAGCGCAGGGTCTGCTCGATGCCGCTGCGGAAATCATGCCGCGGCTCCCACCCCAGCTCCCGCCGGATCTTCGCGGCGTCGATGGCGTAGCGCCGGTCATGGCCGGGACGGTCTTTCACGAAGCTTATGTGGTTACGGTAATCGTCCGCGCCCGGCTGCAGTTCGTTCAGGCGCTCGCAGACCAGGTTGACGATATCGAGGTTGCGCCACTCGTTGCCGCCGCCGATGTTGTAGACCTCGCCCGGTATGCCCTGTTCGATCACCGCCTCGATGCCGCGACAGTGGTCCTCGACGTACAGCCAGTCGCGCACGTTCCGGCCGTCGCCGTAGACCGGTATCGGCCGGCCTTCCAGCGCATTGAGAATCACCAGCGGGATGAGTTTTTCGGGGAACTGGTACGGCCCGTAATTGTTGGAGCAATTGGTGGTCAGCACCGGCAGGCCCCAGGTGTGGTGCCAGGCCCGCACCAGGTGGTCGGAGGCCGCCTTGGAGGCTGAATAGGGACTGTTGGGCGCATAGGCGCGCGACTCCGTGAACGGCGGTTCATCCGCCGCCAGGCTGCCGTAGACCTCGTCGGTGGAGACGTGCAGGAAACGCCGGTCCCGGGCGCTCCCCCAGGCCTCCCGTGCCGCCTCCAGCAGGGTGAACGTGCCCTGGACATTGGTCCTGATGAAGGCCTCCGGGCCCAGTATCGAGCGGTCGACGTGGGATTCGGCCGCGAAATTGACCACCGTGTCGATGCCCTCTTCGGCAAACAGCCGGGCGAGACAGGCGGCGTCGGTGATATCCCCGTGCTCGAAGCGGTAACCCGGCGCCGCCTCGATCTCGGCCAGGTTCTCCGGGTTGCCGGCATAGGTGAGCGCATCCAGGTTGACGATCCGGTCTTCAGGATGCCGGCCGATCCAGTAATGGATGAAGTTCGACCCGATAAAGCCGGCGCCGCCGGTTACCAGCAATCTGCGCATGTCCGCAGCTCCTTCAGCATCCTGTTCAGACTCTCCTGCCAGTGCGGGATGGGCGCCTCCAGCAGGGATTGAATCTTGCCGGTGTCCAGGACGGAGTACGCCGGCCGCGCCGCCGGGGTCGGATACCCGGAGGTCGGAATGGCCTCGACAGTGGTGGTTCCCAGGGTGAATCCCGCCTCGGTTGCCCCGGCAAGGATGGCGGTCGCGAATCCGTGCCAGGAGGTACTGCCGGCATCGGTGTAATGATACGTGCCGCGCGCCTGGTGCTGTACCAGGGCTTTGATGGCCCCCGCGATATCACGCGCCCAGGTGGGTGAACCGAACTGGTCGTCGATCACCCGCAGCGGTCTGCCCTCTCCGGCGATCCTGAGGATGGTCTTCACGAAATTACGGCCATGGACACCGTACACCCAGGCGGTGCGCAGGATGGTTGCCTCGGGCAAGGCGGCCCGAATGGCCTGTTCACCCTCCCATTTGCTGCGACCGTAAACGCTGAGCGGATTGGCGGCGTCCGCTTCGCGATAGGGCCGCGACTGCCTGCCATCGAAGATGAAATCGGTCGAAACATGCAGCAGCTGCCCGCCATAATCGGCGACCGCCCCGGCCAGTCCGGCGGCGCTGTCACGGTTGACGACAAACGCCTGCTCCACCTCGGACTCCGCCTGATCCACCTGCGTAAAGGCGGCGCAGTTGATGACCCAGTCCGCCTGAAGGCGCCGCACCTGCCCGGCAACCCGTTCCGGGCTCAGAAAGTCCAGCTCCCGGCGCCCGGGCGCGATGAGCTCGTGCCCCGAGTGAGAGAACGCCCTGAGCACCTCGGAACCGACCTGGCCGGTAGATCCGGTGACCAGTATCCGCATCAGTCCACCGGATACCGGGGAAGATGGTCACCGCCGTCCTTCAGGCACGGGTAGCGGCGATCCTTGTCGGACAGCACATAGTCCAGCTTCGGCCATTTGATGCCGAGCTCCGGATCGTCCCAGGCGATGCCGTACTCGTCGCCCGGGGCATAGAAGTCGGTACATTTGTACACCACGTCCGCCCGCTCGCTTAGCACACAGAAGCCATGCGCGAAGCCCGGCGGGATATAGATTTGTCTCAGGTTCTCCTCCGAGAGCACGACGCCGACCCAGGCGCCGAAATATGGCGACCCCCGGCGAATATCGACCGCCACGTCGAACACCTCGCCGGTCACCACCTGCACCAGTTTTCCCTGGGGATGCTCCAGCTGGTAGTGCAGGCCGCGCAATACGCCTCGTGATGAACGGGAATGGTTGTCCTGGACAAAGGTGTCCGGCAGCCCCTGCGCCCGGTATTTTCCGCTATGGAACGTCTCCATGAAGAAACCGCGCGGATCCCGGAAGACGTCCGGCTCGACCAGCAACACCTCGGGAATCTCAGTCGCGGTTACTTTCATCAGGATATTCTGTTCTGATTCGGATGAGCGTTAATTTATAGTGACAAACATACTATGGCCACGGAATCCACGGAATCCACTGAAATATCATTCATGAAAATAATGTCTCCAACACATGTCGATACCAACTTCACACGCTACGATCGTTAGCCGCTCGTCTAACTCTTCACTTTTTACTTTTCATATTCTTACTTTCCGTGGATTCCGTGGCCATTTATCAAAAATGGCAATTATAAAGGCTCCATTTTATCCTGATTCAGGATATCCAGCAGGTACTGGCCGTAGCCACTGTTTTGCAGCGAGGCGGCCAGTTGTTCCAGCCGGGCGGCATCGATGTACCCCATGCGATAGGCGATCTCCTCGACACAGGAGATCTTGAGTCCCTGGCGCTGTTCAATGGACTCGACGAAAGTCGCCGCCTGCAGCAGGGACTCGTGCGTGCCGGTGTCCAGCCAGGCGGTGCCGCGCCCGAGCCGTTCGACCTTCAGCGCCTTCTGTTCCAGATAGGCCCGGTTGACGTCGGTGATTTCCAGTTCGCCGCGCGCGGATGGCTTCAATCCGCCGGCGATATCGACCACACGGTTGTCGTAAAAATAGAGGCCGGTCACGGCATGGTTCGAGCGGGGGTGTGAGGGCTTTTCCTCGATGCTGAGCACCTCGCCCTCCCGGTTGAATTCCACCACGCCATAGCGTTGCGGGTCACGGACGCGGTAGGCGAATATCATGGCGCCCTGCGTGAGGCCCGCCGCGTGCTGCAGCACCCTGGCAAGCCCATGCCCGTAGAAAATATTGTCCCCCAGGATCAGGCACGATGGCTGATCATCGATAAAGTCCTTGCCGATGATAAAGGCCTGCGCGAGCCCCCCGGGCGATGGTTGTTCCGCATAGTGAAGTTCGATTCCCAGCCCATTGCCATCGCCGAGCAGGCGCCGAAAGGCCGGCAGGTCCTGCGGGGTGGAGATCACCAGGATTTCCCGAATCCCGGCCAGCATGAGGATGGAGAGCGGATAGTAGATCAGCGGCTTGTCATAGACCGGCATGAGCTGCTTGCTGACCGCCAGCGTCAGCGGATAGAGCCGCGACCCGCTCCCGCCCGCCAGGATGATGCCTTTCATTTCGCCTCGCCTTGCATGTTTATCTGATGATAGCCACGGAATCCACGGAACCCACTGAAAAATAAAATTCGAAAAATTTCGGGTTAAAAACACCTGTATGGCGCGGGTAAGCCTGTGACTTCTGTCTACTAAGCTTCAGTTATACAGGTTTTAACATTCAAGATTTTTTTCGGTGTTAGTCTTTCCGTGTTTTCCGTGGATTCCGTGGCCATTCACTTCTTTTCCTGTTTATCTTCAGCCGCGCCTACGGTTAATCCTCCGCCGATTCGTCATCGCCGAGATCGAGGTAACCCTCGCGCAGCAGGTACAGCATGATGACCTGCGCGGCCTGCATCGGGCTTTTGCCGGCGGTGTCGATGCGGATCTCCGGATTCTCCGGTATTTCATAGGGATCGCTGATGCCGGTGAACTCGGGGATGATGCCCTTGCGCGCCTTCGCGTACAGCCCTTTGCGGTCACGGCTCTCGCACACCTCGAGCGAGGTGGCGACATGGATCTCGATGAAGGCGCCGTGCTGTTCGATCAGGTCGCGCACCTCGCGGCGCATGGCGGTGTAGGGGGCGATCGGTGCGCACAACGCGATGCCGCCGTTCTTGGTGATTTCGCTGGCGACGAAACCGATGCGCCGTACGTTGATGTTGCGATGCGCACGGGAAAAACCCAGTTCGCTGGAGAGGTTGATGCGCACCACGTCGCCATCCAGCAGGGTGACCGGCCGCATGCCGTCCTCGATGAACTTGGCATACATGATCTTGGCCAGGGTCGATTTCCCGGAACCCGACAGGCCGGTGAAAAACAGCGTGATGCCCTTCCGGTCGCGGGGCGGAAACACCTTGCGCAACTGGTTGATCACCTCCGGGTAGGAATACCACGCGGGGATGTCGAGACCGTGTTCCAGGCACCGCCTGATATCCCGGTCGGTAAACTGCACGGCCTCCCCGCCTTGCGCGGCCAGTTCATCGCAGCTCAGGAAGGCTTCCCGCTCGGGCGAGTATTGCATCTCGCGGATAGGCACCATGCGGATGGACAGCTCGGCCTGGTGCTTCTCCATCATCTCCTGGGCGGCGTAGCGGGGATAGAAGCGTTCGCTGTCCGGGCCGATGCTGCGGGGTGCGGCATGCCCCGGACCGACGATCATGTGTGTGCAGCCGAAGTTCTGCCGAATGACCGCGTTCAGCAGCACTTCGCGCGGGCCTGCCATGCGCACCGCGGCGGGCAACAGCGAGAGGAAGGCCATGTTGTGCGGGTAATGGCGCCGGATGGCCTGGTAGCAATGCACCCTGGCGAAATAGTGCAGGTCACCGGGCTTGGTCATGCCGACGGCGGGATGCAGGAGGATGCAGGCCTGCGCCTCGATGGCGGCCTGCAGGGTGATCTCGCGGTGCAGGCGATGCATGGGCTTGGAGGTATGAAACCCGACCACGTTCTGCCAGCCCATCTTGATGAACAGGTGCCGCAGTTCCTCGGGGGTATGGCGCAGCATCTCGAAATCGAAATGAGCGGGCAGCTGGATGCCTTCCAGCGAGCCGCCGACATAGGTGTCGTGCACCTGTTCGAACAGGTAGCGCACACCCGGGTGCTCGACGCTGGTCGTGCCGTAGATCTCCCGTGCCTCGCGCTCCTTGTCCGGGCGCCACTTGTCCTCCACGGTGAGCACCGCCAGCATGAAACCCTCGGCATCGCGCAGCGCCACCTTGCCTCCGGGTTCGATCTTTTCCGCCAGCGCGGAGGGTATGTCCAGGGTAACGGGGATGGACCACAGGGCGCCGCCCGGAAGATGCAGCGTGTCGATTACAGCCTCATACGCCTCGCGGCCCATGAAGCCACGCAACGGCGAGTAGCCGCCATTGAGCAGCAGCTCGAGGTCGCATTCCTGACGCAGGTTGAGGGTCAGGGACGCAAACTCGCCGGATTCGTCCTTTATCGCCGCCGCCCGATCCGGGTCGACCAGCAGATTACACAATTCCCCACCGTGCGGTGCGATCAGTTGTTCCTGTGTCATGGTTCGATTTCCCTGATACGTGTGATGATTCTTTCTCCCCGGCTCATTTTAGGGAATGTCGCCCGTGGATGCGATGGTGTCTTCCATGGCCATTTTTATTGCGTCAACCACTTGCCCTGCCGGCGTAACAGGGCCAGCCCGGGGTTCGGCGCAGGCCTTCCTCGAGCTGCACCTGCGGGCGCCAGCCGGTCGCGGCCTCAAGTGCACTGTGATCACAGATCCAGTCCGTGTGCCGGAGCTCGCGCAGTTTCTCCGGGGTGAGCATGGGGGCGTAGCCGAAAACCCGGCCTGCCTGGCGGTTCAGATACGCCGGAACATCGAGCACCCAGGCAGGCAGCGGCAGCAGACGCACCCGGCGCCGGCAAATCCGTTCCACGATCACCGCGACCCCGCGCCAGTCATATCCCCCCTCATGCCCGTCGTCGAGGGTATAGATGCGGTGACTGACCTGCCCGCTTTGTATCCAGTGGATGACGGCCGATGCGAGATCCTCGACAAAAACCAGGGAGAAGCACGCGTAGGTCGACCCGGGAACCGGTGCAATGCCCCGGGCCATGGCGCGGAACAGGGGCAGCATCTCCTTGTCGCCGGGCCCGTAGACGGCAGGCGGGCGCAGCACGTCCCAGGCGACCCGGTGCGCGTCATTGACCAGCACCTGTTCGCCCTTGAACTTGCTGGCGGCATAAAACGACAACCGCGGTTCGCGGGCGGCCAGGGAAGACAGGGACAACAGGCGGGGCGGGGCGTCGTGCGACTCCATCACCCGCAGCAGCCGTATGACGCCATCCACATTGACACGGTCGAATTGCTCCTGCGTCGCGCCACGCACGGCGCCCGCGCAGTGCACCACGACATCCGCCCCATGGATCAGGGATTCCAGGGACGAGTGGTCTTCCAGGCTGCCGGGCACCGGTTCGACGCCTCTGGCCGACAGGGCGCCGGCCAGTCGGGTCGAGCGGATCAGCGCACGCACCCGGTAGCCGGCCAGGATGAGCTGCCGGGTGATGGCCCGGCCGATAAATCCCGTCGCGCCGGTGATCGCAACTGTCTGTGTCATTGGCGTGGTATCGACAGGCCCCGGCCGGTCACCGGCAAAAAATAACCGGCCGAAGCCGGTTATCAATAGTTATCAGCATGTCCCCCGCTTTGTCAGGCGGTTTGCTGTTTCAGCTCGACAGCCGCAGCCGCGTTCATGGGCGCCGGCAGCTTGAGTTGCACCGGGTCATGGCGTTCCATGAACTGCTGGCGCGCCTTGGAGCGTGACAGCTTGCCGGACGAGGTGCGCGGCAGCGTATGCGACGGCACCAGCTCGATATAGGTGTCGATACCCAGTTCAAGGTGGACCAGGCGTGACAGGCGCTCGACCAGGTCGGTACGCCGTTCGCTGTCGGAATCGCGGCACTGCACGACCAGTATGCACGTCTCCTCGTCACTCGGCCCCGGTACAGAGAATGCCAGCGCATCACCGATATTGATCTCCGGCTGCTGTTCGGCCAGGTACTCGAGGTCCTGCGGCCAGATATTGCGGCCGTTGATGATGATGGAGTCCTTCTTGCGCCCGGTAATGATCAGCTTGCCGTCCACGCTGTACCCGATGTCACCGGTATTGAGCCAGCCATCCGGGGACAATGCCGCGGCGGATTCCTCGGGCGCGTTGAAATAACCGGACATGACGCTGGGACCGCGAACGAAGATGGTACCGCTGCGACGGTCCGGCACGAGCTCGCCCGCATCGTTGCGGATTTCGACCTCATATTCAGGCAAGGGCCGGCCGCACTCCACGAAGCAGCGCGGCCGCCCGGGATTTTCCAGCGTGTGGATCGGCAGCGCCTCCTGGAAGTTCGAATGATGGTCGCCGTCGACACAATCCGTGGTGTGTCCCTGGAACAGCGGCGCGAAGCTGACCGCCAGCGAGCATTCCGCCATGCCGTAGCAGGCCAGGAAGGCCTTGTCGTTGAAACCGGCGGGCGCCAGCGCCTCGGCAAAACGCACCAGCGTTTCCGAACGGATCATCTCGGCGCCGACACCGGCGACACGCCAGTTGCTGAGATCATACTTGGCGGCCTCGCCCGGACGCAGGCGGCGCGTGCACAGTTCATAACCGAACGGCGGGCTGAACGAAATCGTTGCCTTGGTCAGGGTCATCAGGTTGAGCCACTGGCGCGGCCGCATGGCGAACTCGCGGGTATCCAGATAATCGACCGAGGTCTGTGCGGCCACCGGCACCAGCACCAGGCCGACGAGCCCCATGTCGTGGTAGAACGGCAGCCAGGAGAAGCAGCGGTCACCCGGGCCCATTTTGACGCCATGGCGGATGATGCCGGTCAGGTTGCTCATGACCGAACGCTGTTCGATGACCACGCCACGCGGGAAACGGGTGCTGCCCGAGGTGTACTGTATGTAAGCGATATCCGTCGGCTCGACCGGCTGAAACTCCACGGCCTTCTCCGGCAGGCGGTCAAAGGCCTGGGGATCGCCGATCATGCGCAGACCCAGACCCTGCCCCGCTTCCTCGAGGAAGGGCAGGTAGCCGCTCGGCGCCATGCCGATGCTGGCCTGACTGCTCGCCAGCAGGCCGCGCAGCTGGGTGACGAAAGTGGCATGACCGCCCAGCTTGATGGAGGCAGGCAGCGCCACGGGCACCAGGCCGCCGTACTGGCAGGCGAAGAAGAATCTCAGGAAGTCGGGATTGGTTTCGGCGACCAGCGCGACACGGTCACCTTTTCGCAACCCCATACCGAGGAGCTTGCGCGCCAATATGAGCGCTTCCGTGCGCAATTGCGCATAGGGAAGCACGGCATAGAGTTTGCCCCGTCCCGTGTAGAAATTCGCACCGGTTTGACCCTGCGCCGCATAATCCAGGGCAGCAGTGAGCGATGCAAAATCAGCATCGCGAAACGGCAGGTCGTGCGAAGTTGGTGTCGATTCTGTCAACAAAACAGATTCTTCCCTTGTCAGATGTTAAAAACCCGTGGCCATGTTCTGTGCTATCGCTGGCAAGAGGCGATTTTTGGCGCGCAAATGTACCGTATTTGTCGAGCTATCGCCATGGATTCAGGAAAACTCGTTTGAATCCATCCACGGAACATCTACACTACACAGCCAGAAAACGTAGCAAAAACACAACGCTAGGAACCATTTCAGCCACAACCCGGTCTATAAGCAGTTGCTATAATGCCCAAAAATTACGGAAAACACAACATCTTTTTAATGTTTTCCAACATTGGGCATGAAATCGATTGTGTTGCCAAATAACAACGATAATGGCATTTGGCCTGCATCCAGGCGTCTTTCACGAATGAAGTAAGACAGGTTCAAACGCCACAAAGTTGCACTCCTGGTAATGCAATTATTTAGTGCAACCATTAAAAGGCAATAACTATGCCATTGGCGTTATTCGGTTTATATCCGTACATTTATCATGTTTACCGGTCGTCGATGCAATATAACTGCACCAGTGATGTGCGAATTATACCGCGAGGCACCAGCATCGCGCATTGCAACGTGGAGCTTCCCGCCATCATTTCCTTCCCCGTAAATCCCGTCTACCGATTCCGTTGCGGCTGGCTTCCTGTATGATCTCCTGCGGAGATCATCACAAAAAAACCAGAAATCGCCTTGATGAACAGCCCGAGCACACCCGCATTTCAGATCGAAGCGGTTTCCAGCCGCAAACAACTGGATGAATTTATTGCCGTCCCCTGGACGGTTTACCGCGATGATCCGTGCTGGGTACCGCCGTTGCTGTTCGAGCAGAAACAGCGCCTGACCTCGAAAAACCCCTTTTTCGAGCATGCCCGTTGGCAAGCCTGGATCGCGCGGCAGAACGGCCGCGTCGTCGGACGCATCAGCGCCCAGATCGACCGCCTCTACCAGGAGCGTCACGGGGAGAAGGTCGGGTATTTCGGCATGCTGGAAGCCGGCGACGATGCCGAATTGTTCGCTGCCTTGCTGCAAACCGCCGGGAGCTGGCTGCGGGATCAGGGCATGGAGCGGGTGCGCGGCCCCTTTAACCTGTCGATCAACGAGGAATGCGGGCTGTTGGTCGAGGGCTTCGATACGCCGCCCTATATCATGATGGGCCACGCGCGACCCTACCACGCCCGACAGATCGAGGCATCCGGCTACACCAAAGCCAGGGATCTGCTGGCCTACCACATCGCCCCGGATTTCCAGGCGCCGCGCATCATGACCCGGCTGGCCGAGAAGGCCGCGCCGCAGGTGCGTGTGCGCCGCCTGCGACGCAAGCAACTCAAGCAGGAACTGGAGATCCTGCGCGACATCTTCAACGATGCCTGGTTCAACAACTGGGGGTTCGTTCCCTTCACCGAGGCTGAATTCGCCGATATCGGGGAACTGCTGACCCTGCTGGTCGATGACGACTTCGTGCAGATCGCCGAGATCGACGACCGGCCGGTGGCGATGATCGTCGCCCTGCCCAACATCAACGAGATCATCCGGGATCTGAACGGCCGTCTGCTGCCCTTTGGCTGGCTCAGGCTGCTGTGGCGTCTGAAGGTCCGCTATCCGACCACCGCCCGCGTACCCCTGATGGGGGTGCGCCGGGAGTACCAGCACACCCGGCTGGGGCCGGCGCTGGCCTTCATGGTCATCGACGCCGTGCGCCAGGGACTGATCCGCCGCGGCATCCGCGACGTCGAATTGTCCTGGATACTTGAAGACAACGATGGCATGCGCAACATTATCGAGACCATCGGAGGCAGCGCCTACAAACGTTACCGCATCTATGAAAAAGATCTCTGACTGAACAATGCCAGATACCGACCGGCATACCCCCTATACCGCGATCATCCTGGCCGGCGAACGCGGCCCGGGCGACCCGCTGGTGGAGCACACCAGCGCCTGCTGCAAGGCCATGGTAGAGATCGACGGAACCCCGATGATTCTCAGGGTATTGGCCGCACTGGACAGCGCCGCACTGATCGACCATTGTCTCCTGTCCGGACCGGGACATGGACAAAATGGCGGCCGAATCCCCCGTCACCCGGCTGATCGAGACGGGCAGCGTCGACTGGTGTGAACCCCAACCGACGCCCAGCACCAGCGCCTACCACGCGATGCAGCGCGTCCCCGCCACGACACCGGTCCTGGTGACAACCGCCGACCATCCCCTGCTGAGCGCCGAGATCGTCGACCACTTCTGTCGCGAGAGCCTGGCGCGCGGCCTCGACGTCACCGTGGGACTGGCGCCCTATGACCTGGTAAAAGCAGCCTTTCCTGACATGAAGAAAACCGTCCTGCGTTTCAGGGACGGGGATTACTGCGGTTGCAACCTGTTTGCCTTCCTGACGGCAAAGGGCCGGCGCATGGCCGATTACTGGCGGCGGGTGGAAACCCAGCGCAAGAATCCGGTCGGGGTCATCCGGATACTTGGCTGGGGAGCCGTCATCAGGTACCTGCTGGGCCGGCTGACACTGCGCAGCGCACTCGACGCCCTGTCACATCGTTTGAATCTCAACCTCGGCGCGGTCATCCTGCCTTACGCCGAAGCGGCGGTCGATATCGATTCGATCGCCGATCACGCCATTGTGCAGAAAAAACTGTCGCAGCAGCCCAACCCCTGACAGACCACGGAAGCACTCGGAAAAACACGGAATACAGGCTCTTCTTTCCGTGTCTTCCGTGTGGTTCGGTGGCCCTAAAGAGTCAGGGGGTACGACAGACGCGGCGGTCATCCTGGTATGCCCGTTACGATCAGCCGGGCTCGACCTGGCTGCAGGGTATTTTCACGTGGCTCACCCCTTCCGTGACGAACTTGCCGCCCGCGGGGCTATAACCGCGCACCTCGAGCTCGAGTTCCCATCCCGTGTCAGACCGCCGCACCTCGTAGAGGTGGTATTGCGCCACGCGGCCCTTCCTGTAGCCGATGGACGAGGCCGAGGGTATACCGAAGACCGGTACCGCGGTGCCCGGGATACCGATCCGGCTTTGCACCGAACGGTGCCGGTGTCCGTGCAGTACCAGCTCCGCGCCCTGCCGGGCGATCACGGCGCATAGCCGCGCCGCATCCGTCAACCGCTTGCGCCAGCGTTCTTCGCCGGGGACCGGTGGATGGTGCAGCAGCACCACACGAAACAGGCCCTCCCGTCCGGTCTGTTGCAGCAGCTCCTCCAGCCGCCACAACTGGTCCTCACCAAGACAGCCCGTCGCGAATAACGGCGCCGAGGGCCGCGCGCTCGACAGACCGATGAAAGCCACCGGGCCGCGCACGCGCAGGCTGGGAAAGACACTCTCCGGCCGTATTCATCCCCTGATCGCCGGAGGCCGTGTCCGACACCAGGTAAGGCTCCCAGCGGGACAACCCCTCGGCCCAGGGGACGGCCACATAGGCGTCATGGTTGCCCGGTACGACCGTCACATCGTGCGGGCTGCCGAGGTTATCCAGCCAGCGGCGCGCCTGCAGGAATTCGTCCGGCAGCGCGATATGCGTCAGGTCACCGGTGATCACCAGGTGCCCGGGATGGATCGCCTGCAGATCCTGCCGCAACGCATCGAGCACTTCGCCGCGGTGCTCGTAACGCCGTCGCCGGCGCCACGAAAGGTAACCCAGCAGGCGCTTGCTGGTCAGTTCCCGCCAGTGCACCCCCTGCAGCGACGTCAGGTGGGGATCGGACAACTGGGCAAAAGTCAGGGTATTTTCCATCGTTCCTATCCACACATAAAAACCGATTTCACCGCAAAGACGCCAGGGACGCAAAGAAATTCTTTAACGAAAACAATTAAACACTTTGCGTTCTTTGCGCCTTTGCGGTGAGTTTGTTTATTTATGGAAAGACACTGGTTCGCCTGTTTGCTCGTTTGTCCGTTTGCTTGCCGTTGGCCGGACGGTAAACTCCTGTCCGGAACAATCACATCATGAACTCCACACACCACACCACCCGACCGACCGCAACCGACACCGGAGAACCCTCCGGCATGGGTGGACAACCGGTCGGGCTGATCAGTAATCCCAACAGCGGGCGAAACCGCAAACAGCTGCACGCCATAGAACACATTGTCGCAAATCACCCCCGGGTTCACCATTACCCGACCGCCGGTCCTGCCGATATCCCCGCCGCCCTGACCTCGCTTGCGAACCAGGGCGTGCGAGTACTTGCGATCAACGGCGGCGACGGCACGGTGGCGCAAGTCCTGACCCATATGCTGCGGGCGGATCCGTTCGAGCGGCTGCCGCTGATCGCCCTGCTCCCCGGCGGCACCACCAATATGACCGCCGGAGACGTCGGCCTGACCGGCAACCTCGAGCAGGCGGTGAGGCGGTTATGCCGGTGGGCGGATGATGCCCGGAGCGAAGGCCGACTCCTGCGGCGGCCGATCCTGCGGGTAGACCCGGGCGGTGGGCGGCCCGTGGCGTACGGCATGTTTTTCGGCACCGGCGCGATCATCCAGGGCATCGAGTATTGCCGGACCCGCATCCACACGAAAGGGCTCGTCAACGAAATCGGACCGGGACTGGCCATGGCCCGGACGATGTGGGGTATCGTACGCCAGGACAGGCGCTTCGTCCTGCCGGTCGCCGTTTCCGTGGCGTTCGACGCCGCTGCCCCGGCACCGGCGGAAGACCTTTTCATCCTGCTGGTCAGCAGTCTGGAGCGGCTGTTCCTCGGCATGCGGCCCTACTGGGGAACGGGAAACGGACCTTTGCATGTCAGCATGATCCGCGCGGATGCGAACCACCTGCTGCGCCGCCTGCCCGCGCTGCTGCGCGGCAAGCCGGGCCGCCATACCGGCGCGGCCGAGGGCTATCAAAGCCGCAACGTCGGGCGTATCAGCCTGACCCTGGACGGACCTTTCACGCTCGATGGCGAGATGTACCAGGCCAGCCGCGCGGCGGGACCAGTGACCATCAGCGATGGCGGAATCATCACTTTTATCCGCCTTTAAATCGGAAAGTGAAAAGTGAAGAGTGAGAAGTGAACAGCAGCGCAGGAGGTAATCCGTATTCAAACTCACTTAATGGTTATCATCAAGACAAACAGATTAATGGCCACGGAATCCACGGACAAAAAGTGAAAAGTGAAGAGAAAGAAGTGGAAAAAGCGATTGATAAGTACAGGTTGCGCCGTGCGCACCCTAATCTCTTCTCACTTCTCACATTTTACTTTTTACTTTCCGTGTATTTCCGTGGCCATTCAATAGCAAATCAGAACATCATGCCGTGTCATGAACTCCGGAATCCTCACTAGTTCCGTTCTGCAGCCTGCACCGCCGGACTCAACGGCGCTGCAGGCCCTGGTCGAGGCGCTGCTCGGGCGCCATGGCGAGGCGGTCAACGCCATCCTGTTTTACGGCTCCTGCCTGCGCAGCGGCGATCTCTTCGACGGTCTGGCCGACCTGTACCTGGTCGTCGATGACTACACAACCTTCTATGCACGCAGGACCCGGGCGCTGGCCAACTGGCTGCTGCCGCCCAATGTGTTCTATTCCGAGATCACCGTGGAGAATCGGGTCGTGCGCGCCAAGTACGCCGTGCTCTCGAGCACCGACCTGTGCAACGGCACCTCGCGGCGCTGGTTTCACTCCTACCTGTGGGGCCGTTTCACCCAGCCCACCGCCCTCGCGTGGTGCCGCGATGATGCCGCCCGGCGACAGATCGAGGCGGCGCTGGAGAGCGCCCGCCGCACCTTCCTGGAGCGGGTACTGCCGCGGCTGCCCGCCACCGGCCGGGTGCGCGATCTCTGGCAACAGGGCCTGCAGTTGAGCTATGGCGCGGAACTGCGGGCGGAATCCGCGGGGCGTTCCGGTGAACTGACCGAGGCGGCGCTGGACTACTATGCCGCAGCGACGCGGGAAGCCGCCGGCTCGCTGTGTTACCCGCTGGCCCTGGAGGGGAGCGGCGCCGATATGCGCTATCATGCCGCGGTACCCGGCCTCAGCCGCTGGCTGAGCCGGCCCGGCTGGTTGCTGCGCAGCGCGCAGGGCAAGCTGCTCTCGGTCGCGCGCCTGTTGAAGGCGCTGTTTACCTTCGAGGGCGGTCTCGACTACATCGCCTGGAAGCTGGAACGCCATTCGGGGCAGCGGATAGAGATCCCCCCCGCGTGCGGCGTCACCCACTGATCTTTGTCTGGGGGCTGTTCTGGCGCCTGTACCGGCGCGGCGTATTCCGCTGAGGCAGCCTGCCCGGGTTTGCGGTGAGAAATTTCTACGGAAATAGCCTATCCTACGGCACCGATCATGAGCACGGAGAACTCGATACGGTGAACAAACACTGGCCTTTCAGGGAAGCCCGGCAGCGAGAACTGACAATGTCCAGGTAAGAAACGGGCATTATTCAGCGGCGCACCCTGCAGGACCCATGTTTTTCCGTGTGCCTCCGTCACCAACAGGCGTACACTCCACGCCCATATTTTCCGAGATCGATAACCAGTTATGCCAGACAAGACGCCGAAGATACGCAAAAAGAAACGCGAGATTCTCGTTTCGCTGCTGTTCTTCCTGTCCCGCAATCAGAAGCATGCCGTCGACCACTGGCTGCGGGGACGCAAGGAATACAAGGAAGTCAGTGAAGCGGATTACGTTATCATCTCACCGCCGAAATGCGGGCGCACCTGGCTGCGCATGATGCTGTCGCGTTTCTTCCAGGTTCGCTACGGCCTCCCCGAGAATGAGCTGCTGGGCTACGACAATTACCATCAACAGAATTCGGCCATACCCCGGATACGGTTTACTCATGACCGATATATCAAGAACTACACGGGAAACAGTGACAACAAGCGCGACTTTTACCGGAAAAAGGTGATTCTATTGGTGCGTGACCCGCGCGATGCCGTCGTCTCGACCTATTTCCAGTGGATCAACACCGTCAACCCCTACAAGAAAGAGATGCTGGATGTTCCCGAGCATCCCGCGGAAGTACCGATCTTCGACTACGTCATGACGTCCCGCTACGGCATACACCACGCCATCGAGTTCCTGAACTCATGGGCTCCCGAACTCGAGAAGACCCGGGCGCATCTGCTGGTCCGCTACGAGGACATGCGCACGGAACCGGCCCGGATATTCGGAGAACTGCTGGCCTTCATGCAGATTGATGCCTCTCCGGAAGAACTGGAGCAGGTGGCGGAGTGGTCCTCCCTGGAGAACATGAAGAAACTGGAACAGAACCAGACCTTCGCCTCCGGAAGCCGGCGCCTGATGATCAAGGATCCGAACAACCCGGACGCCTTCAAGGTGCGGCGCGGCAAGGTCGGCGGTTACCGCGATTATTTCACCGCAGAACAGAATGACTCGATTGACCTGCTCGTCAGAGAGCAGCTTCACCCGCTCTTCGGATACTCCTGATCCCCGGCTACGGGGCGATTTCTCCCCGCTCACACCCGCGACCCGGCAGCACGCCTGGATCATAAAAAACGGCATTAGAATCATGAAATAAGCCGGCGTCACCGTGTCCTCCGGGGCAATGCATCGTGTTGACGGCCTGCTCGACATCCACCTATAGTAGCGACCCCTGCTCACCCCCCAGACACCTCACCCCATGGGCGTACTTGTAACGTTGTTCAAGGCATATCCCTGGCGCACCGCGCTCGCCATGGTTGCCATCCTGTTTGCGAGTCTCGCCGATGGCGTCGGTATCAGTGCGATGCTGCCACTGCTCAAGCTCATCACCACCACGCACCCCGCCGGTCAGGTCAGTATCCCCCCGGAGATCGCTGCCGCTGGTGGAACACATGGTGTTCACATCGAGGAAATGGTTACCCATGCCCTGTCCGCGGTCGGACTGGAGCCGACCCTGGGTGTACTGCTGGTGGTCGTCGTCACCTTCACCACGATCAAAAGCGTCCTGCTGCTGATCGCCAACCGGCATGTCGGCTATTCCGCCGCGCATATCACCACCGAATTGCGCCTCTCCCTGATGCGGGCGGTGCTTGCCACCCAGTGGCGATACTTCCTGAACAAACCGATCGGACGGCTCGCCAATTCCATGGCCACCGAGGCCAACCGCGCATCACAGGCCTATGTGCTTGGCGTCACCATGCTCGCCATGGCGATCCAGTCCCTGGTTTATCTGGTGATTTCACTGGTGGTTTCCTGGAAGGCCACCCTGGCATGCTTTGGCATCGGGCTGGTCATACTTGCCGCCTCCCACGTTCTGGTCAAGATGTCCAGGAAGGCCGGCAAGCGCCAGACCGAGATATACAAATCATTGATCACCCGCCTCACGGATACACTGCAATCGGTGAAATCACTCAAGGCGATGGCGCGGGAGGACATGGCGGACAAGGTTCTCAGCGCGGAGACCAACAAGCTGAACGAGGCATTGCGCAACGACGTCTTCAGCAAGGAGATGCTCAATGCCGTGCAGACTCCCCTGACCGCCATCGTCACCGCCCTGGGCATCTATCTCGCACTGGCCAAATGGGGTATGCCCTTCAGTTCGGTGCTGATCCTGGTCATCCTGCTGGGCCGTGTGCTCGGACAATTGGGCAAGATCCAGAAGCAGTACCAGCGGCTGGTCACCATGGAGAGCGCTTTCTGGTCATTGCGGAAATCCATAAAGCAGGCCGAGAAGGCCAGGGAGGTTTCGGAAGGAAACGAACAACCCAAACTTGAACACGCCATACGGCTTGAGGGGGTATCCTTCAGCTACGTCGACAAGAAGGTATTGCAGGATGTGTCGCTGACGATTCCGACCCGGTCCCTGACAACAATCATCGGGCCCTCGGGCGCGGGCAAGACCACACTGGTGGACCTGATCATCGGGCTCTACCGGCCCAACTCCGGTACGGTCTATCTGGACGATATGCCGTTGACGCGCGTCGATATCAAGCAGTGGCGCAGGCGACTCGGCTATGTACCGCAGGAGCAACTGCTGTTGCATGACAGTATTCTGTTGAACGTCACCCTCGGCGACCCAATGCTCACCGAAGCGGATGCCGAATACGCCCTGAAGGCGGCGGGCGCCTGGGAGTTCGTAAGCCTGCTTCCCGAGGGCATGCACACCAGCGTGGGAGAACGCGGCAGCAAATTTTCAGGGGGGCAGCGTCAGCGCATCATGATCGCCCGGGCGCTGGCGCACCGGCCGTCGGTGTTGATACTGGATGAACCGACCAGTGCACTGGACCCGGCCAGCGAGGCGATCATCAGCGAAACGCTGCGCGAGCTGCGCAGGGATTACACCATCCTGGCCATCTCCCATCAGCCGGCGCTGGCAAAACTGGCGGATGTGGTGTATCGACTGGAAGACGGTCAACTGAGCCAGGTGGCATAAAACCCTGCGACCTGCGTTTCCGTCCGCGGGGCCGCTTATCGGTATTTCCCACGATACTGTCGCCTCCCGTAGATTGGCTGCACTTCCCGGCAGTCAGGATCCACGCTTGATCGGGAACCTGTTGATTTGGTGTGTATTGCCGGACGGACTCCTGCCAAACAATGGCGCGTTCAGATACCCGTGATTGACCCTCCGGTACGGGCGTCGATATAATCGGCTCCCGCCAGCGCTGCCGCGCGGGCTGCCGGTGAAGAATGCGTCCCATACCGACCGGCATCTCCGGGCAACAGGAATCCAGACCTTCCATTATGTATTTCTCCTACGATAACCTGCGGTTCCGCTACGAGCCGTTCCCGATAGGGATCGCCAGGCCGTTGATGGATGAAACCCTCTACAAGGAACTCCTCGACAACTACCCTCCGGTCGAACTCTTCGAGAGTCATCTGGAATACGGCAAGGACGACATCAAGTACGCGCTGAGCGAAAAACTGAATGCCAGGCGCTATTATCAGTTCATCAGGTCGAATCCAGTCTGGCGGGATTTCCATGCCTGGGTCACGAAGGGCGACTTTGCACGTGAAGCGCTCGGGGTGCTCAAACAACATGATATCGACGTCGACTACGAGTTCCAGGAACGGGCGCAACGCATAAAAGAGCGCCTGAAAAACCTAAGGAAAGGCCATCTCTGTGCCCACAAGCCTCCCCTGATGGCACGCTTCGAATTCTCCGCACTGCCGGCAAACGGCGGCATGGTAGTGCCCCACACCGACGCCAGACGCAAGCTGGTCACCTTCGTGGTCTCGATGGTAGGCGACGGGGAATGGGACCTGAGTTACGGAGGCGGGCTGGATATCAACCGGCCCATCAACCCGCGTTTCAGCTACAATCAGGTCAACCGCCATGCCGGCTTCGATGAGATGGAGGTCATCGACACCTTCGAATTCACGCCCAATCAGGCCGTGGTCTTCATCAAGACCTTCAACTCCTGGCATTCGGTGCGACCCATGACCGGTGTGGATTCAGCCGCCTTTCGTAAAACGCTCACCATCAATATCATGCGTGCGTACTGATGCAATGATGGGCGGTATGGCCCGTGTCGATGGCATTCACCCCTTGCTTACCAGTCACCGATAAGCCACGAAGTAATACATTAAACCGGTGCACTTGTGCACAAACCCCGGACTTGTTCACTGTAGCAAGGCAACCTCCAACACCATTTCCAGCCAAGAACTGCATTCACGTCCAGGGAGTAAGCGAAATGGAACGCCAAATGGCAGTACAACTTTCGAAAATCAGAAGGGATCATATTATCAGGTATGAATTTGCCCGCGACTGGTTAGTGAAAAACCACCGATGTCAAAAAGTCCTGGACGCAGGCGCAGGCACTGGATATGGTAGCTATATTCTGGCTCAGTCAGCACAAAGAGTGATAGCCGTTGAAAAATCCAAGGATGCATATTCTGTGTTTAAGGAGCATTACCATCGGGGGAACATTGACTATATTACTTCGGATCTGAGCACCTTTACCGGTAACGATTATCTAGCGGAACGCTTCGATGCCGTTGTTTGTTTCGAGTTTATCGAGCACATTCCCGAGGAAGAAGCAAGGCAACTCATCAAGCAGTTTGCCAAAATTTCAGATATCCTGATATTTTCCACACCCAACGAATTAGTGCGTCCTCACAAAAAATCACCGGTCAATCCTTACCATTTCAAGCATTACACACCCATGGAGATGGAGGGCATCCTCGGTGATGCTGGGCTTGAAGTTCTTGAGTGGTATTCACAAAGGTCGGGAAGCAGATTCGAGTTGGAAAGCGGCACAAATGGAAAGTTTATAATCGGAGTGGCAAGCAGCGTCCAGGCACTTGCCAGCTAGACTATTCATCCCTCGATCTACGCTTCACACCTACGGCCAAGAATCAATCGGGACCATGCCACCAAATTTGTTGCAACATACTCGGTTAGATAAGTAAACTTGCGCAGGATTTCATGGCGGTTGCGGAGTGAGCCGCTTTTCCGTTACCTGCAAACCCGTAGATATCACGGAAAATAGGGCATTTACCCAACCTGCTCATTATTTATGAAGTCTTTATTTAAAAAAGCAGAGCTGGAACATCGCAGGATAGTTTTGTTTCTGGACAGAAATAAAAAAGATCCGGCAATTCAATTGGCCGAGAAGAGCCTGAAGATATTTCTGAAGAAACATTGCCCCAATTCAGCGGTTTGTCCTCACGGAAAATATCTGGCGGATAATGATATCGGAATTATCTGGAGCATCCCGAGTGATTACAAGTCCGATACGCTCCATCGAAGAAGGATTCATGAACTCCAGAGAGAAAATCGCAAGCCCTTGCTGGTGGTCGAGAAGGGTTTTCTCCATCGTGACGTCTACTTTTCAATCGGGTGGAACAGTATTGTCGGCTATGGCGAGTACCATAACCGGAACATGCCGAGCGATCGTTTTGAAAGGTTAAATATAAAGACAAAACCCCATCACCCGGGTCGCAACCGGAAGGATGGCTACATTCTGCTCTGCGGGCAGGTGCCCTGGGATACCCAGGTTCAACACCTGGAAAGTTACCGGGACTGGTTGATGAAAACGGTGGAGGAAATCAGGAAGGTCACCAACCGGGAAATTGTCTACCGGCCTCACCCCAAGCAAAGCCCCGGGAATGAAATGTCGATTACGAGTCTGCCAGGAACGGCCGCTTCCAGCAAAGCTGGCCTGGAAGATGAGTTCGAGGAATGCCATGCGGTAGTCTCGTTCAATTCCAATAGTCTGGTCGAGGCGCTTATTGCCGGAATTCCGTTCTTCGGATTCGACAGAGGCTCCATGGCATTCGATCTGGCCAACCAGGATTTAAGCCGGATCGAGACACCCGGTTTTCCGGAAGAACCGGTCCGGATGCAGAAACTGTACGATATCGCCTACGCCCAGTGGAATTCGGACGAAATAAAATCAGGTGAGTTCTGGAAGCACTTGATGTCCTATCCACTCCCCTATTCAGGTGAGCATTGATCGCGGTTCACACACAGCCGGGAATCAGGCTTTACACCATTCAGATGCTCGATTAACACCGTAACAACGCACGGCCGGGGTCCCGCAGCAGGATATTGCATGCCGTGGGTCCATGGCGCGCATAGCGGCTAATCAGGCAGGGTTCCGGGCCGATCACCCCAAAACCGGTATGGGCAGGAGAACGGCTATTTGCGCTCGTTCCAATAGTCTTCATCTCTTGTGATGATCAGGTCGTCGGTGTAACTCATTTTGTCGATTTTCCGGTCGCCTTTCAGGTGATCCATATATTTACCCAATTTGCTGTTAATCAGCACATGACGCGACCGGAATCCGATGCCCTCGGCAATATCGTAGGTCTGGCAGCCTCGCCTCTCGAAGCGCTTGCGAACGATATCGAAAAGAAATGAATCATGGAACTCGCGTTCCTTGAACAACGTATCCTTTGTGTAAAGTTTCTCGAATTGTGCAAAAAAATTTCTAATGGCCGGATGCCGGAGATTGTAACCAACGAATCCACACTCCGAATAATCCTTGCGTGCGAGGTAACTCACCAGCGCCCCCGGCGGTATCAGGCTTTCGAGAAATTCGACCGGAATATCATCGAAGAACAGGGTATCACCGTCGACCCAGAACAGGGTATCCGCCGTGCATCTCCCGGCCGCCGCGAAGATGCTGAAGGACTTGTGACTGAACCTCACCGCATTCCAGTTCGAGCCCATTCCAACCTCTATCCGACGAATTCTGAACCATGGCTTATCGGTCTTCCGATAAAATTTCCATCGTCGTCGAAGCTGGTTCCCGTGGGCGGCGGAATTGTGCTCGTGGCGGGCCTTGAACGCGACGAGCCCGGGGCAGTCGTCGAGTAAATCCCGGTAGATGATGCGCTCGCTTAAGACGTCCGGCGTAAACCCCTCGGCATATACATAAATCGGGATTTCTGCGGGCCAGTGCCGAAGAAATGTTTCAAGCATTTTCCGCCCGTACTGTTCATAGCCGGTCGCATTGAAAGTCGTGACAGCCGCGAAGGTTCGCATGAGGGATATCCTTGATTAACACCAGCCAGGGACGGGGGAAACCGGGAATGAACAAGGCCTGGACAGAAAAGCCTGCCCGCGCTGACCTGCGGGCATGCACCACAGGAGCCTGTTCGGGCCCAGGAATGATACGTCTGGAAGATACAACACTCTGCCGCGCCCGATTTTCCACGCACAGACCGCCAAACGGGCTCCAATTTATAACAGAAGACAACCTGTCGACAAGGCCGGAGCATAAAGCAACCCCGGAAAGGTGATACGGGGTTTTCAATGAGCCGGCGGGTCGCTGTCCTGCTTAGCTACCCATGACAGGCGCCCCGGGGCACCACCTTCACGGGACGGCGTTGGCAGGGCCCTGGAAACCCGGTTGTGACCCTTGCGAAACAGACGATATGCTATGCTGCAACCCTCGCGAATCTGTCGGATTCAGTCACAGCAACGGAAGATCCCGACTCATGTACTTCAACTACGACAACCTCGAGTTTCGCTACGAACCCTATCCGATCGGCCTCTCCCGGCCGCTCATGAAACCGGAGGTCTACCGGGAGTTTCTGGACAACTACCCGGAAAAACACTGGTTCAAGTACATGGCCAAGCTCGGACACAAGTATTCCCTGTCCGAGCATTTCGATGCGAAGCAGTTTTACCGCTTTCTGCGCGGCAACCCGCTGTGGAACGATTTCAACAAGTGGATCAAGAGCCGTGAATTCGTCAGGGGTGTGCTCGGGGCGCTCGCCGAGCGTTCGCTCGAACTGGGCTATGACCCGGACATGTCGGTCCTCACGCAGTTCCGCAAGCGGCTGACCCACAGGGGACGCATGAGCTGCAGCGGCGCCAGGCTGAGGTCGCGCTTCGAGTTCTCCATGCTGCCGGCGGACGGCGGGCATATCCTGCCGCACACCGACTCGCCCAACAAGGTCGTCACCCTGATCATCTCCATGATCGGCGAGGGAGAATGGGATCCGGCCTTCGGCGGCGGTACCGAGCTCAACCAGCACCGGGACATTCGACACAATTTCAACTGGACCAATACCCAGGGGCAGTTTGAAGATATGGAGGTCATAGACACCTTCGAGTTCATGCCCAACCAGGCGGTGATGTTCATCAAGACCTTCAATTCCTGGCATTCGGTGCGACCCATGACCGGCAAGGGGTCAGAAGCCATGCGCAAGACGCTCACTATCAACATTGAAGCCTTTGCCTGACATCGACCGATTCCTCCCCACCGCTGCGGGAAGCCACAGCGAGGGCTGAATCATGCCTACCTTACTGGTCCTCGGCTCCAAGCCCGAACCGGCGCTGCCGCCCGCGAGAAGTTTCGATGCCGTGGCCTGCGTCAATGCCTCCGGGCATTCCGCCGCCTGTCACGGCCTGCCGGTGCCGGTGCATACCGCGATATCGGCGGTGCTGACATCGGGCATCGAGTCCGGCAGGCAGAGCCTCGAGGCCCTGCACGGCCTGCGCACCGGGGCGCTCTATCGGGTACCGAAACTCGATAAGCAGAGGAAACTCTGGAAGAAAATCAAAACCCTGCCCATCACCATCAAGACATCGCCGCTGTTTTTCAGGTTGCGGCTCAGGCAGGCGGGTTACCACTGGGACACCTTCATCAATCATGACGCGGCCTTCTATCTGGAGCTGATCAGTACGCTCTGCCGGCATGACCCGCAGATCATGGCGCTGGTGGCGAATAAAAAACCGTCGACCGGCATGATTACGCTGATGATCGGCATGTCACTGGGCACCTATGACCGCTTCATCATGAGCGGCTTCAGTTTCGAGCTGACCCACGCCTACGCGGTCAACCCAGAGATCCAGCAGCGCGGGACCACCCTGAGCCGACACACCCCCACGGACCTGCAGGTGCTGCGCCGTCTCAGGGATATCCATGGCAACATTTTCACCACAGAACCGGCGGTCAACGATCAGGGCGGCATCCCGTTTCTTTGAATCGGCCGGGCACGCAAGGCACCGTTCGGACATCCCCGTCAGCATTGAGGACCCGCGCCCTGCCGCCTATAATCGCCGCTTCAGTCATCAACCCGGCAAGGCAGCACCGCAATGAAAGAGCACGCCGTCTTTATCCAGACCAACCACAAGCAGATCGTGGGCGCGCTGGTGGCCGAGTACGCGCTGCGACGCAACTCGCAGCACAACGACGACTTCGATGTGCATATCATGCACGCCCGGGACTACCCGTTTTTCGCCGCCCGTGAGGGCCAGCTCTACCTGCGCGACGGCGTCAAGCGCCCCTGGCTGAACGATGACCTGCAGTCCTTCACGCCGACGCGCTTCATGCCGCCCGAACTGATGGGCTACCAGGGACGCGCCGTGGTCATCGACCCGGACATCTTCGCCATTGCCGACGTCTGGGAGCTGCTCTCCCGTGACATGATGGGCAAGGCCATCCTGTGCCGCCGCCGTGCCGGACCCAAGGGCATCGTCGACCGCTGCCTCGCGAGCAGCGTCATGCTGCTCGATTGTGCGAAGCTCACTCACTGGAAGGTGGAGCAGTCCTTCAACGAGATGTTCGAGTTCAAGCGTGACTACCAGCCCTGGATCTGTCTGCGCCTGGAGGACCGCGATACCATCGGGCTGTTCGAAGAGGAATGGAACGACTTCGACCGGCTCACCTCCCGCACCAGGATGCTGCATGTCACGCGCCGACGCACCCAGCCGTGGAAGGTCGGCCTGCCGATCGACTGGCGCCCGGCGGAACGCTTCCGTCTGTTCCCGCCGGTGGCCTGGCTGATGCGGGCGCGCCGCCACCTGTTCGGCGAATACGGCCTGCTCGGCAACTACAAGGAACACCCGGACCAGAATCAGACCCACCTGTTTTTCGGCCTGCTCAAGGAATGCCTCGACCGGGGCATCGTGACCGAACAGATGCTGCGCGAGGAAATGCGACTGAACCATGTCCGTCACGATGCCTTCCAGGTACTGGCGCACACCCCCGACCTGGCCCCGCCCGGCCAGCCGCCGCTGAACCTCTCGGCGGCCTGAACTCCGCCCGTACGCTTACGCCCTGGCGGGGGTGGTCTGAATCATGTCCCATGGCCACGGAATCCACGGAAACCACTGAAAAACATAAACCAAATGAATTCAATCAAACTCTTGAAGCGCTCTGCGGCACGGAGTCACGAAAACTTTATTGAATGATTGAGTAATTTTTCCGTGTCTTCCGTGGATTCCGTGGCCATATACCGCCTCAGAATCGCCGACGGTAAAATCATGACCCGATGCAGTTGAATTCCTGACGAATATCGGGATGCCGACCTACTTGACCAGGATCATGTACCGGCCGGCCGAAGGCCGCTAGCATTTTTCGATTTACTATGCCCCGCGAGGAAACCGCCCAATGGACCACGCCGTCTTTATCCAGACCAACCACAAGCAGATCACCGGCGCCATCGTCGCCGAATACGCCCTGCGGCGTTATTCCACCCACAATGACAGGTTCGATGTGCACATCGTCAACACCGGGGATTACGACTGGTTCAGGAGCCACGAGGGCAAGCTCTACCTGCGCGACGGTATCAAGCGCATCTGGCTGAACGAGGATCTGCAGTCGTTCACCCCGACGCGCTTCATGCCGCCCGAACTGATGGGCTATCAGGGACGCGCCGTGGTCATCGACCCGGATATCTTCGCCGCCACCGATGTGTGGGACCTGCTGTCGCGCGACATGCAGGGCAAGGCCATCCTGTGCCGTCCACGCTCCAAAAAGAAGGGCGTCGTGGACCGTTGCATGGCCACCAGCGTCATGCTGCTCGACTGCGCGAAGCTCACCCACTGGAAGGTGCGCGAGGCGTTCGAGGAAATGTTCGAGTTTCGCCGCGACTACATGGCCTGGATCTGCCTGCGCCTCGAGGACCGCGACACCATCGGCCTGTTCGAGAACGAGTGGAACGACCTCGACAGGTTCACCCCCGCCACCCGTATGCTGCATACCACCCGGCGCAAGACCCAGCCCTGGAAGACCGGGCTGCCGGTCGACTGGCGCCCGGCCGAACATTTCCGGCGCTTCCCGCCGCTCGGCTGGCTGATGCGCGCACGCCGCCGGCTGTTCGGCGAATACGCGTTCCTGGGCCGTTACAAGGAGCACCCCGACCCGAACCAGGAGCGCTTCTTCTTCGGTCTGCTCAAGGAATGCCTGGCCAAGGGCATTGTCAGCGAGGAGTTCCTGCGCGAGCAGATGCGCCTGAACCACGTGCGTCACGACGCCCTCGAGGTGCTGGCGCGCACCCCCGACCTGCCACCGGCGCCGCAGCACCCCCTGTCGCAGTCCCTCGGGAAGGCGGCGTAGCAGTCGAAACCAGGGTTCACCGCAAAAGGCGGTGAATTCTGGCATCAGCTATAAGGCAGGTACCTTGTGTCCCCGATTCCGACATGGTGACGCACAGGACGCTGCCCGAGGCGCATGAATCGTGGAAGAAGCGTGGCGAAGATGTGCTGGCAAGGACTGTCCTGAGCGGCATGGTGGTGGTTGCGCCGCAGACCGAAGGCTGTTTCATTGTATCCTCCTGATATGGAACGTGGAACGTGCCAACCGTTCCGGCAGCAGGGTTTTTGGCACGCCCTGCCATTCTGACTGAACGGAAATACCTCAAGGGAATTGACAAATTGAGTAATACCGACGACAGGCGGATAAATCTCTGCCTCGCCTCCCCCTTGTTTTACCCCACCTATGGAGGCTCGCAGCTGCGTTTTCTCCGTTACCTTCCCGGCCTCAAGGCGCGCGGCATCGATGTGCGGGTTGTCTCCGGAACACCCTCGGCAGAGGATGTGACGCAGGGTAACAGCGCCGGGGACTGGAGCCGCTATCCTGCAGGCACCATCCTGCCGGAAGAAATTGTCAATGGTGCGCCCTTGATGCGCGTGCGGCTGCCCGACAGCGGCGGCTGCGCCGTTCCTTCCCTTACTTGCGGACCCTGTACCGCCACTGCAGGGCGCACCGACCGGATGTCCTGCAGCTCTTTGGTACACTGAGATACAATGCGATACCCTGGCTGTGGCGCCTGCGCGAATGGGGATTCCCTCGATATATGCCGTCACCATCACCTCGAAGCTGTGCGATCAGCGAAAGTCACTGTTACGCCGCTGGCTGACGATGCGCAAACTACGCAATCGCGCCCTGTTCAATGCGCTTGACTGCATCATCGTCAACAACGCCACGATGCGCGAGTTGATGCGGCAGATGGGGGTCACCAGCCGTATCGAGGTCATCCGCAACGGCGTGAACCTGCAGCGCTTCCACCCGGCTGAAAACCGGCAGGATTTCACGCAAATCCGGGAAGCACTGGGTATTCCCCCGGAGGCAATGATGGTGACCACCGTGGGCGCCGTGATGCCCCGCAAGGGAAGCGACCCTGTTGCTGGAAGCCTGGGTGCGTTTACTCGAAAGCATGCCTGGGGTGCACCTGGTATTTGTCGGGCCACGCAAGGACCTTCAGGATTCCGGCCTTGGGAGATTACACGGCGCGATCTGGAGCAATTGATAGTCGACTCGGGTGCTCCGGGGCAGGTGCATTTCACCGGCCTGGTCGATAATGTCGAAGCCTATCTGCATGCCTCCGATGTCTTTGTACTGCCTTCCCAGCGCGAAGGCATGCCGAACTCCGTCCTCGAAGCCATGGCCTGCGGCGTTCCGGTGATCATCACGCCGTTCCTTGGCCTGTCCGACGACCTAGGCAAGGCGGGCGAGCATTACCTGCTGGCCGGATTACAGTCCCGATTCACTGGCGGAGGAGCTGCGTCAGGCTGCTGCAGGATCCCGGGCTGCGCCAGCGTCTGGCGATACGGCCCTGCACTGGATCAGGCAAACCATGGACCAGCAAGCCAGCCTTGACCAGTACGCCTCCCTGTATAAAGAGCTTGCCCGCAAGTACAAGTAGATCCGTGAGTTGAATAGCACCAAGTTAAGCCTAATTTCACCTCTATGGCCACGGAATCACACGGAAAAACACGGAATACAGGCTCTTCTTTCCGTGTATTCCGTGTGATTCCGTGGCTATTTATCGGGCTTGGGCCTTAATTAAGTGCCATTCAACCGTGAGTTCTGACGGTACTGCATCGTGAGCGCCCGCCCCTGCCATATCGCAATCCTGCTGAAATCCCTGCGGGGCGGCGGGGCGGAGCGCGTGATGCTGACACTTGCGGCGGAATTCGCAAGGCGGGGACACCATGTCGAGCTGATCCTGGGGCAAATGCGCGGTCCGCTAATGCAGGCGCTTCCCGAGGGAGTCGAGGTGCACGAACTCGAGGTGTGTTCGCTGCCGCGTCTCGTCCATGCGCTCATGCGACTGCCGCGCCATGCCTTGAAGGACTCCGGCATCATGCTGTTGCAGAAGGTCCCGAAAATCGTCCGCACGCTGCCGTCGCTCGAAGGCTATCTCAGGGAGCGGCGTCCCGATGTCCTGCTCTCGACACTGTCCAAGGCCAACATCGTGGCGGCCTGGGCCTGCCGACTCGCGGCGGGCGGCACGGCGCTGGTGTTACGGGAAGCAAACCAGTTTTCCATAGCGCTGAATCCGGACAATAAATTTGACCGGCTGCTGCCGAGGCTTGCGCGCCGCTGGTACCGGGAAGCGGACGGCATCATTGCCGTGTCGGAAGGGGTACGCGCGGATCTGGCCGCCACCCTGGCGATTCCGGCTGACGAGATCGTGCCGATCCTCAACCCCGTCGACCTGTCGCGGATCAGAGAGTTGTGTGAGCAGCAACCGGCGGAAACGGACGAATGGCCGCCCGCGAAGCCGTATGTACTGGCGGTCGGCAAGCTGACGCCACAAAAGGACTACGATACCCTGCTCAGGGCATTTGCGCGGGTCCGCAAAAAGCACGCCGGTGCGCCTCGTCATCCTGGGCGAAGGCCACGAAGAGGGCAGTCTGCGCTCGCTGGCGGCGGAGTTGGGCATTGCCGGGCACGTGCAGTTACCCGGGCACGTTCGCAATCCCTATGCCTGGATGCGGCAGGCGCGTGTGTTCGTGCTGACATCGGCCTGGGAGGGCTGCCCCAATGTGTTGCTCGAGGCGCTCGCCTGCGGCTGCCCGGTGGTGAGCACCGACTGCCCCAGCGGCCCGAGAGAGATACTCGACAACGGCAGGTACGGCAAACTCGTGCCGGTCCGCGACGCAGCGGCGATGGCCTCTGCGATGGAGGCAGTCCTCGACGGCGAGGCCGCCGGCGAGCCGCCTGCGGCTGCACTCGGCGATTACACCGTCGAACGGGTTGCCGACCGCTATCTGGCGGTGTTCGAACGCGCCATGACCGAACGGTCTTCCAGCAGGATGCGCCGGTAGTTCTCGACCGCCCGCTCGACGGAGAACTCCTCCCCCCGCGCACGCAGAAAGGCTTTGTCCTTTGGGGTGTCCAGCGTTTTGCAGATCGCATCGGCAAGCTTGCCTGCATCACCCACCGGCACCAGTGCTCCATATTTGCCATTGTCCAGGATTTCGGCAGGGCCGCTGGGGCAGTCGGTGCTCACCACGGGACAGCCACACAGCAACGCCTCGACCAGCACATTGCCGAAACCCTCGTGATCGGACGACAGGACAAATACCGCCGCCCGGCTGAGATAGGCAAACGGATTATCCACAAAACCCGGCATATCGAAATCGGCTTCCACGCCGAGAGTTCTGGCGTGTACAAGCAAGGCCTGCCGAAGTTTGCGTTGTTTATCCGACGTTGCATTACCACCCAGCACGACAAGGCGGACATCGCGTTGCCGCCTTACCCTGGCGAATGCCTCCAGCAGCAGCGGAAAGTTTTTCTGTGCAGCAAAACGACCAATACCAAGAATGACTGGTGTCCCCTCTGCTCCGAACCATGGATGGTCCGGCACTTCGGCGCATAACCCACCGATATCCGGGGTCGCTATGGGATTATAGATACTGGTTACCCGCTCCCTGGGCAGGCCAAGATATTCACTCACATCCTTTTCCGCGCCACGGGAAACGGCAATCACCACATCCGCATGAGGGTAATACCGTGCGCATCAGGGTCCGCCAATAGCGGTCGAGTCTCTCGTTCGACTTCCTTGTCCATCCGGCTTGTCGCCGAATAATTCACGTGCACTCCCAGTGCGATACGGGTAACGCCTCTGCAGCGGCGCCCGGCCAGAACGGCATTGACATTCGATTTCGGCAACGCGGAGAGCAACGCCTTTGGTCGCTGTGCTCTCAGATACCTGGTTATCGCCGTCAGGGACTTGAAAGTTCCGGGAAGCTTGCCCGTCCGGGTGAACATCGCCATGACCGGCAGGATGCAGCCCGGGTCGATCAAAAAGGCCGCCAACAGCCCGCGCCATGACGAGGTAGTGCCGAGCGGGACCAGATTGACATTCGCGGGTATCCGCTCCTTCAGATCCCCTTGCATCTTGCAGACCAGCAGGTCCACCTGATCGCCGGCGGCAACAAACCCGTCCAGCAGGTTCAGGATCACCCTCTGTGCGCCACCGCCCGTGAGGTTATCCAGGAGGAAGGCAATACGCGCGGGCTGTATTTTTCGGGCTGACATCTGCCGATTACCTTCCGGTGAATACTGCAACGACTAGTGCCGATGGCTTCCAATTACGGCTGAAAACCGTATTTACCAGCCACGCGTTCGATGACCGTCATACAACGGTGTAATAATCCCCCGGCTCCGGCAGTTGCTGATTCTTGATGTATTCCTTCCAAACTGCACCGGCAATATCCACACTCAAAACCACACAGTACCACCTAGACCACAAATGCTGGTCTCAGTACCATTTCCTTAACACTTTATACTCCGACAACAACCATGCGATCTCTCCCCATTCAGATACTGCACCAGCCGGGTTACAATCCAGAGTAGCCTGCAGACACATATTATCTGCTTTGGTATATACCCCTCAATGCCTTCTCGCAGGTGATAGTCGGGTCACCTTATCCATATCCGCAGGATTTCGCTCCCGACGAGACGACTTGCTGTAGGAAATCAAATAACTTCGGCAATGAAGTTCTTTGCTTAATAGGTCCCTACCATTGGCAACCAAGACACCTATTTATCGCAGATGACATAACTTAATCAAAATCGCCTTTACGATTTATTCTAATGAGTTCTAGCTGGCGAACTATACGATAGAATCAGGATTTAATCCGTGTCATTAACCAAAATACTTCTTCATATTTTCGACCAGGTATCGCGGGATTTTCATTATCTTCCAGCTTGTACTATTCAATATTGCCTCTAGATGACGCCGCAACTCCTCTCTCTGCGACACTAATAACTCACGCTCAACTCGCAAGGCTTCGATTTTCTGTCGGCACTTTTGGCTAAGCATTAGCACATTATCAAAAGAATTCTTCCAGGACATGAACATCTCCGGATGAACGATATCCATGAAGCAATTTCCTGCTGCAGCAACTGTCACAAGCTTATCTACAAATTCGACACGATCATGTTTTATAGCGATAAATATATTCTGCCGATACCACCATTCGATGCGTTTGTCATGCCATATTTTTGGTCGGATAACATCGAAAAAACGAAAGCCCTGAGCTTGAAACAAATCTTCCCAATATGAAGGCCAGCGCTCATTGACATGATGAGTCCCACCCTGCCCTGGAACTGCTGCACTAAATAGAACAACATCACTCAGTTTGCAAATATTGCCGATAAATTCAGCTGCATATTTCTGGTCGAGATGCTCCGCAACCTCCAAGGACACCGCAAGGTCATATTTTCTAACACAGGGGAATTCAACAGTTAAATCCACATTGCAATATTCTTCTTGTGAAATAAGCATGAACCCCTCTGGTGGTTTACCACCATCATATCCATATACAGATTCAACTCCGTTACGCTTGAATTCCGCGAGCCATGTTCCAACACCGCACCCAACATCTACAACCGAATGAACATCCGGGAAAATATCCAGAACAGCAGGAACAACAATACTCGCCGAAAGGTTTGATCCCTCCATCTGTTCGGAATAGAAGGCCTGGTCGTATATACTGGATATATCGTTCATTATGGGCTGCATACACCTGTATTTCTGCCCTTCATCTCCGTGGGCACCTGTTTAATATCAATACACCCGCACTCAGACTGCTTTGCTTGAAGTCATTAGCATGCATTAGCTGAAAGCCATGCATTTTGCATTTCTTACCATTTGTCTATAAACAGCGAGTGTCTGCTCAGAAACCTGACTTTGTGTAAACTCTTTCACCACCAGTTCACGTCCAGCACGCCCCATCATTTGGCGCTTTTCCGGCATTTCCATTAAATTTTCAATTGCGTTTGCCAGTGATAATGGATCTCTAGGTGGTATCAATATGCCATTCAGTCCATCCTTTACAATCTCGCGGCAGCCAGGAGTGTCTGTTGTTATAATCGCGCGACCACAAGAAGCCGCCTCCAGCAAGCACCGCGGTATTCCCTCACGGTAATATGATGGTAACACTGCAATGTTAGATAACTTCCAAACCGCAGGAATATCCTCCTGAAACCCCAGCCACTCAATTTCCCCTTCAGACTGCCCACTTCAAGAGTTGTGCTTCTGGTACCGACAAACGACTGGACTTGTCGGGCGCCCCAACAAGCTGAATATTTATATTTTTCCACGTGCACGAAGAATCCTTCCCGCCTCCACAAGTTCACCAATCCCCTTGGGCCACAGCATACGGGATACCATGGTTATATTTGGCACACTTCCAAGCATTTCCTCACTACAGGCAAATCGATTCTCATCCACACCGATACCACGTATAACAACCACATTTAATTCTGGAATAGATGCCTCATTTACGAGAAAGCGCTTGTCATCGGTATTTTCCACGATTACACATTTATTGTTTCCTCTGAACAACAACCTGAATGCATTCTCAATGAACCATCGAATTAATTTTGCTGTAAATCCATCTTCTGAAAATGCACCGCCCAAACCCGCCAGGTTGTTAATTACAGGAGACACCCAGCAGCCGCTGCGGCTATGCTTCCATATAGACTCGGCTTCAACGCCACATGATGAACAATATCAGGGCGAGTCTGACGGTAAATTAAAAACACCTGCCATATTTCAGATAACGCATTTAACGGATTTACCGATGCACGACGCCATTTCATTTGCATTACCGAAAAACCTTCATTTTCCAGCAGCTCTTTGTGCACTGAAACTTGGGTTGCCACAATAACCTTGTAGCCAGCGTTTCGGGCTGCCCTCGCTATCGGCAGCCTGTGCAAG
>CAVQCA010000144.1:0-9031 GCA_963710815.1 uncultured Gammaproteobacteria bacterium | reverse complement strand
TCCTTGCGAGTCACGCGCAGCACTGCGATCTTGGTGCTGTGGTTGAAGGGCGCCGGGTCGGCTGGCGGCTGGCGCTGGATGGTCTCAGGATAACCGGTGACATCCTGCGGCACCGGGATAATTTCCTCGATCCGTATGTAACCGCCCTTTGTCAGTGATTCCAGCTGCTTCTTATATTCTTCTCCGCTCAGGTACAGGGCGTTATTGACCGCCACCAGCCAGCCTCCATGCGCCACCAGCGGGCGCACCTTGTTGATCAGCTGCAGCGTGTCGGCCAGCTGGTCGATTTTACCGGCATCCGTCAGGGAAAAGAAGGGCGGGTCCAGGATGACAATATCGAACAGCGCCTGCTGCTTGCGCAGCCGCCCGATGCGCGGAAAAAATCACCCGTCGCCAGGTCACCGTGCTGCAGTCTGAACCCGTTCAACCGGTAGGTGCGCGCAGCCACATCCAGGAAGCGCTGGTTGAGATCGGTTTGTATCACTTGCGCTGCGCCGCCTGCCAGTGCGGAAGCACCCAGGCTGCCGGTATAGGCAAAGCTGTTCAACACGCGTTTACCACTCGCCTTCCTCCCGCAGCCACGTACGCAGGTTACGCGGTGTCCAGGTAAAGGCTGGCATCCTGGTGCAGCATCAAGTCGAGTGCAAACTGTACACCGCTCTCCGAGACCCAGGGATCGGCTGCCCCGCCAAACAAAAATTTGCCGCGCCGTTCCGCCTCGTCGGGGCTGTTGCGCACTTTCAGCAGGACTGCTTCCAGCCAGGGCAGGCCCTGGCGTAAAGCAGCCTGCACCCGGGCAACCAGCGCACTGTTTCCACCCGGGTCTTCAGCATAGTTGAAGATCAGCAGGCTGCGCCCATAAAGATCGATCACCAGGTCAGGACAACCCTCATAGAAGCCGTTGAACATGCGCAGCGCACTGTGATGCTCGCCATCCAGCAAGGACGCGCGCCGGTCCACTGCCCTCATGATCCCCTCTACGTCAACCCGTTTTTCATTTTCCATGTCCATCTCTCATCCAGAACATCGTTTCTATTTGACATTATAATAAATTCATCCGTTGCAAGCCGGCAGGGGAGAGGGATGGCCATGTTCAATCACCTGCATACGCATTCCTACTACTCGCTGCTGGCAGGCATTCCATCGCCTGCGCAGCTGGTGGAGCGCGCCGCCACTTTCGGCATGCAGGCACTGGCGTTAACCGACCACAACCGCCTGACCGGCACCATTGAATTCTATGATGCCTGCATCAATGCGGGAATCAAACCGCTCATCGGGCTCGAGATCAGCCTCCAGGCTCCCTTGCAGGGGCTGCCAGCCAGCACTGACCTGGTGCTGCTTGCGCAGGATATGACCGGCTGGGGCAACCTGTGCCGCCTGGGCAGTATCCTGCAGGAAGGTGAAACCGGCGACCAGGATGCACTGCCATTCAGCGCGCTGGTGCAGGACACGCGCGGGCTGCTGTGCCTTACTGGGGGACAGAATGGGCTGCCTTCGTTGTTGCTGTCGGCCGGTCAGCCCGAACTGGCACTGCGCATCCTGGATATGCTCAAGGAAGCCTTCCCTGGCCGCCTCTATGTCGAGTTGCAGGCCAACCAAAAAGAAGATGAGAACCTTGCCATCAGCCTGGCTGCGCTGGCGAAGCGCGCCGATCTGCCAGTAGCAGGTTCCGGCAGTGTATACTTCCTGGATCCTCAACAGGCGCATTTGCAGCATATTATGAGCGCCATCCGCCTCAACTGTCCTTTGCAAGAGGTCCCACCCAATCTGCTGGCTCCCGATGCAGCATTCTTCCAAGGGCCGGCTGAAATGCAGCAATACTTTGCTCACCTCCCGTCGGCAGTCGATGCCACCCGCGAAATTGCCGAGCGTTGCCAGCTTGCGCTGCCGCTGGGGGAGCACCACTTCCCGCATATCGACCTGCCTGATGCGCTGACGCCCATCCAGGCGCTGCGCAAGGAAGCCCTGGACGGGGCGCAGCACCTGTATGGGGACCTGGATACAACCATCCTCGAGCGTCTCGAGCACGAGCTTCAGGTGATCGAGGGCAGCGGCTATACCAGCCTGTTCCTCATCATGCAGGAGATCATTGCCTTTACACGCCAGGCAGACATTCCTTACACCTCACACGGTTCGGCTGCCAGTTCGCTGGTGGCACACTGCCTGGGCATCACCACACCCGATCCCATCCGCCTCAACCTGTATTTCGAACGTTTCCTTAACCCGGCACGTCATTCTCCGCCCGATATCGACACCGACCTAAGTTCCAAGCAGCGCGATACGGTCATCGACCATGTCTATCAGCATTATGGGCAGGATCGCGTCGCCATGGTGGGTACCATCAGCCGTTTCCGCCCGCGCTCTGCCCTGCGCGAGGTCGCCAAGGCGTACGGTCTCTCGCAGGATGCCATCAACGGCTTGATTGCTCACCTCCCAGCCCGCGGCTGGGGCCCTCCCCAGCGCAGGAACGGCAGCCAACCATCGCCTTTTGCAGCCCTGGAGGGCATTTCCGATTTTCCACACATCCGGCAGGTCGTCCGTGATGCCGAAGCTATCCTGGATATGCCCGACCACCTCTCCATCCACCCCGGTGGGGTGGTGATTACGCCCGGTGCGCTGCACGAGATGGTCCCCACTCAACTGGCCAGCAAGGGCATCCGCATCATCCAGTTCGACCTGGAGCAGGTGGAGCGCCTGGGGCTGGTAAAGATCGATTTGCTGGCCACGCGCGGTCTCTCGGTGCTGGGTGACGTGGCTGATGCCGCCCGAAAAGCCCAGGGAGATGGCAAGGGGCGGCTGGAGTTCCTCGAATCGATCCCTGAAGTCGACCTGCAGACCACCGAACTGATCCGTGAAGGCCGTACCACCGGTGTTTTTGGCATCGAAAGCCCTGGCATGCAGCGCACGCTCAAAGAGATCCGCGCCTCCAGCATCGACGACGTGATGATCACCCTGGCGCTTTACCGGCCCGGACCCATGACCGGCGGCCTGAAAGACGCCTTCGTCGACCGCCACCTGGGGCGCGAGCCCGTCTCCGACCTGCACCCGGCGCTCAGCAGCCTGCTGGCCGAAACACACGGAGTGATCCTCTACCAGGAGCAGGTGCTGCGTATCGCCCACGAACTGGCCGGTTTCTCCCTGGCCGATGCCGACCTGCTGCGGCGCGCCATGAGCCACTTCGACCCTGGAGAGCAAATGCGCACGCTCAAGCAGAAGTTTGTCCAGGGCAGCCATGAGCTTAGCCATGTCCCCGAGGATGTCAGTGAACGCATCTGGGAGATGATGGCTGCTTTCGCCGGCTATGGCTTCCCCAAGGCACACGCCGCTTCTTATGCACAGGTATCCTGGAAGTCTGCCTACTGCAAAGCACATTACCCGGTCGAGTTTATGGCCGCTGTGCTGGCCAACTGGGGGGGTTACTACCGCCAGGATGTTTACCTGCTGGAGGCGCGTCGCCTGGGGCTGAGCTTGCACGCGCCGCATATCAATTACTCGCTGCGCCAGTTCAGCGTGATAAAAATGGATGGCGGCCAGGTTCTATATATGGGGCTCGACCAGGTGAAGGAATTGACTGCCCGCACGCAGCAGCGCATCATCCAGGCACGCCCCTTTCACTCGCTGGAAGATTTCCTGCGCCGCGCTCGCCCGCGCCCAAGGAGGCCGATCACCTGGTACGTGTAGGCGCATTGGAAGGATTGGGCAGCATTCCCGACCTACTCCAAGAACTCAGCAGGGGTGCACATGCCAATGCACAGATGGAGTTATTTCCGCTGGAAGCCCAGTCTGCCGGAAAAGCCGCTGATTGGAGCCTGGCGAAAAAGGCAGCCGCGCAGAGGGAACTCCTGGGCGTCAGCGTCATTGCACATCCGCTCGAGCTTGTAGCAGACCGGATCGCCGCCCTGGACGCTGTCCCCATCGCCCAGGCGCATGATCGGGCTTTGGTTGGCAAGATACTGCGCCTTTCGGGTCTATGCCGGCGCTGGCGCCGTGTTCAGCCGCGCAGCGGCGGCAATGTCTACCATACCGTGCTGGATGACCTGACCGGAGGCATACGCCTGATAGCCGTGCAGGAAACGTATGACCGCCAGCGTGAACTGCTCAATTCACGCAAACCGCTGGTGGTCGAGGGCATGATTAATTTTGAGCTGCAAGCCCAGGAGACTGTCCTGGTGGTGCATCGGGTCTGGGTGATCGCATGACCATGGCACTGCCCCGTATCCAGGTTATTGGTGATAGCAAACCGGTTGCCTTGTGAGGGAGAAGCATATTACAATAAATCCGGCGGCGCAGAAAGCGCCATGTCAGCGGAGTGCACCCCTATTGAAATCCCTCAGCGAGCCTGAACCCATAAGTCCATATTACCCCATCCCCACCGGCGTGCTGCTCAAGCTGGCAGTAAATGTCCTGCGCAACAAGCCACGCTCATTTCAACACGACGCGCGCCACCTGGTAGCTCGCCTGTCCCCGCCCATCAAGATCAGCGGAGAGCAGTTTATACCCCGCTCTGGCCCGTGCCTGCTGACTGTCAATCATTATTCACGCCCGGGCTTTAGTTCCTGGTGGTTGGCCCTCGCCATCAGCGCACTGCTGCCCATGGATGTGCACTGGATCATTACTTCCGCCTGGACGTTTCCTGGTCGCTGGTATGGCCCTTTGCTCAAGCCGCCTTCAGAATGGGCATTCAAGCGTATAGCGCTTGCCTATGGTTTCAGCAGCATGCCGCCCATGCCTCCGGACGCCAGGGATACGCAGGCACGCACCGCTTCCGTCCGTCACGTGATGAACTATATCCGGCGTACGCCCTGTCCGGTGGTAGGTCTCGCCCCCGAGGGACGCGAGTTCCCTGGCGGCATCCTGGGAAATCCACCGCCCGGGACAGGCCGCTTCATCCTCCAGATGGCCCGCCAGGGATTGAAGATCGTCCCGGTGGCACTTTACGAACAGCAAGGCACACTTTGTTTAAATTTTGGAGCCGCTATTCAGCCTGTGCATAATGACCCTGCACGCTCTCATAATGATAACGATGACCTGGCACGCCTTGTCATGCAGCATATTGCGGCACTGCTCCCTGCCCATCTCCGCGGAGACTATGGGAGTAAAATAAACCAGCAGACCACTGCTTGACGCCAGACAAATTCAATTCCAGGAAGATGCCATGAAACGTGTGAGTGTTTTTCAGATGTTTTGGTTGAATGCCTACTGGATAGGCATGTCTTTTATGTGGAACAGCCTGCATCCCATCGTGCTGCCGGCGCTGCTGCTCAACTTTGTGCCCGACAGCCGCAAGAATACCGTCCTTGGGCTGCTGACCTTCATCGGCCTCATTATCGCCATGGTGATTCAACCGATCTCCGGCGCCATCAGCGACCGCCTGGCGTCTCGCTGGGGACGCCGCAGGCCGCTCATCCTGGCAGGCACATTATTCGACCTGGTCTTTCTTGCGCTGCTGGGTTGGTCCGGTGGGCTGATGTGGATCGCCATTGGTTACCTTGGGCTGCAGTTCACTTCTAATATCGCTCACGGTCCCATGCAGGGTCTCATGCCCGATCGCGTTCCTCCCTCGCAGTTGGGCGCTGCCAGCGGCATCAAGAATATGATCGATATGGGCGGGCTGGTGGTGGCATCCCTGGTTGCCGGGCGCCTGCTCGACCCGCAGGCGCGCTATCCCACCACCATCATGGCCGTGATCATGGCGCTACTGGTGTTATCCATGCTGGTCACCCTGGTCGGCACGCCCGAAGAACCCACGCAACGGCTAAAATCACAGCCCCGCCCCAAACCCCTGGCAGACCTCCTGAACATCGACTGGCGCGGCAATGCCTCCTTCTGGTGGCTGATTGCTTCTCGACTTGCCTTCCTGATCAGTGCTTACGGCGTGCAGTCCTTCATCCAATATTACCTGCAGGATGTGCTCAAGGTGGCAAACCCCGCAGTGGAGACCGGCAATCTTTTGGCGGTGGTTACCATCACCCTCATCGCCGTGGCAGTCGCCGGTGGCTGGCTCACCGATCGCTTCGGCTCCAAGCGCTTGCTGGTCGCTGCCGGTATATTAGCGGCTGTGGGCAGCCTGCTGGTTCTGCTAGCGCACACCGTCACTGCGCTGATCTGGCTGGGCAGCGTGCTGGGAGCCGGTATTGGGTTGTTCATCACTGCCAACTGGTCGTTGGCCAACCGCCTGGCGCCCGTTGAAGATTCCGGCAAGTTCCTCGGCCTCACCAACCTGGCCACCGCCGGTTCTGCCGCCCTGGGACGGCTGGAAGGTCCATTAATCGATGTGCTCAACAATGCAAAACCGGGCGCCTTTATGGGCTACACCGCGCTGTTCGTGATCGGCGCAATCGGTGCCTTGCTCAGCATTGTATTGCTGCAAAAAGTGAAAGATCCCGCAGATACCAGGCTGTCAAAGCCTGTTGAAATGCAGGATCAATCCATCTAATCGATTAAAGCGCCCTCTTGCCTGGATGCAAAGAGACCCAAAATCAGCGCGCCAGTAGGCTCTTTCCGCCGGGGCGATATTTGTCAAAAACCAGCAGGCTGATCAAAGACCTGTGATTTATCTGCTTCGCCAGTTCATCAGCCCGCAAATTTCTTCAATGTGTTGACAGTAATTTGTGCCAGCAGGGCTGACCCAATGGGCAAAATGCCTTCATCGATATTGAAGCGCGGGTTGTGGTGTGGTCGCACTTCATCGCCAATTTGCGCACCCAGCCAGATCATCGTGCCCGGCGCTTTCTGCACCATGTAGCTGAAATCCTCGCCGCCCATGCTCTGCACCGAAGCCGCCAGGCAGTCTTCACCCAGCATCTCCTGGGCAGTCGACCGCACCAGCTCAGATGTACGCGGATCGTTGACCGTGGGCGGATACCCGCGTGAGATGTCGAGGCTGGTCTGGCAGCCCAGGGCGCGCGCTACACCCAGTGCCCGCTCGATTTCCTCTGCCAGCAGGTTGCGCGTCTCTTCATCATAGCTGCGGATGGTGCCGTTGAACGCCACCTCGTTGGGGATGATATTGTGCGCGCTGCCGCCGTGCACCGACCCCAGCGAGATCACCGCGGGTTTAAGCGGGTCGATCCGGCGCGCGCGGATGCCGTGAATGGCGTTGATCACCTGTGCCAGGGCATAGATCGGGTCGACACCAGCATGCGGGTATGCGCCGTGCGTACCCTTCCCCGTGATGACGGCATCGAACGTATCGGCAGCAGCAGTAACAGGGCCATCGCCCACCATGAGCTTGCCCGTCGGCAGTAGGCTGTTGACATGGATGGCATACACGGCATCCATGCCATCCAGTAAACCCTCTTCCACCATCAGGCTGCCGCCGCTGTTGCCTTCGGCGTCCCATTTCTCCTCACTGGGCTGAAAAAGGAAACGAATGGTTCCGCTTGGTCTGTCCTGCATTTCGCTGAGCAGCCGTGCGGCCCCCAGCAGCATGGCAACATGCGCATCATGCCCGCAAGCATGCATCTTATTCGCCACCTTTGATAGGTAGGGCACATCATTTTCTTCCTGCAGCGGCAGGGCATCCATATCGGCACGCAACCCGATAACCGGCTTACCCTCGCCCAACGCCGCCACCACGCCGGTACGCGCCACACCGTTCTTAACCCTCAGTCCCAAGCTCACCAGTGTCTTGGTGATGAGTTCTGCTGTTTGTCTTTCTTCGAAACCCAGTTCGGGGTTTTGGTGCATCTCTCGCCGCCAGGCGATGATTTGCTCCTGAATTACCTTTGCCGGTTCAAGCATCACGTTTTGATCCTTTCCTTCTAGAGAATGAGATAAACGGAAAATTACCTCCTCAATTTTACTCTCCCTGGATAAAAAACTTGAAGTACAGGGGCGTTGGGGTTGATCCAAAAGTGGGTCAACCCAGTCTTACAAGGTCGCTTGTGCGCATCCAGGTGATTTCAACAATGTAAAAAATTCCCCGCAGATGTCACGGGGAGTATGGATGTGCTGCCAGGTGATCATGCCGGGTTCATGGTTCCCACTGGAAGTGAATTAATGCAAAAAGGTACGGTTTGCCCTCCAGGTATTCCACCCCCACCAGCCATGTTTGCCAGTCGAGTTCAACATTGGGAGAGCCAGGCTTATAAAGCGCATAATAGTTGATGTTGGCGTAAGGTTTTGGCCAGGGATCCACGTACATGCTGGCTGTGCTGGCGTCATTACAGTGCTGTTCATACTGGCTGTCGTTCATCACCTCCAACAGTTTGGGCAGCGGCACTTCCCGGAAGGTGCCCACGTCATCCAGGCCGCTGGCTCCTGCTCCCCAGTTAACCTCGTAGGTGGAGTCGAACACCCAGGAAGCCTCCACCGCCGTGTAATTGGCTGAGGGACCGTAGCGCCAGTAATACACTTCCAGGCCGTGCAGCGGGCTGACCAGCGATGAAAACAACTCGCCATCAGCACTGTTCAAAGCCCTCTTGAAATCATCCAGCAGCCCGGTTACCTGCGTATCCTGGCAGAAAATATCGGGTTTGACATATTCGCTTAGGTAGTAAGCATTGACCCAACCGACGCCGTTCTTCCTTTGCACTTCCACCCACAATGTATCGCTCACAATGGCAGACTCACCGGTCCATTGAACGTTGGTGGCTGTAGATAAAAAGGTGCCCACAATGGAATAATTGATACCCGGTCCCATGCGCACATTGAGGACATCGTTTTCCTCGACCAGCACCACCGCATAAGGGCCTGTGAGTGATCCCTGGGTGATGGTCGTGAGTGGCGCTTGTGTCATGGTGGCGGTGGGGTTGGAGAGCGTGCTGGTGGGTGGGATGGGAGTGGGGGTGGGGGTGGGTGGAAGCGAGGTCTGGGTCGGCGCGCGGGTAGGTGAAACAAGAACAGCAGTCGGAGAAGCCGGCACGGATACGGTTGGGAACAAGACCTGCGGGGTGGGCGTGCTGGCCCCTGGCAGGTTACAGGCTGAAAGTGAAATCATAACAGTGAAAAGAAGCAACCACAGTCTGCGTTTGTGTCTGGGTTTGTCTTTCATCGGTTTCTCCTTTGGTTTATCAGAGTATACAATGCT
>CAVQCA010000143.1:0-8415 GCA_963710815.1 uncultured Gammaproteobacteria bacterium | reverse complement strand
GATCGTGCGTATTTGCTCGCATCCTGCGGGATTTATCGGAACAGCTCGAAAGCAGATGAAAATGAGTAAAGAAGCCAGGCGCCGCGCCGAAGAATTGTCCTGGTCAAACATCGACCGGCAGTATGAATCTTTCTACGCAGTAATTCTTAAGAAGAAACGAGAATCGCATGAGTTGTAGAAGCCCATGGACGTGCCGCATGAAGCACACGGCCATGCGCTCACAGTCCGGGAAGAAGGGCGGGTATTCTTGCTATCGTGCAGAAGAGGACCCTGCCGTCACGCCAAAGTATTCATTTTGCTCGAGTCGTAAGCGGTCGCAAAGACGTCCTTCCGGAACTTCAATATCGTCGTAGCTGATAATCGAATCCTTTGACACGTCGCGCTTCAATCGGCAGTCTTCTGACAGACTCATGGGAAGGTAATTATTATCACTGCATATCCCGGCGTTCTCGGTTAATCCATAACAGGTAAATCCACCGATTCTGTCCAGAGACTCCCCCGCTTTCAAATCACGTTTGGCGGCAGTGATAACATCGACCACTTGCGCTCCCGAGCGGCGCCGTGGCTGCATCATGGAACAGCACAGCCCGCGCAACGGTAATCGGTGATTCAAGATGCGGCAGATGATAAGGTGTATAAAAGCAATATAGTGGCCCCTCTCCCATCTTCAGATACTTCATATAACCTGCCTGAATGGGGTTTTCGTTATATCCCAGCACAAACACGCCCGGCCCCGGTTCTGCACCCAGAACATAATCCACCAACCCGCCAGCGAGCAGCTGATCCAGACGAGCAACAGATTAACCGCCTCGGTCACATGTTTGCATTCAGGGCCGTACATACCCCGCTTGCCAACCCCGAACCCGGTCGCATTTGCAACTACCGCCATTTCCATCGAGATTTTGGTACCATCCGCGAAGGAGGTGATCATCTTGGGTTTCTGGTTATGGGCATCCGCAAAGGCCTTCTGGGTTTCCGGAGTTCGATAGTGATCCTGCAAGCCCTTTATGTTTCCTGCAAGTACGGGGTTATACCCTATGGTCATGACAAACCGGTAAAGATTCATTACCACACCGGGCTGATCCCCATCCACATTCGAAATAACGACTCCTGCCCGGTCGGCGTAAACCTTCAGTATGGAACCGACGACAGCGTCAAGCTCGGCATTCATCAATATCACATGCTTCCCATGCTCGATCGCCTTCATCACCACGCGAGCCCCGAACTCGACTTCGCCCGTTGCCTCAACTACGGCATCAATGCCCTCCGCCTGGCATAACAGCAATGCGTCATCCGTGATCGCGTACCTGTTTCTCGCAATGGCGTCTTCCAGTTGCGCAACTGTTTCGACGCGCACGACCGAGTCCACCCCGGCCTGCCGATAGGCACGCTCCGCTTCGGAAATCGTGCGGTTGGACATGGCCACAAGACGCATGCCTTTCATTGGAGTAAAGATCGTGAGTGCGATTCCGCGACCCATATAACCGGCCCCGACAACAGCCACTCGTACCGGCCTGCCTTGCTGTTCCCTCTCTTCCAGTGCCTTGTCTACAAGTATCATGGATTGTTCTCTGTGTAGTCTGTCCGATTTCTGATTTCACCCGAAATCAACGGGTTCCGCCGTGACTTCCAGGAAGATTGAAAGGGCGGATCATTGTCATCTCATGTAAAATCATGCCTTCCTGCCAAGGCCGATGCCTTCATAGTTACTGAAGCCACGGCTATCCAGCATCCTGCGGCCATCGATAAATAACGGCTGGCGAGGGAGCCTGCTTACAAGTTCGGGAACGCTGCCAAATTCCTCCCAGCGCGTTAGCAACACAACGACATCCGCATCTTCCAGGGTTGATATCAGATCATCGCAATACCTTATTCCATTCGTACCAAATATTTTCTCTGCCTCATGCCTTGCAACCGGATCATAGGCCCTGATCTTCGCGCCCTCTTTCTGCAAGGTCCTTACAATCGGAATTGCCGGTGATTCCCGCATATCGTCGGTGCTTGGTTTGAAAGCCAGACCCAGCACCGAAACATTGAGATCTTTCATGGAAGGGAAATGCTTCTTTAACAGCATGATTATCCGCCCCGGCTGCTCCCGGTTTACATCAATAACCGCCTCCAGCAGCCGCATTGGGCTTCCTGCCCGTCTGCCATGCGCAATCAGCGCATTAACATCCTTTGGAAAGCAACTTCCGCCGAAGCCGCACCCTGCTTCAATATAGCTGGTAAAAACCGGGGTGATTCGCGTGCCATCCGGCATGATAGGGCTTAACCGCTTGTCGAGATGGACACCCTTCATAACCTCCGTTACATCTACACCGTCAATAGCACTGCAGAGATTGCCAATTTCATTGGAAAATGAAATCATGGTTGCCAGCAGCGAGTTCGACGTATACTTGATCATCTCTGCCGTCTTGTTATTGGTCCGAACCTTGTCTACATCCGGGAACGCGCTGTAGAGCTCCTCCTGGACATCGCGGGTTCTGTTGTCTATACCCCCCAGCACAATCCGGTCCGGATACATAAAATCCACGATAGCTTCTCCTTCCCTGAGAAACTCCGGATTCATTCCAACACCAAAATCCTTCCCGGCACTTTTCCCCGATTCCTGCTCCAGTATGGGCAACACAACGTCATCCGTTGTTCCGGGAACAACAGTGCTTTTCACGATGACCGTATGATAGCCGTCTTTTTCTCTCAAGGCCCGGCCGATCTGCCTCGAAACCTCCTTTACATAGGTCAAATCGATGACCTGCCCGTCAAAAGGTGTTCCGACCGCAATCAAAGAGACATCGGTGTCGAGCACGGAGGAATGCAAATCCGTCGTGGCACGCATCCTGTCCGGAACAACATCCAGCATCAGCTTCTCAAGGCCTTTCTCATAGATTGGCGGGACAGCGTTGTTGATATTCCTGACCTTTGCTTCATCAATATCAACACATACAACATCGTGTCCCTTTGATGCGAGGCACGTACCGGACACAATGCCAACATAACCTGTACCCACAATTGAAACTCTCATCAGGCGTCCTCCGCAATCTGGTTATCCTTGTACCAGAGAAGAGACTTCCTTAACCCCTCATGGAGGGATATCGTGGGTTTATAGCCGATCTGCTGTCTGGCCTTATCAATGACAGGGCACCGCCTGTTCGGATTGTCGACCAGGTAATCCTTGTCCTGACTGACCTTGCGAACCACACCACCCCGGTATCCAAACAGTTCTCTGGCAAAATCCGTAACAAGATCAGCCAATTCGGCAACCGATATTTCCGGTCCGTCTACGCCAATATTGTAAGCCTCACCATTTTTTCCGTTTACCAGGACCTGGTAATAACCAACGATTGCATCCGCGATGTAGCAGAATGTGCGGGTTGGCGAACCGTCCGAATACATCACGATACTTTCCCGGCCAGCACATCGCGGGCAAAATCCGGCAATATCGGCGATCAGTAATCTTTAATCCCGGCCCGTAATTATTGAAAGGGCGGGCCACGCGAACAGGAAGACCATATTGTTCAGAGAAATTTACGCAGAGTGTCTCGCCATAGCGTTTGGATTCGTCATAAACAGAGCGTGGTCCGGTAGTCAAACATTTCCACGATAATTGCTCCGGCGTCGGAATGTTGCCGGGCGTTGGATCGCCATATATTTCGCTGAGCTTGTAAATAAAACAAAAAGCCTCCTCTACTGGCCTGTTCTTTTTCTGCTGAGAGAGGGCATATTCGAGAAGATAACGCAGGCCGTTTATATTCGCATCCATAGTTTCAATCGGATGCATGCGATAATACGTTGGTGATGCAATGGATGCGGCATGAATTATATAGTGAAAATCACCGATATCCCCTGGAAGCGGATGAGTGACATCGTGTTTGACCAGCACGAGTGCCGGATCGCCCGACAATTTCTGCAGCCAGTCCGGTATTCCGCGAATATAGTTATCGTAAACCGTCACCTGGACTGGCCCGGTTTCAGGTCCCTGCCGGTTCCAGTGGAGTACCGATTGAACAAGATAATATCCAAGAAATCCGGCGCCACCCGTTATCAGAAGATTCTTGCCGGACAACGCCGAAAACTCTGACTTCAGGTTGTTGACGATATAGTCGAGGTCGTCCTTTACAACATCCTGTGGTGTATTCATATCAACTCGATTCATCCCGGATTAGTGTAATTCCTTACCAGACCTTCCAGGGGGCGTTTCCGCCGCTCCACAGTTCCTCGAGTACATTCTTGTCTCGAAGCGTATCCATGGGTTGCCAGAACCCGGAATGCCCGAAGGCCATCATTTGCCGTCAGCAGCAAGACGAGCCAAGGGCTCGGCTTCCCAGAGGTTTGGTCGCCCTCGATGTAATCGAGTACCGCGGGCGACAGGACGAAAAATCCGCCGTTGATGAGGCCGCCATCGCCACTTGGCTTTCTCTACAAAGCGCGTGACTCGACGGTCGCCCGTGCAATGTCGATGGCCCCATAGCGCCCCGGTGGACGCACCGCGGTTACCGTGGCGTGAACACCCTGCTGACGGTGGAATTCGATGCTCGCGCCGATGTTCACGTCGCTGACTCCATCACCGTAGGTGAAGCAGAAAGCCCCATCTCAATGTAGCCCGCCGACCCGCTTGAGCCGCCCGCCTGTCATGGTGTCCTCTCCGGTATCCACCAGCGTCACCCGCCAGGGCTCTGCGTGGCGTTCGATGCACTTCCATCTTGTTATTGGACATATCAAAAGTCACGTCCGACATATGCAGGAAATAGTTAGCGAAATATTCCTTGATGACGTAACCCTTGTATCCACAGCAGACGATGAAATCATTAATACCTGATGCGGAGTAGAGCTTCATGATATGCCACAGGATCGGCCGCCCGCCGATCTCGACAATCGGTTTTGGTTTAATACTGCTTTCTTCGCTAATTCGTGTGCCGAATCCCCCGGCAAGAATTACCGCCTTCATCTCAGGCCTCGTCAATCAGTGCTTTGGTAAACAAATATGGAAAGGGGCCGACTGCAGGTTCAACAACAGGCAGGAGACCAACGTCAGAAGCAGGCATGCATACGTCCTTGTTCTTTAATGCTGATTTTGCAAAATAATGGCTTACAGGCATACTACGCCGACTCGACTCCTGGAATCCGCAAATTGCATCCCTTACCAGGCAGTACAACAATACAGTTGTTCATAAGTCCATGGCCCGATAAAGCCCGGGGAAGCTGCTCTTCCGAGTAATCGGACAATAATAGCACTGACTTTCCGACACATGTCATTAACAGACGGCTAATCCAGATCCAATAGTACATATAACGGATAACAGCGTATTACCCTTAACCCGGTTTTCAATTTATGTACAACAAATTCAACGGCAGGGAGTTCGTGGGGCTGGTACCAGCCGCTGGAAGCGCCCGGCGTCTGAATCCCATCCCGTGTAGCAAGGAGGTACTCCCGATAGGTCATCAGCAAAACGGCGCATCCCTGAACTTCAAGGTAGCGTGCCAGTATTTGCTTGAAAAATTAAGGGCGTCAGGCATAAATAAAGTCTACCTTGTCATTAAAAAAGGAAAATGGGATATATTGTCGTGTCTCGGCGACGGCTCCCGCGAGGAATTGCATATCGCTTACCTCGTGACGGACCTGAATGCCGGGGTACCATACACGCTTGATCTGGCCTATCCCTTCATCATGAATAAATGTGTGGCCTTTGGCTTTCCTGACATAATTTTCGATGCCGAATACGTATTTGAAACCCTGCGAGACAGATTGATGGCAAGTAGTGCTGATATTGTGCTGGGTCTGTTCCCGGCTGATCAGCCCCGGCATGTTGATATAGTCAGTATTGGGCCAAATCATGAAGTCAGGGAGATTTATATAAAACCGGTCAAGACCGATTTACGTCTGACCTGGGGAACCGCCGTTTGGACCCCCGCGTTTACCGATTATATGCACAGTTATATCGCGAACAGGGAGACCAGCTACGACCCCTCAGTACAAGGTGCGTCAAATGCGGCAGCGGAAGAGCTGTTTGTAGGCGACGTCGTTCGCTCTGCAATCCAGGATGGTCTGAAAGTGGACGGCATCCAGGTCTCCACCCAGCCGTTTCTGGATATCGGGATACCCGAGAATCTGGTCAAGGCCATGAAAAAATACATGGACTGAAATCAACATACGAGAAAATAACTCTGCCAACCACGTACTTTCACCCCGGGAGAATGCTGCAACTGCAGAATCAGCCCCGGGGCACAAGAAGCAGACGCCCTAAAAGGCCCGGGGAAAGGCTGCCGCGGGTCAGAGGGTCGAATGCGACCAAACCCCGATAACAATTATCCGTCATGGACGTTCTCCTGCGTAAACTGCATCACCGTGTACTTTGCTGCCATGGCCGATATGGAATATTCTAAGATATTGTTGTAGATTGAATTTTCCAATCTCATAGCAGAATCAGTCAAATCGGTGACCGATTCGCTGGCTCTACCTGGCAATGCGGGGCATGACCGAACGTCATGATAAAAAGTAAAAATATTAAAATCTATTTGGATAAATTCCGCAGATACCCCTGGGAGGCCTTCTGGATGCAGTTCGCGGGACAGGGATTTCTTGGCCGACTTGCCACACGAATCGCAGCCATACCCGCCCCACCGTACAAGGGGCGGAAATATATGGCATACCTAAACATTCGTGGTTATGTGTCGCCAACTACATCAATCTGTCACGACGAATTGCATCTCGGCCGTCATATTTTCATCGGAGACAGAGTAGCTATATACAAAGCCAATTCAGGCGGTAGTGTATCGATCGGCAACTACACCCACATCAACCAGGACACGATAATCGAAACAGGAGAAGGCGGTTACCTGACCGTAGGGTCCGGTACACATATCCAGCCTCGTTGCCAATTCTCGGCATACAAAGGCTCCATAGAGATAGGCTCAACCGTGCAGATCGCCCCAAACTGCGCCTTCTATCCATACGATCATGGTTTCTTGCCAGGCGAACCCATCGCAAAACAGCCGCTGAAAACCAGAGGTGGTATCGTAGTCGGTGATGACGCATGGCTGGGGTTTGGGGTGACTGTCCTCGACGGGGTACGTATCGGCAAAGGCGCGGTGATCGCTGCAGGGGCCGTGGTGACCCGAAGCATACCGGATGCGGGAATTGCGGCAGGTGTCCCTGCGCGGCTGATAGGGATGCGCGACAGTGAAGACGAAAGGTCCAATCAATAAAGGAAATATATGTCAGGAAGCAAGGAATTACCACTCGTCAGTATAGTCACACCTGTATACAACGGTGAATCTTACCTGGCCGAGTGTATAGAGAGTGTTTGCGCACAAACATATTCCAATTGGGAGTATGTCATTGTTGACAATCGCAGCACCGACCGTACGCGCGAGATCGCGGAGAACTATGCTGGAAAGGATCCTCGCATCAGGGTCCATGTCAACGAAACATTCTTGCCGCTGATGCAGAACTGGAATCACGCACTTCGCCAGATAAGCGAGAACAGCAAGTACTGCAAGGTTGTGCACGCGGACGATTGGCTGTTCCCTGAGTGCGTATCCAGCATGGTCAAGGTTGCCGAAGATAACCCGCGAGCCGGGATAGTCGGCTCATACCGTCTTGATGAAGACCAGGTAAATCTGGACGGGATTACATACCCCAATACGGTTATATCAGGCCGCGAGGTTGCCCGCTGGCATTTACTGGACGGACTTTATCTCTTTGGTTCACCAACCTCGCTCCTGTTGCGTTCCGACCTTGTGCGATCACGCAGAAATTTCTACAACGAAGACAATCTGCACGCGGATACGGAGGTATGCTTCGATCTGTTACGGCAGACGGATTTCGGCTTCTCGCATCAGGTACTGACCTTCACACGCAGGCATAACGAGACGGTAACCTCGATGTCCCGGAGACTGAATACCTATATTCCCGCCCAGCTACTGACCTTGAAAAAGTACGGCCCTGATTACCTTGACGAGAATGAGTTCAACAATGCATTGCGCTCCAGTATCAACAGGTACTACCGTATTCTTGCCGTGAGTGTCATTCGCTTATTGGAACGGCGCGACCTGAAGCAACATCGTGAATTCTGGACTTACCACATGAACGCGCTGAAGGGTCTCGGGTACCGCTTTAGTCGCGGCAGATTTGCCGGTGCATTATTCATTATTGTTTACAACGGGCTGTTGAGAAAACTTCAAATACGCTAGTGCACCGCGGTTTAATTTCACTCCTGCGCGGCCCGCGTCAGGCGGCGGGCCGCGCAGGATTTCATTACTCGCGCACTGGAGCCTGCCTGACTTGGGATTGATCTACAGCGCTGGCGGGAGAGCGCCCACAGTTCCCTGATATCTCGTTGCATGAAACCACCATGCACCTCGATATCGTGAACTTCTGTGCTCGCCGTGACCACCTGAATACCACAGCCTCCTAGG
>CAVQCA010000142.1:0-7513 GCA_963710815.1 uncultured Gammaproteobacteria bacterium | reverse complement strand
CCCTTTACTCCAGGGAGTGAGTGAGTTGTGTCCATGCCGTCTGCAGGTCCGTGGGGATGTCGTTCAGCCTGGGGCGGCGGATACTGCCTCGCAGGTCCTTCACCTGCAGCACATTGGGCGGCTTGTCCTTGGGAAATACGGCATTGTCGGTGAACAGGTGCAGCCCCCTGACCGGGATCCCGGGGACAATAACCCTGACAGCGCCGATTTGCCGCAAGAGACCGGCATCGGGGTTGGGAAATTTGTAACTGCGGCCGTTGATGACCTGGGTCCATTCATCGGTCCGCGTGCTTCCGAAGATCAGTCCGTCATAGCGCTTGACACCTATTACCAGGACCGCCCCGGAGGCGAGCGCCAGGTAGTCGATGCTGGTCTCACCGCCCATTCCGTCCGGCAGACGGACATTGCGCAGCATACGGGCGCCAAGCCGTTTTGCCGCTCGCCTGATCTGTCGACTCTCCCGCCAGTGGCGCAGGGAATCACGGAACAGGTACAACAGAATAAGCAGTACCGCCAGGATAATTATTCCTGCCAGCCGCTGCTGTTCCCCTGTGGTGAGGCTCTCTATCCAGGTCGGGAACGCATCCGTCATGGCAGGATACAGCTCAGAGTCTGTCCGGCTCCGGGTCCGCAGCTAACCAGACGTTTCCGGAGAATACGCTCCCCTCCGGGTCGCTTTATCCGTCGACGCCGTGTTCGATCCATTTTCGGATGCGGTTGGAGTCGCCGAACGGCGTCAGCTTCCCATAGGCATTGAGCAGTACGATCACCAGCGAGCGGTCGGCTATCTCCGTCTGCATCGCCAGACAACGGCCGGCCTCGTTGAGGTAACCGGTCTTGCTCACCTGAATCGTCCATGCGCTATTTCTCAGCAGGCGGTTGGTATTGACATACTGCAGCGGCCCACGCCCCTTGTAGGGATAGACACTGAGTGAGCGTGTGGTGGTGGCCTTGCGGATCAGCGGATACCCCAGACTGGCACGCACCATCTTTTCCACATCACGGGCCGAGGCGACATTGCCGGGATTCAGGCCGGCGGGATCGATGAAGCGGCTGGTTTGCATGCCGAGTGAGCTTGCCTTCCGGTTCATGGCCCGGACGAATGCCGCCCTGCCCCCGGGCCAGGTGCGGGCAAGCGCATTGGCGGCACGATTTTCTGAGGCCATCAGAGCCAGCTGCAGCAATCGCTCCCGGGTCAGTGTGGCTCCGTATTGCAGACGCGAGCCCGTGAGTTGAATGAGGTCGCGGTCTTCCCTGGTAATCGTGATCCGCTCCTGCAACGGGAGGGAGGCATCCAAAATCACCATGGCGGTTATGAGCTTGGTGATCGATGCAATGGGCTGGGGTTCGTCTGCGTGTTTGGCATAGACCTCGTTGCCGTTCCGGTCCACAACCAGCGCGGCGGCCGACTGGAGTTTGAGGTTTCGTGGATTCAGCAGCCGCCATACGCCGGCTGTCCCGGAGCTTTCGGGCTGGACACGCGCAGACGGCACCAGACTGGATACCCGCAGAGGCTGATCCTGCGCAATGGTCGTAACTGCCGGGAAAGCGGCGCATAGACAGCAGATTAGCAGGAGGTTTTTCATCGTTAAGGCACCGATAGTCACTCACGCCGGCAACCCTGGTCGATTCAGGCTCAGCCCCCCAAACCGCAACCGCACTCCCGCCGGCACGCCATATCCTGCCGGAACCGGCATGGTCCGGCAACATTTATGACGGCAGCCGTACGAAGTCTCTTGAACAGCGACAAGAAGCACAAACTTTTCGTTCATCGAACACCCCCTACTACAATCCACACGCAAAGCGATACCGGCGCGTGCGGGATCGGGGCGCGGCAAACCGTGCTCATGCGGACCCTCTCATGGCGTCCATGGAGCGGAACACCACTATCCTGCCGGGTGCTACAGGAGTAATGTTTACCGGGCCGGTCGCCGCCGCAGCCGTACGGACCGTACATCTGGCACGGGAATTCGTAAGGCGCGAACTCAGACAGGCAAGGCCGCCGGCAGCCTGAACAGCCTCCTTTCGACATATTCGGAGAACACGCCCCTTTAGCGCTCGGGCGAAACAATAAATTCATGAACGCCGTATTCATGTCGCTTGCAACATTCCTATCCACCCTGACAGGCGGGCTCTTCGCGTTCAAGTTTCGCGACCGGCTGCACTTCATCCTGAGCTTTACCGCCGGCGTGCTTCTTGGTGTAGTAAGCTTCGATATCCTCCCCGAGATCTTTGGCCTGGCCAGCGAACACGGCGCTGATCCCACCGGGGCGATGATCGCGCTGGTGTTCGGATTTCTCCTGTTTCACAGCCTAGAGAAATTCGTTCTGGTGCACCACGTTCACGAGGAAGAATACGCGGAGCATCATCACCCGCGGGTGGGCATGCTCTCCGCCTTTGCCCTGATCGGGCACAGCTTCATGGACGGCGTGGGGATCGGCCTTGCATTCCAGGTCTCGCAGGCGACAGGGATCGTCGTGGCGATCGCCGTGATCGCACACGACTTCTGTGACGGTCTCAATACGGTCAGCCTGATGCTCGTGCATCACAATACGACGCTCCGCTCGTTTGCGATGCTCCTGATGGATGCAATGGCCCCGGTTCTGGGCGCAGCCTCAACGTTGCTTTTCCGGCTGCCCCCCGACTCGCTGATACTCTACCTGGGTTTCTTCGCCGGATTTCTCCTCTACATCGGGGCGTCCGATATCCTGCCCGAGGCGCACTCCCAGAACCGCCCGGCCATTACCGGCAGCCTCATACTCTTCACCTGTCTGGGCGCGGCATTTATTTTTGCTGCGGTACATCTGGCCAGCTAGAGCTGCGCGGGTGCAATCAGCTCACCACAACCCGACAGACCCTGCTGACCCCGGAGATCAATGGTCTCCGGGGTCATAGTTCTATCAGCCATCCGGTCGTTGACCTATAATATCCGGGTCATAAGACTTGCCATTTGAAGACCTGAATTATCACTTTGCTTACAGGCAACTTCGCAGGCGTCATACCCGCATCTTTCTCCCATTGATTCATAACGTGTTTTCGGCTTTTTTCTCAAAAAGATCCGGGATGTGGCGTTATTATGGAGCATAGGATCGATCTCGATGCTACAGAATTGCTGAACGACCACACCATACACCAGAAAATCTATGAATGAGAAAAGTGACATCAGGACACTGGCCGTAATCATGGCCTGCCATAATCGGCGGGAACACACCCTCTCCAGCCTGTCTGCGATTACCCGTCAAAACCTCGACAGGGAACTTGCGATCGAGATCTATCTTTTGGATGACGGCAGCACAGACGGCACATCGGAAGCCGTAGCGAACGAGTTCCCCCAGGTTCACATCCTCGAGGGTGACGGAACGCTTTACTGGAACCGGGGCATGCACAAATCCTTTGCCGCGGCGATTCAGCAAGGTTTCGATTATTACCTTTGGCTAAACGACGACAGCATCCTATATCCGCATGCCCTGAAAATCCTGCTGGACACGCATACAGACCTTAAAAAACAGGGGAATGAATGCGCCATTATTGGCAGCGCGATGCAGGACCCGGTTACCGGAAAATTCACCTACGGCGGGGTTAAACGTCATGGATCCCGATTCGGACGTGTGAGGCTGGAGCGTATAGCTCCAGGCGACAGCCCCATACCCTGTGACGCAACGAACGGGAATTGTGTACTGCTTCCCGACTCCGTCGTGAAAAGGGTAGGCAACCTTGATCCTGTATACCAGCACCGCGCCGGGGACCATGACTATTGCTTCCGCGCCCTGCAAAAGGGCTGCAGCGTGTGGCTTGCCCCCGGCTACCTGGGCACCTGTACCGAAAACCCGATAGAAGGCACCTGGGAAGACGTCAACCTACCCATGATGGAAAGACTGCGCCGGCTGAACAGTCCGCATGGCTACCGCTTTCACGAATATGCGATTTATCTGCGGAGGCACCGCGGCTCATGGTGGCCCGCTCACCTGATCTGGCCCTATATCAAGATATTGTTGCAGTCGTTCAAATTCTGACCGTCCATTCTTCAGCCTGCCCTGAATAAAGCGTGCGTAGCCGGGCAGCTGCCTGCCACCATGTCAGCGTACGGACATATTGCTGTGGAAGCGTGCGGCGGCGGAACGGGTTCTCCAGGCAGCCGCCACGGTAACGGGCCGGCAACATGACGCGGGGACGGTGAAAGGTTTATCAGATTAAATGTCCAGATACGACGGGTGCCGGTCATTCAATCAACCAGGCCCTGCAGAAACTCCGTGATCCGGTCAGCCACCCGTTGCGGAGTCGCCTCGCGCCGGGCCGGTACAAATGCCTTCAATGTTTTTATCTTCTCCGGCAACTCGCTCGCTGTATGGGCAACGAGCACATGCCCCAGTTTCTCGAACATATCTGCAGTCGATACCTGGTGATCGTTCACATGCTCTCCGTACCTGGCCATCCTCGCCATCACCAGTATTGGCTTGTCCGCCTCCAGCGCCATGGATATCGTACCCATGCCGGCATGCCCCACTATGCAGCTGGCCGCATTAAAGCAGGCATCAAATTCGCTTTTCTGCATCATTTCCGCGAATTTCATGTGTTTCGGCTTGTATCTGCATGACCCCGTCTGGGCGAAGAATTCTTCCTCGACCAGACCATCCCTGACGGCCTCATCCAGCGCCTTGATCAATCTGTCAAACTGGAGCGGATATGTTCCTACTGTCAGAAGGATCATAATAGTGTGCCAACAAACTCGGCATTCTTGTATCTTCCTGCCAGCCCGGGCCACTGGGTCAGGAAAAGGTCCGCAAAATGCCTCACCATGGCACCGCTCATGGAGAACTTGTCTACATTTGCGATGCTGTCGATCCAGACGACCTTTGCGCCGCGCATCTTTGCGGCGAGACACACCATTGCCAATGGCAGGGAACCGGTCGTTATTACCACGTCAGGGCGCTCCAGAAATACGAGTTTCACCGCTTTCAGGAAAACCAGCACGGTCATCAGGGGATGCAGACGATTGCACTCCCCGATGATGTAAGTCGGGCCGAATGCTTCCAGTTTTTCGGCCAGCTGCGGCAAGGTCGTCACATAAAATGCAGGGCGTTGCGGCCAGTTCGCCGATGATTCCAGCAATTTCAGCAACTGGTTCATGTGCCCGCCAGCAGAAGCGCCGGCGCATATTTTCAGCTGTTTCTGATCGCTCATTTTGATCTCGATAAATTATTTCCACCATGATAGTCTTGAGCCCGTGGTAATCACATTATGACACCATGCCGCGACTCACTCGTGCCATCACCATAGTCTCTTGCATATCCGCATACCCGGCAAGTGCTCTGACGCTGAATCCGTACCGGGGATCGCGCAGGACTGTCCATGCAGCACAGGGATAGTTTAACCGGAAATCACCACCCCGCCGCTTCTCTTTCAGGCACGATCACAAGGTAACAGTAGATAGAATTGATTCTGGATATACAAGTTATCGAGGGCATTCATGCCCGGCTATCTGGCCCAAGGGCGCAACCCGGGTTTTTTTCACAACCCCCAATCAGATGGAGAGGAATACGGTTCTATGCTTAAAGCAGGAATAATCGGCCTGGGTAAGATGGGGCTGTCGCATTGCGCGATAGTTAATGCACAGCCCGGAGTAAACTCGTCGGCAGTGTGTGACAAATCCAAGTTTCTTACATGGATGCTGGAAAAATACGGAAATCACAAATGCTACGATGATTACAGGAAAATGCTGGATAGTGCACGATTTCGACCTTTCTTCGTGGCCACGCCGACGCCATATCATCACGAAATCGTTAAATATGCCCTGGAGCGCGGCATAAACGTATTTTGCGAAAAACCATTCTGCCTGAATGCACGGGAGTCGAGGGAGCTCGTCGAGCTCGCCGAAAACAGAAACTGGTCAACCAGGTGGGATATCACAACCGTTTTCTGGGATCCTTTAAGGAGGCCAAGAGATTACTGGACAAGGGGATTATCGGTCAATAGGCCATTTTCTCGGTGAGGCTTACGGACCCGTCGTGTTAAAGGAACAGGCCTCGACCTGGCGATCTTCCGCAAAGGAAGGTGGAGGCTGCCTTGCAGATTACGCTTCACACGTAATTAACCTCGTCGAGTTCCTGATACGGCCGCCGGAGAAAGTTGCCGGCTCAGTTCTGCAACCTATCTTCTCAAAGGAGGTCGAGGACGCCGTTTATACCACACTCTTCTGCCAGGATGGCATTAATGGCCACGTTTCCGTCAACTGGAGTGATGACACGTACCGCAAAATGACAACACAGATCACTGTCCACGGAAAACAGGGCAAGCTCTATGTGGATCAGCAGGAAGTCCGAGTATATGTCAGAGAAGAAATTCCCGATGAGAGATTTGACCAAGAGGCTGGAATACGCGATATATCACCGATGTCACCGATAACGTAGGGTTCTACCTGCGTGGAGAAGAGTATTCGGCACAGATTGAATACTTTATTGAAGCAGTCAAGTCCCACTCTCACGCTAATGTAAATTCTTTTGCATCGGCATTACATACAAATGAAGTGGCCGATATGGTGAAACGCGACGCTGCAAGTCGAGGCTAGCTAAATGGATAGAATAATATTCGGCGACAATCAGTTTTTCGGGGTTGATCATCTTTCCGAAGCGCGCGCCAGAGAAAAAATGGCAAGGTTCAAAGACACTGGAAAAATAATAAACGTTCTGGATGCCGCGTATGACATCGGTATCAGGACCTTTATGTGTACAACCTATGATCGCCTCTGGGAGATAGGTGATCACTTCAGGGCAAACAGTCAAAAATATCATGATTATAATTTTTATCCGTGTATGCCCTACGCCCACAAGTATGCCAATTCCGTGACCGAACTGGGGATCCTCGGCACCCTCAAGCTTTATGCCGGTGGCAACATAGCAGGCTTTCTGGCCAAGGGAGGCATGGCAATGGCCAAGCGGGATATGGTCAGCATCATGAAGCTGCTCGTGGATTCAGAGATGAAGATGTTTCATGGTCTGAATACCCCGGTCATTTTTCTGCAAAATGTAGTCACTGACCTGCTCCTTGGACTGGGGATGACCCGGTTCTTTCCTGAGTTTTCCGATTACGTCCGCAAGACCTATAACGCGGAGGCGGGTTTTATCACGATGAACATGCCACTGCTCGTGGATACGCTTGAAGAATCGGGCATGGAGAATCCGATTGTATGCAGCTCCATCAACAAGATCGGCTTTCGCATGTCAGGCGGAAAGGAGCTCTATGAAAGAACCCTGAAAGAAAAACGGTTCCGTGCAGTAGCGATGCAGGTGCTCGCGGCCGGCGGTTTACGCCCGCGGGAAGCCATAGAGTACGTAGCAAAACTTGAAGGTGTTGAGTCTATCGTATTCGGAGCATCCACGCCGGGGCATATAGAAGAGACAAGGGAGCTGATCACTCAGCTTAGTGCGTAGCCAACCGTCTATGGCATGCGGTCTTGACACACCGCGGCCCGACCGACTCCCGCGGTAGTATCCTGCCAGTAGCCTGTCGGGAAACG
>CAVQCA010000141.1:0-3286 GCA_963710815.1 uncultured Gammaproteobacteria bacterium | reverse complement strand
CGCTCGGCCTGCTCGTCCCGGCCGAGTGCCGCGGCGATACCCAGGCGACGCAGCAGCTGCTGGAACATCGACATGAACCCCCGACGCTGCCAGACCTGGTGCAGCAGCAACAACTGATCCACCCAGTCCACCCACTGTGCTTCGCTCTGGATGATGCGTTCGATCTGCGCGTAGTCCAGACCGAGCAGCGCGGAAGTCAGCGCCAGGCGCGCGAGTTCCCGCTCGCGCGGGGCGAGGATGGCGGCAAATAATACCTCCAGGGCCGCCGCCTCCGGGGAAGTGAACACGCCGTCGCGCCCGACGGAGACGGCATTGACGCCATGGCCGGCGAGCACCTGGCGCAGGTCCGCGGCCTCGTAGGACGTGCGCACCAGCACCGCGATATCACGAGGCTGCAGCGCGCGATCACCGAGCCGGGCAGACCCGGCCCTGCCTTCGGCAATCAGTTGCGCGATTTCCTGCGCGACCGCGGCATGGCTCAGCTGGCGCGCTTCTTCTTTTGAAAGTGGCTTTGGCTCGTCTTTGGCATTGCGGCTCTCGGGCAGCAACCAGAGTTGCAGCGCGGCCTGCCGCTTGCTGCTCCGATCCAGGCGGTGATGCGGCTTGTCCGCCGCGCGCAGTGCCAGGTAGGGGATGGTCTCGCCGTAGACGAAGGCATTCACTGCACGCTGTTCGAATACCGCGTTGACCGCACTCAGCACCTGCGGCGTGGAACGCCAGTTGACCCCCAGAGTGTAGATGCCCGTCTCGCCCACGTCCTGCCTGGCCTGCATGTAGGTGAAGATGTCGCCGCCACGGAAGCTGTAGATGGCCTGCTTGGGGTCGCCGATCATGATCAGGCCGCAGTCCGGCCGATCGCGGTAGAGTTCGCGGAAGATACCGTACTGCACCGGGTCGGTATCCTGAAATTCATCGATCATGGCCACAGGAAACCGTCGGCGCACCTCATCCGCCAGCGCCACGCCGTTTCCTCCGCGCAACGCGCCGTACATTTCCGCAAGCAGGTCGTCGTAGGACAGCACCTGGGCCGTGAACTTGGCCTGCCGGACCTCCTCGCGGGCAAATCCCGCGGCTTCCGTAAGCGCCGCGGCTCGCAGATCACGTTCCAGTGTGCGGAAGGTTTCCCATACGCCATCGCAGCGCAGGAAAAATTTATCGTCGAGCGCCGGATCGGGCTTTTTCAATGCAGCCTCCCGCAGTGACTGCGCCGTCAGCACCTTGAAGGCCTTCGGCGGAGGCATCCGCTCCCCCATGGCGAAATAGTCGTCGAGTTCGTCCAGCGCCGGGTCGAGTCGGTTCACATGATAGAGACCCTGCTTGTTGCGACTGAGCCCCTTCGATTCCCGCAACAGCTGCTGCAGCGTGGCGCCATCCCGTCGCCAGCGGACGGCCAGTGCCTCCAGCTCGGCGGCGAGCGGCTCCCATCGGGTCAGTAACCGATCCCAGCCGTCCACCTCGGGCAGCAGCCGTTTGCGCTCTGCGCCGAGCAGCGGTTTGACCAGCGACTCGAATGCATCGAGATCCCCCAGGCTGTCGCGGAACAGGCGGGCCTGTACGGCATTCAGCGGGTAGCCGGTCCGGCGCCACCAGTCCTGTATGGCCCGATGCCACAAATCGCCGTCGTCGACCAGCACCTCGAGCTGAAACTGCTGACCGCTGTTGAAGGCGAACTCGCTCAGCACCCGCTGACAGAACCCGTGGATGGTGTAGATGGCGGCCTCGTCCATGGCGCGCACCGCGAACCGCAGGCGCTTGATGGCTTGTTCAGCAACCCCCTGATCCCTGAGCCGGGCAAGCAGTGCGGCCAGGAAGCTGTCCTCCGTGTCCGTCTCCTGCTCCAGCAGCGCCAGGGTCTCGAACAGACGGGCGCGGATGCGACCGCGCAGTTCATCGGTGGCGGCCTTCGTGAAAGTCACCACCAGCACCCCTGCCACTTCGCGTCCTTCCACGATATGGCGCAGGTACAGATTGGCGATGGTGTAGGTCTTGCCGGTCCCGGCGCTGGCCTCGATCAGCCGCATGCCGGTCAACGGGAAGGCGAGCACCGCCGGGGTATCGAGCATCAGGCCGCTCATGTGAGCGCTCCCGCGGCCAGCGCGTCGGCGTAGAATGCCTCCGCCAGCTCCTGGAACTCCGGCTGATCGATCGGTGTCCCCGCGACACCGCGCATGAGCAGCCGGATATAGTCATCGTCCTTGTCGCCGGGAATGCCGTTGTGGCTATTGCCGTTCCAGGCGCTGAAGGCGGCGTTGGACGGGTCGGCCCGCCCGCCCTGACTCACGACGCGCATCCAGGCATAGCTCGCGCCGGGCAGCAACGGCAGCGGCCGCTGCAGCCCCTCCCGGTACCAGCGCAGGTAACGGGCGAGGTGCGCCTGCGCATCGGCCGGAGCCAGGGTCTTCGTGATTGTGAACTGCTCTTTCGTCCCGTGCAGGGTGCTGCACTTGTCTCCGTCTCCTTCACAGGCGCACCAGGCCAGGTGTTCCAGCCACAGCGCGAGTATATCCGGCCCCTTGAGCGTGCCCGGCCGGTAGCGCAGCAGACCGGATACCGGGTAAATGCCCTTGATCTGCCCCGCGAGCCTGAACGGTTCCGTAGTCTCGTCCTCGAAGCGCAGGTCGACCAGCCGCTGCTCCGGCGGATATTCCCGGTAGGCCGCGAGCCGCCGCGTCAGTGGCTGTACGTTCTGCGACTCCTGCTGCCAGGCGAGCGATGCGAACGCCCCGTGCGGCAGGATGCCCTCGGCGCTCAACTGGCGCGCGGAAGTCGGCCGCCCCTTGAGATAGTCATCCAGAAGACGCTGCTTCAGGCTGAAGCTCTGCAGCGCATCCAGCCCGAACACCTCGTCGTCCTCGCCCGGCGCCTCTTCCCCCAGGTAAACCTGCAGGCGGGTATTGACGAAGAACCGCACCGGATGACGTACAAAGCGCAGCAACTGCATGAGGCTGACGGTGCGCAGGGAATCCGGCATGTCGGGCAGGCAGGTGCGGTTCCAGTCCACGTTCGCCGGTTCGGGCCGCGCCGGCTGCCCTATGGCTTCTGCCACCGCACACCAGTCGCCATCGTAACTGCGCGGCTCGCCGCGATAATTGCGCATACTGAAAGGCTGCAGTGGATGCACGCATGTCAGCCGTGCACTGAGTGGCTCACCATTATCACCACCGGAAGTCACGTACTGCTGATCGATGTAATCGAGCAGTTCTCGCAGCAGCACCGAGGGCTGGCGTTCGCTGTTGTTGCGGATATCACGCCCGACGTAGCTGAGATAGAGTACCTGCCGGGCGCA